>JBEKMO010000062.1:0-31713 GCA_050008465.1 Bryobacteraceae bacterium
CGGATCTCATCCTGCAAGCCGAGAACGATGGTTGCCGAGTCCGCGATGCCGAGTGGTCTCATGTCTCCATGAGAGCACACTTCTCAAGCATACGCAATTACTTATGACGCTGTGTTTAGAATGTTACGCCGAAGCCGGCCGAGGCTTCCAGCAGGCGAGTGTGGCCGCCGCCCAGGCTGCCGGCTGCCAGACTGAGTTGTCCAACGTAAGGCCTGCCGCCGATGTAATCGCGGAAGTCGAGACGCGCCAGCGTGTGCGGCAAGAGCTTGATCTTGAGGCCACCGCCAAAATTGAGACCGTAGTTCTTGGAGCCGCCACCCGGCCACGCGGAAAAATGGGGCGCGCCCCACCGGTAGGCCTGCGCGCCGCCGGTGACGAAGGGGCGCCAGCGCTCACCCCTGGGCATGAAGTAGATCAGGAAGTTGTAGGACAGTTGTTGGAGCTTGATCTTGTCCTGATACACCGTGGAGACGGTATTGCCGTCCGAATCGGTAGTGGTGTCGAGGGTTCGAAACGTCATGTGCTGGATAGAGTAGCTGAGCTCGTGGCCGTAGTAGCCGCGGGAATTCAAGGTCGCCCGGATTCCGACAGTATACCTGCCCCTGGTCAGCGTGGTGTCGGTGTCGACGGGCGTATCGCTGAGCGAGCCCAGGGCCGGGTGATGAAAGCGCGGCAGCGCGCCGAAGACGGAGAGCTCGAAGTGTTGCGCCAGAGACGCGCCCTGAATCAAGACCGCACAGAATACAGTACAGGCCAGCTTCTTCATATTCACCACGAACCTCTGATTATCGCACCGATTCCGGGCCGGCCTTCAATCCAGGTGGAAGACTTCCTCGAGCCGGAGAAAGCCCTCGTCGGGCCGGCGGCCGCCCAGGTCCTCGAAGAACGGCCCCATCTGGCTCTGCCAGCGCGCGTTGACTTCACGTTCGGCCATGCCCGCCACGGCCTTGCCGAGGTCCGGGGTCTCCAGATAGCCGACCAGCAGGCCGTCGTCGCGAAGAAACAGCGAGTAGTTGTGCCAGCCGGTTTCCCGCAACGCTTGCAGCATGTCCGGCCAAACGGCCTTGTGACGCTCCTTGTACTCCTCGAGCCGGTCCTTCTTCACCTGCAACAGGAAACACACACGTTCCATCCAACACCTCCCAAGAAGGGCTGTGGCCCGAGAATCGGAGCGATCCACGGGCCAGTTGCCCCGAGACTCTCACTCTCAGATAAACAGCGGCGCGGCCACCAGCGTGATGGTGCTCAACAGCTTGATGAGCACGTGCAGCGAAGGCCCGGCGGTGTCCTTGAAGGGATCGCCCACCGTGTCGCCCACCACCGTAGCCTTGTGAACATCCGACCCCTTGCCGCCAAACTGGCCGGTCTCGATGAACTTCTTGGCGTTGTCCCACGCGCCGCCGCCGTTGTTCATCATGAGGGCCATGAGGATGCCGGTGATCGTCCCGACCATCAGGAACGCCGCCACCGCCACCGCGCCCATCGGCAGGCCGGCGGCCGTCACGCCGAGGCATCGGAAGATCAAGCCGATCGCAACCGGTCCCACCACCGGCAGAATGCCCGGCAGCACCATCGCCTTGAGAGCGCCGCGCGTGACGATGTCCACGCAAGTACCGTAGTCCGGATCCGAGGTCCCCGCCATAATTCCCGGGTCGGCCTTGAACTGCCGCCGGACCTCTTCGATCACCGTCTGCGCGGCCCTGCCGACCGCCCGGATCGCCAGGGCGCAGAACAGGAACACGAGCGCCGCGCCGATCAGGGCCGCGACGAACACCGGCACGTTGCCGATGTCGATGGTGAACTCCTGTACTTTGCGGCCCAGCGTGGCCAGGTGCTCCTTCACGGCGTCCGTGTAGGCGGTGAAGAGCAGGAAGGCGGCCAGCGCCGCGCTGCCAATCGCGTAGCCCTTGGTCAGGGCCTTGGTGGTGTTGCCAACCGCATCCAGCCGGTCCGTGCGCTTGCGGACCTCTTCGGGCTGCTGCGACATTTCGATGATGCCGCCGGCGTTGTCCGTGATCGGTCCAAAGGTGTCCATTGCCAGAATGTAAGCGCAGGTGGAGAGCATGCCCATGGTGGCGATCGCCGTGCCGTAAAAGCCGGCCGCAATCGGGTCGACGCCGGGCAGCCCCGCGTGCACCCCAAGATAGTAGGAACCCAGGATGGCGCCCGAGATCACCACCACCGGCAGCGCCGTGCACTCCAGCGCCACCGACATCCCGGTGATGATTACCGTCGCGGCGCCCGTCTTGGCGCTTTCGGCGATCGACAGGACCGGCCGGTACCTGTATTCGGTGTAGTACTGGGTGATCCAGACGAACAGGAACGCGGTCACAATGCCGACGATGCCCGCCGAGAATAGCATCAGGTTGGCCTGGAGCAGGAAGTGCACCGCGACGTAGAAACCGGCCATGGCCAGAACAGTGGTCATGTAGTAGCCGCGGTTGAGGGCCTTCATGGGGTCCTCGTTGGCCTTGACCCGGACAATCAGCACGCCCACGATCGAGGCGATGAGACCGAAGGCGCGGGCGACCAGCGGGAACATGATTCCCTTGACGCCGTAAATCGGATACAGCGCAACGCCGAGGATCATAGCGCCGATGTTTTCGGCGGCGGTGGACTCGAACAGGTCGGCGCCGCGGCCGGCGCAGTCGCCGACATTGTCGCCCACCAGGTCCGCGATCACGGCCGGGTTGCGGGGATCGTCTTCGGGGATGCCGGCTTCCACTTTGCCCACCAGGTCCGCGCCCACGTCGGCAGCCTTGGTGTAGATGCCGCCGCCCAACTGGGCGAACAGCGCCACGAAGCTCGCGCCAAAGCCGAAGGCGACGATCTGGAATGGAATCAGCTTCGGATTCCCGAGACCGTCGAAGAGCCAGAACAGTCCGCCAACACCCAGCAGCGATAGCGCCACGACGCCCAGACCGGTCACCGCACCGCCGCGGAGCGCGATTTTCAGGGCCTCGTTGAGGTCTTTGCGGGCCGCCGAAGCGACGCGGATGTTGGAGCGGATGGAGACCCACATGCCGCAGAATCCCGCGGCCAGCGAGCACACCGCGCCCACCACGAAGGAGATGGTCATGCGAACGGCCAGCTTGGAATCTCCTTTGCCGAAGGCGTACCCCAGGTAAATAATGATCGCCAGGGCCACGGCCAAACTGACGATGGTCGAGTACTGGCGGCGCAGGAACGCCTCGGCGCCCTTACGGATGGCGTTGGAGATCTTCTGCATTTCCGCCGTTCCCGCGTCCTTGCCCATCACCGAGCGTGCGAACAGAAACGCAACCCCGAGCGAGACCAGGCTGACGGCGATCACCATCGCCAGGAAAAAGGGTCCGGCATCGGGATCTTCCACGGCCCCGGTTTGGAGCCAAAGCGCGAACACAGTCGTAATTGATTGCATCGAAAAGAACCCTCCGAAACTCCTAGGGAGCCGGCCCTCCGACAGGAGAGCCTTCACCACAACAGGATTACAGAATCTGGAACAGACTACGATAGCGCACGGGGAGGCTGGATTTCAAATTCTCAGGACTGCTTGTCGCCCTTGAAGGTGCCCTCATCGTCGGGGCCCTTGTAGGCGCCTTCGATGCTCTTGCCCGAGATCTTGCCCTCCCCGCTGTAGATTTTGTCGTCCACGGAAACCTTGAAAGTGAACTTGTCGCCATCGAGCTTCGGGTCAATCAGCGGGAACTCGCCGAGACTGCCCGCCAGCGTGCCGGAGAGCTTGCCGCCCTGCTCCTTCACGGTCAGCGTCCAGGTCAACCCTTCGGAGCCGAAGGAGACCACGCGCCAGGTGCCTACCACGGGATTTTCGGCCGCCCGGACCGCCGCGCAACAGATGAGCAGAGCAAGCGTCAGGAGCACAGCGGAAGCGCGATTCATGACCATTCCTCCAGTTCCCGCATCGTATCGTCCCGCCCGTGCGCGTGTCAATCGCCGGTCTGTCGCCGCTCCCGCGCCCCTCATCCGCGAATTCCACCCTTCATCCGATTCCGCGCGACGCGGCCCGGAACACTCCCTATGCTCGGGGCATGGATGAATTGGTAGAACTCGAACAAGTCAGCCGGCGCTACCCGATGGACCACAGTTTCGTCATCGCACTCGAGGATGTTTCACTGTGCATCGAGCGGGGCGAGTTCCTGGCGGTGGCCGGGCCGAGCGGCAGCGGCAAGTCCACCTTGCTGAATCTGATCGGCTGCATCGACCAGCCGACCAGCGGGCACATCTTCATCGAGGGCACGGACACCAGCCGGCTGAGTGGGGCGCAACTTGCCACGCTGCGGCGCCACAAGATCGGCTTTGTCTTTCAGACCTTCAACCTGATCCCGGTATTCACGGCGTTCGAGAACGTGGAGTATCCGCTGCTGCTCCAACGGTTGCCGGAGCGCGAGCGCCGGCGCCGGGTCGCCGAGGCGCTGGAGAGCGTTGGGCTGGAGAGCCGCGCCGGGCAGCGCCCCGACCTGCTCTCGGGAGGGGAGCGCCAGCGAGTTGCCGTCGCGCGCGCCATCGTGCATCGCCCGGCGCTGGTGCTGGCCGACGAACCCACTGCCAACCTGGATACGCGCAACGCCACCCAGTTGATCGACTTGATGCACGAGCTCAATCGCAGCCTCGGCTTAACATTCCTTTTCTCGACGCACGACCAGCGACTGCTCGACCGCGCCGAGCGCGTGATTCCGCTGTGCGATGGCCGCGTGGAAGCGGCCCCGGTTTTGAGGTGAACTCATGAAGATCCTTCTTTCCCTGGCATTCAGGAACATCTTCCGCAACCGGCGCCGGACGCTGATGACGCTGCTGGTGGTGGTGGGCGGCGTCTCGGCGCTGCTGCTGGCCGGTGGCTTTTTCTCGTTCCTGTTCTGGGGGCTGCGCGAGATGACTATTCGCAGCGGCCTGGGCCACATCCAGATCTACAACGCGGACTTCTTCAAGCGCGACGAGACCCGCGCGCTGGAGAACGGCCTCGACAACTACCACGATCTGGCCGCCGCGGCCGCGCGGACGCCGCACGTGCGGGGCACTGCCCCGCGCATCGAGTTCTTCGGCATGGTCTCCAACGGGACGAAGTCCGGCACGTTCATGGCCACGGCGGTGGACCCGGCGGCCGAGAGGCGCATGGGTTTCGAGCCACGCATTCTGCGGGGGCGCAACCTGAGCGAAAAACCGCCGGCCGGCTACGAAGCACTGCTGGGCTCCGGTCTGGCACGCTCGATGGGCGTCGCGCCCGGAGCCGGGCTGACGTTGCTCGCGGTGACCGCCGACGGCGCACTGAATGGCATCGACGTCGACGTGGTGGGCATCATGACCACGGGCTTCAAGGAAATGGACGACCGCGCGCTGCGGCTGACTCTGCCCGCGGCGCAGCATCTGCTTCAGAGCGAGCGTGTAACCAAGCTGATCGTGGGACTGGACTCGACCGAGAACACCGACAGCGCCTACGCGGCCCTCGCGTCGCAGCTCGG
This sequence comes from Bryobacteraceae bacterium, assembly GCA_050008465.1. Lineage (GTDB taxonomy): Bacteria > Acidobacteriota > Terriglobia > Bryobacterales > Bryobacteraceae > Fen-330. The sequence goes on from JBEKMO010000062.1 coordinate 5,457, forward strand.
CCGGCGCGCCCCAGTCACGCTCAAAAAGTGGGTGGAGCTGGCAACCTATTACCGGCAGGTGCGGCTCATGTTTTCGGGGATGCTGGTGTTCCTCGGCATCATCGTGTTCTTCATGGTGGTCATGTCCAGCGCGAACACGCTCATGATGGCGATGTTCGAGCGCACGCGCGAGATCGGCACGATGCTCGCCATGGGCACGCCGCGCGCCTGGGTGCTCCTTCTGTTTCTCCTGGAGGGCCTCCTGACCGGCGCGCTGGGCGCGGCGGCCGGAGTGCTTGTGGGCAGCGGCTTGGGAGCGTTCCTGAACCACGCGCGCTTGCAGATGCCACCGCCCCCGGGCAACCTCAACGGATTTGCGTTCCAGGTGAGGTACGTACCCGAACTGATGATCGGCTCGGCGCTGCTGGTCGTCGTGACGCTGGCCGCGGCATCGCTGGCGCCCGCCATCCGGGCCTCGCGCCTGCGCATTGTGGAGGCACTAGCTCATGTCTAAGACCATCCTACGTTTTCTGACTGCTCTCTCGATGGCGTGCCCGGCCCTCGCTGCGCCGGACGCGCAGGCGCTGCTCAGGCAATCCGACGCCGTGCGAAACGGCTGGCCGTCCTACGCGGTACGGGTGAAGATCACCAACTTCGAGGCGGGCAAGTCCGACGAACAAGACCTGTTCGAGGTCTACCAGAAGGGCACGGAGAAGACTTACGTCGAGTTCCTCAGCCCGCGCGACAAGGGACGGCACCTGCTGATGCTCGGCGACGACATGTGGATCTACCTGCCCGACACCAGCCGTCCCATCCGCATCACCCCGCTCGAGCGGTTGAGCGGCAACGCCTCCAACGGCGACGTGGCGCGCACCAACTACGCCATCGACTACGACGCCGTCTACCTGCGCAGCGAGACGGCCGGCGGCGCCGAGTGCCACGTGCTCGAGCTCACGGCGCGGCGCAAGGGCGCCACGTACCGCAGGATTCTCTACTGGCTGCGGGCCACGGACGCGCGGCCGGTCAAAGCCGAGTTCTTCCTGGCCTCGGGGAAATACATCAAGTCCGCCACGTTCGACGAGTACCAGGAGGTGGGCGGCAGGATGCTGCTGCGCCGCTTTACCATCTACGATCAGATCCGCAAGAACTCGCACAGCGTGATGGAGTATTCGGGTTTCGCCCCCCGCAATCTCCCGGACCGCATTTTTCACCAGGGGCGGTCGGATCGCTTCTAACGCCATGCTCCTCGCGCTCGCATTTCTGCTGATAGCCGATGAGCCGGCGCCGCCCGAGCCGCAATCGGAAACGCGTTTCGCGCTTTCGGTGACGGACGAGGGCGCGTGGGCCGCCGGGCTGAGGGTGCCGGGCCCGGAGACGGGCAATCTGCTTCTCATCCAGCCGTCGTTCTCCTGGAGGGACGGGCAGCGCTGGCGCTTTTCGACCAGCCTGGCCGGGGTGGTGGACACACAATCGGAGACCCACGCGCAGTTGCGCGTGCGGGAAACCTACCTGGGCTTCACCACCGGCGACCTGGACTTCTCGGCGGGCAAGCGAATCCTGCGCTGGGGAACGGGTTATGCCTTCACGGCCACCGGAGTGCTCGACCCGCCCCTCAGCGCCATCGATCCCACCGACCGGCTGAACTTGAGGGAAGGGCGCGAGATGGTGACGGCGGAGTGGGTCCAGGGCCGGCACGCGCTGACCGCCGCCTGGGCATCGGCGGGCCTCCTTCAAGAGCACCAGCCGGGCATGCGGGAAACCGTGGCTTTCCGGTACAACACGCTACTGGCCGGGTTCGATACTTCGCTGATCGTAGCGCACGACCGCGGTCGCACCACGTTCACCGGAGCCAATTTCACGCGCGTGTTCGGCGAGGCCGTCGAGGTGCACGGCGAATTCGCGCATGGCGACACCTCCGCCGTGCTACTGGGCGGCAAGTACACGATGCGCTCGGGATTCGGGACGATCTTCGAGTTCTACGCTCCGGGCTCGGGCCGCCGATACGCGTTCCTGCGCGCCGCGAAATCGCGGCTGCGCGAGCTGCCGGGGTGGAAGGAATGGGACGTTGCCGCGTCGCTGGTCGCCAATCTCGGCGATCGCAGCCGCATCCTGGTGCTGGATGTCACGCGCCGGATGGGCAACCACCTCTCGTTCTATGGGCACGCGCAGGCGCCCAGCGGCAAGAAGTGGCAATCCGAGTATGGTATGATCCCCTACGCCGCGCTGGTCTCGGCCGGCTTTCGAGTGCAATTGTGATGCTCTCCCCGCCACAGCATTGCAGGCAAAGGCGCTGGGGCCGGCGCTACTTGCTGCGCGTCGTCTGGATCAACCTGGCCGCCGCCGTTACGGCCGCCCTACTGTTCATTTGGTTCCAGAATGAGACCCGCCTTGGCGCATGGGCCCGTACTTTTGCGACGTCGCTGATCTATTCCTTCTCGATCGGCACGCTGGCCTCGGCAGTGCTGCCCGTGCTGGGCGAACGGACTTCTTCGCGCCGGCTCCCGGTGAGGTTGGCGATGTACGCCGCCGCGCTTCTCGGGCTAACCATCGTGGGCTGCCTCGTGGGCGGCGGTCTGGTCGTGGCAACCGGTCTCAGCCCAGGCGCTGTCTTCTGGAAAAACTTCTACTTCCTGCTGCGCTTCAGCTCGCTCATCGCCCTGACGTTCGGGCTGGGCGCCATTTTCTACGAGACCCTGCGCGTGCGGCTGGAGGAGACCATCCTGGAACTGCGCACGCGCCAATTGGAGGAGGAGCGGGCCAGGAAGCTGGCCGCCGAAGCGCGGCTGTCCTCGCTCGAGTCGCGCATCCACCCGCATTTCCTGTTCAACACGCTGAACTCGATCGCGTCTCTGATTCCGGAAGACCCCAGGCGCGCCGAGGACATGATCGCCAAGCTGGCCACACTGCTGCGTTTCTCGCTCGACTCGGGCCAGCAGGGCCTCGTGCCGCTGGCGCAGGAGCTCCGCGTGGTCGCCGACTACCTGGAGATCGAGCGAGCGCGCTTCGGCGACCGCCTGCGCTACTCGATCGACGTCCCTGGCGAATTGGAGTCCGTCGAGGTGCCGCCGCTCGCGCTCCAATCCCTGGTGGAGAACAGCGTGAAGCACGCCATCGCGCCACGCCGCGAGGGCGGCGAGATCCGGGTGCAGGCCCGCGCCGTGGACGGCCGCATCGAGCTGGAGGTCGCCGATACGGGCCCGGGCTTCCTTCTCGAAGCGGCGCCGCCCGGCCACGGCCTCGACAACCTGCAATCGCGGCTCCACGCGCTGTTCGGCGCCGCGGCTGGCCTGGAGACTGGCCGGCGGGAGGCGCACTCGGTGGTGCGCATCCGGCTGCCGCAGCCCGCCTCTGTCCGAAACTCATGAGCGCCGCAGAACTATTCCGCGCCTACCTGGTCGACGACGAGCCACTCGCGCTGCGACGCCTGTCGCGGCTGCTCGAAGAGACCGGGCGGTGCCGGATTCTCGGCACGGCCAGCGATCCCGAGGCGGCACTCGAATTCCTGTCCCGGGAGACTGTGGACGTGCTGTTCCTCGATATCCAGATGCCGGGCCTGAACGGATTCGAGCTGCTGGCGCGCCTGCCGGAACAGCCGCTGGTCGTTTTCACCACCGCATTCGACCAATACGCGCTGAAGGCGTTCGAGGTGAACTCGATCGACTACCTGCTCAAGCCGATCGACCGGCGGCAACTGGAGCGGGCGCTGGCGAAACTCGAGCGGCTGCGCGGGGAATCGGGGCGCCCACCGGATATCCGCGCGGTGATCGAGCAACTGGCGACGTCGCTGCGCGCGGGGGAGCCGCGCTACCCGGACCGCATCGCCTCACGCACCGGCGAGCGCGTTCAGTTGCTCGACTTGGCCCGCGTCACCCACTTTTTCGCCCGCGACAAACTCACCTTCGCGGCCTCCGGAGGGCGGGCGTGCGCCGTGGATTACAGCATCAACGACCTCGAGCAGAAACTCGACCCGCGGAAGTTCCTGCGCATCCACCGTGCCGTCCTGCTGAACCTGGACTGGGTGCAGGAGCTGGATTCCTGGTTCGCCGGGCGGGTCCTGGTGCGCCTGAAGGACGACAAGCGCACCGAGCTCACCGTGGCCCGCGACCGCGTCCGCGCCCTCAAGGACAGGCTGGGAGTGTAGTCTGGCGACTTAGCCGCCCGAGCGTGCTGTGAGCGATAATTGGAGGAGCATGACCGTGGCTCAGATCGAGATTCCGGAATCCCACGTCGGCGAGCTTTGTCGGCGCAACGGCATCCGGAAGCTCGCCCTGTTCGGCTCCGTGCTGAGCGACCGGTTCACGGATTCCAGCGACATCGATGTCCTGGTGGAGTTCCGACCCCAGGAACGGGTTGGCTTCTTCCGGCTCGCCGAGATCGAGGTGGCATTGAGCCGGTTGTTCGGCGGACGCAAGATCGACCTGCGCACCCCCATGGATCTCAGCCGGTATTTCCGCGACGAGGTTGTCCGCGGCGCTCTGGTCGTCTATGCCGAATCCTGACGGCATCCGGCTGCGCCATATGCGCGACGCGGCGGCGTCCGCACTTGAGATGGCAGTCGGGCGCCAACGGCCGGACATCGCCGCGGACACGATGCTGGCCATGGCGCTAACACGTTGTCTGGAGATCCTGGGCGAGGCCGCGTCGCAGGTGAGTTCGGAGGCTCGCGCCCGGTTCCCCGATATCCCCTTCGCCAAGGTGGTCTCGATGCGGAACCGTCTCATCCATGCCTACTTCGATGTGGATCTTGGCATCGTCTGGACAACCGTGACCGAGGATCTGCCCGGGCTCCTCACAGCCCTCGACCACGCGCTCGGTCAGTGCGGCACGTAGGAGATATCGGCGACCTGACGTACCCATAAGGGCGCGATGGAATGCCGGAACCTGGAGGCCGATCCCGCCAGGGCTTTGCCGACCAGACACTCCAACTCGGAGCGTGTGTAAGACCTGCGGATTGAGATCCGGCCGTCGATGGCGACGATGGGAGAAGCCAGCGGCGCGATGAACAGGCGGAATAGCGCCAAAGGCAGACGATGGCGCACCAGATCCAGCAGGATGAAGCGGCGGCATGATCGGCCTACGTTTCGGATCAGGGCAACCAGGCCGTCATCGGAGAGGTGATGGCCGAGATACATCGAGAACGCTACATCCGCCATCGGCAGCGGGTCCCGAGTGGCATCCGCCTGGATGATTGGAATCGACCCATTGCGGGCCCCTGGGGATCTGACGTCCACGCCCACCACTTCGACGCCGAGCTGTTTTCGCACGTCGGCCAACACACCTCCGCGGCCGCACCCCACATCCATCACACGCCGAACCGGCAGCGGATCGCGCCGCAGCGCCGCAACGATAAGGCGGGTGTCCCCCAGGACCCGATGGACGCGAGTCAAGTCCCGGTACGCGCGCGCGGCCAGGGCATCCGGAACATCGTCGCGTTCCAGGATCTCGGAATCAACAGAGCGGTTCATCGCATCCCTGACCGAATTATAATTCAAATCCCCGCGCGCGCCGCCGGCTTGGCGTGAAGTGCGTGTTAAGCTTGTGTGAATCGGCGCCCGTGGACTTGGTGGCCGGTCAAAATGGAGTTGGGGCGGACCCACGCGCCTCCAAGTGATTCGTATGGATGCGATTCGGATTCTTGGAGCTGGGCCGGCCGGGTCGGCGGCGGCGATCGCCGCCCTCTCCGAGTCGGCCGCTGTGCGTCTCTTCGAAAAGTCGACGTTCCCGCACCACAAGGTTTGCGGGGAGTTCCTTTCCCCCGGCGCATCCCGAATCCTGGAAGCATTGGGCGTGTGGCAGGACTTCCTGGGACTTGGGCCAGCGCGCATCCGCAGATTCGTTCTCCACCTCGGCCTGCGTGCCAAGCATTGGACACTTCCCGAGTGCGCCTTTGGACTGAGCCGCTACGAGTTCGACCGGCTGCTGTTTGACAGGGCCGTGCTTCTCGGCGCGGAGGTCGATCGTGAGCCGGGCGCGTGCCAACGCCTGGTTCGCGAACCTGAGAGCGACGGTGGGGCGCCAATAGTGATCGCCACGGGCCGCAGTGCGATGGCCCGCCGGGGGCACCGGCTGTTTGGCTTCAAGGCTCATTTCGAAGGCCCCGCGGACGACGCCGTCGAACTCTTCTTCTTTGAGGACTGCTACGTGGGTGTGAGCGCGGTCGAGAATGGAATCACGAATGTGTGCGGAATCGCGCCCGAGAGTACGCTCCGCCGGCACAACTTCCAGATGGATGAGCTGCTCGACCGCTGGCGGCCGCTGGGCGACCGGCTTGGGCCGCTCACGCGGAGCATGCGCTGGCTCACAACCGGCCCCTTGGTGTTCTCCAGGGGCGGGTACGACCGGCCTCAGCCGGCCATATACCCGGCCGGCGATGCGCTTGGGTTTGTCGATCCGTTCACCGGATCGGGCATGCTCAATGCGTTACTCACGGGCCGGATGGCCGGCATCGCCGCGGCCCGCCACGTATCCGGCCGGACCTACGTCCGGCAGTGCGCGCGGGTGCTTGAGGCGCCTCTCCGGATGGCCGCGCTGTTTCGCACGGCGCTCCGCTGGGGCTGGGTGGGCCCTCTGGCACCCTTCTTGCCAGGGAGTTGGCTGTTTCGCCTGACCCGTGCCGCCGAGGCGGACCTGTCGTGGCCCTGATCCTAATAAGGAACGACCCGTTGATTTTCCGCTCCGGGCAAGATACAGTGGTTCGATCACCGTATGCCACCCAGGACCATTCTCATAGCCGACCCGGAGCCGGAGGTCCGGTCGTTCGTCAAGACCGCTCTGCGCAGCGAGGAGTACCGGGTGTTCGAAGCGCGCGGGGGCCTGGAGGCGCTGTGCGTTTGCGCGTGCCATCCGGTGGATCTGCTGTTGGTCGCGACTGATCTGGCGGGCATCGACAGCGCCCGGCTGGCCGAGAAGCTGTCGCACCCCTTCCCTACCATGAGGGTCCTGTATCTCGCCGCGCCGGCAGCGGGAACTGCCGACGACGTCATCGCCAAGCCGCTGGGCGCGGAGGTCCTGAGAGAGCGAATCCGGCTGGAGTTCGAATTGGCCACGGTTCGGAAGCGTCCCGCGACCGAGCCCGCGGGTGGCGAGGCTGCCGAGCAGAAGCGCGCCTGAAGCCGCTATCGTCGCATAAATCGCAGCATCGCCCGGGCGGCCGGATCGTCCTCGCTGGCCAGGCGCATGATTTCCGAGATGTGACCCTGGCCGGGAAGGAACACCAGTTCCGCGGGCACGCCGGCGCCGCGCAGGGCGCGCTGGAGCCGGAGCGCCTGCGCCGGCAGCGTGGGGTAGTCCCGCTCACAGTAGCCGATCAGGAACGGTGGCGCGCCGGCCTTGACGTGCCAAAGCGGGGAGGCTTCCTTCCGCACCTGTCTGTCGCGGCCGAACACCGATTCCAACCCGCGGATTTCGTACACGCCGCTGAGCGCGATGGTCCCGCGGATGTCGCGCCAAGACAGGCCGCGGGCCTTCAGGTAGCGCTGGTCGAGGGTGAGCAGCGCCGCCAGGTGGGCGCCCGCCGAATGTCCGGCCACGAAGATCCGCTTCGGATCGCCCCCATACTCCCCGATGTTGCGAGCCACCCAGGTGAACGCCGCCGCCACGTCCTCGATCTGCGCCGGATGCGGGTTCCTGGGGGCCAGCCGGTAACTCATCACGGCGGTAAGGATGCCGTCCCTGGCGAAACGATTCCCGAGGGCCGCGTATTGCCACCGGTCTCCCACGCGCCACGCACCTCCGTGGATGAACAGAAGCACTGGAGCGCTCCTTGCGTCTTTCGGGCGGTAGAGATCGAGCTTGTGTTTGGCTGCGTCCTCAGGCTTCCCCGTGGAGTAGGAGATATCTCGCAATACCTCGACGCCGGACCGATCACCGCCAGCCGGCGAGAGCGAGAGGGCAGCGGCAAGAAGGAGGGGCGTCAATCCTTTGTCGGGGGCATCCGGTAGACGTAGATGGTGTGGAGACGGCTGGACACCGCCACGGTTTCGACCAGCACTGGCTTCCAGCCGCGGATCTTGAAGTCGTGCGAAACCACGCGCGCACCTGGCCGGAGGGATTTCGCGAAGATCGGCTTCAGCCGGTCGTTCGACTCCGTCAGCAGGTACAGCGTGACGACATCGGCAGGTTTCAAATCGACTTCGAGCAGATCGCCCTGAAGGATCGTGACGCGGTTGGCAAGGCCCAGCCGGCTGGCCTGGTCCCGGGCCTGCCGGACCAGATCGCTGGAAAGCTCGACGCCCACTCCTTTAGCCTTGAATTCGCGCGCGGCCGTGATCACGACACGACCGTCGCCGCAGCCCAGGTCATAGACGGTTTCACCGGGCTTGACGTCCGCCGCTTCGAGCATCCTCTCGACCACCACCTGCGGCGAGGGCACGTAGGGAGCAAGCCGTTCTATCGACGGCCGCTGGGCCAGGGACGGGCCAACCACCACGCTTAACAACAGGATTCCGACAGACAATGGACGAATCTTCATATGATTCACTGCTCGGCCGCGGGGGCGGGCCGCCGACCGCTCTTGAGCTTCACCACCCGCGAGACAATCTCGCTCACCGCCGCCCACAGATCCCGCGGACGGCTGATGGTGAACTCATAGCCCTTGAAAAACTTCACCGCGCGGCCGATGGCGTCCCGCCAGGGCGTCGCTTCCGGCCGCAGATTGTAGTTCATGTAAAAGACCGGGTACTCGACTTCTCCCACTTCCTTCAGCGATTCGGTGGGGACGCTCTCCTCGATTAGCGCTTTCGGGCCGGCGAAAATGAGCGCGTCCGGACGATCCTCGCCTCCTACCTCTCTTTGGATGAGATTCGACAGGAAACCCGTTTCACCATTCTTCTGGCTCAGCCTCTTTAAATCGATGGTGCCGAGATTGAGCGACCGGAGCGCCTCGCCGAGGGCGGGAAAGTCGATCCGGTTGGCGTTCTGCTGGCGGTAAATGACGCGCTGTTCCTGCAAGTTGAACGCTACGACGGAGAACTTGCCGATGCGCGGCTCGCGCGCGATGGTTCGCAGGATGGACACTAGTGCGGCGGTATCCAGCGGCTGGAGCGTCGCAGCGTGCACATTCTGCGGGGCGAAGTTCACCAGCATCTTCACGTTCAGGGGAGGACTGCCCCGCGTCCGCTCGACCGGGGGCTCATCCGTGAACTGTTCCGCTTCCGCCGCCTGCACCGCGCCGGGACTGAGCGACAGCGAGAGCTGCCTGTCCTTAGCCGAGAGCACCGCCTCGGCGTCCCAATAAGAAGAGCACAGGCGTTCGGTCCGGTCCCGCATCAGCCAATCGACGTGGTACCTGCCTTCGCCCAGGTCGAAGGCGCCCTGAAGGTATGCATTGCCGGGCGCCTCCGCTTCAATCGGAGGCACCCGCACGCGCTGCACGAAGTAAACCGGGTCTTCTCTGTGGGCCTCAGGGGTCACCCGGAAGATCATAGTCAGCAGGTTCTCGGAGCCTGATAGTTCTTTCAGTGGGATGCTCACCTCGTAACCCGCGTGGAAGCGCAGGTCGAAGCCCAACGCCGACTTCACCGGGTTCACCGAACAGGGCAGGTCCTGGCGCGGCTCCTGGACCTCCAGAATCACCCGATCAGTAGGGAACATCCGCACCACGCCGCCGGGATCGGCGGCGGTCAGCGGGCTCTGCGCACGAACGGGAACGCAAGGAACAGCCAGGACAGAGAACAGGAAGCTAGTCCCGAGTTTCGAGCACACCATCGTTCAGGCTCCTGGCCGGCCTTCGAGTACCATTGTAGCTCTCGTCCAGCCGAGGACAATGGCTTTCCAACAGCCAGCCATCCGCGCGTCGCCTCCGGGGCCGAGACCCGCCCACCCAGCCGCAGCCGGCTGGCACACGGGCAAGTTGTTGAATCTATACAGGAACTCGCCTTGTGGAAAACTCGACAGCCGCGCTAGCGAGGTTGTGGTACAGTGCAAGGGAATATGGCATCCAGAAGCGTTAACAAAGTGATTCTGATCGGCCACCTCGGCCGGGACGCCGAGACGCGGTTCACCACCGCGGGCGCCGCCAAGACCACCTTCTCAGTGGCCACCAACCGTCGCTGGAAGGATCAGCAGACCGGGGAGTGGAAGGAAGAGACCGACTGGCACAACATCGTGCTCTGGCGGCAGGAGAATGTGGCCAACTACTTGACCAAGGGAGTGCAGGTGTACATCGAAGGCCGCCTGCAAACGCGGAATTACGAGGACAAGGACGGCAAGAAAGTCTACATTACGGAGGTCGTCGCCGACAACGTGATCCTGCTGGGCAGCCGTGGCGCCACCGAGGCCGCCGCCGCGGAAGGTGCACAAGCGCAGCCAGCTTCCGCCCCACGGGGTCCCCAGCGCGTTCCGGCCCCCGCCCCCGCGCCCGCTCCCGCCCCCGAGGAAGGCGACAGCGGCGTAGTCAGCGACGACGACGTGCCCTTCTGAGACGGGTTGCGATTTGCGCGGCGGAAGCAACCCGGGACACGCATCCGTAGCCGCACTTGCCGCGCTGTGCCTTGCCATGGCCGGCTATGCGGAAACGCCGCCGACATGCGCATCGCTGCCTGGAGTCGGCGCGCTGTGGTCCCGGCCCGGCCTCCGGTTCGTCCTCGTGGGCGAGATGCACGGCACCACCGAATCTCCAGTAGTCTTTCGAGATCTTGTGTGTACCGCCACGTCCAACAAGCGGCCAATCGTGGTAGGGATTGAGCGCAGCACTCGCGAGCAGCCGGCCATCGACGCATTCATGGCTCCGGGAAACCACGAGGCCGCGACCAGCGCGCTCCTGACAGAGCGGGGCTGGAAGGTGTTCGATGGAAGATCGAGTCGGGCGATGCTGATGCTTCTTGAAGGACTGCGCGCGCTGAAGCTGAAAGGGCAGATCTCCGAGGTCGTGGCGTTTGACGATACCCGTGCCGGTGAGTCCGACGCGCAGGGTGAACAGCGCATGGCTTCGGCTTTGATTGCCGCGGCCGATCGTCGTGCGAATGCGCTCGTGATTGCGCTGACTGGAAACCTCCACGCCTCCAAGAAGCTCATTGCAGAGTTCGGATCGTATCCCCTGATGGCCATGCTGTTGCCAGCGGCGCAGACCGTTTCGTTGTTGGTTACGGACAAAGGAGGCGAAGCCTGGAACCAGATCGAGGATCGGTGCGGGCCACACAAGCAAGACTCAAGCGGAGGAGCGCGGCGCGGTATTGTGCTTTCCGAGAGCGCGGCACCGATTCCCGGCTTTGATGGCGTGTTGTCAACGGGACTCACCTCGAGCGCATCGTTTCCGGCGATCCAGGATGCCCCGCCACCGCCCGCGTGCTCGACGTTCTGAGGGATCTCAGCCCAGCAGATCGAGGGCGGCCTGGAGTTCGCTGCGCGCGTGCGCATCGCCGGCGCGGATGGCGGCTTCGACGCCACCTGCATACATCTGGCGGGCTTCATCCACCCGCCCCAGACGCTCGAGCGTCTGCCCGGCGTGAAAGTACGCATAGGCGTAGTCGGGATGGCTGGAGACCAGCGCCCGGTATGCGGCTAGCGCCTCCTCCAGACGCCCCGCCTTCCCGTACTCCATCGCGAGTCCGTAGCGCGCCAGCCGATTGGCAGGATCCTGCGCCAGGAGTTTTCGCAACGCCTCAAGACGGTCGGCCATTGGCTTCTATGCTAATATACCTGCGATGGCGTGTCCGTACTTCTACCCGCAGGCGCGGTTCGAAGAGAAAGCGAAGCATCCCCGGTTGCCGCTGGGGGACCCGCACACCGGGCTGTGCCGCGTGGATCCCATGCGCGACTGGCGCCCCGATGAGGCCACGCTGCGCCAATGCTGCAACCTCGGCTACGCCCGCCTGAGATGCCCCCGGTTCCCCCAGGAGGCCGGTCCGGATGCGAACCGATTCAGCATCACCGGCGACCAGGATGGCGTGCTTAAAGTCTTCTACGTATCCGAACAGGATCACTCACCGCTTGAGCACGGAACACTGGAGTACTCGGCCAGCGCGGGCAAGTTTCTGAACGGCCATTCGAACCAGTTGCTCCAGAAGCAGGCGCAGGCTTACGTGGACAGCTACCTGCGGAGGAAACACCAGCCGGAACACCTGGCCAAGAATCCACATCGCCGCTGATCCGAACCCCGTGAAGCCAACCTTCAAGTTCGTCCCGGCGAGCCAGACCCCCAGCGGCCCGCCGGACTCGCCGCTGGTGGCGAGGCCCGTGCGCGAGTCCGCTTCCGAGTATTCCGAGCTGGCCCTGCCCAACGACGCCAACGTGCTCGGTTTTCTGCTGGGAGGCAAGGTGATGCACCTGGTCGACCTGGCCGGGGCCTTGGCCGCCATGCGGCACGCCCGCCGTCCGGTGGTGACGGCCTCGATCGACCACATGAGCTTCCTCCATCCAGTCCACATCGGCCAGCTCATCATCCTGCGGTCGTCGGTGAATCGCGTGTTTCATACGTCGATGGAGGTGGGCGTGAAGGTCTTCGTCGAGGACCTGCTCACCGGCGAGCGCAAGCACACCTCTTCCGCCTACCTGACCTTCGTGGCAATTGACCCGGAGGGACGTCCCATCGCCGTCCCTCCCGTGATTGCGGAAACTGAGGAGGAAAAGCGCCGCTACGAGGAAGCGGGCCAGCGCCGGGCCTACCGCCTCGATCTGAAGACGCGAGGCGCCGGGTAGCTGGGGGACGACCTACCCGGAGACCTTGTACAAGTACTTGATGCTCGACTTGTAAAGCAACAGATTCGGCTGCCCGTCGCGGTGGATCTTCAGGCAACTCCGGTCGTACCACTCGATGATGCCCTCGAACGTCTCCCCATCCTGGAGCACGAACACCATGGGCGTCTTGGCCTGCATCTGCTTCAAGTAGTAAAAATTCTCCGCGTTGGTCTGCTCGGGCGGAATGATCTTCTTTGGGGCGTTTCGGCGATTCGGTGAGTTCGCCTGGTCCTTCGCTTCCACCAGGGATGGACGTATCAATCGGCGGTTGGCAGGCTCCATAGCAAGCCTCTCCTTTATAAAGAGAAGTCAATAAATACGCTCTTGCTGGGCTCAGGTGTGGGGAGCCGGGCGGCAAGTCGGACTTATCTCTTACGTTAATGGATAACACATCCCCGGACGACCCGCAAGCACAAGCATCGACTGGAGCGGGAATCCCCGGATGGGTCCGCTGGCCGGGGGAGTTCAGGGATTGAGTAGCCTCCCCGCATTGCCGCTTTCGCTATACTGTCAGATTCGTGAAGTATCGTTCCGGGTTGGCCATCGCATTGTCCGCGTTCCTCGCCGGTTGCTCGCGGGAGCCAACCGTCTACCCGCCACCGATCCAGCGGCTGCTTCCGGCGGCGCCCGAAAAGAAGGCCCTGGGCGGCTTCGTCAACATGAACGACGCGAACGTCGACGAATACATCGTAGGCGGGCTCCAGAACCAGACCGAAGGCACGGGCTGGCGCTGGACCCACGAAGCCCCGGAGTTGCGCTTCCTCCTCGATCGCACCGAGAGGCTGAAGTTCGTCATGGACCTGGGTCTTCCCGAGTACAACTTCGGGCAAACCGGCCCGGTCACCCTGTCGTTCTTCATCAACGGGAGACTGCTGGACAAGGTGCGTTACACGACGCCAGGCGACCGGCGCTATGAGAAGCGCGTTCCCGCCGGCTGGCTGAAGAAGGGCGAATTCACTAGCGTTCGCATCCAGGCCGATCCGCCATGGATCGCGCCAACCGATAAGGTGAAGCTGGGATTCGTGTTGCACCGCGCGGGGTTCATCGAGTGATGCTGGAAGCTCTTTCAGTTCTTTTCGGCGCGGTGTTCACGGTGGCGGTGTGCACCGGCCTGGGAAGATTGCTGCTGGGCGCGCTGCGGCTCCGGTTTCGCCGCGCGGAGGAGTATCTTTTCTCGTTCGTGGCCGGCTCGGCCTGCCTGAGTCTGATCGTGTTCGGACTGGCGAGCATCCACGTGGCGCGGAGGGGGGTCTTCCTGTTGTTCGGCGCTGCCGTGCTCGCCACCGCCATCCTGCGCGGCGCGCACCGGCCCACCGGGGAGCGGCTGCCGCCGCTCCCGCGTTACTGGAAGCCCCTGTTCGGCACGCTGTTCGGGCTGTTCGCCTACCTCTACTTCTTCACCGCGATGGCCCCCGAGATCAGCCCCGACGGCAGCAGCTACCATCTGGGCCTGGTTTCCCGCTATCTGCACGTGCGCGGCTTCTACCAGATCACCACCAACATGTACGCCTACCTCTCGCAAGGCACGGAGATGTTGTTCCTGTATGCCTTCGCCTTCGGGAGGCACTCGGCCGCCGCGCTGGTCCACTTCGCGTTCCTGGCCACGCTGCCCTTCGCGATGCTCGCCTATGCCCGCCGGTTCGGCTTTCCGGTAGCCGGCGCGATGGCCGCGCTACTGGTATTCCTTAGCCCGGTGGTAGGATTCGACGGGAGCGCGGCCTACCTCGACGTGGCGGTGACGTGCGTGCTGTTCGTCTTCTTCTACCTGCTCCGGATCTGGGACGAGGAGCGGACGCCCGCCCTGCTCATCCCCATCGGACTGCTTGCGGGTTTCGCCTATGCGATGAAGTACACGGCCGTCCTCGCCCTGCCCTACGCGCTCGGTTTCATCGGCTGGAAGCTCTTCCGGAGGAGACAGCGGTTGGTGCGCCCGTTGGCTATGGTGGCCGCCTGCGCGCTGCTGATGATCCTCCCCTGGGTTGCCAAGAACTGGATTTCGGTGCGCAACCCGTTCTCGCCCTTCTTCAACAAGTACTTTCCGAATCCGTACGTGCACATCACGTTCGAGCAGGAGTACCGGGCTTCACTGGCTCACTGGAACGGCGTCACAGACTACCGGGACATTCCCCTGGGGGCCACGGTGAAGGGCGGCCAGTTGCAAGGCGTGCTCGGACCGGTGTTTCTGCTGGCCCCGCTCGCGCTGCTGGCCCTGCGGCGCCGCGAGGGCCGCCACTTGCTGCTGGCCGCCTGCATATTCGGGCTCACCTATCCCGCGAACATCGGCACGCGCTTCCTCATACCCTGCCTGCCCTTCCTCGCGCTCGCCATGGGGCTGGCCGTGGAGAACTGGCGGGCCGTTGCGCCCGTGCTCATAGTGTTCCATGCCCTCACTTCCTGGCCCAGCTTCCTGAAGCTTTACTGCGACCCTTACAACATGCGGTTGGACAAGATTCCCGTGCGCGCCGCCTTGCGCCTGGTGAGCGAGAAGGACTTCCTCAACGCGCGGCTGTGGGGCTATCCGGCGGCCCTTATGGTAGAGGACATGCTGCCGCCGGAATCCAGAGTCCTGTGCAATTCGGCGCCGCCCGAAGCCTACACGTCCCGCGACATCCTGGTGGGATACGAGGGCGCGTTCAACCAGAACCTGAGCGATCTTCTGAGCGCGGCGCTGATCCGCGATTGGCAGCCCACGCGGCAGCTTACGTTCCGCTTTGTGCCTCGGTCGATTCGCAGGTTGCGAGTCCTCCAGACTGCTTCCGGCTCGCCGGAGAACTGGAGCGTCAGCGAGCTGCGCGTTTTCCATGGCGATGCCGAACTGCCGCGCGAGCCGCAGTGGCGGCTCACCGCGCGCCCCAATCCCTGGGAGGTGCAAATGGCCTTCGATGGCAACCCCCTCACGCGCTGGCGCAGTTGGCAGCCGCTGTTTTCCGGGATGTACCTGGAGGTCGATTTCGGGCGTTTGGAAAACGTCGATCGCGTGGTCGTCGACGCCACGCCCGATCAGCCCAACGTCCGGCTTTCGCTTGACGGGCAAAGCAGGTCGGACCTCCCCTGGGAGCGGCTTGCCGGGGAGCCGCAGGAGGCCCAGGCGCCGCCACTGGCCAACGCGCGCCGCCTCGCCACCTCCGAGATCAAGTGGCAGGGAATCGAATACGTGTTCATCAACAAGGGCGATTTCATGGCCGATGACATCCGCAAGGACCCGAAGGACTGGGGGCTCACGCTGATCGGGACAAGGAACGACGCCTGGCTGTACCGGATCGAGTAGGATAAGGCTCCAGCCTTGTCCCGCCAGGGATGAGGTTGCATAGGACACGCACGTGCCGCAGCTCTTCTTGGGAGTGGATGGCGGCCAATCGTCGACCATCGCGCTGGTTGGCGATGAGAGCGGCCGCGTTCTCGGAGCGGGTGCTAGCGGTCCCTCGAACCACGTCGGAGCGGTTGGTGGCCGCGAGAAGTTCGTAGGCGCCGTCCAGGGCTGCATCTCGGCAGCCTGCCGTCAGGCCGGCCTGGATGCTGCAACAGTGCGGTTCGAGGCCGCCTGCCTGGGTTTCAGCGGCGGCCCCGCGGACAAAGAACCGATCCTCAGGCAGCTTCTCGACGCTGGCCGTCTGCTGGTAACCACCGACGCGCTCATCGCGCTCGCGGGCGCCACCGCCGGAGAGCCGGGCATCATTACCATCGCGGGCACCGGCTCGATCGCCTTCGGACGCGATTCCGCGGGCCGGACCGCGCGGGCCGGCGGTTGGGGCTACCTGTTCGGCGACGAAGGGGGGGCTTTTTCCATCGCGCGCCAGGCGCTGCGCGCGGCGCTGCGCCACGAGGAAGGCTGGGGACCGCCGACGGCGCTTCGCCAGGCTCTGCTCGAGGCCACCGGCGCAGCCTCCGCCAACGACCTGCTCCACCGCTTCTACACCACCGAGTTCGCGCGCCCGCGCATCGCCTCTTACGCCAGGCTCGTCGATGAAGTGGCGCGGCAAGGCGACACCGCCGCGTTGGAGGTATTGCGCGAGGCCGCGCGACAACTGGCGGCCATCACAGTGGCGGTGCGCAGCCATTTGTTTGAGCCTGGCGAACCCTTCCGCGCGGCCTACGTCGGGGGTGTGTTCCGCAGCGCAATTGTACTCGAAGAGTACCGCGGGCTGATCGGGTTCCGGTGCGCGCCTCCGATCCACGGCCCTGCCGCCGGCGCCTTGCTGGAGGCCTACCGCGCCGCCGGCCTCACGCCGACACTCGCCAGCCTGCCGGAGTTCAAAACCTGAAACGCCCAGCAATGTTACGATCGAAGTTTCCAGTTTCTAGCCCGCCCTTCTCACGCAGGATCGTGACCAAGCAACCGGGAAGGGCGGACTAAGAGGTGATCATGCCAAAGCTATCCATTCGCGACCTGGACTTGCGCGGCAAGCGGGTCTTCATGAGAGTTGACTTCAACGTCCCGCTGGCCCCCGGCGGACAGGAGATCACCAGCGACAAGCGCATTCGCGCTTCGCTGCCCTCCATCAAATACGCGCTCGAGCAGGGCGCGCAATTGGTTCTGGCCAGCCACCTGGGCCGGCCCAAGGGCAAGCCCAATCCCGAGATGAGCATGCGGCCGGTAGCGGCGCGGCTTCAGGAGCTGCTGGGCCAGCCGGTGATCATGACCCCCGACTGCATCGGGGCCGAGGCCAACCAGATCAAGAGCGGCAGCAACCCGGTCGTGCTGCTCGAGAATCTCCGGTTCCATCCCCAGGAGGAGAAGAACGATCCCGACTTCGCGCGCGATCTGGCCAGCGGCTGCGACTACTACGTCAACGACGCGTTCGGCACCGCGCACCGCGCGCACGCCTCTACCGTCGGCATCACGGCGTTCCTGCCCAAGTCCGCCGCCGGCCTGCTGATGGAAAAGGAGCTCGAGTATCTGGGCCGCGTCACCAACAACCCGCCGCGCCCTTGCATCGGCATTCTGGGCGGGGCCAAGGTGTCCGACAAGATCGAGGTGATCGCCAACCTGCTGAAGTTCGTCGACAGCCTGCTGATCGGCGGCGCGATGGCCTACACCTTCATGCGGGCGCAGGGCAAGCCCACCGGCAAATCGCTGGTCGAGGAGGACAAGGTCGATCTGGCCAAGGAGCTGCTCTCCAAGGGGGCGCAGTTGACGCTGCCGGTCGATCACGTCGTTGCGGCTGAGCTCAAGGAAGGCGCCAGCTTCGAAGTGGTCGAGACGATTCCCGACGGCATGATGGGCCTGGACATTGGGCCGAAGACCGTGGCGCTTTACGAAGAAGCCATCGCGAAAGCCAAGAGCATCATCTGGAACGGCCCGATGGGCGTGTTTGAGAAACCCCCGTTTGACGCCGGGACGGTCGCCGTGGCCAAGGCGGTCGCGGCTTCGGGCGCGCTGTCTGTGGTGGGTGGCGGCGATTCCGAGAAGGCCGTCAAGGCGGCCGGCGTGGCCGACAAGATCTCTCACATCTCGACCGGCGGCGGCGCTTCTCTCGAATACCTCTCCGGAATCGAGCTGCCTGGCGTAGCTGCGCTGACTGACAAGTAACATTGTGGGGCGGACGATCGCTTTGTGCCGTATGCCCCACGCTTTTTGTGGTACCCTCCATTGGAATGAGAGCGGTTGCAGTTTGTGTTGCCGTCGCCTTGCTCTCCCTCTCCGCTTCCGGGCAGGTATTCACTTTCACCCGGGACCAGATGGTGAAGTACACGGCCAAGAACCCGTACGGCCGGTTCGAGGACGGTCGGCCCAGGGTCCCCGACTCGCTGCTCGAGAAGCTGAACGGCCTTTCCGCCGAGGAGATCTGGGCGGTGCTGCCCGGCAAGGGCTTCCGTTGCCAATACGAGGACGGCTGGCAACTCCTGCACTCCGGCAAGAAACTGATGGGCCGCGCCGTCACGGCGCAGTTCATGCCGCTCCGCCCGGATGTCTTCGAGGTGGCCGAGGCGGAAGCGAAGGCCCGGGACACGGCCGGGCGTAGCCCGCATCAGCGGGTCATCGACAACCTGCAACCCGGGGATGTGCTGGTGGCCGACCTGTTCGGCAAGATCGACGGCGGCACGTTAGTCGGCGACAACCTCGCGTTCTACATCTACACGACCACCAAGACCGGCTTTGTGATCGACGGCGCCATCCGCGACCTCGAAGGCGTCTTCCCGCTGGAAATGGCCGCCTACTTCCGCGGCGCTCACCCCTCGTCCCTCCGCGACGTGATGCTGACCGGCTTCAATATCCCCATCCGCATTGGCAAGGCCACGGTCATGCCCGGCGACATCGTGTTCGGCGACCGCGAGGGAGTTTACTTCATCCCCCCGCAGTTCATCGAAGAAATCCTGGACAAGGCCGAAGAGACCCATATCCACGATGAATGGACCAAGATGAAGCTCGGCAGCGGGAAGTACAAGTCCAGCGCGATCTACGGCAGCCCCACGGATCCCGCGCTGCAGAAGGAGTACGAGGAGTACCTCAAACAGCACCGCAGCAAGAAGTGAACCCCATGGAGCCTGAACCCTTCGCCCTGACCCTTTACCGCCGCTTCCTGGATGGAGAAACCGTTCCGCAACTGGCTGCCTGGCTGTCCATCCCGGAGGAACGAGTCCTCCAGCGCATTCGGGCGGCGGCCCTGTTCTACGAGCGTCAGAAAACGCGCGGGGGCCTGGCCGCGCTGGAAGCGCAGTTGGACCAGGAGGGTCGAGGCAGCTAGCGCGGGCGCGTATAATAGCTGAACGGTCCATGATCCGCTTTTTGGTGCGCTGCCTGTTGCGGCTTTGTTTCCGCGTCCGGGTGCGGGGCACAATCGCCCCGCATGACAAACTCCTCATCGTTTCCAACCACCAATCGCTTCTGGACGGCATTCTGCTGGGGGCCTTCCTACCGGTCCGGCCGGTCTGGGTGCTGCACACGGCGATCGCCAGGCACTGGTTCGTTCGTTTGCCAATGCGGTTCCTGCCGCACCTGATCGTGGATTCGGCGCATCCGATGGCGATGAAGGCGGTCATCGGGTTGGTGGAGGCAGGCCGGCCGATTCTGATCTTCCCCGAGGGCCGCGTGACCACCACCGGTACGATGATGAAGATCTACGAGGGCCCGGCATTTGTAGCCGTCCGGACGGGTGCCACGGTGGTGCCGGTGCACATCTCGGGCGCGGTCTACTCCCTGTTCAGCCGCATGTCGGGCGATTTCCCTCGCCGACTGTTCCCGCGCATCACGGTGACCATCCATCCTGCTCGAACCATCGTCACCCCGGAAGCCGTGCGGTCCAGGGTGCGGCACAAGATGGGAGCGGAGGCGCTGCGGAGGATCATGCAGGAAGCGGCATTTGCCTCCCATGAGAAGACCACCCTGTTCCCCGCCCTGCTGGACGCGATCGCGGTTTTCGGCTGGCGCCGCCGCATCCTGGAAGACATCCGAGAGGAAGGGGTAACCTACGGGCGGATCCTGAAAGGCAGCCTTGCGCTGGGGCGCCTCGTGGCCAAGCTCAGCCGCGAGGGGGAGACCGTCGGGGTGCTCATGCCGAATGTGGCGGCGACGGTTTCGCTGCTGTACGGAATGTTCGCCATGCGGCGCATCCCCGCGATGCTCAACTACACGGCGGGCCCGGACGCTCTCAACAGCGCCTGCCGCCTAGCCGGCGTGCGACTGGTGCTCACCTCGCGGGCGTTTCTGGAGAAGGCGCGGCTGGCCGTGGTGGCCGAACGGCTCGAGGATGTCCGGCTCGTCTGTCTCGAGGACCTCCGGGCGAAGTTCGGCCTGGCGGACAAGTTGTGGCTGCTCGGATGGGCGCTGTGGTTCCCGCGCGCGGCGGCGCGGCCGGTGCGCCCCGAGGAGCCGGCGGTGATCCTGTTCACGTCCGGCTCGGAGGGCAAGCCGAAGGGCGTGGCGCTGAGTCATGCGGCGATCGTGGCCAACGTGGCGCAGTGTCGGGCGGTCATCGAGTTCGCGCCCAAGGATAAGTTCCTGAGCGCGCTGCCGCTGTTCCACGCTTTTGGGCTGACGGTGGGCATGGTCCTCCCGCTGGCGAGCGGCTCGCGCGTGTTCCTGTACCCCTCGCCGTTGCACTACCGCGTCATCCCGGAGTCGATCTACGATCGCGACTGCACCGTGCTGTTCGCCTCCAGCACCTTCCTCGGAAACTACGCGAAGTACGCCCACCCGTTCGACTTCCGCACGCTGCGGCTGGTGGTGGCGGGCGCCGAGAAGTTGAGCGAGGACGTACGCAAGCTGTATCAGGAGAAGTTCGGCATCCGCATCCTGGAGGGCTACGGCGTCACCGAAACCGCGCCGGTTCTCTCGGTGAACACACCCATGGCGGCCCGGACCGGGACGGTGGGCGAGTTGTTCCCCGGCTGCGAGTACCGCATCGAGCCGGTGCCGGGAATCGCGGAGGGCGGGCTACTGCATGTTCGCGGTCCTAACGTCATGCTGGGCTACCTCGCGGAGGACCAGCCCGGCGTCATCCAGCCGACGCGCTCCCTCTCCGGCGAGGGCTGGCACAACACCGGGGACGTGGCGGTGGTCGACGAACCCGGATTCATCCGCATAGTGGGGCGTATGCGGCGCTTCGCCAAGGTCGCCGGTGAGATGGTGCCGCTCGAGCTGGTGGAGCGGGTTGCCAGGACCGCTTCCCCGAAGTTCGAGCATGCCTCGGCCGCGGCGGCCGAGGCCGGGCGCGGGGAGGTCGTCGTGCTGTTCACCGAGGACCCCAATCTCCGCCGCGAGCAGTTGCAGCAGGCGGCGCGTGAGCTGGGCGCCCCGGAGCTGGCCGTGCCGCGGCGCATTGTGGCCCTGGATGAGATCCCGTGTCTCGGCACCGGCAAGAAAGACTACGTCACCCTGAACCGCATGGCGCGAGAGCTGAAGCAGATGCACACCGCGACGCTGTAAGGCCATGGACCAGCCATTAAGCACCACCTGCGAACGCACTGGGTGGTACTTCTACGACTGGGCGAACTCGGCTTTCGCGACTACGGTAGTCACGCTGCTGCTGGGGCCGTACCTGAACAAGCTGGCGCAGGCCGCCGCGGATGGGCGCGGGTTCGTCCATCCCCTCGGCATCCCGGTCTACGCGGGTTCGTATTGGGGCTACCTGATTGCGCTTTCCGTGATGTCGCAGGTGCTGTGCCTGCCCGTGCTGGGCGCGCTGGCCGATTCCAGCCGCCGCAAGAAAGAGCTGCTAGCGCTGTTCGCCTACGCGGGCGCGCTGGCGACGGCCGCGATGTTCTTCCTGGAGGGGCGGGCCTATCTGCTGGGCGGCTTCCTGTTCCTGGCCTCGAACCTGAGCTTCGGCGCTTCAGTGGTGGTCTATAACTCGTTCCTGCCGGAGATCGCGAGCGAACGGGAGCGCGACGCGGTGTCTTCGAGGGGCTGGGGGATCGGTTACCTCGGCGGCGGCCTGCTGCTGGCGCTGAACCTTGTGCTGGCGGCGAAGGCGGGGGCGCTCGGCCTGACCGAGGAGCAGGCGATCCGCATCAACCTGTGCTCGGCCGGGGTATGGTGGGCGCTGTTTACCCTCATTCCGCTGGCTACATTGCGCAACCGCGAGGGAAGGCAAAACCGCCTGCCCCGCACAGGCCCCTTCCGCCAGCTTGGCGGCACGCTGCGCGACCTGCGGCATTACCCCGAGGCGCTGAAGTTCCTGCTCGCCTACCTGCTTTACAACGACGCCATCCAGGCAGTCATCACGCTCGCCACGCAGTTCGGCTACGACGAGCTCAAGATCCCCATCGCGACGCTGTCGTTGGCCATCCTGATGGTGCAGTTCGTGGGCTTCTTCGGCGCGATGGCGTTCAACTGGCTGGCCGCCCGGATCGGCGCCAAGCGCGCCATCATGCTGGCGTTGGCGGTCTGGACGGCGGTCCTGGTGGACATCTACGTGTCGGTGCGGACGACGGGGCAGTTCTTTGCGATGGCCGCCGTGGTGGCGCTGGTTCTGGGAGGCAGCCAGGCGCTGAGCCGGTCGCTGTTTTCGCTGATGATCCCGAAGAGCAAGGAGGCGGAGTACTTCGGTCTATACGAAATCAGCGACAAGGGAACGAGCTGGCTGTGCCCGCTGCTATTCGGTCTGGCGCTGCAATTCACGCGCAGCTACCGCCTCGCCATTCTCTCTCTGATCGTTTTCTTCGCGCTGGGCCTGGCGGTGCTGGCCCGCGTCGATGTCCGCCGCGCGGCGCGCGAGGCGGGCAACGAGGCGGGTTGAGGCCGCACCGACGGGTCGCCGCTACTGAGGAACGCTCCCCCTCGTTGTGAGACTCAGGATCAGGAGGCACAAGCCGACAAAGAAGGAAACCGCCGCCACCACGCGATTATCGATCAGGTACAGGCGGCTGGTGTTCGGACGGTCCGCCGGCGGCTTCACTTGGAGTGCCAGCACGCCCCCCAGAAAGAACAACAGCGCAATGATGAGCATTCCGGTTGTACCCTTCCAGAATCAAGCATGTGCGACAAATGTTTCAGGAGTGTGAAGGGCCGGTGAATCCTCGTTGAAGAGGGGATCTACGCGACGGCGCTGGCCACGGCGTGGCGCAGCCTTCGACGGCGCTCGCCGGCGCGGCGGGTATTCTGCGCCTGGCGCATGGCCATGGCGACGACCCGCACGGTTTCTTCGCCATCGAACGGCTTCATCAGCAAGTCATACGCACCGAAATTCAGGACCTCCGCCCAGAGGCATTCGTCGGCCAGCCGCGAGGTCACGATGACGGGTTGGAAGCCTCCCATGCCCTGGACCTCGTCGAGAAGTTGCTTCCAGCCCAGCCCGTCGGGGAAGTCGCATTCCGCGAGGACAACATCCACTTTCTCCTGGTGCAGCGCCATCCAGGCTTCCTGGCACGTGCGGACGAATCGAATGCGCCAGTGGCGCTCGCCGAATGCATCGAAGATCCGGCGAAGCGCCTCGTAGTCTTCGTCGAACGGGCTGGCGATCAGAACGGTTGCGCTGGTTTGCAGGTCCGGCATACCGGCAGAATACCGGACGTCGGTGACCCTGGGATTACGGCGCATTGAATATTCTTTCGCTTCCGATCTCAGCTTCGTCCGGCTGGCCCAGAAACCGGTAGCCGGCTCCCCGCACGGTTCCGATATATTTGGGGTCTTCCGGCTGGGCCTCGATCTTCTCGCGCAGCCGGCGGATGTGGACGTCCACCGTGCGCGGGGTAATGCACCGGTCGCCGCCCCAGATCTCGTCCAGCAGGCGTTCGCGGGTGAACACCCGGCGCTGCTGGGCGGCCAGGAAGAAGAGCAGTTTGAACTCCAGGGTGCTGAGCGAAACCGGCGCGCCGCGAACAATCACGTCCTGAGTGCGGGCATCGAGATGCAGCTCCCGGACATCGATGACGTCCCCGGGACCGGGAGGACGCGATTGACGTCGCAGCACCGCCTTGATCCGCGCCACCAGCTCGCGCGGGCTGAAGGGTTTCACCACGTAGTCGTCCGCACCCAGTTCCAGCCCCAGGATTCGGTCGACTTCTTCTCCCTTGGCCGTCAGGAAGACCACCGGCAGGGTTCTGGATCGCTCGTCGGCGCGCAGCCGGCGGCAGATGTCCAGGCCGTCGTCGTCGGGCAACATAATGTCGAGCAGGAGCAGGTCCACGCGATTGGTGCGGACGTACTCGAACCCTGGTTTCCCCCGGATGAAGCCGCGAAAGTCGTAGCCTTCCCTCCGGAAGTTGTAGCCGACCATCTCCACCAGGTCCGGCTCGTCCTCGATCATCGCAATGCGCTGCTGCACCCTAACTCACCATAGCGTGCCGTTGTTACGGGCCGATGACGCCCCCTTTAATCGCGTGTCAAATCTGCAACCGGCCCCGAGCCAGCCAGTGGAACGCGGCGTAACCCAGCGTCGCGCCCAGGACCGACCCCGCCAGTACGTCACTCAGGAAATGCATCCCCAACAGGACGCGGGAAGCCGCCACGCTGGCGGCCGAGAGGAACAGTGGAGCCGCGAGCGAGGGGAAGAACAAAGCCAGCGATACCGAGACCGCGAAGGCGGTCAAGCAATGTCCGGACGGGAACGAGAAGCGGTCCGGCGGCAGGAGCTCAGCCCAGCAGTGGGGCTCTATTTCGCACGGGCGGCGGCGGTCTGCGAGCCGCTTCAGGCACTGGAACAGCAGGATGCCCGCCGCGGCGGCCGCCGCGCCGGCCCCGAGGGCGCGCCAGCGGTCCGCATCGCCAAACAGCGCAATCGCCAGCCCCATCGCGCCCCACAGCCAACCGTCCCCGGCGCGCGTCGCCCACACCATCCATAGCCGAAGCCAGCGTGGGGGAAGCCACCGATGCACTCTGCGCATCAGACCGAGATCACCGGTCGCGACGTAGTGCAAGACCGCTCCGTGGATCGCCATGACGCCTCCCGGAAACCTGTCCTCGGCTATATGGTGGCAGGCCTACATTGCCACCCGATGAAACGCCGGGGACTTTTCAGTGAATTCGTCGCGAGCCGGAATCCTGCTACGCTCGACAGAACGCCGTCCTCCAGGATTTCCTGCTGACACTGGATTACCGCAACCGGAATGTGAGCCCCGCGTTATAGGCCCGTAACACGGCTCGGACAGAATGGTCCGTTGGAGGCCGCGTCCATGAAGCGATTCACCTGGGCTGTCAAAGCGCGCCCCTTGAAGTCGTCTCCGCCGGCGCAGCGGGTTTCTCGCGGCGGACCCGCTTGGAAAAAATCATGGCCAGCATCGAAAAGAAAACTCCAAAGTTGCGATGCTCGATCCGGACACGGCTCTCTTCGGTGGCGCGGCAGTAGTTAATAGGCACCTCGATCACCCAAAGCCGGCGCCGCAGCGCTTCGATTACCAGTTCGGGCAGGAAGGCCAAACCGCGCGAGCGCACGTCACCCGCCATTTGGTCGTAGGTATCACGCCAGAAGGCGCGGAATGTGCAGCTCACGTCGGTCAGGCGGACGCGCCGCCGTACCCAAAGTAGTTGGATGAGCTTGGCCAGAAAATAGTTGGCCAGCCAGGCCACCCAGTTCAGGTTCGAGCCCTGCTGGACCAACTGGCTGGTGGTGCGTGTGCCCACCACCAAGTCCGCCTCGCAGAGATAGGCGAGCAATTTATCGATGTCCGCCACGTCGAAGCTTTCGTCGTCCATGATGAGGGCGACAATGTCTCCGTGGGCTTGAGTGATTCCGAGGCGCAGCACGCTGCCCAGCGGCAGCTTCTCGCCGTCCGGCGCGATCACAAGCCGTGCTCCGTACTGGGAAGCATGCCGTGCAATCGCCGGGTCGCGCCGCGATGCAATCAGGATGACCTCGTCCACCCGGCTTTGCCGGCGAGTCAGTCGCAGCATGTCCTCAATCAGGTGGGGAGAGCCTTCGCACGGCATGACCAGACTCACCTTGGCGGAAGCCAGGCGGCTCCGCCGCACTATGGAACGGGCATAGTGGACGTCTTCCTGATGATTGATATTGATGTAATCGCCGGCGAGCGGGAAGGCTTGAACGGGTCTGCCCGACGCAATCAGTTCGTTGATGGCGGCCGTCAAGTCGCCCGCATCCGGCGCCCCGCGCTGGAAGCGCTGCTCCAGGACGCCGAACAGCTCTTTACTGAAAACATAGGTGCCGCAACCGAGCAGGCCGTTGTCGCTGGACTTCGGCTTCTCGATCAGGCGGCGAATCGAGCC
>JBEKMO010000063.1:0-31381 GCA_050008465.1 Bryobacteraceae bacterium
GCGCTCCAGCTCTACAAAGGAGACATTCTGGTGGTGTATTCCGACGGCCTTACGGACGCGCAAAACCAGCAGGAAGAAATGTTCGGAGAGGAAAGACTGCTACAAATCATTCAGCAAGAGGCCCCCTCGGGAAGCCGCGCGATCGAGCAGAAGTTATTGAAAGCCATTGAGGAATTCACTCAGGGCATGCCGCAAACCGACGACATCACCTTGATGATCGTTGAAAAATGTCAGTGAGACAATCAGGCGGGCCGCGAAGAGCGCGGAAGGCCGGTGAATTGTTCTTGTAGAGCGGGCGCCGAGCAGCAAAAGGGAGATGAAACTTTAAGGGGTGTCTGTACAGTAGCAGTTATCCGACCATCACGCTCAGCGCCTCGGATCTTGCCACTGCCGGAACCTTCGCCGTCACCGCGACCGATCCGTCGCCTGGCGGAGGGACTTCGAGTGCTGCAAACCTCGTAACCGTCCGGTGAACCTTTTAATTACCCACAAGTTGAGCGCCCATGAAGAACCCGAGTTCGATATCCGTGAGCCGTGACAAGCCGCGCCACATGACCGTGTTGCCCCGCGGCGCACGTGCGGCGGAAGTACGGGGATAGCCGGCGTCGTGGCGCCTGAGAGAATGGACTCGAGGGGCAAGCGGGGGCCACGGGACAGGGCTGGAGCCCTATCCTACTACTTCTGGCCGTAATAGGCGGCGGGGCCGTGCTTGCGGAGGAAGTGCTTGTCGAGCAGGGCGCGAGAGACCGGACGGGTGGCGGGATTCAGGGTGAGGGTCAACCAGGCGGTGTGCGCCAGTTCTTCCAGGATCACGGCGTTGTGCGCGGCTTCGCCCGGCGATTTGCCCCAGCAGAAGGGGCCGTGACAGGCCACCAGGACCGCCGGGATGCGCGTGGGATCGAGGCCGCGGAAGCGCTCGACAATCACGCGCCCGGTGTTCTCCTCGTAGGCACCCTCGATTTGGGGGGCTTCGAGCGGGGGCGTTACGGGAATGGCGCCGTAGAAGTAGTCGGCGTGCGTGGTGCCCAGGCAGGGGATCTCGCAGCCGGCTTGCGCCCAGGCGGTGGCGTATCGCGAGTGCGTGTGGACCACGCCGCCGACCGCTGCGAAAGCGCGGTACAGCACCAGATGAGTGGGGAGATCCGAGGAGGGCCGGAGTTCGCCTTCGACGATACGTCCCTCCAGATCGGTGACGACCAGGTGCTCCGGTTTCATGGTCTCGTAGGGCACCCCGCTGGGCTTGATCGCCACCAGGCCGTCTTCGCGCGAGATGCCGCTGGCATTCCCAAACGTGAATAGCGCCAGCCCGCGCCGGGCCAGTTCCAGGTTGGCTTCGAGCACTTGTTCTCGCAACGATGGCAGGAGCATAGTTTTATGGCCTGGGGCGCGGGGCGGGAGGTTTGGGGCGCGGGGCGGGAGGCCTGGCCCGCCGGGATTGCGCATCTCTCCGCTTAACTTCCGCGCGCAGCTTGTCCACCTCGGCCTTCAAGGCGTCCCGCTCCCGGACCAGTTCCCCCTCCGCGGGTGGCGCGGCGCGGCGCACCGGCGGGCCCACAAAGCGCACGAACTCCTGGACCGCTCTCGAGCCCGGCGGATTCACGCGCAGCCGCACGTCCACGACCTCCGACTGCCGTACGTAGTCCACGCTGCCCTCGCGCAGCCGCTCGCCATCCATCTGGATGTCCCGCCGCTGGTTCCCATCCAGGATCTCCAGCCGCGCGCTCTGCGCCTCGCGGATGGGCTTGGCTGTCCGGTCCCACTCGATCAGCAGTTGGCCTCCGACGTCGACTACCCACAGCGCCAGCGGCGGCTGCGAAGCGATGTAGCGGTAATAGGCTTCCACCCCGGCGCCTCCGGCCAGCGCCAGCAGCAGCACCGCCACCAGCCAAATCGCCCTTCGGCTGCGGACCGGCTCGACGCGCGCGAACGAAGGAAGGGGAGGCAACTCGGGTTCCGTTTCCCGGGCGGGCTCCGTGGCCGCGGCCACCGGGGGAGCCGGCGCCAGCTTGGCAGCCGGGCCCTGCCGCACGGGTTTCGCGGCGACCGGTTCCGTTTCCGGCGGCGCGACGGCAGCTCCCCCCGGCCGGATCACGAACTCCTCGCAATACGCCTCTCGGCTGAGGGCGCCGTTCCTTCCGCGCGCGAAGAACCCCGCGCGCGCCGATCCATAGGACTCGGGGCGCAGCACCAGCGCCACCTGCCCGGGATGGGGGAAGAAGCGGTCGTAGATCTCGAGATCTCGCGGAGACAGCGCAATCTCGCTGTGCGTATGCGAGTGGTACCAGCCCACCGGCGCCAGGCCCACCAGCGCGGGGTCGGTCTGCGGCAACTCGAGCAGCCCCTTCATGGCCGCCCCGTCGCGCTCGGAGAGCACGAACCGCGGGCCGAAGGCATGCTCGCAGGCCAGCGGCCGGAAGGCCGCGATGCTCACCAGGTCTTGATCGACGGCGCCGAACAGCACGCCTCCGACCTCCATGCCGCCGTGGCGGAACCGGTACAGACCCTCCACCGCCAACGCGCAGATCTCCTCGAGCACCGGCAGCGCATACTCTATCCGGACGGGCAGACCTTCGACCGAGTATGTGCCGTATTCGGTTTCCGGGACCGGCATGGAATCGGAAGGTGGATAGGCCACACGCACCCCAGCCTTCGCTTCCAACTTTAGCGTTGAACGGCGGGGTTGGCAAGGCGGCAAGCGGGGACAGGGCTGGAGCCCTATCCTACCGAACCTCGATGGCGCCGAAGGCCAGCCCCAGGTCGCGCTGGTCGCCCGGCGCACGGTAGGTGCGCTCCACCTCGACGACGATCTCCAGCCGGCTCTTGCGCGCCGCGCCCGGAGGGAGATCGAAGGCCAGCTCGAAGTTCTCGCCGCCGCAGGAGGCGACCGAAGCCGACGGCAAGGCCACGCCGTCGACCGATACAGCGATCCGCAGCGGGCCTTCCCGAACCTGCTCGGGGGCGCAGCCGCCGCTCAGCATCAGTTTCGCCCCGTCGCGCGCCGGCGCGCCGAGGCGCAAGGTGGCACGCTTGCCCATCCAGCGGTGCGTCTGCTCGGAGCCGTACCAGCCCTGGCCCAGCAGCGGCCCGATCAGATCGCTGGCGAGGTCCACTTTGCGCGGCAGCGACGCGGGCCCGCTGCTTACGTAGCTTGCGGTGATGTCTTCCATGTGGCGGTCCACCGCCAGCACCACAAACCGCCCCCGCTCGAACTCCTCGCGGTCCGGCGCCACCGGCAGCGTGAAATCATCCAGATTCATCGCCAGGACCGGCTTGATCCGGTCGCGCGCTTCCGGAACCAGGTACACCCGCGCGGCGCCCACCAGCGGGAACGGGTTGAAGCCGATCACCCGCTGAAACATCCCGTCGTCCACGCCCGCCAGCAGGATCACCTTCCCGGGCTGGCTGCGGTGCACGGCCGCGACCCGCGTCACCACCTCGCGCGCGGCTTCGGTCCACTGCCAGCGCTCGCGGGCCAGTTGCCAGGCCAGCGGCACGGAGATCAGGATGAACTCGGCGGCCAGCGCCGCCGCGGCCAGCCGGAACAGGCCGCCGCGGCTCCAGCCCCGCCACAGCGCGTACGCGCCGAAGGCCGCCAGTCCCATCAGCGGAAGCGTGAGGTAGTAATACTGCAAGTGCCCGCCCAGCGGCAGCACGGGCCCGAGCAGCAGCACGAACCAGGAGAACAGAACCGCCGCCAGGAACCGCTTGCGCACCGTCTCCCACAGCAGAAACGCCCCGAGCGCCAGGGTCATCACGCGCACGCCAAGCGGCACGATCCGCCACCACAGTCCCAGAACCACCGCGGCTTGCGGCGGAGATACCGCGTCGCGCCAGTAGGCCCAAAATACCGCCGGAAGCCGCCAGCCGATGTGCATTGCGTAGTAGCCGCTCTCCTGCTTCGGCACCAGCGCCATGTGCAAGGCCACATACACGAGCGAAACCGCTAGCAGCGGAAGCGTCCGCGCGACGTACTTGCGCGCGAAGAAGAACGTGTAGCCGAGAGCCAGGAGCGGATAGACGGCGTTGGTCTCCATGACCAGAAACCCGAGAACGAACACCGCCGCCTGCGCGGCGTAGTAGCGCCATCGTCCGGTCTCGATGTGGCGCAGCAGGAAGTGGAACGCGACGAGCAGAAAGAACCCGCACAGGATCTGCATGTACCCGGAGGTCCAGGTCATCTCCGTGGCCATAGCGGGGTTCACCACCCACAGCAGCGCCGCCCAGAATCCCACCGCCCAGGACCCGGCGATCCTCTTCAGCACCCACGCCAGCAGCGCCAGGTCGGCGAAGAACGTCAGGAAGGCGCAGACGCGATAAGGGAGCGCGTGCAGGCCGAACGCCCAGTGGAACACCAGGAAAAACAGGCGCTCGCTCAAGGGCCTGAAGGTGCCGTGCCGGGTTGGGTTGAAGACCTCGTACCAGAAACTGGATCCGGCCTGGAGCCTGTCCTGAATCCCGAGCCAGACGAAATCGTCCCCCAGAAACCAGCTCCGCAGGCCGTACCAGTAGACCGCCAGGCACACCACCGCCGGCAGCGCCCAGCACGCAACCGTCGTCCAGCGTCGCATTGGTAGATTCTAGAGTTTCGGGGAGGGGGGACGCAAATGCCTGATTTCCGCGGGGGCAACCCCTTATTATCGCGGGGGGCAACCGGGGACAGCCCGGACCGTCCCCAAGGCGGACGGCCTGGGCAGTCCCTCGGTTGCGGTGTGAGGCAGTCCCTCGGTTGCGGAGTCGAATAACTCCCTTGGATACAACGAACTGCGATATTTGTCGCGGGGTGGACGGCGGTTTCGCGGCTACGCTGGTATTGATGGGACGTCCCCCCAACTCCGGCCGCGTCGAGCTGAGCCGCATGTTCGTCCAAACCCAGAAAGAGATGCTGACCCACCTGGCGGCGAGCGAACTGTTCGAGCAACCCACCGCCTGCGGCGCGGTCACCGAAAGCCACTGGATCGACCTGTTCATCCGCTACCTGCCGCAGCGCTATCAGGTCTCGAGCGCCTTCGTCGTGGACGCCGACGGCAACCGCAGCCGCCAGATCGACATTGCCATCTTCGACCGGCTCTACTCCCCGCTGATTTTCCCCTCGGGCGCGGGCGGGCTGCACGTTCCAGCCGAAAGCGTCTATGCGGTGTTCGAAGTGAAACAGGACCTGAATCAGCGCCTGATCCGCGACGCCGGGCGGAAAGCCGCCTCGGTCCGCCAGCTTCGCCGCACCTCGGTGCCGGTAATCACGGCCGGCCGCCGGCGCCCCGCCATTCATCTGCCTCGCATCCTGGCCGGCATCCTGGCGCTGCGCTCGGGCTGGCCCAACCGATTCGAACGCCGCCTCCCGCCCGCCCTGGCGCGGCTCACGCGCCTGGAAACGCTGGACCTCGGGATCGCGCTTCAACAAGGCGCGTTCGAGAAGCCGCCTCGCGGCGCCGTGCGGCTGTGCGGCTCGGACAATTCCCTGGTCTTCTTTATGTTCCGGCTGCTCGAACGTCTGCGCGCGCTGGGCACCGCTCCGGCCGCGGACCTGATGGACTACACGCGGACGCTGTTCTAGAGGCGCCGATCGGCGGGACTGAAGTCCCGCGCGGGCTGAAGCCCGCCCTACCAGAGCAGGGTGACCACCGAATCGGCGGGCAGTGGAACGTCGGCTTTCATACCAGCGAGCAGGAGTTGGGCGTTGGTTGCGGCACCGGAGTTGGTGAGCACCAGGACGCTGGCGCCATCCGGGTTCGAGAAGGCAACGTGCGACACCTTCTCCATCTGGCTGGCGGAATGGAAGCGCTTCGCGCCGCGGCGAATGAGCCGGGAGTAGTGCGCGAATGCCCAGTACTGGCCGCTGCGGGTCACCTCGCTGGTCTTCGAGTTCACCGTCACTACTCCTCCGCAGGGGAATGGGCCGATGTTCGGCTTGCCCTGCTCATCCAGGGCCAGGTTCCAGGCGATGATGCAGCGCGACCAGTTCGTCAGAATCCCAGCGAAGGTCGCGGACCACTTGGCCCAATCCGTCTGATAGTTGGGATCGGTGTACTCCGGGCCGCCCTCGGTCCAGTACGCGTGCTTGTTCGGATGGGCTTGGTGCACTCGCGTCATGGCTTCCGGCTGGCCCGCGTAGCCGTGCCACGCCACGCCGTCCACGTAGCGGTTCACCTCGGGTTCGTCCAGCTCGCAGATGGCGCGCCCCCAGAGGTTGTAGTTGTGGTCCAGAATCCAGATGCGGGTGTCCAGCTTGTTCAGGGCAAGCTGCGGGCCGAGGTGCCGCGCCACGAACTCGATTTCGTACTCCTGGCCCCACAGGCACGCGGGCATATTGCCGTCCTGATCGGTATCCACCTCGTTTTGCGTGCTGACCGCCTGGACCGGCACGCCTTCCGCCGCATAGGCTTGCAGAAACTTGACGAAGTACTTCGCGTAACTCGCGAAGTGCCGCTTGCGCATGGATCCGCCCAGCATCGAAGCGTTGGCCTTCATCCAGCCGGGCGGGCTCCAGGGAGAACTGAACAGGAACAGGCCGGGATTGACCGCGCGCGCCTGGCGGAGCATGGGAAGGATGTACTGGCGATCGTGATCGATCGAGAAGCGCCGCATCTGGGGATCGGGCTCGCCCTCGTCGTAACTATAGGCGCTAGTGGAATAGTCGCTGGAGCCGATGCAGGTGCGAAAGACGCTCAGGCCGAGCCCGGAGGGGTCGAAGAATTCACGGAACAGCGGCTCGCGGGCCTGCGGAGCGAGCCGGCTGAGCACGTAGCAGGCGGCATCGGTGAACGCGGCGCCGAAGCCCAGCACCTCCTGGAACTGCCGGCTCGGGTCGAGGACAATCCCCGCCCCGGATGGAGCCGCCGCGGGCTGCCAATGGAGCGGGGCTTCCTGCGCCCAGCGCTTCGAACCGGCGGTGACCCACACGCGGATCTCAGCGGAGGGCAGGCCGACGAGCGCCACACCGGCCGCGGAAAGCTTCATGAAATCACGTCGAGTGCGTGGTGTTGACACAAATTCCCTTAAATGATGATACGCCTCGCAGCAGGGCCGACGTGGACGTCGGCCCGCGGACCTGGAGGTCCGCCCTACGAAGACTCGGATGGCGCGTATTCAGCCGCGCTGGCCGATGGGTACGAACTCGCGGCGCGGGCTGCCCAGGAATACCTGGCGCGGGCGCGCGATCTTCTGCGCCGGGTCCGTCAGCAGCTCCTGCCACTGCGCCAGCCAGCCGGCGTTGCGGCCGATGGCGAACAGCACGGTGAAGATGTCGGGCTGGAATCCCATCGCCTGGTAGATGATCCCGGAGTAGAAATCGACGTTCGGGTAGAGCTTGCGCTTGACGAAGTACTCGTCCTCGAGCGCGATTTTCTCGAGTGCGATGGCGATGTCCAGCTTGGGGTTGCGGCCGGTCACCTCGAAGACCTGTTCCGCGATCCGCTTGATGATCCGGGCACGCGGGTCGTAGTTCTTGTAGACGCGGTGGCCGAAGCCCATCAGCTTGCACTCGCCGGACTTGACTTTCTGGATGTAGGCGGGGATGTGGTCCGTGGAGCCGATCACGTCGAGCATTTTCAGGACCTCTTCGTTGGCGCCGCCGTGCAGGGGGCCGGAGAGGGCGGCGATGGCGCCCGCCATGGTGAGATACGGGTCGGCCAGGGAACTGCCGACGCTGCGCATGGCGTTGGCCGAGCAGTTCTGCTCGTGGTCGGCGTGGAGGATGAACAGCACATCCAGCGCCCGAGCCAGCACCGGGTTGGCCTGGAACTTCGGCTCGCTCTTCTTCCAGAGCATGCTCAAGAAGTTCTCGGGATAGGTGAGGCTGGTGTCGGGGGGGACCAGAGGCAGCCCCAGGCTGTGCCGGTAGGCGTAAGCGGCGATGGTGGGCAACTGGCCGAGGAGGCGCAGAATCTGGACACGGCGCACGGCCGCATCGTGGACGTTCTTGGCTTCGGGATACAGGGTCGACAGCGCCGCCACCAGGCTCGCCAGCACGCTCATGGGATGAGCGTCCTGGCGGAAGCCCTGGAGGATCCGCTCGATGCCCTCGGGGACCGCAGTGTTCTGGGTGATCTCCTGGGTCCAGGTCTGGAGTTGGGACTCGGTGGGCAATTCGCCGTGAAGGACGAGGTAGGCGACCTCGAGGTAAGTGCAGTTCTCCGCCAACTGATCGATGGGGTAGCCGCGATATTGGAGGATACCCCTGTCACCATCGATGAAGGTGATGCGGCTTTCGCAGCTCGCCGTGTTCATGAAGGCGGGGTCGTAAGTAATCATCCCGAAATCTTCGGGCGAGGTCTTGATCTGGCGCAAATCCATGGCGCGGATTGCACCGTTCTTGACGGGGACTGTGTAGGAGACCCCAGTCCGATTGTCGGTAATGGTCAGCGTATCTTCCGGCATGAGCGTCCTTTCCTGGGTTGAATTCGGCTACAGCAAACACCAGGCTGTTCCGGGTCGATTATAGACCTCCGGGGCAAAGAGTACAAGCGGTCCGAATATCCGGCCGACGTGGACGTCGGCCCGCGGACCAGAGGTCCGCCCTACGACCGGTCACCACTCGAGGCCGCGGGCTTTCAACTCCCGCTCGAGCTGGGCGGCGGACTCGAAGCGCAGCGCCTGCATGCCCGCCTGCCTGGCTGCCTCGACGTATAGCGGGATATCGTCGATGAACAGGCATTCCCCGGCGGGACAGCCGGCGCGGGCCACCGCGGCCTCGTAGATCCGCGCGGCCGGCTTGGTGGCGCCGACCTGGTAGGAAAGGATGTAGTCGTCGAAGTGGCGAAGCAGCGGGTACCTCTCCCAGACCATGGGGAAGTGGATCGCGTCGGTGTTGGACAGCACGAGCATCCGGTAGCGGCGCCGCAGTCCTTCGAGGAGTTGCTCGGGGATCAGCGGCTGGGGCAGGAAGATGCTGCTCCACAGCTCGCGGAACCTCGCGTAGTCCACCCCCAGGCCCAGCAGCGCCGAAAGCTGCTGGGCGAAGCCCTCGGGCGAAAGCTGTCCCACTTCGAAGCGCGGTACCAGGTCGGTGGAGGCGATCCGCTGCGGGATTTCCTCGGGGGGATAGGGGCAGTACGGGCTCAGGGCCGCGTAGCCGCGCGCCAGGTCGAAGGGAATGATGACCTTGCCCAGGTCGAAGATGAGGGCCTCGATCAAGACTCCCAGTGTACGTCAGCGGCGGCGCCCGAAGAACGCGGGCAGCGGCCGGCGGATGGCGAAACCGAACCCGAAGAACCAACTGGGCGTGCGGGCCATCATGGTGTGGCCGGCCTCGACGTCGAGCTGGGCATCGCCGCCGAGAGGCCGGGAGACGCCTGCACTCGCGAAAACATGCGCGGGCTCGTCGCCCGGGATCGGCCACACGCGATAGATCTCGCCATAGCCATGGAGTCCGCCGGGGAGCCCGTGGCCGACCTGGAAGCTGGCGGCGCGCTGGGAGGTCCATTGGGGCCCGCCCGTCTGCCAGGCCAGGTTGAAGTTGCCGCTGGCGTCGAAGCCGCGTGGAAGCGACTTGGCCCAGATGAGATGGACCTCGGGATCGATGCCGCCGCTGGAGAAGTAGTTGCTTCCCACCGGCAGCGACACCGAGGCGAGGAGGGAAACCACCGGCCGCCGGGGTCCCTCGCGGAGCAGCCGCACTTTAGCGCCGACGCTCATGTCCGAGCCACCGTGATGCAGCTCCCGGGCAGCGCCCGAAGCATCCGACTCGCGCTCGAAGCCATCGGCCTCCAACCTCATCTCCAGAAGCCGGGTGAGCCCGATGCGCAGGAGGGGCTGAGGCACGGAAATGCTGCGCACTGGCCCGCCGGCGAGCGCGTGCACGTCCGCCAGCAAGCCCCCTTCCAGTTGCAGGAAGCCCGGGGCGACCGTGTCGGTAGACTCGCCGAAGCCCGGCCGGTCGGCGGAGAATTCCCCCGGGGGATCGGGCGGGCGGCTCTGCTGCGCGGACATCGCGAGCGCGAGGAGGCAGGCCAGAGCCGACAGGCGGAGCGCTCTCACATTGTCCAGGATGGCATGTCTTCGAGGCTTGTTGGAAGAAGCTGAAGCTGGCGGTGAGCTTCAACACTGTTCACTTACCGCATAGGCTGCCAGTGGCACGGACTTGGGGCCGACGTGGACGTCGGCCCGCGGACCGGAGGTCCGCCCTACGCAAGAATCAAAGGACGTCTGGAAGGAGGTCGACGGAGTCGACCACGCCGATCACCGCCGACTCGATGGGGGTCGAAGGCCAGCGGTCCACGCTGCTCATGGCGCAAAAGCCCTCCATAGTGAGCAGCACACGGTCGCCCACGCCGGCATCTACCGCGTCCACCGACACCACCGCATCGCCGCGGTCGCTGCCATCCAGATTGAGGGGCTGCACCAGCAGGAGCTTGAGGGCCTCGTGGCTGGGGTGCTTCCGGGTGGCTACCAGCTCGCCGATGACGCGCGCGATGAGCATGGATCAGGTCCTCTTCACGTGCAGGTGATCGACGATGCCCACGATGGTGGCGTCGGTCACGACCTCGTCGGGGAAGAACGCGTAACTGGCCTCGCGGGCGCGGGCCCAGTAGACGACCTCGCCGGCGCCCGCGCCGGTCCAGTCGGTGCAGACGATGCACCGCCCCCGGTCCTCGAGCTCGGGCGTGACCGGCTGGACGACGAGCAGCCGCTGGCCGGTGAGGTTCTCGTTCTTCATGGTCGCCCAGAGGCGGCCAACGACGCGGCCGAGGTACATGGGCGTCTACCTTTTCTGGTCCAGGCTGACGGTGTCGACGATGCCGACGATGGCGGTGTCGATGGGCTTGTCCTTGCAGCCCTCCGCCATGCGGGCCGAACTGCCGGAAACCGCCAGCACCGTTTCCCGAAAACCGGCGCTCACCGTATCGACGGCGACGACGTAGCCGGACTCGTCCTTTCCCTCCGGCGAAACCGGCTTGAGGACCAGCAGTTTCTTGCCTTCGAGCCGGGGATCTTTTCGTGTGGCAACCACCGTGCCCACGACGCGGGCCAGTATCATGAGGACCTTCTTCCGCCTTACTTGGCGGCCGCAGCGCGGCCGATCGGCAGCGTATCTTCCAGGCTGGGGTGGGGCCGCGGAATCACGTGCACCGAGATCAACTCGCCCACCCGGCGGGCCGCGGCGGCGCCGGCGTCGGTGGCGGCGCGCACGGAGGCCACATCGCCGCGCACGAGCGCCGTGACGTAGCCCGAACCGACCTTTTCCCAACCCACTAGCGTCACGTTCGCGGCCTTGACCATGGCGTCGGCGGCCTCGATCATGGCCACCAGGCCGCGCGTCTCGATCATTCCCAATGCTTCACCCATCTTGCCTCCTAGCGCCTATTTCCGCGCGCGCATGGCCTCGTCCACCAGCGCGATGAGCTCCTCGCGAGTCACCTGGAACCGTTCCCGGCCCAGCTCCTCGGCGGCCAGCGGGCAGCCGTACTCCAGACCCGCGCGCGTCGTGATGCCATACCGCGCGCGCGCTTCGAGCAGTTTGTCGACCTCCTGCTTGGGGAGCACCTGTGCGCCACCGAGCAGCTCGGCCACCAGGGAAATCCGCGCGAAGTGCTCGACGGTCTCCATGCGGAAGAAGGCCTTGTAGACGTCCTCGCCGTAGCAGACCGCGCCGTGGTTGCCCATCAGCAGCGCCTCGTACTTGGGGATCAGCGGGAGCAGCGGGCCGGTCAGCTCGGGGGTGCCGGGCAGACCGTACCCGGCGAGCGGAACACAGCCCAGTCCAAGCACCACCTCGGGGAGCAGCGCCAGATTGAGCGAGCGCCCGGCGGCGGCGTAGCCGGTGGCCACCGGAGGGTGGGCGTGCAGCACGGAGCGGATGTCGGGCCGCAGGTTGTAGACCGTCAGGTGCATCAGGATCTCCGAGGTGCGCTCGCGCGTGCCGGAGATCTTGTTGCCCTGCATGTCGCAGACGATCATGTCATCCGCCTGCATCATCCCCTTACACACCTGAGTCGGCGTGCACAATACGCGGTCCTGGTCGAGGCGGATGCTGATGTTGCCGTCGTTGGCGGCCACCCAGCCCTTCTGCCAGACCATCCGGCCGACATCCACGATGTCCTGGCGATACTCGCGCTCGGTCTTGGGCATCCGAACAGACGATTGTACCAAACGCACCGGAGGGCGGCGGACGGCACTCGGCTACAATGAGAACGGACATGGAAACGCGCCGTATGTGCCCGCACTGCCGGGCGTTCATCAAGACCAGCGATCGCGTGTGCCCATACTGCGAGACGCAGGTGGGACCGCGCGCGGTGGACCGGCGCCAGCCGAAGGAGATCCTCGGCGGCTTCATCCCGCACGCGCATTTCACCACCACGATGATCCTGCTCATCAACTTCGGCCTGTTCGCGGCGACGGTGCTCTACAGCATGCGGGCCGGCAACGGCGATGCGTTCTGGGGGCTGGACGGGCGCACCCTGGTCTATTTCGGCGCCAAGTTTCGTATATTGATTCTTCAGTACGGCGAATGGTGGCGTCTGGTGACGGCGGGCTTCCTGCACGGCGGCGTCCTCCACCTGGCCATGAATTCCTGGGTGCTGTTCGACGTGGGGGCGCAGGTGGAGGAGATCTACGGCGCCCGGCGGCTGATCGTGATCTACTTCCTGGCGACCGTGTTCGGTTTTCTCGCCAGCCTGTTCTGGAGCGACTCGATCTCGGTGGGGGCCTCGGCGGGCCTGATGGGACTGATCGGCGCCATGATCGCGCTGGGGGTGCGGCATCAGTCGCCGATGGGTGCGGCGATTCGCGGGATGTACATACGCTGGACGATCTATATCCTGGTGCTGGGGTTCCTGCCGGGCCTGCACATCGACAACGCCGCGCACATCGGCGGATTGGCCGCGGGATTCTGCTGCGCCTACCTGGCGGGCACGCCGAAGCTGGTCCAGACCTGGGGCGAACGCATCTGGGGCGCGGCGGCGTGCCTGTGCATTCTTCTGACGGCATTCTCGTTCTTCCAGATGTACCGGTGGTTTGCGACCGGGTCGTAGGAGGCGGGACTGAAGTCCCGCGCGGACCAGAGGTCCGCCCTACGATATCAGCCGAAGACGATTCGCGCGATGACCAGTTGGGGCAGGGTCTGGTTCCAGCTCTGCGGGATGGTGTCGAAGGGAAGCCGGAAGGCCTTGGTCTCGCCCGGCTTGAGGCCGCCGTTGCGCGCGCCCACGATGGGCAGGCGTTCCCGCAACACCACCAGGCCGTAGGGGTCGAAGAAGACGCAGTTAATCTCCACCAGCTTGACGGCGCGGTTTCCGGCGTTGGTGATCTTGCCGGTAACCTCAACCAGGGTCTGCTGGGCGAAGTTCTCCTTCGCGTTCATCTCGACCTCGCTGAGCTGGAGGTGTCCGCTGCGGACATAGAGACGGGCCTCCTCGGTCAGCGCGGGCGGCTTGGTTTCCTGGTGGCTCGCGCGCCAGTTCAGATACAGCGCCACCCCGACGCCGATGGCGGCCACGGCCAACACCACAATGAGTACGACCGGAACGGCGCCGCGGCGCGCCGTTCCATGGCGGCAATCCGTCGAGAATCTCATCTTGAATGGATTCTAACCCGTTCCGCGGCAGAAGCGCTCGTCAGTAGTGTCCTAAGGTGCGTTGAGACCACTCAAACCGATCACTGGAGTCTTTGATGCAAGTAGTCTGACATCTGGCGGCATGGAGGGCTCTCATACGCCGGCCCGGTCTTGGAATCATAGTACGAAAGCATCTCGCGCGCTTTTAGGCTATTTCCGAGGGCAAGATGGCCGAGGCTACAGAACAGGTATGGGGTTAACCATTCTGGAGCGGAATCAATCTGAGTCCGGCAAAACTTGAGCAGTTCCGCATATTCGTGTGAATTGTTTAACTGGGCCATCTCTTGGAAAGCTCTGTCATCACCCCCAAGGGTTATCTGGAAAGCAGCGCTCGGGCCCGGGCCGGCGGTTCGCCACTGGCCATTACAGAAATAAGTTTTCGCCGGTACATTTGGGTTCACGGCTTTGAGGATTTCATCAAGCTTCTCCATCACCGCATCAGGGTCCAATTGATTGGAGAGGATTTTGTTAAGGACGGCGGGGATGCTTTCGATCAATTTACGCTGCGCGGCTGTCAGGCTGGAGCAGTTGATGCTAACGTTTCCAGAGAGGGCCACGATGTTGCTGCACGCGCTATCTTTGGCTTCCTGTTTAACACTCGGCTGCGCTTGAGCCCAACCACACATGCCCGCAGCAACCAAGATGAAGGCGGTTCTAGGGCCCCGTTGGAGCACGCTTTGGAGCATTCGGCTTCTCTCGCTCTGGAGAGCAATCCAGTATGGTGTTTTTTCCGCCGACTACGTTCGAGCACGGGCTATCTGTTGCTTTTTGCTCGATCGTGATGGCGGGGACACTCGGTTGAGATGACAACTGGTTCGTTATTGGCTTGTTGCCCCATTGCTTCTCGATGGTGAACGCTACAAAACAGCCAATGGCCACAACCGCGATAGCTGCCGATATTCGCTGCTTCAAATCAAATGCCATCGGGTTCACCGCCAAGAGAACCAGGGCTGGGACGACACTAGCAAGAACAATCTTCTCAAGAATGAGCCACACAAGCGGATAGTCCCAAAATCCTTCATCACCTACGGCGCGATTCATGGTACACTCCAATCACGCCGCATTTGCCACCCGGAACGGGTACCAGCCATTCCGAGCGGTAGCAGCCGATTGGAGTCGTTCGCGCTCCGTCCTATCCTACGCCAGGAGTTCGTCCAAAGTCCATACCCGATTCGCAATACCCGCTTCCATCGCGGGCGTTACTCGTAAAGTCTTGTGAACACGGCAGAAGTTGTACCACGCGAAGTGCAAGCAGAGCGCAGCCCACAGGTTCTCCCACTTCTTGCTGAAGGCGTTCGTCAAGCGAGTGAGCCTGCGGATCTGCATCCGCATCGTGAGGTTCTGCCGTTCCACATGCGAGGTGCAGATTCTCTTTCGGTCGGGAGTTCCCAGAATCGGTCTCGGGATCGCCTCCACGACATCTGGTGGCGAGTAGCGGGCTTCGCCCTCACGCGATGAGGCGTACACCTTGATAAGCATCCCGTAGTCCACCCGATCAGACAATGTGGCGTCGATGGCCGGGATATACGGGGCGAAGCCGTCCGTGGTGACCTGGAACCACTGCGGCGCCGTCGCCAGCCGCAAGCCCTCAATGAAGGCGTTCGTGGTGGCTTGGTCACGATGACCAAGGGCGAAGTTCAGCACCAACTTGGAGTGCCGTTCAATCGCCACAAAGCAGTAGGCGTCCCCGACGCTCCCGTCATTCGCTTCCCAGGGGTGCCTGTGGGCTTGCTTCTTCTGAACGGATCCCCAGATCTCATTGCACTCAACATCATGTACCGGGACGTTCACCAGGAGTCGGCCCATGAGCTTCTCGCATCTCTCGCCGGCCAGAACCAGCAGCCGCAGGATGGTGTCCCGGTGAACGCCAGTCATACGCTCAGTCGAGCGAACTGAGCAACCTTCAACGAGCATCCCGAGAATCTGGGTAGCCCGCTACAAGGGAGTCGTCATGGCGTCCAGCGGGCGCTCGTGAGGTTCGGTGAAGGTCTTGCTGCATTGAGCGCAGCGGTAGCGTTGAAGGCCGTTCCTATGCTTTCCGAAGCGGCGGCACTCGATCCGGCAGTTGTGGCACGTCATGGCTGCTTTCTCCTTGAGATCCACAGCCAGAAGCCGAATAATGGACTTGGAAGGTCTGTACGGCTTCGGCTGTACGGATTTCGGCCCCGATCAGCGTTAGCGCGTTGGTCGGGGCTTTTTGCTTCATGGTTCAATCATACAGCATCCACTCGTAGTTTTTAAGAGAAAAATCTACCACTTGACAAACTACTAGCGCCCACAGTATCATAGTCTCATGGTTGAAGAAGACAAAAACCCGGCCGCCGTTGAATTGGGCCGCCGCGGTGGACGAGAGATCGCAAAGCGCGGACCTGAATACTTCGCAGAACTTCAGGCGAAACGACAGGTGCGGGCAGGCGGGAGACCAAAGAACCCTCTGGAGGCAACCCACGTCGGACAGATCGAGATCGGAGAATTGAAGATTCCGTGCGCAGTCCTCGCGGATGGAACCCGCGTCCTGTCTCAGCGTGGAGTAGGCCGTGCTCTCGGCCGTAAACACGGAGGCCAGGACTGGCGGCGCAGGGCCGGTGGAGAACTTCCGGTATTCCTTGGTGCAGAGAACCTTAAGCCGTTTATTTCTGAAGAGTTGGCGCTGGTGGTATCAAAACCCATCCTCTACCGGAATCTGCGCGGCGGTGGAGTGGCACATGGGATCGAAGCAACCGCACTGCCTACGATCTGTGAGGTTTGGCTGAAGGCCCGTGACGCGGGAGCACTGAAAGCGGCTCAACTGCCAGTTGCGATAAAAGCAGACATCCTGACGCGCGGTCTGGCGCACACCGGAATCGTCGCTCTGGTGGATGAGGCCACCGGCTATCAAGTCATTCGTGACAGACAGGCTTTGCAGGCGATCCTGGACAGATTCTTACGGAAGGAATTGGCAGCTTGGGCGAAGCGCTTCCCGGACGAATTCTACCAGCAAATGTTCCGGCTGCGCGGCTGGGAATGGAAGGGGATGAAAATCAACCGCCCACAGGTCGTGGGGCACTACACCAATGATTTGGTGTACGAACGGCTGGCCCCCAATATCCTTGAAGAGCTCCAAGAGAGAAACCCCAAGAATTTGCGCGGTCAACGAGATGCAAAGCATCATCAGTGGCTCACTGAAGATGTGGGGCATCCGGCCCTCGCCCAACACCTGTATGCGCTGATCGGCATGATGCGCGCCTCTTCCAAGTGGAAGCAGTTCTATGATCTTGTTCAGCGGGCATTCCCCAAAAAAGGGGAAACGCTGTTCCTTCCGCTACACGAGGATGAGGCGTGATCCGCTGGCGGCCTGCGCTCCCGAGGCCGCCACCAAGGATCAACGCAGGATTAGGACACTACCCGCTCGTCGCGGGTGTAGAAGTTGGAGGTCCCGCAGGCCGGGCAGGCGTACGAAGAGAAGAAAAGCCACCTGCGGCGAACGGCCCCGAGCTCGGCCAGCCACTCGGAAGAGTGGGCCTGGCCGCAGCGCACGCACACGTTGGTCCAGGGCCGCAGTTCCAGCGGCCCCGGCACGTTCCCGAAGTACAGGGCCCAGCCATAGACGCTGGTCCGGGCGCCGAAGTGGCGGTCGAAGAAGCGCAGAATCACGGTCAGAACGGCCAGCGCCCCGTCCCAGCGCCACCAGAACAGCGCCCACCTTCTCAGGCCGGGGCGTGGCGTATTCCCGCGGCTCAGGAATGAGAAGGAAGCGTGCAGCATCTTGGTCGCGACGTGAGGCAGGCCGGTGTTCCAGGCCAGCATGGTGGCGAGCGTGGCGGGCTTGTCGAACAGGTTCACGTGACCGCCTCCCTTCAGAGCCCAGCGGTAGAGGCGGTCCTGGAACGTGGTTGCGTCGGGCACCGAGACGAACAGCGCGCCGTCGCGCTTCAGCACGCGCCCGATCTCTTGCAGCGCGGGCTTCAGCCGCTTGAAATGCTCCAGGCCGTGGTTGCAGACGACCGCATCGAATGCCCTGCCCCGGAACGGCAGACTGGCCGCGTCCGCCTGGACTCCGGAACCGCGGGAGCTTGCGCCCAGCGGCTCGAGGTCCATTCGAACCGTCACAAAAGGAAATGCGGCGGCATCGAAGCTCCCCGTCGAACAGGCCAGATCCAACACCAGCGAGCCGGCCGGCAGATGGCGGAGGATCTCGTGCATGGAGTATCCCAGTATCCTATGCACGCGACCCGGCTGGAGCGCGAGTGCGGGCCGGCGGTCAGGCGGTAGACTTCTTCACCTGGCCGGCGGCGACTTCGTTCAAGCGACCCGTTTTCACGTCGTAGATGAAACCGCGAATGGGAATCCACTGCGGCACCCAGGGATGCGACCTGAGTTTCCGGATCTGCTCGCGCACGTTGTCCTCCACGTTGCTGAAAGCGTGGAAGGCGGAGGGAACGGCGGCGGCCACGCCGGTGGACTGGTGCAGTTTCTGCCGGAGCTCGTCGTCCTTGAAAGTGAGCATCCCGCAGTCGGTGTGGTTGACGATCATGAACTCCGCGGTGCCGAGCAGGTAGTGGGAGATGATCAGCGAGCGCACGGCATCGTCGGTGGCAATGCCGCCGGCGTTGCGGATGATGTGGGCCTCTCCGGTTTTCAGGCCCAGCGCCTGCTCGA
Organism: Bryobacteraceae bacterium; assembly: GCA_050008465.1. GTDB lineage: Bacteria > Acidobacteriota > Terriglobia > Bryobacterales > Bryobacteraceae > Fen-330. The sequence continues at coordinate 18,185 of JBEKMO010000063.1, forward strand.
CGGTCAGCCGTGCGTCCATGCAGGCCAGAATCGCCAGCTTGCGCGCCGGCGGCATGGGCAGACTCCCCAGGTTGAACCGCGCGGCATAGCTCTGGTTGGCTTGTAGCACTTCATCGGTGACACTCATGTAAACCTCCTCTGATGGATTGTGGGATCCCAGTCCCAGCGACTAGACCCATTGTAGCGTGGGCCGCTTGCGCCCGGCAAGCGCGCGAGCCTATGCTTCGATATCGGGCAGATGAGGTCTCGATATGAAGAGAGCGATCCCGGCGATGCTGCTCGTGTTCGGTCTCGGCGCCGCAGTGCTGTTCGCGGCGGACTTCTGGCATAGAAAGAAGTTCCCGGAGTGGGACGAGAAGGAAATCCACCGGATGCTGTTTAATTCTCCCTGGGCGCATCCGGTCGAGTTGTCCCTAGGCCCGACGGGCGAACGTCAGGGCGGCAGGGGCAGGGGCGGGGGCCAGGCGCCGGACGGCGGCGTCCTCGGCGCGGAGGCCGGCAGCCCAGGCGGCCGGGGCGGCGGGGGCGGCGGAGGCGGGGGCGGCTCGTGGGGATCCTCCGGAGGCGGGTACTCGGGCAGGGGCTCGCCCGACGGAGGCTCGGCGCCCGGCATCACGGTTACCGTCCGCTTCCACAGCGCGCTGCCAGTCAAGCAGGCGATCGTGAAAGCGCGCTTTGGCAGCGAGGCGCTGAGCTCGCCGGAGGCGGCCGAGTTCGTGTCCCGCGAGGAGCCGTACTACCTGGTCGGGGTGACGGGCTTGCCGCCGCAACTGATCCCCAACGACTCCAGCACGCTTAAGGACAAGGCTCTGCTGAAGATCAAGGACAAGCCGCCGATCCGGGCGCAGGAGGTGCGCGTGGAACGCGGGCGCGGCCTGCCCGGCCTCCTGCTGTCCTTCCCCAGAGCCGGCCGCCCGCTAGTGCCCGGGGACGGCTGGGTGGAGGTGCAGGTCGAACTGCGCGAAAAGACCATCAAGAGCACCTTCCGACTGAAGGACATGGTGTACCAGGGGAAGCTGGAGATGTAAAAGCTCTACGCGAAGCTTCGGGCGCTCTTGCGGACGGCGAAGGCGGTCGAGGCGGCGAAGAGCGCGGCTGCGCAGCAGGCGGTCACGATGAGGCTGGTCGAGAAGGCGGGCGTAGCGGCGGCGGCCTGGCGCTCGAAGGATTGCCGGAGGGCCGATACCGCGTAGGTGACCGGGTTCAGCCGCATCAGCCAGCGCACCCAGCCGTGCGCGCTGGCCATCGGGAACAGCGATCCCGAAACCAGCCACAGCGGAAACAGCGCCAGGTTCATGATGGCGTGGAAACCCTGGGTGGAATCCATCTGCCAGGCGATGGCGAATCCCAGGGCCGTGAAGAGGAAGGCGATCAGGAAGATCACCGCCACTGCCTGGAGCACGCCCGCCGCGCCCGGCGCGTAGCCCGTCGCCGGCAGGAAACACAAGAAGATCGCGCCCTGAATCCAGGCCAGCGTCGTGGATCCCAGGATCTTGCCGAGCACCATCGAGCTGCGTGGCGCCGGCGAGACGAGCATCGAGAGGAGAAAGCCTTCCCGGCGGTCTTCAATCAGCGACATGGTCGAGAACACCGCCGAGAACATAACCGTCAGCACCAGGGCGCCGGGAAAGAAGAACGCGAGGTTTCCGAAGCCCGAGCCAATGAGTAACCAGAACAGGAGCGGCGAGCCTACGTATCCCAGCACGCGCGCCTTCTCGCGCCAGAACCGCAAGAGGTCGCGCCACCAAAGCGTGGCCACGGGAAGCCAGAAGCCGGTCACAGGGCAGCCCCCGTTTCGTCCAGGAACACATCTTCGAGCGTGGGCTTGTGCAGCGCCACCGACTGGATGGCGCCGGGAAAGGCCTCCACCACCTCGGTGATGAAGCGGTGGCCGTTGCCGATCTCGACGCGCAGCGAGCCGTTCCGAGCGGCTGCGCGCACTCCCAGCCGCGCTTCCAGCTTCTGCTGCATTTCGGCGGGGTCCGCGACCTCGAGCACGACCACGTCGCCGCCGATTCGCGCCTTGAGCTCGGCGGGCGATCCGGCGGCGACCAGGCGGCCTTCGTGCAGCAGCGCCAGGCGGTCGCAGCGGTCGGCCTCGTCGAGCAGGTGCGTGGTGAGCAACACGGTGATTCCCTGAGTCCGGCGCAGTTCGTCGATGTAGCGCCAGAGCTCGCGGCGGGCTCCGGGATCGAGGCCGGTGGACGGCTCGTCCATCAACAGCACGGCGGGGCGGTGCAGCAGCCCCTTGGCGATCTCGACGCGGCGGCGCAGCCCGCCCGAGAGCGCCTCAACCAGCTCCTTGCGGCGATCGGCCAGGCCCAGGCGGCCCACGACTTCTTCCATGCGGTCCGCGAGCGCGGCCCCCCGGAGGCCGTAAAGGTGGCCCTGGGCGCGCAGGTTCTCCTCGACGGTGAGCTTTCGGTCCAGGCTTTGCGACTGGAAGACCACGCCGATGCGGGGCCGCACGCCGGCGGCCTGCCGCTCGACGTCGAAGCCCGCCACGCGAGCCCAGCCGGCCGTGGGCTCGAGCATTGTCGAGAGCACCTTGAACAGGGTGGACTTGCCGCCGCCGTTCGGCCCCAACACGCCGAAGATCTCGCGCTCGCGCACTTCGAACGACACCCTGTCGAGCGCAGTGCGCGCGCCGTACTTCAGAACCAGGCTTTCGACCGAGACCATCGCATCGTCCACTCTTAATATGATGCGGTTCGCGCGGGTGGCGATTCCGAGTGTACAGAACCTCGCAAAATGCGGTGACAGTCGGCGCCATGGCGCAGTACGGCAAGCCGGGAGGATGAAAATGTACCCGCGGGGCAACCGGGGACAGCCTGGGCCGTCCCCACAGCGGACGGCCGAGGCAGTCCCTCGGTTGCGGAGTGGCGTCGCGGGTTTCCCCGTTTCAGCGGAACGACATCGCTCCAAAGCTGACCACGCTTTGATCGTCGATGTTCCATTGCTGGTAGTGCAGCAGCTCGCCCTTGGATTGGGGCACGGCTCGCAGGAAACTATAGAAAGGCGCCGAGCCGCACCATTTCAAGGCGTCCCGGTTTTCCTGGACGGCCCCCCAGAAACCCTCGGCGTCGCCGGCGCCGAGCCGCTCGATGCGTCCGTGGTCGAGCTGGGTGACGGCAGACATCTGGCCCTCGCCGGCCCGTGCGGCGAACGGATCGCCATAGCGGCGGCCCATGTGCGCCATATCCACGCCCAGCACCCAGAAGAGGCGCTTGCCCTCGCGCGCCGCCAGTTCGCCCAGCGCGCCCAGGAAGCGCCGCACGTTCTCGTCCTGCTCCGGCCGGCCGCCCCCCTGGATGCTGCGGGCGAACGGCCCGCAGAGAATCGGCAGGATGCGGACGCCCGCTCCATAGAGGTGTTGCAGGAAGACCACCTGGAACTCGATGGAGTGCTCGACGGCGTGGCAATAGTCTTCCATCTTCACCGCGGGTCCGGCCTCTCCGGCCAGCCAGCCGGCCAGCGCGCCGTCGGTGGCCGCTTCCCCGAGTGGCGTGGCGAAGGGCTTGCGAGTGAGCCCGAAGCGCTCCGGCTCACCGTAATGGGAGGTGCCGAGGATCACAAACACGCGGTCCTGATATTGGGGCCCCAGCGCCGCGTAGGCCGCGCGGTAGGATTCCCATCCGCCGTCCGGGCTCACGTGCGGCGCCGCGATTCCCAGCAGCGAATCGCCTGCCGGCTGGCGAGCCCCTCCGTCCATCCAGCCGGCCAGCGTGGTTCTCAGCGCCTCGGGCTGATCGGGGTAGGCTGCTCCGGCATGTGCGGGTGTGCGCCGGGGCGCGCCGGCGAACGCCGCACGCCGTGCGTCCTTCATCCGTTGGTAGACTTCGTCCTGGAAGAAGCCCGCCTGGCTCAGCGTGCCGACCAGGTGCTGCTGGAGGCCGCCCACCCGCAGATCCCCCGTCAGATTGACCAGCGCCGCGCGCAGGTCCAGCTCCGTGCGCTCCCCGTCGAAGAACTGAAGGCACCCGACCAGCGCCGGCGGGATGATCAGCGTCGTATCCGAATAGCGATAGGGATCGCGGATCAGGAGCCCGGGGCGATCCGCCGCCGGCGAGGGCATGAAATCCAGGTCCAGCCGCAATCGGGGCAGTGTTCGGGGCATCCCACTCCATGATCGCACCAGGCTGCCAGCCGCTGGGGCGCAGGATCGGGACTGTGTTACGCTACTGTGCGGGAAGTGGAACATGTCCTCAACACGATGGCTCTGGCCAACGCTCCTGATCGCCCCGCTGGCATGCAATTTGTGCGGCTGCCGGGCTCTGAACCAAGCGCCGAACGAAAACAAGGCGCCCGATTCCGCTCAACAAAGCAAGCCCGCATCAGCGCCGCCCGCAACGACTTCCAAGAAAGCGCCGGCCCCCGGCACTGTCTTGTATCTTCACCCCTGGGTCGAGCCCAGGGAGCACGCGTTCACAATCCTGCTCCCAGCGGGCTGGATTGCCGAAGGCGGCGTTCTCCGCATCGACCCCCGGCTCGGGCCAACCAATTCCGTCGGAGCCAAGATCGACTTCAGCGTGAAGAAAGACCATGCCGGGTCGGTCATGATACACTGGCTGCCTAACTTCACTTACAAGGATCCGCGCGCACTGAGGGGTATGTTCCGCGTGGGCAGCAACTACATGGGATGCATGGTATACCCCGTGTTAGACCCGCAGACCTTCATGGAGCAGTTCATCTTCCGCAAGCAACGGCCGCTAGCGCAGAACGTCCGGGTCCTGGAGCGTCAACCGCTGACCGAGCTCGCCCAACGGTACCGGCAGCGCTCCGCAGTGCCCAATGCCCATTATGATGCGGGTTCCATGACCGTCGCCTACGACGAAGGCGGCGTGCGCTACAAAGAGAAGCTGATGGCCGTCATCGAGAATATCGCCGGACAAGGTCTGGGCATGTGGACCAACCACGAGACGCTTGCCGTGCGGGCGCCCGAGGCGGAGTTCGATGGGACCGCGCCGCTTCTCAGTGTGATCGAGACCTCCCTCAAGGGTAACCCGGCATGGGTGGCCGGCGAGAATCGCGGGGCCGCTACGCGCGCGCACAACGCCCTCCAGACCCAGCGCTACATACAGGATCAGAGGCGCCAGATGGTCGACCGGCAACGCCAGGTCAACGCCGAGGCCCGCCACAGCAGTTGGCTCTTCCTGACCGGCCAGGACGACTACGTCAATCCGCACACTGGAGAGGTCGAACAAGGCTCCAACGAATACAGGAATCGCTGGGTGAACAGTGGCGGCGACGTAATCTACTCGAATAATCCCGAGTACGATCCAAGTTGGGACACGAATCTGGCCGGGCGCTCCGACTACAAACTGAGCGCCCTGCGCAAGCGCTAAGGATTGCCGTCATGGGCCAGACAGCTACGATACACGGGGCGGCCCAAGACCCGCGGCGATGTTGCACCCGCCAGGTGGGTCCGCTCCCTAACGGTCGCGGTTCGGTGCTGCCGCGCGACCTTCGCGGGTGAGTCCTGTTTGACACCCCTTCCCGCGCCCCGTATACTGAAGGATCTGGAGTATATCTCGAAGCCGGGCTTGTGCTTGCGAGCGGCTCCTGTGTTCCGGGTCGGAAAGCAAAATGCCAAAACGTACTTTTCAGCCGAATAATCGTCGCCGGGCCAAGACACATGGCTTTCGAGCACGGATGAAAACCAAGGACGGCCGGGCTGTTCTGGCGCGCCGCCGGGCGAAAGGCCGCTGGAAGCTGTCGGTCAGCGACGAGCGCACCGTTCGTTACGCCAACGCCGATTAAACCGATCGACCAGTCGTTCCCGAAAGGCTTGCGCATTCTGCGGCCGGCGGATTTTCGCCGGGTCTACGCCGAGGGGTTTCGGGTGTCGGGGCCGTACTTTGCGGCTTTTTGCCTCGGCCAGACCGCGACGCAGGGCCCCAGGATCGGCTTGACGGCGCCGCGAGCGCTGGGTAAGTCGGTGGTGCGGAATCGAATCAAGCGGCGGATGCGGGAAGCGGTTCGCCGTCAACTCTGTCAACTCGAGCCACAGTGGGAGATCGTGATCAACCCTCGCCGGGCTGTGCTGAATGCGCCGTTCGCGGACCTCACTCGCGAAGTCGGCCGGTTGTTTTCCCGATGCAAGCTCTGATCCTGTTCCTCCTGCGCCGCTACAAGCGGCTGATTTCGCCGCTGCTGCCCTCCGCCTGCCGCTACCAGCCGACCTGTTCCGAGTACATGTGCCAGGCGGTGGAGAAGTACGGCGCGCTGCGCGGCGTCTGGCTCGGCTTCAAGCGGCTGCTGCGCTGCCACCCGTTCCACGCGGGCGGGTTCGATCCAGTGCGATGAACTGGAGAAGGGAAATCACGTAAGCCCATGGCGGATACCCCCAGCGGTACCAAACAAGGCAGATCGGAGCCGCCCCAGGAGCCGTCCATGGAGAAGAGGCTGCTCCTGGCGTTCCTGCTGATGGGAGGGGTGCTGTTCCTGATGCCCTACCTCTACAAGAGCTTTGGGCCGCAGGAACCGCCACCCAAGCCGGCGCCGACGGCGCAGAGCCAGCCCGCGGAGAAACCCGCGCCAACGGCGCCGGCGGCGCCCGCGGCGCCCGTGAAACCTCCACGACACGCGCGGGTTGCAGGGGCCAAGCCCGCGGCGCCCCGCGTCTCGGCGGACCAGGAACAGATCTTCGTGGCCGAGACCGACCTCTACAAGATCGTGATGTCGAACCGCGGCGCGGTGGTGCGAAGCTGGATCCTGAAGAAGTACAAGGACAGCGCGGGCAAGCCGCTCGAGCTGGTCAGCGCGGCCGGCGCCCTGAAGACCGGCTACCCGTTCTCGCTCGCTTACAAGGACACCGCGCCGGCCGTGGACCTCAACCAGGCGCTGTATGCCGTCAAGCCCACGGCGGACGGGCTGGGCGTAGACTACGAGTACTCCGACGGCGAGGTGGTTGCGCGAAAGACGCTGCGGCTCCAGAAGAAGTCCTACCTCTCGGAGTTCACCTCCGAAGTGACTGCGGGAGGCACGGGCCTGGCACACCTCATCGAGTGGCGCGGAGGTTTCGGTGACGGCGCCGTGCAGAACGCCGCGGGTGTTCAGCGCAGCGTGCATTTCGACCTGGCTTCCGGCAAACTCGTGCTCAAAACCGCCGGCGACGCCAAGAACGGGCCCGTCACCGACTGGGGGTCCTTCTCGTTCGCCGGCATCGAGGACACCTATTTCGCCGCCGTCTTCCTGCCCCTCAAAGAGGGGCCGACCGCCCTCAAGACGAGCAGTGACGACGTGAGCGGCGTGGTGCACGCCGGCGCTGCCGTGGGAGGCTCGAGCGCAAACCGGTTCCTGCTCTTCGTGGGGCCGAAGGATCTCGACATCCTCAAGTCGGTCAACCCCAAGCTGGAGCAGATCGTCGATTTCGGCACCTGGTTCGGGTGGCTGGCCAAGCCGCTGTTCCTGATCGTGAACTGGCTCAACGACAACCTGGCGCACAACTACGGCTGGGCGATTGTCCTGATCACCATCCTCATCAATTTCGCGCTGCTGCCGCTGAAATTCTCGAGCATGAAATCGATGAAGAAGATGCAGGCGCTCAAGCCGCAGCTCGATGCCATCAACGCCAGATACAAGAACGTTGGGATGCGCGATCCGAAGAAGGCCGAGCAGAACCAGGAGGTGATGGAACTCTACAAGAAGCACGGGGTCAACCCCATGGGCGGCTGCCTGCCCATGCTCGTTCAGCTTCCTTTCTTCATCGCCTTCTACAGCGTGCTGGGGATAGCCATCGAGATGCGCGGCGCAAGCTGGCTTTGGGTGACGGACCTTTCCCAGCCGGAGCACCTGCCCATCCACATCCTGCCGATCCTGATGATCGTTGCGCAGTTCGTGTCGCAGAAGATGACTCCCACTCCCGGGCAGGACCCCACCCAGGCGAAAATGATGCTGTTCCTGCCACTGGTGTTCGGCTTCATGTTCTATAACATGTCGAGCGGCCTGGTGTTATACTGGCTCACCAGCAACTTGGTCGGGATTGGGCAGCAATGGTTCATAAACCGGAGCATGCCGGCGCCGCCGCCGCAGGCCGCGCCGACGGTCGCTCCGAAACGCAAGAAGGGCGGGAGCAAAGGGTGAGCCAGAAGAAGTACACGCTGTCCGGGGTTGAGTCGCGCATCGGCGAGTTCCTGCGCGCGGTGATCGAGAAGGCCGGGTTCGAGGTCGGTTTCCGGATCTGCGAAGGGGAGACCCGGCATCCCGATTTCGAGAACCCGGACGTGGTGGTGAAGTTTTCGGGACCGGACGTGGAACTGCTGCTGGCCAACAAGGCGGAGATGTTGCTGGCGCTCGAGCAGCTTACCATGGAGACCTTGCGGATGGGGCCGGAAGACCACTCGCTGTTGTGCTTCGACGCCAACGATTACCGCATGCTGCGCATCGAGGAGCTGCGGCTGAGCGCGCTGACTGCGGCCGAGCGGGTCAAGCGCAGCGGCGCGCCGTTCCGCTTCAACCCGATGAACAGCCGGGAACGCCGCATCCTCCACCTCGCGCTGCGGAACGAGACCGCCGTGCGGAGCGAGAGCGCGGGCCTGGGGCCGCAGCGCCAGGTCGTGATCTATCCGGCCAACATGCCGTCGCCGCCGTTTCCGTCGGGCGACCCCGCCCGTGCGCCCATGCGGCATGGGAGGAGACGGTGACTTAGGCTTGTAGCTTGTGGCTTGTGGCCTGTGGATTCGGCGGCGATTCACCTGCTGGCGCTCCTACCGCGAGCCCAGGTGCGCCAGCGGGTACGCGGTTGTGGAATCCACAGGCCACAAGCCACAGGCCACAAGCTTTGACTCTCTCCGACACCATCGTCGCCGTCTCTACGCCTCCGGGCCGGGGAGGCCTGGGCGTGGTGCGGCTCTCGGGCGCCCAGGCACGGGACATCGCCGCGCGCATCCTCCGCTTCCGCAAGCCGCCGGAATGGGAGCCCTGGACGGCCACCCTCGCCGAGTTGCCCGACTCCGAGGGCCACGTGGTGGACGAGGTGGTGGTGAGCTTCTTCGCGCGGCCGCGCTCGTACACCGCCGAGGACGTGGTGGAGATCTCGTGCCACGGGTCGCCCATCGTGCTGCGCCATGCGGTCGAACGCGCCTGCGATTGCGGCGCGCGCCTGGGGGAGCCGGGGGAGTTCACTCTGCGCGCGTTTCTGAACGGCCGCATCGATCTGCCGCAAGCGGAGGCCGTGCGCGATCTCATCGAGGCCACCACCCTCTACCAGGCGCGTATCGCCGCCCAGCAGGCCGGCGGCTCGATCTCGCGGCGCGTCGCCCCGGTCAAGGATCAACTCGTCGAGTTGATCGCCCTGCTCGAGGCGGGCATCGACTTCGCCGAGGACGACGTCAGCGTGGCCACCGACGCCGAGATTCTGGCCCGCATCGAGCCCATCGCGAAGGGCGTGTACGAGCTTATCTCCAGCTTCGAGTACGGCAAACTGGTCCACTCGGGGCTGAACCTGGCCATCGTCGGGCGGCCGAACGTCGGCAAGAGCAGCCTCTTCAACCGGCTGCTCGAGCAGGACCGAGCCATCGTCACCGAAATTCCCGGCACCACGCGCGATTTGGTCAGCGAAGTCGCCGCCATCGAGGGCATCCCGGTGAGGTTCTTCGATACCGCGGGCATACGGCCGGGCCAGGATCGGGTGGAGACGCTCGGCGTCGAGCGCAGCTTCCAGGCCATGGCGGACGCCGACCTGACGCTGGTGGTGGTCGATCTCTCGGCGCCGCTCGAGGCCGAGGACCTCGAGCTCGCCGAGCGCGCCCGGCGCCAGGGCCGCTGCCTGCTGGTGGCCAACAAGTGCGATCTGGAGCGCCGCGCCGAAATCGGCGGCGATTTCGTGGCCGTCTCCGCGCTTACCGGCGAGGGTATCGCGGCCCTGCGCCGCCGCATCGCCGAGACCATCGCCCCCGCCGGCGTCGAGCACGAGGCCGGCTTCATCACCAGCCTGCGCCATGAACGGCTGCTCAAGGAAGCGCTCGCGGCCCTCGAAAAAGGCCGCGCCGCAGTTGCGGAGCGCATCCCGCACGAAATGCTGCTGCTCGACTTCTACGCCGCGCTCCAGGCGCTCGACGCCATCACCGGCGCCACCACCGCCGACGACATCCTGAACCGGATCTTCGCGACGTTTTGTGTTGGGAAGTAGCCGGGACAGGGCTGGAGCCCTATCCTACGTGCGGAAGAGCACCTTCTCGCTCTTGAACACCTGCACCGCGGCAAAGAAGGCGATCCCGGCGTAGACGATGTTCGAGGCCATGGTAATGGCGAAGCTCAGGCGGTTGAAGTCGCCCTGGAAGATCTCTTTGATCAACTGGCAGACGTTGAACAGCGGGATCACCGCCAGCGCCGGGGTGAGCTGGATGCCCGGGAGCATCCCGGCAATCAGCGGGAAGATCACGGCCATCACCAGCGGCGTGAGGTAGCTCTGCGCTTCTTTGAAGCTCTTGGCGAACAGCGCGATGGCGATCATGATCGAAGCGGCCATGATGGCCGTCGGCGCCAGCGCCAGCATCACCAGCGGGAGCACCGACGGATCCAGCGGCATACCGCCAGGCTTGAGCATCTTCGAGGCCTTGCCGAAGTCCGCGTAGCGCAGCGACACCACCAGGCTCAGAATGCTCAGCAAGGCGGTGATGGCCACCGCGCAGGTGGTAGCGAGAATCTTGGCCAGAATGATTTCATCGCGCCCGGCCGGGGCCGAGAGCAGCACCTCCAGCGTCCGGCGCTCCTTCTCGCCGGCCGTGAGGTCGATGGCCGGGTACATTCCTCCGGAGAACATCAGCAGCACCACGACGTAGCCCAGCATGGAGCCCCAGACCATTCCCGCCATCTTCTTCGCGGGGGCCAGATCGAGGCGCTTGACCGTGAACGGCGAGAGCACGCCGACGGGCACCCCGCGGGCGAGTAGCTGCTGCTTGGCGAGGTTCTCCTTGAACAGGTCGAGCGCCGCGCGGATTTTGCCGGCGGCCACGCCCGAGCCCTCGCGGGTCTGGTCGGCGTAGATGCGCACTTCTTTGACGCCGCTGGGCAGGACTATCGGCTCCACTCCCGCGGCGATCTCCTTCTTCTCCACCGCTGCCTTCAGGTCCGCCTTGTCAACGAGCGTGAAGCCCGCGCCGACGAGCGCGTTGCGCAAGCCCGGCAGCCGCTCGCTGCCTTGAACCGCGATGGTGACCGCTTCCTCGCCGGCTCGTTTCTCGGCCGAAGAGATGATCCGCCCCATGAACAGGAACAGCACCGGCATCGCCGCGATGGGAACCAGCACCATGCTGATCAGCGTGCGCCGGTCGCGGACCATGTCGAGCATTTCCTTCCGGTAGATCGTGGAAATCGAGCTAAGACGCATGGTTGGTCCTCCTTCCCAACGCTTCCATGCCCAACAGGTTGAGGAAAATCTCGCGCAGGCGCTCCTTGCCGGTGGCGGCGCGCAAATCGGCCATCGTGCCGACGATCTTGATCTTGCCCTCGTGAATCACGGCCATGCGGTCGCAGAGGTACTCGGCCTCCTCCATCACGTGGGTGGACAGAAGGATCGACTTGCCGGCGTTGCGCGATTTCAGGACGAACTCCTCGATCACGCGGGCGGTCGGCACATCCAGCCCGGCGGCCGGCTCGTCCAGGATCAGGATGGGTGGGTCGTGGACCAGCGTGCGCGCGATGGCCACGCGCTGGCGCATGCCGGTCGAGAGCTTGTCCACCTGGGTGTCCGCGAACTTCTCGATGTCGAGCAGCGCGAACACTTCCCGAATCCGGCTCTTGAGGTTCCCGCCGTTCAGTCCGTGGAGCTGCCCGAAGAAGTTGAGCGTCTCGCGCGGGGTGAGCCGGTGGTAGAGCCCCATGTCGCCGGAGAGGAACCCGATCTGCTTGCGCACCTGCTCGGGCTCCTGGAGGACGTCGTGCCCGCCCAGGACGGCCGTCCCTTCGGTCGGTTTCATCACCGTGGCGAGTATGCGCAGGGCGGTAGTTTTTCCGGCGCCGTTCGGACCCAGCAGCCCGAAGATCTCCCGCTCCCGCACCTCGAACGAGATATGGTCCACGGCGTGGATCGTGCCCCGCTTGGGGTCAGTGAAGGTTTTGGTGAGATTGGTGACTTGTATCATCCGATTCCGCCTCGAAAATTCCCTCGATGCTCCTGCCGAACAGGCGCGCGGCGCCCGTGGGAATGAAAATGCGCGTGAGGGCAACCGGGGACAGCCTGGGCCGTCCCCACAGCGGACGGCCGAGGCAGTCCCTCGGTTGCGCGCGCCCGCTTCAGTCGACCACCTAGACTACGGAAATCTCCAAGAGAGACAACACTGTCCACGCGGCGCGAGAGCCGCTTGGGTTCCAGCAAGCTGCACAGCCAGATGTGATTGTCGAGGAGCAGCTTCATGGCCGCAACGCGTCCCAATCTTGCTCGTCAGTGGCGGGAGCGACGATGTCGCCCTCGATTCTCCCCGTCCCGGCAAGAGCGCCCAACCAGCCCGTCGGGCGGCCGGGGACGGGCGGCGGCGCCACCTCCGCCAAGGGTTTCCCGAAGCGCGTGATGAGCACCGGCTGGCGGGTTTTCCGGACACGCTCGAGAATGGACAAGCACGTCGCTTTGAACCTCGAGATGTCAATCTGTTCCAAGAGGGAAGCCTCCCTTCCTACCCCGGCGGTTCGGCGGGCGGCCCCGGCGCGCCGCGCAACACCGCGTCCAGGATGCCGTTGACGAAGGCGGCCGAGTCGTCGCCGGAGAAGCGCTTGGCCAGCTCGAGGGCTTCGTCGATCACCACGGGGGCGGGGGTCAGGCCCTCGGTCATCTCGTAGATCGCCAGGCGCAGGATGTTGCGGTCGACGGTTGGCATCCTTTCGAGGCGCCAGTGTTGGGAGTGCTCGGAGATGCGGCGGTCGATCGCCTCGGTGGCGGCGGCGGCGCCCTGGACGAGCTGCTCCATGAAACGGTCGGGGCGGACGGGGCCTTTCTCCTCCGTCAAGCTTTCCCGGCACAGGGAGTCGTAGTAGGAACGGAGGGCGTCCTCGACCGGCTGCTTGCGGACATCGAGCAGGAACAGCACCTGAAGAGCCCGCTGTCTGGACCGGTGGCGGGAGGGCATGAGCCGTTAAGTGGGCTGGCGCAACTGCGGCATGAGGTTGCCCATTTCGACGGCCGACATGGCGGCGTCGAAGCCCTTGTTGCCGCCCTTGGCGCCGGCGCGGTCGATGGCCTGCTCGATGGTGTCGCAGGTG
>JBEKMO010000064.1:0-30859 GCA_050008465.1 Bryobacteraceae bacterium
AGCACGTCCTGGAGGGATTGCGCGATCTCCTGGGTCAGCCGCTCCTGAAGCTGGAGCCGGCGCGCGAACATGTCGACAATGCGCGGGATCTTGCTCAGGCCGACCACCTTCTGCTTGGGCAGATAGGCGACGTGGATCTTGCCGAAGAACGGCAGCAGATGGTGCTCGCACAGGCTGAAGAACTCGATGTCCTTAACGATCACCATCTCGTCGTACTTGACCGCGAACATCGCCCCGTTGACGACATGACGGACGTCTTTCTGGTAGCCGCTGGTCAGGTAGCGCAACGCCTTCTCGACGCGCTCCGGAGTCCTGACGAGACCCTCGCGTCCGGGGCTCTCCCCCAGCAGATGCAGCACCTGCTCCATCAGCGACGCGATCGTAGTCTCGCTGGGCCTGGGCGTCATTACCTTTACGGCAGCTTTACTCTTCATGGTATTTCAAAGATGTTCCTTTTCGTTTCCCGGATCCGGATTCTGTCCAGCCGGGGCCACTCGCCGGGGAAAACCGCGCTCCAGTTCCTGCGCAGCCGCCGCTCGACTTCGAGCGCCAGGTTTTCGGTAGTAGGGACCAAGGAGGCGAACTCGGGGACGTCCTGGTTGAGGTCGCGGTGATCGAACGCGCGGATCACTTCGCCTCCCACCAGGCGATCGAGCGCCGCAACGTCGGCCACCTGGCCCGAGCGCTCCTCCACGGGGCCGCGAACGCTGATCTCGAGCAGGTAGTCGTGGCCGTGCCCGTAGGGGTTGCTGCACCTGCCGTAAAGCTCCCGGTTCTCGGCCTCGGAAAGCTCGCGGGCGTGGAGCCGGTGCGACGCCGAGAACCGGTAGCGGCGCGTGAGCCGGATCATCGGTCCTCCCCGAAGTACTCGACGTATAGGTCTTCGGTTTCGTAGACGCGGACCGAATGCAGCCGCGCGGCGGGCGAGTTCAGATGTGGCGCCAGGCGCTTCCAGATCTCGATGGCGAGATTCTCGGTGGTGGGCACGACGCGGTCGAAGGGCGGCACCTCGTAGTTCAGAAAACGGTGGTCCATCGGCCCCACCACTTCGCGGTTCAGCACCTCTTTCAGCCGCTTCAGATCGAACACCATGCCGGTCACGGCATCCGGACGACCTTCCAGGCTTACCTCGAGCGCGTAGTTGTGGCCGTGGCCGTGGGGATTGGCGGATTCGCCGTACAGGGCGCGGTTCTCCTGGTCGGACAGACCCGGGCTGTGGCAGACGTGCGACGCCGAGAATTCGACCCTCCGCGTGATCAACATACCCCACTCCTAATGAGCCTCGCAAAATACGGTGGCTGACTTCGCTGTCCCAAGGCGCGTTCCGCAACCGAGGGACTGCCTCGGCCGTCCGCTGTGGGGACGGCCCAGGCTGTCCCCGGTTGCCCTCGTTCTGTCTGTCACTGCATTTAGCGAGGCTCTCTGTACAGATGCCCGCCCGCCCGAATGGATACACTAAGATCATAGGAATTCCCGATGGCAGCCGTCAAAACCAACCAAGTCCTTCAGGGCCTGATCGCCCTCGGCCTGGTGGCGCTGACCTGGGTGGTGATTGACACGTTTCGCGAGAAGGTGGTCGTGGCGGGCGACAGCGCGCCCGAGTTCTCGATCGCGACCGACACCGGGCGCACCGTGACGCGCTCGGACTTCGGCGGTAAGCTGCTGGTGCTCAACTTTTGGGCGACCTGGTGCCCGCCCTGCATCGAAGAGATGCCCTCGCTCGACCAGTTCCAGAAGACGTTTGCGGACTCCGGGGTGGTGGTGCTGGGGGTGAGCGTGGACCAGAACGCGCAGGCCTACCGTAGCTTTCTCGCGAAGGTGAAGGTGGCGTTCCAGACGGCGCGAGACCCGCAGGGGAAAATCAGCGCCGAGTACGGCACGTTCAAGTACCCGGAGACCTACATCATCAACCGCGACGGTCGGGTGGTGGAGAAGATCATCGGGCCGACCAACTGGACCGACAGCGGGATGATCGACCGGGTGAAGAAGCTGCTCTCCTCATGATCCCCGCGGCGGCCAAACAGGAACTGGCGGCGCTGGCCGGCCCGCGCGGCTACCTCGACCGCCCGGAAGACCTCATGCTGTACGAGTACGACGGCAGCGTGGCGACTGGGCGGCCGGACCTGGTGGTATTCCCGCGCTCGACCGAAGACGTGGTTGCGATCGTGAAGGCGGCGCACCGGCACGGGGTGCCGGTCGTGGGGCGCGGGGCCGGGACGGGGTTGAGCGGCGGCTCGATTCCTGTCGAGGGTGGGATCGTGGTGGCGTTCTCGCGCATGAACCGGATCCTGGCAATCGACCTGGAGAACGAGCGCGCGGTGGTCGAGGCGGGAGTGGTGAATCTCGACGTCACGCTGGCCGTCGCGGGCCGGGACTACTTCTTCGCGCCCGACCCCTCCAGCCAGAAGGCCTGCACGATCGGCGGCAACGTGGCGGAAAACGCAAGCGGGCCGCACACGCTGGCCTACGGCGTGACCGGCAACCACGTGCTCGGCCTGGAGGCGGTGCTTCCCGACGGCACGTTGTTCACCACTGGCGGCAAGGAGCCGGACCTGCCGGGCTACGGTCTCACGGGGTTCCTCACCGGTTCGGAAGGGACGCTGGCGCTGGTGACCAAGGTGGTGCTGCGGCTGATGCGCAAGCCGGAGTGCGTCAGGACGGCGCTGGCCATCTACAACACGGCCGAGGACGCTGGGCAGACAGTCACTGAGATCACCGCGCGGGGGATCACTCCGGTGGCGGTGGAAATGCTCGACGGCGTGATGCTGCGGATGGTGGAGGAGGCGACGCAGGCTGGGTATCCGATGGACGCGGCAGCGGTGCTGCTGATCGAGGTCGAGGGGCTGCGGGAGGCCGTCGACGAGCAGATCGAACAGGTGCGCGAGGTGTGCGTGATGTCGCGGGCGCGCGAGTTTCGCCTGGCGCAATCGGCGGCGGAGCGCGAGCTGCTGTGGAAGGGACGGAAGAACGCCTTCGGCGCGGTGGGGCGGGTCAGCCCGACCTACTACATGCAGGACGGCGTGGTGCCGCGCACCCAGATCGCGCCCACGCTGCGCTACATCCAGCAGGTGGGGGAGAAGTACGGGCTCACCATCAGCAACATTTTCCACGCTGGGGACGGCAACCTGCACCCCCTCATCCTGTTCGAGGCGCGCCGCCCCGGCGATCTCGAGAAAGCCAAAGCTGCTGGGCGGGACATCCTGCGGCACTGCATCGCGGTGGGCGGTACCATCACCGGCGAGCACGGCGTGGGCATGGAGAAGAACGAGCTGATGGGAGAGCTGTTCAGCGCGGAGACCATCGAGCTGCTGCGCGCGCTCAAGCTGCTGTTCGACCCGGCTTGCGGCTTCAACCCCGGCAAGCTCCTGCCGACGGGGCGCGGGTGCGCGGAGCTCCCCGCCCGGGCCTGACCGTGCGCGACTTCGCGGCAGACATCTGTCTTAGAGAGGCATCCGCACGGAAGCAGTACCCGGCTCTCGTGCAGGCACCGAGCCCGTCATCCGCGCAGTGAGGCACAAAGAACATCTGGCCCGCGGCGTATCATAACAGCATGAAGCGTTCACTTGCATTGCTTGCGGCCGTCGTGTGCCTGCTCGCGGCGCCGCCCGAGCCGAAGAAACCCGGGATGGATGCCGAGCGGCTGGCACTGATTCCCGTGCGCTTGAAGTCGTTCGTCGACCAGGGAACGCTCCCCGGCGCCGTGACGCTGGTGGCGCGCCATGGCGTCGTGGCGCGGCTGGACGCGGTGGGGTACCGGAACCTCGAAGAGAAGAAGCCGATGCGGACCGACTCGATCTTCCAGATCATGTCCATGACCAAGCCCGTCACCGCGGTGGGCATCATGATGCTCATGGAGGAGGGGCGGCTGGCGCTGAGCGATCCCGTGGAGAAGTACCTGCCCGAGTTCCGGCCGCTGAAGAGCACCTGGCGTCCCATCACCATCCGCGACCTGCTGACGCACACTTCCGGTGTCAACACGCCGGAGATGATTCGCAACATCATGTCGACGCTCGACCTGACGCTGGCGGAGGCGGTGTCCTACTACGCGCAGGCGCCGCTCGAATTCGAGCCCGGCACCGAGTGGAAGTACAGCAACGCGGGGATCGCAGTCCTGGGCCGTATCATCGAGGTGGTTGCCGGGCAGCCCTACGAGCGTTTCATCGGCGAGCGCATACTGAGGCCGCTGGGCATGAAGAACAGCTTTTTCTTCCCGCCCGCGGACAAAATCAATCGCATCGCGCTGGTCTACACGCTCGAGAACGGCAAGCTGCGCCGCGCGGGTAGCGAGACTCTGGGCGGGGCGCCCGATCAGTACCGCAAAGGGGCGAAGTACCCGTGCCCGGAATGCGGGCTGTTTTCGACCGCGGCGGACGTGCTGGCCTTCCACCAGATGATGCTCGACGGCGGCACGTACAACGGAAGGCGGTTGCTCTCGCGGCAGTCGGTGAACGTCATGACCGCCCTGCACACCGGCGATCTCAAGGCCGGCTTCACCCCGGGGTTGGGCTGGGGACTGGGATGGACGGTGGTGCGCGAACCGCTGGGCACGCTGGAATTGCGATCCATCGGCACGTTCGGCCACGGTGGCGCATTCGGCACCGAAGGATGGGTGGACCCGAAGCAGGACTTGATCCAGATACTGATGATGGGGCGGACGGCCGGCAGCACGCCCGAGGAGCGAAACTCGTTCTTCACGCTGTCCGCTTCCGCGGTGGTCGACTAACGTTCCACCACCTGGACGCGGGCGCCGCTATGGAGCGGGGCCTCGGAGGCGAGTGCGATCAGGTCGCCCTCGACGAGCCCTTCAAGCACCGCCGCGCGGGTGACGCTGGAGGCGCCGAGCTGGATGGGCCGCCATTCGACGCTCTCGCCGCGGAGGGCGTAAACCCCAACCTGGTTGTTCTCCTTGCGGATGGCTTCCTTGGGAATCACCAGGCCGTTCTCCACCACCTGGGAAACGATCTCCGCATTGATGTTGGTGGCGGGCAGCAGTAGGAGATCGGGGTTCTGGATGACGCAGATCACCTCGCCCACTTGCCGGGTTCCCAGCGCGATGATCTGGGTGGGCATCTTGTCGACGGCGCCGCTCCAGTGGCGTCCGGGCATGGCGTCCCAGGTGATGGTGACCGGCATTCCTCGGGCGACGCGGCCCAGTTCCGGCTCATCGACGTAGACTCTCACGCGGAGCGTCTTGAGGTCGCCGACGTGGGCTGCGAGATCGCCGGGATTCAGGTAAGCGCCGACGCGGGCGGGCAGATCGTAGACGACACCTGCAATGGGCGCGAGGAGGCGGCTGCGCTCTAGCCGTGCCTGCGCTTGTTCGAGCCCGGCCAGCGCCTCGCGCAGTTTGGCCTCGGCCGCAGTTCGGTCGGCTGGGCTGACCAGCGCGGCACGCTTGCGTGCCAGGGCCTGAATGTCCGCCTGCAACTGCTGTACCTTGTGATTCGCGTCGATGACTTCCTGCCGGGTGGCGGCCTGCTTCTCGGCGAGGCGCCGGAGGAGCTCGTGGTCCCGCTGGGCGGCTTTCAGCTCGATCTGGTCCCGCTCGAGGGCGCTGTCGATCTCCACGTGGGCCGAGCTCCTGCCGCCTTGGTCGATGGTCTGTAACTCGGCGCGGGCCTGGGCAACCGCAGCCTCGCCGGACGATACCTCGGCGCGGGCATCGCGGGCATCGAGTTCCACCAGCAGGGAGCCCTTGGCCACCTGCTGCCCCTTCTGAACCTCGACCCGGGACACGGTACCCGCGCGCTCGGCACGTACGGCAACCCACTCCGACGGTTCCACTTTCCCGTTCGTTGCGAGGGTGCTCACCAGCGTCTCCCGCCGCACCTTCGCGAACGGAACGTCGGGCGGGCTGGTGCTCTTTCGGCGGATCCACCAGGCCGAGACGAGGATGGCGATCACCAACAGGATCAGGGCGATTCGTGTGCGGGACATGAGAGCGCCGGAAAGACCATTCTCCCAGATGACATACTGGAAGCGCTATCCAACCAGAAGGCAAAACTGCTCTTGTGCTCTCCGCGGGTGGGATGTTTGGGGCCTACCAGGCTGGCGTCTGGAAAGCGCTGTCGGGACGGTTCCACCCGGAGATCGTGGTCGGTGCGTCGGTGGGAGCGTTGAACGCCTGGGCGATTGCGGGCGGAGTGGCGCCCGGCGAACTGATCGAGCACTGGCTGGCGCCCGAATGCGCGTCGCTGGCGACTTTCCGGCTGATGCAGCCGCCCTGGCTCGGGGTTTTCGATGCCCGGCCGCTCCACGCGCATATCCGCAGGTTGTGGGAGACCTACCTGCCGCGGGTGGATATCGGCGTGGTGGCAACCGGGATTCCGCGCTTCCGGCCGCGGCTGTTTCGTGGCCCGGAAATCGGCTGGTTGCATTTGGCGGCGTCGTGCGCTGTCTTGCTATGCTACCCGCAAGTCCGAATCGAGGGCCGGGTCTACAGCGATGGCGGCTTGCTGGGAGCCCTGCCGGTTTGGGCCGCGGCCCGGATGGGCGCCACCCGCATCGTTGCGGTCAACGTGCTGGCGCGCGCGCCCTCGCGCCTGGCCGGGTGGGCCGTCCGGGGATTCCGCACGCTGGCGCCCGGCCTGCCGGCAACGCCGGCTGAGGTAAAGGTGTGCACGATCTCGCCCAGCCGGCCGATGGGACGCTTGCGCGACACGGTGTTCTGGCGCCGCGAGGCCGTCGAGCGCTGGATCGAGATGGGCGAAGAAGACGCGATGCGGGACTACGCATGGAGACTCGGCTGATCGGGTTACAATGTTGGCTATGCCGGTATTCAAGATCTATCGCATGAAGGATTCCCACTACCAGCAGTTCCGGTGGGCCCCTCATACGGTGGGCGCGGCTGAGGTAAGGCGCAGGGACTACGAACCGGCGGGCGAGGTGGAGGCGCCCAGCGTTTACGCAGCCTGGTCCGAGTTGCGGGGGAGGGGGGAGGCCCCGCGGGTCGGCGACCTGTTAGAATCGGACAGCGGCGATCTGCGCATCTGCAAATACGTCGGTTTCGAAGAAGCGCACTGGCTCGTCCCCGAGGCCAAACCGAACCCCGAGGGCGCGGGCCCAAACCGCGAGGCGGCCGGCCAGAACACACCGGCTCCGTAGGGCCAGTTCAACGGCACATCGCGTATGGACGACGTGGACATCCTGGGGTGGCGGACTCTCGACGCCTGTGGCGATGGCGTGGAGCCCATCAACTCCTTCGCGCTGGTCACCTATATTCCGGCGCCGCTCGGCCGGTTCCTGGATGACCTGCGCCTGGAACTCGTGCCGACCTTCGTCCCCCGCGCGCACGCGACCATCCTTTCGCCGCGGCCCTTGACGGTCGACCCGCGGGTGGCCTGGGAGCATGTTTACTCTGCCATCAAGGATTTCCCGCCGTTCGAAATCGTGGCGGACCAGGTCGAACTATTCGAATCCACCTCGGTGGTCTACATCGGCATCGGAGCGGGCCGGCGAGTCCTGCTGCAAATGCACGACCAGTTGAACAAGGGTCCCATCGGCTACGCGGAGCACTATCAATATCGCCCTCACATCACCCTGGCGCAGGACCTGGAACCGGGACAGGTGGCGGGCGCATACGAGCTCGCGCGCCGCCGTTGGGCGGAGTATTCCGGCCAGCGCTGGTTCGCCGTGGACCGCGTGGTCTTCGTGCAGAACACCAACCGGAAGCGCTGGCTGGACCTGGCCGAGGCCCGGCTCGGCGTGCCGTCCGCGCGGTAGCCCGGCGGCCTATTCAAACAGCTCGATCTGCTCCTTGGGCTTCGGTTTGGGCTTACGCGGGCGGAGGGGGCTGCCGACCACGCCCAGCACCTGGAGGTCGGCCAGCGCCGCGCGTGGCACGAAGACCCTCTGGTTGTTGGAAGAGGGATTGGGCGGTACCACCGTGAAACCGTAAGGCTCCAACTGCAAGAGGTTGTTGGCCAGGATCCCGTCCATCAGTTCTCCGTCCCGAAAGTGCATCCTCACCCAAACGCCGCTGATTTTGGGGCGGGTATTGAAAACCCGGTGCTCTGCCGAAGGCTCGGCGGTGTCGAAATCTCTAACAAAATACACGGCTTTTACTTCAGCGTAGGGAACCACGAGAATGGCGCCCGACTGGCTGAGCATTTCGATTCCCTCGGCACGGAGGTAGGTCTGGGGGTTTACGAACCCCGGCACCGGTTCGCGCTCAAACCGCCGGATCACGATTCTCTTGCTGGTAGAGGCCGACAAATCCTCGCGCCCCACTTTCTTCCAAACAATTTCGCAAGTATTGTATCATTGGCACAATGCAGTGCGTGGCCCCTTACTCGGTCCAGATTCAAGCGTTTTTGGACTACTGCCGCGTCGAGAAGGGCTTGGCGGCCAACTCGCTGGAAGCTTACGGCCGCGACTTGGCGCGATTTGCCGCCACCTGTGAGCCGGAGGCGCCAGAGGCGTTTCCGGGGCCCGACGCCTTGCGGCGATACCTGGATTCCTTGTCCCAGGGGGGCTTGGAGAGCCGCTCCATTGCCAGGCATCTGACCACTTTGCGGAGCTTCGCCGCCTTCCTCCTCCGGGAGGGTAGAATCCAGCAGGATCCGACCGCGTACCTGACCCTGCCTAAACAGTGGCAGAACCTCCCTAAATACCTGAGTTATAAGGAAATAGATCGATTGCTCGAAGCGCCGGATCCGGCCAAACCGACGGGCGTCCGCGATCGAGCCATGCTCCATCTTCTGTACGCCAGCGGGCTGCGCGTAACCGAGCTCTGTGAACTGCAATTATCCGATTTCATGGAAGATGTTGGGGTGGTCCGGGTGATGGGGAAGGGAAGCAAGCAGCGGCTGGTGCCGGTGGGCCGGCCGGCCCTGGCGGCTGTGCGCGAGTATCGCAATGGAGCCAGGCCGCTCCTGTTACGCGGCCGGAGCAGCAGGTATCTGTTCGTGACTGCTCGCGGCTCCCGCTTGACCCGTCAGGCGTTCTGGAAGCTATTGAACGGGCACGGCCGGAAGGTGGGGATCTTCCGCCACCTGACGCCGCACGTGCTCCGGCACAGTTTCGCGACCCACCTGCTGGAGGGGGGCGCCGACCTGCGCAGCGTCCAAACGATGTTGGGTCATGCAGATATCTCCACTACCCAGATCTATACCCACGTGATGCGGTCCCGGCTCAGAAAGACGGTGGACGACCACCACCCGCGAGCGTAGATAAGGAGGCTTGTGGCCTGTAGCTTGTAGCCTGTGGGTCCAACTGCCGCAACCCGGCTCGCCGCCGGGGCGCCAGCGGAGGCACCGTTGCGGGATCAACAGGCCACAAGCCACAAGCCACAAGCAGCATATGAGCGACTACATGTTCATGTTGGAGAGCCACCTTAGTACGGACCAGAACCGCGTCGTCGCCGAAGTCCGTGCCGCCGCGGCGGAGGCCAACGCAAGTCTGTTCCTGTCTGGCGGCGCGATGCGCGACATGCTGGGCGGGTTCGCCATCCGGGACCTGGATTTCACGGTGGAAGGAAACGGGATCAGGGTGGCCAGGGCGGTGGCCAAGCAGACCGGCGCGGTAATCGTGGCCGAGGACGAGTCTCGGAAGTGCGCGGAGCTGGTTTTTCCAGGGGGCGCGACCGCCGAGATCGCGATGGCCCGCAGCGAGCGCTATCCCAGGCCCGGGGCAAGGCCCCAGGTAACCCCGGTGACGATCCACGAGGACCTGGGGCGCCGCGACTTTACGGTGAACGCGATCGCGCTCTCGCTGAACCGCGCCTCGCGTGGGTTGCTGATCGACCCCACCAACGGTTTGGGCGACCTGGAGCGCAAGGAGCTTCGCGCGGCTTACAACTACGCGCTTTACGACGACCCGGCCCGCCTGCTGCGGCTGATCCGGCTCAGGGTCCGCCTGGGGTTCTCGATCGAAGAGAGGACTCGGTCGCAGTTCGAGAACGTCCTGGCCGAGCACCTGGAAACGCGGATCGCGCCCAGGAGGCTGTTCGAGGAACTGCACAACGTCGCCAACGATCCCGCGGCCTCCGACATCGTTCGCGCGCTGGAACAGGAGAAGTTGCTCCACCTGTTTTCGCCGGCGATGGTTGGCCCGAAACTCAACCTCGCGGGGATGGCCAAGCTCCAGAAAGCCAAGAGCCTGGTTCCGTTTGGAGTCCGGTTCCCGCTGGAGGATCTCGGCATCTTCCTCTATTTCCTCGCCGAGAAGCTGGCGCCGAAAGAAAAGGCCGCTCTGGTGGAGGCGACTGCCATGCGCAAGGCGGAAGCCGATCTGTGGCAGAAGCTGGAAGTCCGCTCCAGGAAGCTCGAGCGGGAGCTGAAGTCTCCCAAGCTGGGCCGGCCTTCACAGGTGTATGAGGTGCTGTCAAAAGCGCCTGGCGACCAGATTCTGTTCCTGCTGATCCGTTCGCCGCTACGGCTGGTCCAGGACCGCGTGCGCAACTACCTCCAGAAGTACCTGCCGCTGGCGCTGGAAGTCACCGATGAGGAAGTGCGCGCGAAAGGCGTGGCCCCCGGCACTGCGAAGTTCCAGAAGGTGAAGGAAGAGTTGGTGGCGGCGAGATTGAACGCGCGGCCCAAGAAGGTCGTCCCAGAGGAGCCGGCCGAGCCGGCGAAACCAGCCGATCCGCCGGCGGGCCAGAAGAGGGCGCTGCGTCAGCCGATCGTAAGGGACTAAGTTGCCTGCCGCCGGAAGCGGGCGCGATCCGCTTTCACCATCTTCTCGGTGGCGTACTGGAAGATGAGGCGGGGCGCCTGGTCCTTCCACTCCAGCAGGAACGCTTCGACGGGGCGGGGATGCTTCTTCCAGGCCTCGCGCAGAAACCAGCCTAGCCCCTGCTGCACCACCCGTTCGCCGTCCATCATTAGGGGGCGGAGGAAATCCAGCCAGGGGCTGACGTCCTCCCCGGTCTTCAGCAGGCCCAGCATGGCCACCGGAACGGCCCGGCGTTGGAACTTCAGCTTCGACCTGCGCCATGAAGCCAGGGCCTCCACCTTGATTCGCCCACTTTGGAGCAGCGGCGCGAGGACCTCGCCGCATAGGACGTCGGTGTGCGCCCAATTGCCGATGCCCGCCGCGAACCATTTGGCCAGGGCGGGAAGCGCCCGGGCGTCGAACTGATCGCGGAGTTGGGTGACGAACCGGATCGCCAGCGCGCCCTCCTCGTACTTGCCGCTCGCAAACAGCAGCTCCCCGAGCTTCAGGAAACCGCGCAACCCGAGGCCCCGGTACCCTTCGAGCCATTCCTGCTGCTTCTGATTCCAAAAGGGATGCTTGCTGTCCAGCAGGCCCCAGGCGTCATATCCCTCGGTGAAGTAGCGGGCCCACTTGAGGGCCATCTTGGGGTCGGCGTGCACGGCGCAGTATTCCCGGATCTCAGTTGCCAGAGCGTGTGCGCGATCCATGTGGGCTAGGTGCATTATAGCCCGGCGGACTCCCCGGGAAGGGTGTGGCGGGGTCTCGGGCGGCCTGCGAGCCTGAGCCTTGCTTTTCGGATTTCAGCGACCCCCGGGCCCGGTTTGACGGGGTGTGTTACACTTGGGATAAGAAAACGGTATGGCGCAGGTTGTGAAACCTGCAACATTCGTGCCCGTGATGACGTCTAAACGGGAGAGAGAGCGGCGGCGCTTGAAAGTGCTGAGTGCGCGGGCTTGAGAGCGCCCCGACACGAAGATGCCAGGCCCAGAACGATTAGCCTCACCGACCCCCGACCCCCAGAGCGCCCCGGAAGTTCCCCTGCTCACCGCGGACGACCATCTGAACCATCTGCTGATTGCCGAGGTGGAAGAGCCTTGGTACGGCTCTTTCGTTCGGAACATCAAAGAGTTCATTCGCCCGCCCAAGCTGCCTCCGTTGCAGGTGACGTCCAAACCGGTGGCCGTCAAGAGCATCTGGGGCGACTACCGGTACGGCAAGCAGGCCGGGTTGTCCTCGACCTTGCTGCACATCATGGCGGTAGTGTTGATGTTCACGTTAGCGGGCAGCAAAACCGTACGGGACGCGGTGAAGTCTACGGTCAGCCTGGTCGCCCCAGACATCGCGCCCTGGACTCCCGACTTGAAGCCCAAGGCCCAGCAGCAGCAGGGCGGCGGCGGCGGCGGCGACCGATCGCCACTGCCGGCCAGCAAGGGGCAAGCGCCCAGGTTCGCGCCGCGGCAATTCGTTCCTCCGGCGGCAGTCGTCAACAACCCCAATCCCAAGCTGCTGATGGAGCCCACGCTGATTGGACCGACCGACATCAAGCTCCCCAACGTCAATATGCCGGTGTGGGGCGATCCGTTCGCCAAGATGGGTCCTCCGTCGAACGGCCCGGGTTCGGGCGGCGGCATTGGTTCGGGCTCCGGTGGCGGCATTGGTCCCGGAAGGGGGCCGGGGTACGGTCCGGGTGAGGGGGGCGGCATCGGCGGCGGCGTGTACCGCGTGGGCGGCGGCGTTTCGGCGCCCATTGCGATCTACAAGATCGAGCCCGAATACTCCGAGGAAGCGCGCAAGGCGAAGTTCCAGGGCACAGTGGTCTTGTCGATCGTGGTCGATGAACAGGGGCTGCCCAGGAACTTCAAGGTCGTCAAGCCCCTAGGCTTGGGCCTAGACGAGAAAGCCATCGAAGCGGTCCAGAAGTGGCGCTTCAGCCCCGCCAAGCTCAACGGCAAGCCGGTCGCCGTACAGGCCACCGTCGAAGTGAATTTCAGACTGCTGTAGCGGGCGGCTTGCTGCATTCCCCGCACGGGCAGATCAGCCGGAAATGCTGGTAAGAGTATATGCCGGAGGAGTGCCCGTCGTTCCACTTGATGCGGATGGCGTAATTGCCGACGGGCTCGACGGTCTCGATCCTGAGCGCCGGCTTGTAAAGCTCGAACGGGTTGGCGGCCGGCGGCGGAGTGCCGTGCGCACCGCTGCAACTCGCGCAGGGGCAGCGGTCGCGCAGATACTTCAACCCGTAGTGGCTGTGGTGGCCGTCCCGCCAGTCGATCTGGATGCCGCTGGACCTGGAGATTGCGATGTGCTCGGGCTCGGTCGCCAGCGGGTTCGGCTGGTATTCGGACATTTCAGAGTCGCTCGATGTCCCGGATGCCGGAGAGGCGCCGCATCGCGGAGACGATGCGCTCGAGCTGCTTCTTGTCGCGCACGTCAACGGTCATGTCGATCACCGCGCCCTCGTGCTCGGTGCTCCGGGCCTCCAGGCTGCGGATGTTACTGTTCTCGTTGAACAAAACGGAAGTCAACTCGCTGAGCATCCCGGGACGGTCGGTAGTGTGAACCAGAAACTTGACGGGAAATGGTTCGCTGGCGCTGCGCGCCCATTCTACGTCGATCCTGCGCTCCACCTCGTACATGAGGTTCTGAACGTTCGAGCATGAGGTGGAGTGGACCGCGACGCCCTTGCCGCGAGTGACGTAGCCCACGATGGACTCGCCGCGGATCGGGTTGCAGCACTTGGCGCGATAGACCAGCAAGTCGTCCATGCCCTTGACTCGAATGACCAGGTCGGCCGAGTCGGGCGTCCCGGGCGGAGGCCCCGGGGCCTTGACCGCGCCCTCACTGCCGCGGCCCGGTTCGGGTTCGGCGTCCACGGTTTCGGGTGAGATTTTCTGGAGGACTTTACGCGGCGAGAACTTGCCATAGCCCAGCGCGGCGTGGAGATCCTCGACCTTGGCGAATCCGTACTCGGCGGCCACCCGCTCCAGATCGGCCTTGGTCACCTTGGCCAGAGAGACGCCGATGCGCCGCGCCTCCTTCTCCAGGTACTTCTGGCCGATCTCGATGGCCTTGGCGCGCTCGGTGGCGTTGATGACCGTCTTGATCTTGTTGCGGGCGCGCGGTGTCCTGGCCAGTGCCAGCCAGTCCTTGGAGGGCATGTGGCCGGGCTGGGTGAGGATCTCCACCACGTCGCCGTTGCGCAGCTCGTACTTGAGTGGGACGATGCGGCCATTGACCTTGGCGCCGACGCAACCGTGTCCCACCGCGGTGTGGATGGCGTAGGCGAAGTCGATCGGAGTGGCCTCCCGCGGCAGCACGATCACCTTGCCGCGCGGGGTGAAGGTGTAGACTTCCTCGCGGTACAGGTCCACCTTGAGCGTGGACATGAACTCGCCCGGATCCCGCATCTCCTGGATCCACTCCAGTAAGTGGCGGAGCCAGGCAATGTGCTGATCGTCCTGGCCGTCCTTGCGGCCCTCCTTGTATTTCCAATGCGCGGCGATTCCCTGCTCGGCGATGCGATGCATCTCCTCGGTGCGGATCTGGACTTCGAACGGCTGGCCGCCTGGCCCCATCACGGAGGTGTGCAGGGACTGGTACAGGTTGGGGCGCGGGATGGCGATGAAATCCTTGATGCGGCCGGGGATGGGACGCCACTCATTGTGGATCACGCCCAGCGCCGCATAACAGTTTCGGATGCAATCGGTGACCACGCGGACGGCGAGCACGTCATAGACCTGCTCCATGCTGATCTTCTGCCGCTTCATCTTCTGGTGGATCGAGTAGGCGCGCTTGATGCGGCCCTCGATGCGGGCCGGAATCCCTTCCCGGCGGAGCACGATGTCGATGGCGTCCTTGATTTGCTTCAGGAACTCGTCGGTGGCGCTCCGCTTGGAATCGATGGCCGCCATGATCTCGGCGGAGGCATCCGGCTCCAGATAGCGGAAGGCCAGGTCTTCCAGCTCGCCGCGGATTCTTCCCATTCCCAGGCGGTGCGCGATGGGCGCGTAGATATCGAGGGTTTCCTGGGAGATGCGGCGCTGGCGCTCGGGCGACAGGACGCCCAGGGTTCGCATGTTGTGGAGGCGGTCGGCGAGCTTCACGATAACCACGCGGACGTCGTCCACCATGGCCAGCAGCATCTTGCGGACGCTCTCCGCCTGGCGCTCCTCGCGGTCGTAGAACTTCAGCTTGCTCAGCTTGGTGACGCCGTCGACGCAGCGCGCCACCTCCTCGCCGAAGTTTTTGCGGAGTTCCTCGGCGGTGGCGCCGGTGTCCTCTAGGACGTCGTGCAGGATCCCGACCTGGAGACAGACCAGGTCCATGTTCATCTCGGCGAGGATCAGGGCCACGTTCAGCGGGTGGACCACATAAGGCTCGCCGGAGTCGCGGGACTGTCTGCTATGGTATCCGACGGCAAAACGATACGCCCTCTCAAGCGGCGAAGAATCCTCCCGCGGGCGCAACTCCAGCACCCTAGCCGCCAACTGGCGATACAGCTCCTCGACCAAGGCGGGAGCGCTGGCTTCCGTCACCGGCGCCGCGGGGGCCTCAGTGGAGTCAGACGGCATGGAAAAAAACAGGCGGCCATCGGAGCCGCCTACTCTTCATTATAGAGGAATGCCGCCAGGGATGGCGGCACGGCGGGCGGAGGTCCACCCCGAGATACAACACTGGCGGGAGGAGGAGCAGGACCGGGAACGCGCGCGAATCCCGCGGGGCGGGTTCGGCCCGGTCCCCGATGGCTTACTTCGAGGCCTCGGGCGCCTCACCCATCGCCGGCAAGTTGCCGGCCTTCCGCTTGCGGGTGGTAAGCGTCTTCTGCAACCAGTCGTCCGCCGTGGCGGTATCCTTCCTGTAGTCGTCCATGTTCTCGGCGAGGTCGGCCCGCTGGCGGTACAGCAGGTTGAGGTAGGCCATCGCGTCGTCGTAATCGCCATCCAGCGACAGGGACATCTCCAGGTTCCGGATCCCGTCGGCGATGATGCTCCAATAGGAGGCCCGCAGCTCCTCGCGGATCTTCCGGTCCTTGATCGGTACGGGGTCCTCGGGCTTCATGCCGATGGCGGCCTTGGCCGAGCCCAGGGCCGCATAGGCCTTGGTCCACGCGATGACTCCCAGGCTGTAGAAAGCTTCCTTGTTCTTTGGGTTGGCCTCGGAGAGCTTCTTGTACCACTCCTGGGCCTCTTCGAGCTTCTTGACCTTCTGGGCGAGGTCCCGG
Organism: Bryobacteraceae bacterium; assembly: GCA_050008465.1. GTDB lineage: Bacteria > Acidobacteriota > Terriglobia > Bryobacterales > Bryobacteraceae > Fen-330. The sequence goes on from JBEKMO010000064.1 coordinate 15,878, forward strand.
ACAGCTTGGGCTTCGTTGAAATTCAGCGAAGCCATCGATGCCAGCGCGACATCGTTCTTGGGGTCCTCCTCCAGAACCTTCAGGAAATGCTCCTTGGCGGCCGCGGCCATCTTGGAGTTGTCCTCGGACTCAGCGCCGGGGATGTACTGGCTCATGTAGGCAGTGGCCAGATACAGCCGCGCGGTGCGGAAGGTCGGGTCCAGCCTGACAGCCTCCTTGAAGCGGTCCACGGCCTCCGGATACTTGGCGCTCTTGAAAGCCTGCACGCCCTTGTTGAGCTCGTTGCGCGCCCTGAGCTTCTCGCAGCCTGTCGTGGACAGGGCCAGGAGGCCCACGGCCAGCGCAACCGAGAGATTAGTCCATTTGCGGTTCATGCTAGCTCCTGATCACAACAAATCGTAAACCGGAGACGGGCCTACTGTCCAGCCTTGACCCTTTCGGTCATTAGGCCGACCTTGTCAATCCCGGCGCCGTGAGCGATGTCGATCACCCGCGCGACCGACTGGTACTGCAGGTCCGGATCGCCCTCGACGAACACGACGCGCTCCGCGCGGGTCTTGAAGATATCCTCCAGCCGGGCGCCCAGGCGGCTCTCGTCGGTGGGCTCCTGATTGATCATTATGGCGCCGTTCTTGTTGACCTGGATGACCACGGTTCGCGTATCGGCCGCCGACTGCTGCCCTGGGGGCGCAGGCTGCGGAACCAGCGCATTCAGGCCCTTGGGTGTTACCGGCGCGATGACCATAAAGATGATCAGCAGCACCAGCAGAACGTCGATGAGCGGAGTGACGTTCATGTCGCACTTGGTTTTGTCGGGGCCACCACCCACTGTCATTGCCATTGTGTTTTCTCCTTTACAATAGTGCGCCCCGTTACTGGCGCGCGGCCCTGTTCTTTTCCTCAACCGCCTCGGTCATCAGCCCCAGTTGGTCGACTCCGGCGGCCCGCAGGTTGTCCACCACGTCGACAACCTTTTTGTACGACGAGCGAGCGTCGGCCTTCACGTAGGTCATCTTGTCCGTGCGGCTGGAGAGCAGGTCCTTGACCTTGGGCGGCAGGTCCTCGGGCTTCGTCTTGGTCGTGCCGAGGAAGGTGTCGCCATTGCGCGTGATGGCCACGACAACGGCGTCTTCCTTCTCGGCGTTGGGCATGGGGGCGGGATTCTGCGTCTTCACCAGGTCCACGCTGACGCCTTTGGAAAGCATCGGGGTGATGACCATGAAGATGATGAGCATCACCAGCATCACATCCACCATGGGCGTCACATTGATATCGGCGACCGGCGGCTGCGCATGAAATTTCTGCATTGTAGTGTCCTCTCGGACTCAGCCGGGCTGTGGCCCCGCGGAGCCGGCTGCGCCGCTCCGCGGGAACCCGATTCAACTCGCCGAGTCAGAACTGGAAGCGATCGCGCCCAGCTACTTCGCGACGTGCTGCGACCGCTTCAGGAAGTAGTCGATCAGCTCGGAACTGGAATTGCCCATCTCGACGTCGAACGACTCGACCTTGTTGGTGAAGTAGTTGAACATCCAGACGGCGGGGATGGCCACGAACAGGCCCACGGCGGTGGTCACCAGCGCCTCGGAAATGCCCCCGGCGACAGCGCCGATGCCGGTCGACTTCTCGTTGGCCATGCTCTTGAAGGCGTTGATGATGCCGACCACGGTGCCGAACAGGCCCACGAACGGGGCCGTCGAGCCGATGGTAGCCAAACTGGACACGCCGCGCTTCAGCTCGGCATGCACGATAGCTTCGGCGCGCTCCAAGGCCCGCTTGGAAGCCTCGATCTCCTCCCCCGGGATTTCCGAGCTGATCTGATGGGCGCGGAACTCCTGGAGCCCGGCCACGACCACCTTGGCCAGGTGGCTCTTCTTGTAGCGATCGGCGATCTTGATCGCTTCATCCAGCTTGCCTTCCCGCAGCGCACCGGCCACGGCCGGGGCGAACGCACGGGATTGTTTCCGGGCCGCGCTGAAAGCCAGCAGCCGGTCGATCATCACGCCGATTGAACCCGCCGACATGATGAAGAGCACGACCACGACCGCCTTGGCCAGCAGACCCATCTGGGCCCAGAGTTGGGGAATGTTCCAGCCTACCGCCGACCCTTCCTGAAGCAACAGAAACGCCCAAAGTTGTGTTTGTAGAAGCATTGTTCTCTTTCTCCTGCGAGTTGAATTTTACCTTTAGAGCCCGTAGCCCGTAGCTCGTAGCCCGTAGAACCAATCCACGAGCTACGAGCTACGAGCTCCGAGCCGGAATCCTCATTGACTCAACGTGAAGTTCACGTCGATCTGGGTTACTACCTCCACCGGCTCTCCGTTCAGGAGGGTCGGACGGTATAGCCACTGCCTCACCGCGTCCTGGGCCGCGGGAACCAGCAGCGGGTGCCCGCTGACGAGCTGCAGATTCTGGATCGCTCCGTCCTTGCCGATAATGGCCGTGAAGCGCACCTGGCCCTGAATGCGCGCCTGCTTGGCTAGCGCCGGATAAACCGGCGTGATCTTCCGGATCAGGTTGGCCGCCTGCACATTGCCGCCGACACGGATCCGCGTCGGCTTGGCCGCCTCGACCACCTTCACCGGGGGCGGAGGCGGAGGCGGAGCCGCCGATCCTACCGAGCCGATGAGCCCGCCGATCACCCCACCCGCAGTGCCGCCGGGTACGCCGCCCGGCACGCCACCGACCACCCCAGGCCCACTCGAGACCTGTGGCAGTTCCTCCTCCCGAATCTCCGCGACCTGCTTGGGTATGACCTTGGGCGCCATCAGGCGGCCGGAGTCGAACTGCCGCGGGATCTGCTTCACTATTTTCGGCACCACCGCGGCCGGGGGCGGCGGAGGGGGAGGCGGTGGCGGCGGCGCCACCAGGAAACTGGTCAACTGGGTTCGGGGAAGCGCATCGTAATAGATCAGCGGGATCAGGATCGCGATGCCGATCAGCAGCATCTGGAACCCAAACGAGAGCATGAAGGTCCAAGGCTTGGCGGTCTTCCCACCCTCAAGGAGGCTTTGTTCGAACATATCAGAGTACCCTTTCCAATCCTTTGTAACATTCCGGCACCGCGTGCCGGGCACCCAACCCAACCGCGTCTACTTCACCGCCTTCACCGGGTTCTTTCGCGGCGCCTGCCCAGACGCCGCGGCGGCCGGAGACCCGCCTCGCCTCTTCCGCCTCTCGGAGACATCTTGCCAAAATACCACGATCGGACTGGCGATGAAGATGGACGAATACGTTCCGATGATAATGCCGATCACCAGAGCCAGAGAGAAGCCGTGGAGCACTTCCCCGCCGAAAAGGAACAACGCGAGCACAGTCAGGAACGTCAGACCCGAAGTCAAGATGGTCCGGCTCAACGTCTGGTTGATGCTCTTGTTGACCAGCGACCCCAGCTTCTCGCGGCGTAGAATCTTCAGGTTCTCCCGGATCCGGTCGAAAACCACGATCGTGTCGTTCATCGAGTAGCCCACCAGGGTGAGCAGCGCGGCGATCACCGTCAGGGAGATTTCCTTGTTGAAGATCGAGAACAGGCCGATCGTGATGATGGTGTCGTGGAACACGGCAACCACCGCCGCCACACCGTAGATCCACTCGAAGCGGAAGGCGATATAGACCAGCATCCCGCCCAGCGCCAGCAGCGTGGCGCGAATCGCCTGCACGCGCAGTTCGGCGCCCGCTTTTGGCCCCACGATATCCACGCTCTTCACGTTGAACGGAGCCAGGTAGCACTCCTGTTTCAGCGTGTTGAGGACCGCCGCGCTCACCCCCGAAACCGTTGACAGATCGCCAAAACTGGTGACCAGGCCGGAACGGGACCTGTCGCGGTAATCGAGCAGGCGGCCGACCAACTCCTGCATCTCGGCGTCGGACAGCGACACGCCGTTGCGGATGAGCGGATCGCGGAGCCGGTCCACTAGCGCCTGCCGGCCAGCGTTGTTGAAGTCCAGTTTGCCGCTGCCCGGCTGGCCGAACGTGGCCTCCAGCGTCTCAGTCATCGCCAGCCGGGCGGCAGCCAGTTCCTTGTCGCTCTTCAGCTCGGTGCCAATGAGAGCCTCGTTGGCGCCCCCGACCACGTTCTGGACCGTGATCTCCCCGGCGATGCGCCGGGAGAGGGCCGTGCGGATTCTCTGGATCTGAGGCGGATCCTGAAACTTCACGAACATGTTGGTCCCGCCGCGGAAGTCGATCCCGTAGCGGGGTCCCCCCTTTGCGACCAGGCTGATGAGGCCGGCCGTCGAGAGCACCAGGGAGGCGGCGATGAAGGGCCACTTGTAGCCCAAAAAGTCGAAATTCGTGTTTCTAAAGATTTCCATGCAGCACGCCGTACCGGTGCCCGGAGGATTGGACACCGGCGTTCCGTATTAAGTTCCCACACAACCAGGCAAAAACCGGCACAGGCTCCCTAGATACTCAGTCGAGTCACTTGCCACTGGCGGTTGAGGTGCCAGTTGAACATGGTCCTGGAAACGAACACGGCCGTGAAGACATTGGCGATGAGGCCAATCACCAGGGTGACGGCGAAGCCCTTCACCGGGCCGGTTCCGAACATGAACAGGAAGGCGCAGGAGACCACCGTCGTTACGTGGGTATCGATGATGGTCAGGAAGGCCTTGTTGAAGCCGGTGTCGACCGCCGCGACCACCCCCTTGCCCGCCCGGAGCTCCTCGCGAATCCGTTCAAAAATAAGGACATTGCTATCCACCGCCATACCAACGGTGAGGATCACGCCGGCGATGCCAGGCAACGTGAGCACCGCGCCGGCGTAGCCCAGCACCGCCAACAGGATGACGGCATTCAACACCAGCGCCAGTACCGCGTTCACGCCTGCGCCCTTGTAATAGACCAGCATGGTCAGGATGACCGCAGACAGCCCAACGATGCCGGCGATGATGCCCTGGCGGACCGAATCCGCGCCCAGCGAGGGCCCCACCGTCCGCTCCTCCGGGTAAGTGATCCCGGCGGGAAGCGAACCCTCCCGGAGGACCAGGGCCAGGTCGGCGGCATCCTGCTCGTTAGCGGCGCCCGTAATCCGGCCCGAATCCTCGATGCGGGACTGGATCGTGGGGGCGCTCCGAACCTGGCCGTCCAGCACGATCGCCAGGCGGTTGCCCACATTGGCCTCGGTGAAGCGGGCGAAGCGCCGGGCGCCGTCCTTGCTCAACACGAAGTCGGTTTCCCACTTCCCCATCTCGCCCCGGCCGGGGCGGGCATTGCGGACGTCCCGCCCGGTGACCACCGGGACGCGGCCCAGCAGGTACCAGGAATCGCCGCCCTCCCCCCCACGCAGGGCGCTCTTGACCAGCTTGGAGTCCAGCGGCAGGACGCCGCCGTTCTTCGCGCGGGCGTCGTCCTGGCTCGCGTAGGGGCCGCCTTTGACATCCGAAAGCTCCAACATGGCTGCCGTCTGCATGATCTGCTTCACGCGCCCGGGATCGTCCACGCCCGGCAGCTCGACGACCAGCTCGTATTCCGCATCCGCGCGCCGGCGCTCCTGGATGGTGGTCTCGCCGACACCCAGGCCGTTGATGCGGTGCTCGATGGTCTGCTTGGTCTGGTCCAAGGTGTCCTTCTTGAGCCCGATGAGCTCGGTGGGCGTCATGTTCAGACGGTAGTCCGTGGGGCTGCTGCTGGCCAGGTGCCAGGCGGCGTAGCGAGTGCTGTTGATCAGGCTTCGCAGATCCCCCGACTTGGTCGTGGGCACGCCCTTGATGTTGATCTGGATGCTGTCGGTCTCCTTGACGCTGGCGGGGTCGTTGCGGTCCATCGACGCGTAGTCGATGCCGGCCTTGCGGAGGTCCTCCTTCAGGCTCTCGATCGCTCGGTCCGCCTCGGCCTTGACCGCATCCTGCACCTGGACCTCCAGGACCAGGAAACTGCCGCCCTTCAGGTCCAGGCCCAGCCGGATGTTGCTCTGCAAGTTGCTCTTGAGTTCGTCCAAGGACTTGGGCAGCCCAATGATTCCGTAGAGTGCCAGCAACAGCACGCACAGAATGACGATAGCTCGCGTCCTAACGGCACTGGTCATCGGTTCTTCTCGATCGCGGAAATGTCACTTCTTCGCTTCTCCGGTAATCAGGCTCGCCACCGCGCTCCGGGCCACTTGCAGCTTGATGTTGTCCGGTTTGACGCGGAGGATGAGCGTGTCGTCGTCGTTGATCGCCACGATCGAGCCGACGATACCCCCGCTGGTCACCACCACGTTGCCGTTCTCGAGCGAGGAAAGCATTTTATGCTGTTGCTTCTTCTGCCTCTGCATCGGCCGGATCACCAGAAAGTAGAAGATGGCGAAGATGAGGAAAAACGGCATCAGGCCCATGAACGGGTTGCCTGCCTGGGGCGTCGCGGATGGCGTGTCAACAAAGAGATTTAGGAGCACGTTCGGCCTCTCATTGCCGGCCGATTCCTGCCCTTGCGCTTGGCGGCGAAACACACAACGAATGCAGACATCAAGGAGAACCGTCTACAAAGACTTCCTTTAATCTGGAACCGGCACGGAGCGGATTGCTTCCAAGTACTCGGGGAGCCTTCCTATCAATATAGAGTGCCTGATCCGTTTCATGATGTCAAGGTAGTGGCGGAGGTTGTGCAGGGTGGCCAGGGTGGCGAACAGGATTTCGCCGGCCTGGAAGAGGTGCCGCAGGTAGGCGCGCGAGAAGTTCCGGCAGGTGTAGCAGGGGCAGGCGGGGTCGAGCGGTCCGGGGTCGTCCCGGTAGCGGGCGTGCTTGATAATGACCCGCCCCTGGGAGGTGAACAGACAGCCGTTGCGCGCGTTGCGCGAGGGCAGCACGCAATCCATCATGTCCACGCCGCGCGCGGCGTACTCGGGCAGTTCCTCGGGCAGGCCCACCCCCATCACGTAGCGCGGCCTCTCGCGCGGAAGCAGCGGGGCCGTCAGGTCCACCATCTCCAGGCTGAGCGCGCGCGGCTCGCCGACCGACAGCCCGCCGATGGCGTAGCCCGCCGCTTCGAGCGGGAGCAGTTCGGCGGCGCACCAGCGGCGGAGGTCGCCGTAGCTGGCGCCCTGGACGATTGGAAACAAGGGGGCGATCGCGCCGGATTCGTCTTCCCGCTTGCGGTAGTGCACAAACGCGGCCCGGGCCCAGCCTAGCGTGCGCTGGACCGACTCGCCCGCCTGCGCGTGGCCAGCCGGATACTCCAGGCACTCGTCCAGCACCATCATGATGTCGCTGGCCAGGGCGAGTTGCACGTCCACCGTCGATTCCGGGGTGAATAGGTGTGCATCGCCGTCCAGGTGCGAGCGGAACAGGACGCCCTCGTCGGTTACCTTCCGCAAATCGCTCAGGCTGAAGACCTGGTAGCCGCCCGAATCGGTGAGGATGGCGCGCGGCCAGCCCATGAACCGATGCAGCCCGCCCAGCGAGCGGATCAGCTCGTGGCCAGGACGCAGGTAGAGATGATAGGTGTTGGCGAGCAGTATCCGGACGTCGAGATCGCCAAGCAGGTCGCGCTGCGCCACGCCCTTGACGCTGGCCTGCGTCCCCACCGGCATGAAGACCGGCGTCTCGATGTCGCCGTGTGACGTGTGGAGAACGCCCGCGCGGGCACGCGTCCGGGGGCATTCGGCGACGATCTCGAAGGAAAAGGCGGGCAACTCACCATTCTAGCCGAGAGCCACCAGCACCCCTGCCGCGGCCAGCGCGCGCGCGGCTTTTTCGACGTTCGCCTCCTTGACCATCACGTAGTCGGTGTCGTAGGTGGACACCGCGAAGATGCTCACGCCCGCATCGGCTAGCGGCTTGGCAACCGCGACCAGAATCCCCGTGAGCGCGAAGTCCAGCGGCCCCGCGATCTGGAAAACGCGCCAGCCAGTCTCGCACTTCGTATCTGCCGGGACGGCGCCCTCGTCGCACACCACCGACAGCTCGTCGGCCGTCCGGGTAATGGAACAGAACGCGCCCCCGCTGAGCGCCCAGGCAGGGACTTCCTCGCCGGGGTCGAGCCGGCACACCGCAAAGCGGCCTCTCAGCAGGCGGAGTTTGAGATGCGGGACTTCGGGCACTGTTGCTACGATGGTAGCTTACCCCCGTATGGCCCTGCGCTTTTACAACACGCTCACTCAACGTATCGAGGAATTCACTCCGGCCCACGACAACGTGGTCCGCATGTACACCTGCGGGCCGACGGTGTGGAACTTCGCGCACATCGGCAACCTGCGGACCTTCACCTTCGTGGACATCCTGCGGCGCTGGCTGCGCGCGCGCGGGTACACGCTGGACCACGTGATGAACATCACCGACGTGGACGACCGCATCATCCAGCAGGCGATGGCGGCGGGCAAGTCGCTGGATGGGTACACGGCGGTGTACACCGAGGCGTTCCTCGAGGACACAGCCACCCTGCGGCTGGAGCGGCCCGAGCGCCTGGTGCGCGCCACCCGGCACATCGAGGACATGGCGGAGGCGATCCGCAAGCTCTCCGAGAAATCCTACACCTACGAGAGCGAGGGCTCCATCTATTTCCGGATCGCGAAGTTCCCCGAGTATGGCAAGCTGTCGCACGCCGATTTCAGCGGCATCCGCGCCGGGGCCCGCGTGGATACGGACCGCTACGAGAAAGACGACGCGCGGGATTTCGCGCTGTGGAAGGCGCCCAAGGAGGGCGAGCCGAGCTGGGACACGGTGATCGGACGCGGGCGGCCGGGCTGGCACATCGAGTGCTCGGTGATGGCCATGAAGTACCTGGGCGAGACGCTGGACATCCACGCCGGTGGGGTGGACCTCACCTTCCCGCACCACGAGAACGAGATCGCGCAGTCCGAGGCGCTGACCGGCAAGCTGTTCTCGCGGTTCTGGCTGCACTCCGAGCACCTGATCCTCTCCGGCGAGATCATGTCCAAATCGCTGGGGAACTTTCTCACGCTGCGCGACCTGCTTGACCAGGGTTTCCACCCCGAGGCGGTACGCTTCCTGCTGGCGTCTGTGCCCTACCGGAAGAAGCTGAACTTCACCATGGACAGCATGCGCTCGGCCGAGCAGGCGGTGGAGCGGCTGCGCAACTTCAAGCTGCGGCTGGACACCGAGAAGTTCGCCGAGGGCGTGAATGAGAGCCTGCTTGAGAGGACCCGCGAGGCGCTCTCCCGCTTTGACGAAGCGCTCGACGACGACCTGAACACCGCCGAAGCGCTGGCGCCGGCCTTCGAACTCGTGCGCGAGGCCAACTCGGCAATGGATGCCGGCGATTTCCGCGCGGCCAACACCCAGCCCGCCAACGAATTCCTCGCCCGCTTCGACGCGGTGTTCGACGTCCTGCGGCCGACCGAAAAAGAGACCGGGATCGGCGATGCGGAGATCGAGGCGCTCATCGAAGAGCGCAACCAGGCGCGCAGGGCGAAGAACTTCGCGCGCTCCGACGAAATCCGCGGGCAACTGCACGAGCGCGGAGTGATCCTGGAGGACACCAAAGAGGGCACGCGCTGGAAGAGGAAATAAGGATGGACATCCGCACCAGGGCGGTACACGCGGGCGACCGCAAGAAGGCCGGGCCGCACGTGCCCGTGACCACGCCGATCTACACCGCCGCGAGCTTCTTCTACGAGGACATGGAGCAGCTCGACCGCGTGTTCGGCCGGGAAGAGGCGGGCTACTGCTATTCGCGCTACGACAACCCGTCGAACGGGGCGCTGGAAGAACTCATGACTTCCCTCGAGGGCGGGCACGGGTCGCTGGCCTGTGCTTCGGGGATGGCGGCGATCCAGACGGCGCTGATGGCAGCGCTCGTGGACCGGCCGAAGTCGATCGTGGCGGCGGATGCCCTTTACGGCGCCACCGTCAGCGTGCTGCTCAAGGTGTTCGAGCCGCTGGGCGTCGAGGTGGCGTTTGTCGATATGTGCGATCTGGCCGCCGTCGAGACGGCCATCGCCGCGCACCGGCCGGGCTGCGTGCTGATGGAGACGATGTCGAATCCTCTGCTGCGAGTGGGCGAAGTGGACCGGATCGCGGAACTTGCCCGCTCGGCCGGCGCGGCCTTCATAGTGGACAACACGTTTGGGACGCCGCTCCTGATCCGACCGATGGAGTTGGGGGCCAATATGGTGGTCCACAGCGCCACCAAGTACCTCGGCGGGCACGGCGACGTGCTGGCGGGAATCGTGGTCTCCGACGAGCGGCACTACCCGACCTTGCGGATGCTTTCGCGCGCTTACGGGCCGGTGCTCGGGCCGTTCGAGAGCTACCTGACGATGCGCGGCATCAAGACCTTCCCGCTGCGCATGGAACGGCACTGCGCCAACGCCTGCCGCGCGGCCCAGTGGCTGAAGGAGCAGCCCTCCATCGAGCGCGTCCATTTCCCCGGCGACTCCCTCCACCCCGACGCGGCCGCCGTGCGGCGCCTGTTTGCCCCCGGGCTCTATGGCGGCATGGTGAGCTTCGAGATCCGGGGCGCCCACCGCGCCGAGATCTTCCGCTTCATGGAGCGGCTGAAACTGGTGATACGCGCCACCTCGCTCGGCGACGTTCACAGCATGATCCTCTATCCGGTAATGAGCTCGCACCGCGAAATCGCACCGGAGCAGCGCAAGCGCATGGGCATCCGCGACAACCTGGTGCGGCTGTCGGTGGGCATCGAGGCGGTGGAGGACATCCTCGGGGACCTGGAGCAGGCACTCGAATTGAAGTAAGGCGCCTCGTGGCGAGAACCGTGGGCTAAGATGGAAGGAGCGGGGGAAGTACCATGAGCACGGTGTGGGATGGCGTACTGCGCGGACAGATCGTGGAGCGGCGGCAGCGGCTTCAATCTGCGATCGCCGCCTCGCCGGAGAGGGCGGCCCACCTGGTGAGCCTGCTTCAGGAAGTCGATTCGGCGCTCGAGCGCATCGACGCGGATTCGTTTGGCCTGTGCGAGGAGTGCCACCAATCGGTGGAGAAAGACCGGCTGATCGCCGATCCGCTGTTGCGCTTCTGCCTGGGTTGCCTGACCGAGGACCAGCGGCGCGCGCTCGAGGACGACCTGGATCTGGCGGCTCGAATCCAGGCGGGGCTGCTGCCCAAGCCGATCCAGCTTGCGGGTTGGGAGGTCGGGTATCACTACCAGCCCTCCGGTGTGGTGAGCGGCGATTACTGCGATCTCATCCATCACCAGAACGGCACGGGCGAGCTGGTCTTCCTGGTGGGAGACGTGTCGGGCAAGGGAGTCGCGGCGGCGATGCTGATGTCGCACTTGCACGCAATGTTTCGGAGCCTGATCGGCGTGGGGATGCCGGTGGAGCGGCTAGTCGAGCGGGCGAACCGCCTATTCGTCGAGAGCACCATCGCGACGCATTTCGCCACGCTGGTGTGTGGCCGAGCCACCCAGCAGGGCGAGGTCGAGCTCTGCAACGCGGGCCATTGCCCGCCGCTCGTGGTGCGCGACGGCGAGGTCATGGCCGTAGAGGCGGCGGGCCTGCCGATCGGGATCTTCGGCAACGCGGAGTTCTCCTCGACGCACATCGGGATGTCCCCAGGCGATTTCGTGGTGCTGTACACCGACGGCCTCTCGGAGGCGCGGGGCGCCTCCCGCGAAGAGTACGGCCGGGAACGGCTGGCCGAGGTAGTGGGCGGCTGTCGCCGGCTCGCGCCGCAGGAAGTGATCGGTGCGTGTCTCCAAGACCTGGCGGGATTTCGCTCGCGCACGCCGCTCGACGACGATCTCACGCTGATGGTGGTGCGGCGGACCCCTTGCGATTCTTGAAACCAGAAGCTCGCCCCTGCTAGTCTAATCTTAAGGTGCCGAGGGGAATGTTTTGCCTCGGAGCCGTTCAGGGAGCCCTAGCAATTATGATGTCCAGAATTCGTTGCTTCCCTCTTCTTCTTGCCTGTGTGTTCTTGGCCGGTTTGTTCGCGCGCGCGACCACCCCGCCACCGGCTGGCATGGCTGGGAAGGCACTGCGAGACCTCCCCCTGTTCTTCGAGCCGAACCAGGGCCAGTGGAATCCACAGGTCCGGTTCTCGGCGAGGGCGGGCGACGGCCGCGTGTTCTTGACACCCCGGGGAGCGGTGTTGTCGGTTTCCGCACCAGGCTCCGAGACTCCGCGCGTGGCCAGCATCTCCATGCTAAACGCCAATCGCGCGCCGGTCATCGGGGGCGTGGATTCGCTCCCCTCCCGGAGCAACTACTTCCTGGGAAGCCACAAGGAGAACTGGCACACGGGGCTGAGCCATTACGGCCGCGTCCGGTACGACGGAGTTTATCCGGGCATCGACGTGGTTTACTACGGCAATCAGAACCAGCTTGAATACGATTTCATCCTCCATCCGGGAGCCGATCCTGGCCGCATCCGAATGCAGTTTCGGGGCGCCGGTCGCCTGAGTCTGACCGCGGAAGGCGACCTGGCGCTCGAAGACGGCGGCGTGCGTCTGCTGCAGAAGAAACCATACATCTACCAGCAGGACCCGGCTTCGCCGCTTCGCCGCCCGATCGGCGGGAAGTACAAGCTGCTGGGCCGCAACGTGGTCGCGGTCGAAGTCGAGCCTTATGACCGCTCCCTGCCGCTGACCATCGATCCGGTGGTGGTCTACGCCTCGTTCCTGGGCGGCAGCCTGGGCGACGCGGTGACCGCCGTGAAGGTGGACGCCGCTGGGATGCTGTACGTCTACGGGTACACCAACAACAGCGACCTGACGGCGACCGACGGAGCGTACAAGACGGCGTCCGCCGGCGACCGGGATCTTTTCCTGGCCAAGATCGACCTGACTCAATCCGGGCCCGCATCTTTGGTCTACTTCACGTACATCGGCGGTACCGGCGCGGACACGTCCACGGGCATGGCTCTGGACTCGGCAGGCAATGTGTACCTGACCGGCTACACCGCCTCGACCGATTTCCCCACGGCGGGCTCTCCGTTCCAGAGCGCGCTGGCCGGTGGAGCCGGATTCGACGCCTTTGTCGTGAAGCTCAGTCCCTCTCTTCAGGGCTCCGCCGACCTGGTCTACTCCACGTACTTAGGGGGGACCGACGCGGATCAGGGCAATGCGATCGATGTGGACGCCTCGGGAGCGATCTACGTCGTCGGCTCGACCCGTTCCGGAGACTTCCCGCTGACCTCTTCGGCGTATGCGGCCGCCCGGTGGGGCGCCCTGGATGCCTTCATTGTGAAACTGGTCCCGGGAGGCTCTCCCCAGTTGGCCTATAGCAGTTTCCTCGGAGGTGAGCTGAACGACGATGGCCGCGCGATTGCCGTCGCGCCCAGCGGAATGGTCTACTTCGCAGGTTCCACGTCGTCGACAACCTTTCCGCTGGCCGGCAACTCCTATCGATCCACTCTCCAGGGCGGCGTGGACATCTTCGTGGCCCAGATGGATCTGACCAAGTCCGGATTGGATTCGTTGGTCTACACGACCTACTTCGGCGGCTCGGATAACGAGGAGCTCCGTGGGATGGCGCTGGATTCGTCCGGCAATCTGCTGCTGACGGGCTACACTCTGTCGGCGGATTTCCCAGTGACTCCGGATGCGGCTCAGAGCCGGATCGGTGGCAACGCCGATGCGTTCGTCGCCAGGCTGGACCTGACCGCGCCGCCCGATTCCGTGGTGAAGTACGCGACCTACCTGGGAGGCAAAGGCGGCGACGTCGGCTACGCCATCGCTTCGGATCCCAAGGGCAACATCTACGTTACCGGGTACACGCTCTCGCTGGACTTTCCCGTCTCGGGCGATGCGCTGCAAAAGGCCTGGGGGTGGGGCGCGGACGTGTTTATCGCCAAGCTGAACGGCTCCGGCGCCCTGGAGTACTCCACCTACATGGGGAAGACCGGGACCAACATCGGCTACGCGATCGCGGCCGCCCAGGACGGGACCATATACGTGGGAGGCATCGCGGCGAGCAAGGGGATCTCCACCACCTCGAACGCCGCCCAGAACATTTTTGGCGGTAGCACCTCGGACGGCTTCATCGTCGTCCTGGCGCCCTAGGCGGTGGGGCAGACCATCGCCTTTTGTGGTCTGCCATCCTCGCAGGCCACAGAAAACGATGGCCTGCCGCACCCGGATCTCTGCTATACTGAGTTTTCCATGCGAGTCATGTCCGCCGCGGTCGATCATCGCCATCATCATGCGCCAGACCAGGCGACGGGCTGACTTCTGACCTGCTTCAAACCATAATCGGAAAGGGCGCCCGCCGCGAAATGGCGGGCTTTTTTGTTGGGTGACAGGATGGAACTGGATTTCACGAAACTCGACGGACTGCTTCCGGCAGTCGTTCAGGACGCCGCGAGCGGGCGTGTGCTGATGGTCGGCTTCATGAACGAAGAGGCGTTCCGCAGGACGGTCGAGACCGGGTTTGCGACCTTCTACAGCCGGTCGCGGCAGAAGCTGTGGATGAAGGGCGAAAGCTCGGGGCACCGGCTGGCGGTCAAGGAAATCTCGACGGATTGCGACCAGGACGCGGTGCTGGTGCGGGTGGAGGCGCTCGGGCCGGGCGTCTGCCACAACGGCTACCGGAGCTGCTTCTACCGGCGGCTCGAGGACGGCGAGTGGGTGGAATCGGAGGCCCGCGCCTACGATCCCGGCGCGGTGTATGGGGGCAAGTCATGAAACTGAAGCTGGGCATTCCGAAGGGCAGCCTGGAGAACGCGACGATCGATCTGTTCCGCCGCGCGGGGTTCAACATCACCACGAGCAGCCGGTCATACTTCCCCTCCATCGACGATCCGGAGATCGAGTGCATGCTCATCCGCGCGCAGGAGATGGCGCGGTACGTTGAGGATGGCGTGCTGGACGCCGGGCTGACCGGGCGCGACTGGGTCGAGGAGTGCGAGGCGCGCGTCGAGACCGTCGCCGACCTGATCTATGCCAAGCAGAGCTTCGGCAAGGTGCGCTGGGTGCTGGCGGCGCCCGAAGCCTCCAGCTTCCGCTCGGTGAAGGATCTGGAAGGCAAGATCATCGCCACCGAGCTGGTGGGCGCCACCAAGCGCTACCTGGCGGCGAACGGGGTGACGGCCAAGGTCGAATTCAGTTGGGGCGCCACCGAGGTGAAACCGCCGGAGCTGGCCGA
>JBEKMO010000065.1:0-30085 GCA_050008465.1 Bryobacteraceae bacterium
GGCTGGCGCAACTGCGGCATGAGGTTGCCCATTTCGACGGCCGACATGGCGGCGTCGAAGCCCTTGTTGCCGCCCTTGGCGCCGGCGCGGTCGATGGCCTGCTCGATGGTGTCGCAGGTGAGCACCCCGAAGGTGATGGGCACGCCGGTTTCGAGCGCCGCCTGGGCCAGGCCCTTGGTGACCTCGGCGGCGATGTACTCGTGGTGCGGCGTGTCGCCGCGGACGACGGCGCTCAAGCAGATGACGGCGTCGTGCCGGTGCTGCCGCGCCAGTTCGCGCGCCACCAGCGGCAGTTCCCAGGAGCCGGGGACTTTCACGATCTCGACGTCGCCGGTAGCGCCGGTGCGGGCCAGCGCGTCCAGCGCCCCGGCCAGCAGGCGCTCGGTGATGATGCTGTTGTAGCGGCTGACGACAATGGCGAACTTCAAGCCCCCAGCACTGAGATTGCCTTCGATGATAGGATTGGACATATCACTCTCCCTTGAACACGGCCTTGCGCTTCTCCAGGAACGCGGCCGTGCCCTCGTTCCGGTCCTCGGTCGAGGCGGCGACGGCAAACGCGGCCGCCTCGAACTTGAGTCCTTCCTCGATCCCGCCGCCGAGACCCACTTCGACCGACTCGATGATGAGCGCCGCGGCGATGGGCGCGTTCTCGAGGATCTTCCGCAACAAGCCGCGGCTGAAATCCAGCAGCTCGGCTGGCGGCACGACGTGATTGACCAGGCCGATGCGGAGGGCTTCCTCGGCGCCGACCGGCTCTCCGGAGAGCAGCATCTCGAGAGCCCGCCCGCGACCGACCAGCCGCGGCAGCCGCTGCGTCCCGCCGTAACCCGGCACCAACCCGAGCTTCACTTCCGGCAGGCCGAGCTTCGCATTGGGCGAGGCCACGCGGAGCGTGCAGCACAGGGCCAGCTCCAGGCCTCCGCCCAGGGCGTAGCCGTTGATGGCGGCCAGCGAGGGTTTGCCCATCCGCTCCAGCCTTCGGAACACGCGCTGGCCGCGCAGCGAGAATTCGCGCGCCTGGGCCGGGGTCAGCCGGGCGATCTCCCGGATATCGCCGCCCGCCACGAATGCCTTGTCGCCCGCTCCGGTGAGGATCAGTCCCTTGATCGCAGCGTCGCTCTCGACGCGCGCAAAGGCGTCGTCGAGCTCCGCCATGACGGCGGCGTCGAGCGCGTTGAGCTTCTCGGGCCGGTGGATCGCGAGCAAGGCGATGCCGTCCTCCGCAAGCTCAAAGACGATCCTGCTGTAAGGCATATGGGATAATTGCCAGTAGCGCTTTCGCGCGGTCAGCGCCGCCTCGACACATCATACCGCATGGACCCCCAATACATCCGTAACTTCTCCATCATCGCCCACATCGACCATGGCAAATCGACGCTGGCGGACCGGTTCCTGGAACTGACCGGAGCGCTCTCCCAGCGGGAGATGATGGAGCAGGTTCTGGACACCATGGACCTGGAGCGCGAGCGCGGCATCACCATCAAGTCCCACGCCGTCCGGCTGAACTACCGCGCCGAGGACGGCGAACTGTATCAATTGAACCTGATCGACACGCCGGGCCACGTGGATTTCAGCTACGAAGTCTCGCGCAGCCTGCAGGCCTGCGAGGGCGCGCTGCTGGTGGTGGACGCCTCGCAGGGCGTCGAGGCGCAGACGCTGGCCAACACTTACCTGGCGTTGCACCACAACCTCGAGCTGATTCCGGTGATCAACAAGATCGACCTGCCGGTGGCCGAGCCGGAGCGCATTCGCGAGCAGATCGAGCAGGTGATCGGGCTGGACGCGAGCGGGGCCCTCCTGGTGAGCGCCAAACAGGGCACCGGCGTCCACGAGGTGCTGGAGGCGATCGTGCACCTGGTGCCGCCGCCGAAAGGGCGGCCCGAGGCGCCGCTGCGCGCGCTGATCTTCGATTCCTGGTTCGATTCCTACCGCGGCGTGATCACGCTGCTGAGGGTGGTGGACGGCAGGCTGCGCATCGGGCAGAGAATCCGGCTGTGGGTCAACGGCAAGGTGTTCGAGGTGGAGGGGCTGGGCTACCAGTCGCCCAAGCCGGTTCCGTGCGAAGAGCTGTCGGCGGGCGAGGTGGGCTACATGTTCGCCAACATCAAGACGGTCTCGGACGCGCAGATCGGCGATACCGTGGTGGATCACGACAACCCGGCGTCCGAGCCTCTGCCGGGCTTCGAAGAAGTGAAGCCGATGGTGTTCGCGGGCCTGTATCCGGTGGAGTCGCACGAGCACGGGGTGCTGCGCGACGCTATCGAGAAACTGCGGCTGAACGACAGCGCGCTCAGCTTCGAGCCCGAGCACTCGGCGGCGCTGGGCTTCGGCTTCCGGTGCGGTTTCCTGGGGCTGCTGCACATGGACATCGTGCAGGAGCGGCTGGAGCGCGAGTTCAATATCGACCTGATCACCACCGCGCCGGGCGTGCGCTACCGCGTGACGACGCGCAAGGGCGACCTGGTCGAGGTCGACAACCCGGCCAAGTTCCCCGACCCGGCCGAGATCGAGCGGATCGAGGAGCCCATCATCGCGGCCACCGTGATCACGCGCGAGGAGTACCTGGGCGAGATCCTGAAGCTGCTCGAAGAGAAACGGGGCACGCAGAAGAAGTTCGAGTACATTGGAACGGGCCGCGTGCTGCTGGTCTACGACCTGCCGCTCAACGAGATCGTGCTGGATTTCTACGACCGGCTGAAAACGGTGTCGCGCGGGTACGCTTCGCTGGATTACCACCTGGCCGGCTACAGCGAGTCGCCCTTGGTGAAGCTGGACGTGCTGGTGGCGGGCGAGCCGGTGGACGCGCTCTCGATCATCGTGCACCAGGACTTCGCCTACGATCGCGGCAAGTCGCTGATCGGGCGGCTGCGCAAGCTGATTCCGCGGCAGATGTTCGAGGTGGCCTTGCAGGCGGCCATCGGCAACCGGGTGATCGCGCGGGAAACCATTTCGGCGATGCGCAAGAACGTGCTGGCGAAGTGCTACGGCGGCGACGTCTCGCGCAAGCGCAAGCTGCTGGAGAAGCAGAAGGAAGGCAAGAAGCGCATGAAGCGCGTGGGGCGCGTGGAGATCCCGCAGGAGGCGTTCCTGGCGGTGCTGAAGGTGGGCGGGGAAGAGGAGTAGGGGCGGCGGTTGTTGGAGACGCGAATCAGGCCGCCGGCGGGAGATTCAGGCGTTTCTCGAGTTCAAACACACGGCGCCGATCTGCTCGAGGAGGCGCGTCTCAAGCGCCTGCAGTCTGCTGTCCAACTTGACTTCCAGGTCCTGTAGATCCCGCTTGTTCGCCGTCTCGTCGGACATGCTGGTATCGTAATCACCAAAACGCGAGCGGATGTGCGCGCGCCCCGGGAACCGCACCCAGGGCCACGCCAGAGCGAGGGTCATTGTAATCGAAACTGAGCGTTACGGGAGATGCTCCCACTATTCTTTCTTGGGTGACTCGCAGGGGCGCTGGAACACGGTCCGGAACGGGATCACTTCGCCGCGGAACATCTTCGACTTCAAGGCTGGATCGGCGTTCATGATCGCGGCCGCGCTGTCCATGTCCGGAGCATTCACGACGATGATGCCGAATAGTCCCTTGGGGTCAAAGGCCTGACCGGCGAAGGTGAGCTTGCCTTCGCCGAGCAGTCCCGTCAGGTACGCGACGTGCCCTGCGATAATCGGGCGCTCCTCCTCGGTCATGTTCAGGAGCGAGAAGTCTTTGCGCATGGGCTCGATGCGCAGCAGGAACTGGCGGAGGGGCGCGGGTTGGGCCAGCAGGGGCAGGGACATCAAGAAAGACAGCAGGAGTGTTCGAAACATGACTGGATAGACGACGGCTGGCACGGTTGTGTTCCGGCTTCCGCTAATCCAGGAGCATATGAGACTCGCACCCACAGCCATCCTAGCCGTCGCGCTGGCGTACCTGCTGGCCGGCGCCGAGCCAACGGTCCCAGAAGCACAGAAGTTCATGGAGCAGGTGGAGCGCAGGCTGCTCGATCTGAATACGACCTTCGGGCGGGCCGACTGGGTCCGCATGACTTACATCACCGGCGATACGGAACTGCTGGCGGCCGAGGCCAATGAGCGGGCGATCGCGGCCACGGTCGAGTTCGCCAAGCAGGCCACGCGGTTCGACAAGCTGGCGCTGCCGGCGGAGCTCGAGCGCAAGATGAAGCTGCTGAAGCTCTCGCTGACGCTGGCCACGCCCGCCGATTCGAAGGAGAGCCGGGAACTGACCGAGATCACGGCCCGTATGGAAGGCGTGTACGGCAAAGGCGAGTATTGCGCCGGCGGCGACCAGGCGAAGTGCCTGGACCTCGAAGAGATCACGCGCATCATGGCGACGAGCCGCGACGCGGCGCAGTTGCTGGACGTCTGGCGCTCGAAGTACGACATGGCGCCCGACGACTTCGCCAAGGAAGTGGACCGGTTGTGGGAGCAGGTCCGGCCGCTGTACGTCTCGCTGCACGCCTACGTGCGCAACAAGCTGCGGGAGAAGTACGGCGACGCGGTCGTGCCGGCGCGCGGCCCGATTCCCGCGCACCTGCTGGGCAACATGTGGGCGCAGACCTGGGACAACGTCTATCCGCTGGCGGCGCCCCAGGACGCCGACCCCGGGTTCGACCTCACGCAGATTCTCAAGTCGCGCAAGACCGACTGGCGGCAGACGGTACTCTATGGCGAGGGTTTCTTCACCTCGCTGGGGTTCGCGCGGCTGTCCCAGAGCGTCGAGGACTTTTCGGGCAATCCTGCTAAGATGGGCGAACGCGATGATAATTCGTCCGAAACCGCGTGTGGTCATCTTGCTGTTGGGCGTGGTCCTCTGCCTGACGGGCGCGGCCTTCATTCCGCGCGTCCGCGACTTCGTGCGTCTGGCGTGGAATCGCCACCCGAGTTGTCCCCTGACGGGAATTCCTAGCCGTCCGGCGCTCGCGGTGGATCTGGAGGAAGGGGACCGCATCGCCGAGGAAAGCGAGGTCGCGGAGTCCGAGCCCGGATTCGATCTGGTCAAGACTCGCTACGGCTCGTACTGGGTGCCGACCGGTAACGCGAGCGCCCTCGGCGCCGTCCTCGCCGAGGAGCGGCGCGATCCGTACAGCTTCCAGAGTTGCCGCGTGCGGGACGGAGACGTGGTGCTCGATTGCGGCGCCAACGTCGGTGTGTTCACCCGCCGCGCCCTGAACCAGGGCGCGCGTGTCGTGGTGGCCATCGAGCCCGGCCCGGACAACGTCGAGTGCCTGCGCAGGAACTTTGCGCCCGAGATCAAGGCGGGTCGGGTGTTGGTCTACCCGAAGGGTGTCTGGGATAAGGATTGCTGGCTTGAACTCTGGGGTCAGGGGAGCGGTTCGGCGGGGTATAGCGTAGTGATGAAGGACGGGCCCGACAGCCGCTCCATCCGGGTTCCGCTGACCACTATCGACAAGCTCGTCGCCGAGCTCAAGCTCGATCGCGTGGACTTCATCAAGATGGACGTGGAAGGCGCCGAGCGTCAGGCGCTGACCGGCGCCGCCGAGACGATGCGGCGTTTCCGCCCGCGCATGGCGATCTCGGTCGAGCACTTCAGCGCCGACGTCGACGAACTCCCCACGGTGGTCGCCCGATCCGTGCCGGATCTGAAAGTCCGTTGCGGTCCCTGCATCTGGCTAAGGTACCCGAACATGGATCGCTTCCAGCCTGAAACCCTCTTCTTCGGCGAGTGAGCCGGGGGACTCTCCGCGCCCGGCTGCCCTTCGTGCGAGCACCTGTCCGCAGCCAGAATTGCATTACCCTTCAGAATCAAAAAGATGCCGATGGGCTCGTAGCAATGTTGCGCTACCGCTGACGCCCATAAATGGCGGAGCAATAATAGACCACGTGCCGCCGCGTGAACGGCGGCGGGTGGCGGTCAAAAAGCAGACCACCTGCGAGCCGGTCAATCAAACAATGCAGGTGTAGTGTGTTTTTGTGACACCTGGGAGGTGTACAAGGTGGAAGTGTATGCCCGGGTCCGCCGGGCTGTTCCGGTGGACGCAATGAGTGTGCGGCACGCGTCGCGGGAGTTCGGCCTGTCGCGGAAGACGATCCGGAAGATGCTGGCCCATTCGGTGCCGCCGGGGTATCAGCGGAAAATGCCGTTACTTCCGAATGGTCGATGCCTCCAGCAACGATAGACATACTGAGATCGTCTATCTGCCCCACCTTTCCCAAATCAAGCTCCTGCTTCACCCCGGATCGCACCGTCCAGTACAGCGCTGGTGCGCCATCATTGCCCGGTCCCTCCGGCGCTCTGCACAGGTCGCCTGACACGGTAGCCCGCAGCTCTTCACTGATGGAAGCGACCAGGCTGTTCGTTTCCGTAGGAAGTCCGGCTGTGGGAAGGGCCTTCCAAGGGAGGCCGCGATCTCTGCCGACAAGCAGCCCTCCTACCAGCCTGACCGGCGAAGGTGAGCTTGCCTTCGGTGAGCAGTCCCGCCAGGTACGCGAGG
This sequence comes from Bryobacteraceae bacterium, assembly GCA_050008465.1. Taxonomy (GTDB): domain Bacteria; phylum Acidobacteriota; class Terriglobia; order Bryobacterales; family Bryobacteraceae; genus Fen-330. The sequence continues at coordinate 6,453 of JBEKMO010000065.1, forward strand.
TGGCCCGCGATCACCGGGCGCTCCTCCTCGGCCATGTTCAGGAGCGTGAAGTCTTTGCGCACGGGCTCGACGCGCAGCAGGAACTGGCGGAGGGGCGCGGGTTGGTTCGCGCTTCCGCTAATCTAGGAGCATATGAGACTCGCACCTACAGCCATCCTCGTTGCCGCGCTGGCGTACCCGCTGGCCGGCGCCGAACCCACGGTTCAGGAGGCGCGGAAGTTCATGGACCAGGTGGAAACCAAGCTGCTCGAGCTCAATACGATGAGCGGGCGCGCCGACTGGGTTCGTTCGACCTTCATCACCGGCGACACGGAATTGCTGGCGGCCGACGCCAATGAGCGCGCCATTTCCGCCACCGTCGAGTTCGCCAAACAGGCCACGCGGTTCGACAAGCTGGCGCTGCCGGCGGAGCTCGAACGCAAGATGAAGCTGCTAAAGCTCTCGCTGACGCTGGCCACGCCCGCCGATCCGAAGGAGAGCCGGGAACTGACCGAGATCACGGCCCGGATGGAAGGCGTGTACGGCAAAGGCAAGTACTGCGCCGGCGGCGACCAGGCGAAGTGCCTGGACCTCGAAGAGATCACGCGCATCATGGCCACGAGCCGCGATCCGGCGCAACTGCTGGACGTCTGGCGCGGCTGGCACACCATCTCGCCGCCCATGCGGGGCGATTTCGCGCGGTACGTCGAGCTCGCCAACAAGGGGGCGCGGGAGCTGGGGTTCGCCGATGACGGCGCGATGTGGCGCTCGAAGTACGACATGCCGCCCGACGACTTCGCCAGGGAAGTGGACCGGCTGTGGGAGCAGGTCCGGCCGCTGTACGTCTCGCTGCACGCCTACGTCCGCAACAAGCTACGCGAGAAGTACGGCGACGCCGTTGTGCCGGCGGGCGGCCCCATTCCCGCGCACCTGCTGGGCAATATGTGGGCGCAGACCTGGGACAACGTTTATCCGCTGGTGGCTCCCAAGGACGCCGACCCCGGCTTCGACCTCACGCAAATTCTCAAGTCCCGCAAGACCGACTGGCGGCAGATGGTGCTTTACGGCGAGGGGTTTTTCACCTCGCTGGGGTTCGCGCCGCTGCCGAAGAGCTTCTGGGAGCGCTCGCTGTTCCTGAAGCCGCGGGACCGCGAGGTGGTCTGCCACGCCAGCGCCTGGGACATCGACTTCGTCGACGACCTGCGCCTGAAGATGTGCATCGACATCACCGGGGAGGACTTCGCCACGGTCCACCACGAGCTGGGCCACAACTTCTACCAGCGCGCCTATGACCGGCAGCCACTCCTGTTCCGCGACAGCGCCAACGATGGTTTCCATGAGGCCATCGGCGACACCATCGCGCTCTCGGTCACGCCCGAGTACCTGGTGCAGCTCGGCTTCCTCGACCAGCCGACCGATCCGTCCAAGGACATCGGCCTGCTGCTCCAGCGCGCGCTCGACAAGGTGGCGTTCCTGCCGTTCGGGCTGCTGATCGACCAGTGGCGCTGGAAAGTGTTTTCGGGCGCGATCCCGCCGGAGCGTTACAACGCGACCTGGTGGGAACTGCGGCGCAAGTACCAGGGCGTGGACGCGCCGGTCGCACGCAGCGAGCGGGACTTCGACCCGGGCGCGAAGTATCACGTGCCGGCCAACGTGCCGTATACGCGCTATTTCCTGGCGGACATATTGCAGTTTCAGTTCCACCGCGCGCTGGCGCAGGCCGCCGGTTGCGCCGGCCCGCTGCACCGCTGCTCGATCTACGGCAATAAGGAGGCCGGCCAGAGGCTCGCCAAGATGCTGGAGATGGGGCAAAGCCGCGCGTGGCCCGATGCGCTCGAAGCGCTCACCGGCCAGCGTCAGATGGATGCCAGCGCCATCCGGGACTATTTCGCACCGCTCCAGAAGTGGTTGGACGAGCAAAACAAAGGCAAGCCGGTGGGGTGGTAGGGCAGCACTATGAGCAAGAAAGGGAAACTCCTACTTGCGGCCGGGCTGGTGGCCAGCGCCGTTCTGGGCGCCGGCCTCGCGAATCCTCATTGGATAGGGTTCACGTATGCGCGCATGGCCTGGGAGCGCGACCACCGCTGCTCGCTCCGCGCCTTCTGGTCCTCGATCGGCGCCAGCCAGCGCCTGGGGGAGCGCATTGGCGAGATCACGGAGGAGATAAAGCCGGTGGAATCCGGCCCGGCGGGCTTCGAGTTGGTCGAGGTGCTGGGGAAGAAGTACTGGATTCCGGAGCGCAACCGGCCGGCGCTCGCGGAGATGGTTGGGGAGCAGGAGGCGGAGGTTTACGGCTCGGCGGGAAACGGGGTGCGGCCCGGCGACATCGTGCTGGACTGCGGCGCCAACGTCGGGGTCTACACGCGCGTTGCGCTGGAGGCCGGCGCGCGCCTGGTAGTGGCCATCGAACCGGCGCCGGAAAACCTGTATTGCCTCAACCGCAATTTCGCCGAGGAGATTCGCGCCGGGCGCGTCATCGTGTACCCGAAAGGGGTTTGGGACAAGGACGACACGCTGACGCTGCGCACCTACGACGCCCAATCGGGCGGGGACAGCGTCGCGCTGAAGTTCCCAGGCAGCCGGCCCGGGCCCACGGTGCCGCTGACCACCATCGACAAGCTGGTCGAGGAACTCCGCCTGGAGCGCGTGGATTTCATCAAGATGGATATCGAGGGCGCCGAGCGCCGGGCACTCAAGGGCGCGAAACGAACCGTCGAGAGGTTCCAGTCGCGCCTGGCCATTTCGATGGAGCACGAGCCCGACGACGCCACCGTGATTCCCGCGCTTATGGAAACGCTGTGGCCCGGGCGGAAGGCGGAGTGCGGCCGCTGCACCTGGGTACACACCGCGTTCGTCAACCGCGTCCAGCCGGAAGAGGTGTACCTGGAGCGGTAAGGCCTTCGTAGTAAGTGCAATGGCGCAGGAAGCCCAGCCGCTCGTAGACGCGGATGGCGACTTCATTGTTTTGGCTGACGTTCAGCGCGATGGTCCGGAGGTTTATGCGGAGCAATTCGCCGACCACCGCGCTGGTAGTGCGTGCTGCCAGTCCCTGGCCGCGCCGATCGCGCCGCGTATAGACGTTGCCCACCACGCCGACTCCCTCCGCGGGGACAGCCAGGTGCGTGCCGGCGGCGGCCACCAACTCGCCCGCTTCGCGGATGCCGAAGAACACGCCGTCCCGGAGCATCGAAGGGAGGAAGAAGTCGGGGGCCTCGCCGGTTGCATTGCCGTCGGCGAAAAGGCGCTCGAGTTCGCCGAGATCGGCCGCGGCGAGCCGCGCGGCGCCCTCTGTGGGCGCGGGACGGTACCCCAGAGGGTCCAGCACCATGCGCAGCATCTCCTTGAGCTCGACGATCCGGAAATGCGTGGCGAGCAGGGGCACGATCTCGGACCGGACGTGCAAGTACAGGGCCGGCTCGCAGCGGATCTCGTCGAGCATCGACGCCACGGCGGCCGGTTCGCCGATGGCGAACAGCACCGGAGTCGAGAAGCCGCGATACAGCAGCACGAGCGCGGGGGTGCCGTCGGGCGGCTGGAACCACTCGGAATGTTCGAAGAAACCGGGCGCCAGGTCGCCCAGAGCGCACACAGACCACGCAGGGTCGGCTGCGAGGATCGAGCGGATGGCGGCGGGATCGCGGAGCGCGGGCATCGGGTTTCATTATTTTACGGCATTGCCGCCCGGTAGTAGGATGAGAGTCTCGGGCTGGAGGGCAACCGGGGACAGGGCTGGAGCCCTATCCTACCGGCGGAGGGCCGAGGCAGTCCCTCGGTTGCGAGAGGCAGCCGCATGAGAGACATTATCGTTGGAACCGCGGGGCACATCGACCACGGCAAGACGGCGCTGGTCCGCGCGCTCACCGGGATCGACACCGACCGGCTGGAAGAGGAGAAGCGGCGCGGCATTTCGATCGACCTGGGCTTCGCGCACCTGGAGCTCTCCTCCAGCGTGAGGATTGGTTTCGTCGACGTACCCGGCCACGAGCGCTTCGTGAAGAACATGCTGGCGGGCGTGGGCGGCATCGACCTGGTGCTACTGGTGGTGGCGGCCGATGAATCCGTCAAGCCGCAGACGCGCGAGCACTTCGACATCTGCCGGCTGCTGGGGATTCCGAAAGGGCTGATCGTCCTGACCAAGGCCGACCTGGTGGACCAGGAGGTGCTGGGCCTGGCGCGGCTGGAGGTCGAGGAATTCGTGGCCGGTTCGTTCCTGGAGGGCGCGCCGGTGGTGGCCGTTAGCTCGGTCACCGGAGAGGGGCTCGACGAACTGCGCGCGCGCCTGCTCGAGTTGGCGCACCAGGTTCCCGTGAAGGACGCTTCAAGGCACTTCCGGCTGCCGATCGACCGCGCGTTTTCCATGCGCGGTTTTGGGACGGTGGCGACCGGGACGCTGATCGCGGGATCGGTCGAGAAGGAGCAGGAAGTCGAAGCGCATCCGGGTGGGCGGAGGCTGCGGGTGCGCGGAATCCAGGTGCACGGAGGGTACGTGGAGCGCGCGCTGGCGGGGCAGCGGACGGCGCTGAACGTCGCGGGGGCGGAGCCCGCGGAGTTGGTGCGCGGAATGGTGCTGGCGGAGCCGGGCGTGTTCCAGCCGACGCGATCGGTGGACTGCCTGCTCGAGCTGCTGCCCTCCGCCAAACCGCTCAAGAACCACGCCCCGGTTCATTTCCACTCCGGAACGGCGGAGGTGGAAGCGCAGGCGCGCCTGTTCGGAGTGGAAGCGCTCGCGCCTGGCCAGCGGGCCTATGCGCGCCTGGTGCTGCGCGAGGCGCTGCTTCTGCTGCCGGGCGACCGCTTCATCATCCGCATGTTTTCGCCGGTCGTTACCATTGGCGGCGGCACGGTCATCGACATCACCGGGCATCGTTATCGCCGGGGCGAAGATGCGGCAGCGAGGTTAAGGGCCATCGGGGTCCCACTGTTGGTACGCGAATCGAAGTACGGTCTTGGGCTTTCCGAGCTGGTGGCGCGCACGGGGCTGATGCCGGCCGAGATCGAGCGCGCGGCGCGGTCCGAGCGCCTGGTCGCGCTCCAGCAGCCGCAGTTCTGGCTGGCCGACCGCGAATGGTTCCAGGCTGCGCTCGCCCGCATCACCGAGCTGCTCCGTGGCTTTCACCAGCAGAATCCCCTGCTTGCCGGGATACCGAAGCAGGAAGTGCGCAGCCGCGAGCTGGCGGGTGCGCCGCCGTTCCTGCTGGACGCGATGATCGAGCGGGAGCCGGGCATCGTCGCCGAGGGGGAGATCGTGCGGCTGGCGTCGCACAAGGTGGTGCTGAAACAAGACGAGGAGCAGGCGACCGCGGCGATCGAGAAGGCGTTCCAGGATGCGGGACTGACCGTGCCCACGGTGAATGGTGTGCTGGCGAAATCGGGCGTCTCGCCGGAGCGCGCCCGTTCGTTGCTCGAGCGGTTGCTGCGCCAGGGGCGGCTCATTCGGATCGCCGACGACCTGGTGTTCCACCGCGCCACCATTGACGCCCTCCGCGCCCGGCTGGCCGCCCACAAAGGCGAGCGGCTCAGCGTCGGGCAATTCAAGGACCTGGCCGGCATCTCGCGCAAGTATGCGATCCCGCTTCTGGAATACCTCGATCGTGAGCGCGTCACACGCCGCGAAGGCGACCAGCGCGTGGTTCTTGGACCCTGATCCCGCCGGCTCGCCGCGATCCCGCCGAAGGGAGAGGCATGGAACTCCGGCCCCGCACCGAAGACCGCGCCCGAGGTGGAACGGCAAGCGCACGCCCGCCATGAAGCCGACGGCGTAACGCTTGGTATCGGAGGAGTACGTCTGAACCGGGAAACCCGAACTGGGAGCCTGTGGTGAAAGTCCCAGAGAGGTCTGGCGCACAGGCTGAATGCCTGTGCCACGATGCAGAGTCAATGAGTTGCATGAGCCCGTGGCACGGACTTCAGTCTGTGCAGGACTTTCACCACGGGCTGCTGGGGTCTCCGGCCTCGAACAGATCGGTGATGGTGGCCTCGGGGCTGGCGACTGGGGCTGGACGGCTGCCCAATGATGAACTGCTTTTCCGGCGAATCCGTTAAGATCAGGAGAAGCAGCTTCACCGTGGGGGACTCATGAAAATCGCGATTGTAGGAACGGGCTATGTCGGCATCACCACGGGCGTGACCCTGGCCTACCTGGGCCACCAGGTGACCTGCCTGGACTGCGATGAGCGCAAGATCGATCTGCTGCGCCGCGGGGTCTTTCCCATTTACGAGCCTCATCTGGAAGCGCTTGGCAACCTGGTTCATGGCCGCTTGAGCTTCACCTGCCGTCCAGAGGAAGCCGAGCCGGGCGCCGAGGTCATTTTCATCGCCGTCGGCACTCCGCCGCAGCCCGATGGCAACCCGGACCTCTCCTATCTGCGGGCCGCCGCGATAGCCATCGGAGAGAACCTCGGCGAGGCGTACACGGTGGTGGTGAACAAGTCCACCGTGCCGATCGGGAGCGGAAACTGGGTCGAGTCGCTGGTGCGCGAGGGTTTCGAGGCGCGCCACGGAACGCGGCCGGAGGGCCGGTTCTCGATTGCATCCAACCCCGAGTTCTTGCGCGAAGGCTCGGCGCTGCACGATTCGCTCTACCCCGACCGCGTGGTGATCGGCTCCGACGACGCGCGCGCGTTGGAGTGCCTTTACTCACTCTACAAGCCGGTGCTCGAGCAGACGTTTCCGGCGCCGGTTTTCCTGCCGCGCCCGGAGCCGCTCAGCGCCGTGCCGCTGATTACCACCAACCTGGCCTCGGCGGAACTGACCAAGTACGCCGCCAACGCCTTTCTGTCGCTGAAGATCAGCTTCATCAACGAGATCGCGCAACTGGCGGAGAAGGTGGGCGCGGACATCGCGCAGATCGCGAAAGCCATCGGCATGGACGCGCGCATCGGCACGCGCTTCCTTCAGGCGGGCATCGGCTGGGGCGGCTCCTGTTTCGGCAAGGACACCGCGGCGCTCATCGCCACCGGCCGGGAGTACAGCCTCACGATGCCGATCGTCGCGGCCGCGCGCGAGGTGAACTACCGCCAGCGGGAGCGGGTGATCGAGAAGCTGCTGGCCGAGCTGAAGATCCTCAAGGGGCGGACCGTCGGCCTGCTGGGCCTGGCCTTCAAGCCGCACACCGACGACCTTCGCGACGCCCCGGCGATGGATATCGCGCGCCGTCTCATCGACCGCGGCGCCAAGGTGCGTGCGCACGACCCCGTGGCGATGGAGGGCGCGCGCCGGGAGTTCGCCAGCCTGCCCATCGGCTACTCGGAATCGCCGGAGGCGCTGGCGGTCGAGGCCGACGCCCTGGTGCTGGTGACCGAATGGCCGCAGTACCGCGATCTGGCCTGGCGCGCGCTGGCGCAATCCATGCGCACCCCGCTGCTGCTCGACGGGCGCAATTTCCTGGACCGCGATGTGCTGGAGCGCGCCGGATTCCGCTACTTCGCCGTGGGGCGCTGATGAGCGGCGCCGGGCAGGGCCGGTTGCGCGCCCCGGGGCTGTGATATATTCGGGTCACGTCGCAAGGAACCGGAATCGACCCGGTTGCCGGCCGGCATCGCGACGCAGGACTCCGATGAGAACGACACGCATTTTTCTGATCCTCTCGCCGTTGCTCCTGCTTTTGCCGAATGTGGGAAACCTGGTGGCGGGAAGCTCGGTGAGCGGGCTGATGACGGTGTTCTTCTACGAAGAGGTGTTGACCTTCTTCCCCTGGAATCTCGCGCTGATGGGCCTGGTATATGTTTACGCGAACCACCGGGGCCGGTCGGGAAGTTACTGGGCGTTTGCGACACTGCTTTTCCCCTTTGTGGCCCCGTTGATTCTGGCGTGTGTGCCCGCCAAGGCGGGTTCGGCGAGCGCCATGCTGCGGCGCAAGGAGCCGGCGCCCGCCGCCGTCAGCCTGAGCACGGCGGTCCCAATCGACGAGCGGCTTCCGCTGCTCGATCGCTATCTGGCGGGAGTGACGGAAGAGACCCGTGTGGAGCAGAAGATCCGGTACGCGCGCGTCGCCGCCAATGTGGAGTTCTCACTTTGGGTGGACAAGAGCGCCGCCGATCAGATAGCAGTGGAAGCGATAAACAGGGATTTCACCGTTTGGATGAACGCCGGCGAGGCGGCCACGCACTTGTATGGAGCGGGTAAGGTTCGCCCAGAGCGCTGCGACGCGATCCTGGGCTGGCTGCAGGGAGCCAGCGCGCCCGGGCGGGTGCTTACGGTCGCGCTTCGGGAGCCGGACGGCGGCTTGAGAATGGTCGAGTACCGTACAGCATAGGCATCCGGCGCTGGCGTCCCGCAGGCAGAGCGCGCGCTTGCTTTCCAGGTGGGACGCGAGAACTACGGAGCCTGGCAAAGCACGGTGGCAGCCGGCTGTGCAGGCAACCGGGGACATCCCTGGGCCGTCCCGACTGCGGACGGCCGAGGCAGTCCCTCGGTTGCGGAACCTACTCTCCGACCACGGTGACGGTCACCTCGCGGTCGCGCGGACGGCTGTCGAAGTCGCAGAAGACGATCTGTTGCCAGGCGCCGAGATCGAGCGCGCCCGCGCGCACGGAGAAGCTCCGGCTTGTGCCGACGAGCGCGCTGCGCAAGTGCGCGTATCCGTTGTCGTCGCCCCACCGGGCGTTGTGCGCGTAGTCGTGGTTCATGGGCGCGATCTTTTCGAGCGCGCGCGCCAGGTCCGAGACGGCGCCCGGCTCGTACTCGATGGTGGCGATCCCCAGGGTGGAGCCGCGGCCGGACACGCTGACGATCCCCTGCTTCACCTGGCTTTCGCCGACGACCCGGCTCACCTGTCCGGTGATGTCCACGACGTCGCAGCGGCCCCGCGTCGAGATCCGGAAGGTCTTCTGAAAAACGGACATACTGCCAACTTACCGCAACGTAACAACCGTCGCGCCCCAGCCGCCCGCCTCGGCGGGAGCGTCTCCATACCGGGCCACGAAGGGCGTGCGCGCGAGCACCGCCCGCACGATCTCCCTCTGCACTCCGATGCCGCGACCGTGAATGATGCGCAGCGCTTTCAGCCCCAGGCGGTGGGCTTCCTCCAGGTAGGCCTCGACGATCGCTTCCACGTCTCTGGGCGGGACGCTGTGCAGGTCGAAGACATCGGTGATCGGAATGCGCACCGGCTCGCCGGCATCGTTCGAGCTCATTGGCCTACTTGAACTCCATCGATCTCACGACCCCGATCGTGCCAAGCTCCCCATCCACCTTGGGCTCGCAGACGATCGTCACCTGTCTGGTCCGCCCGGCCGCCGCGGTCTCGGTGGCCCGGCAGGGCTTGTATTCCTTGTCCGAGGAGAACGCGACAATCCGGACCGGCAGCGCGGAGCCGCCAGAGGCATGCGTGGCTTTCAGGAAAAAGCCGCGGACCTGCTCGAAATAGAGAATAGCATCGCAGCCCCGGCGTTCGCCCGCGGTCGTGAACAGCTCGAAACTCGCGGAGCTCAGCTTCAGCCAGCGGGGCGCGGCGAGGGCGCATTCGAGCCCGCACAAGAGCGGAATTGCCGCCACGGCGATGCGTCGAAGTGGCATGATGTCCGAAATTCTACCAAGTGGCGGGACTGAAGTCCCGCGCGGACTAAAGTCCGCCCCACCCAACTCACTTTTTCGGTTCCGGCGCCGGACTGGCGTTGCCGATGTCGAGCGCCACCCGCCACGCGCCGCTGCGCTGCTTTTTCCAAATGGTGACGTATTTGCCGTAGGATGCCACGAGTTTCCCGTCCTCGTCCGTCCGGGAGGTCTTCGAAACACCGTAGGTGTACCCGAGGTCGCCCGAGGCGTAAGCGTCGATGGGCACCCAGCGGAGCGCGAAGCCCGGCGCTTCGAACCGCGGCGCCAGGAACGTGCGCATCGCCTCCCTGCCGACGACGATCCCGCTGCCAGCAGGCAGCAAGATTCCATCCTCCGCGAAATAGGAGATCCAGGCGTCGAGCCCGTTTAGCGAAGTCGCCTCGTCGAACTTACGGTCGGTCTCGATCAGGACCTTGGCCGGGTCCTTCTCGGCGCCGGCGACCACCGCATTCCACCCTCCGAGCTGGAATCCGATGAGCGCCGCCGCAATCACGGCAGCCGCACTGCCAAGCCTTCCCCGAAGCCGCGTCATATTCCCTCCCTTGAAATTCTATAATTCTCGTATGGACAGTGGTACACACAAACAGGATACTCACAGCCGCCTGGCCTGGCGCTTGCGCGAGCAAGCCCACGACATCAAAAGGCTGGCGTCCGGGTTGGATGAGGATTCGCTCGCCGAACGCACCGTTCCGGGCAAGTGGTCTCTGAAGGAAATCCTGTGCCATTTGTGGCGGGTGCAGGAGGTGTTCGAGGGCCGGATCGAGGCGCTGCTGACGCAGACGAATCCCGCAATCGTTCCCTACTATCCCGAGCAGGACTCGGAGTTCGAGGAGAAGCTGAGGAGCACGGCCGGCGAGCTTCTGGAGGGTTTTCTCGCCGAGCGCGAGCAGTTGGTCACGCTGCTGGAATCACTGTCGACCGGCGACTGGCGCCGCTCCGGCACGCACCCCGAGTACCCGCACTATGACGTCCACTTCCAGGTCGAATACATGGCCTACCACGAAGCGCACCACATCTACCAGATGCTCCAGCGCCGCGCGCCCTTGGGGAAGGTGCCGCATTGAGGAATGGCTTGTAGCTTGTGGCTTGTGGCCTGTAGATCCCGCGGCGGGGCACCGGCTATCGCACCCGGGGCGAAGCGGGTGAAGGGCCGTTCGGACCCACAGGCCACGAGCCACATGCCTGTTACGGCAGGTTCCCATCTAGCAGGGCGCCGAGTTGCGATGCCGCCACGCGCACGCCAAGGTAAAACGATCCGAAGAGCGCGTAGACGGCGCTGACCTCGTCGAAGCGCATCTCGTAGATCAGCTTCTTGAATTCGAGCGGGTCGTCCGCAAACAGGTCCACACCCCACTCCCAATCGTCGAAACCTATCGATCCGGTGACGATCTGCTGCACTCGATCCGAGTAGCGCCGCCCGACCAGCCCGTGCTCGCGCATCATTCGCCCGCGCTCGGCGATCGGCACGGTGTAGAAATTCTTCTCCTCGCCGCGCTTGCGGTCCATCGGGTAGAAGCAGAGATAGCGCTGCGGCGGAACCTTCGGATAGAGCCGCGGATGCATCGCCTTCCTCTGCATCGCCAGCAGCGATTCCACCTCGGCGCTCCATTCCGGAGAGTGCGGCTCGATGCCGCGCTGGGCCAGCGTCCGGTAGAGCTTGATACTCGAGTCGTACAGGCCGAGCTCGACCACCGAGAGGTAGGAGGTCGCCGGCTCCAGGAAATCCGCCAGCCGCAACCGCGCCAGGCGCAGCTCCGCCCGGTTCAGCTCTTCGAAGGACTTGCGGAAATGCAGCAACAGCAGGTCGCCCTTGTGTCCGATGAGCGAGTAGATGGCCGAAGGCCCGTCTTCGTCCCGCTCCATGGCCTCGATCGCGCGGGCCGCCTCCGCGGCGATCGCCGCCCGCTGTTCCTGCGCGAGCGCTTTCCAGGCCGGCCAGCGGATGCGGAACATCTGATGCAGGACGCTGGCGCCCTCCAGGGTCAGCGGCGCGGCGGGAAGGTTGTCGACGACGCCGGACATTGACTTCCTTACTTCACGCGCGTCTGCTTGCCATTCATCACTTCGGCCCACGGGCCGTCGCCCTCGGCCATGTCGAACTTGTAGCTGGTGCCATCGGGCGGCAGCTCCGTCATAATGAACCGGTTTCGATAGACCTTCCCGCCCATTCGAGACTCGCCCGTCCAGGTCCAGGTGCGGCCCTCGAGCGTCCCCTTGGCCACGACATTCTCGCCGGAGGTGTTGGTCTCGAAGTAGATGTAGTGCCCTTGGCCGGTGTCGTAGCTCATGATGCTCAGAGCCTTCTCTTCGCCCATCGGCGACTTGGCGTCCGACCGGCAGATCACTGCGAACTCGCCGGTGAACCACTCGCAGGTTGACGTCGAGGTCATCTTGCCGCCCGGACCGTAGAGGCCCGGTTTCAACTCGTCTTCCGAGGCCCATTTGCCAACCATGTAGGCCAGCTTCTTATGTTCCGGGCCGGGTTGGGGTTTCTGGGATGGAGCCTGCGGCCAAGCCATCGGGCCACAGAGCACAAAAAGAACGGCAGTCACTGCTTGTTTGCGCATTTCACCCTCCTGAACGTGTGTTTGTACCCATCGTACCGCGCCTCTGCCGCGTGCGCTACTCGATGGGGACCGGACGGTCGAAGGCGACGTCGAGGGTGGAGCCGCGCCGCAGGTTGACTTCCCGGCCGCGACTCAGCAGGACGCTGGCCAGCCCGACCGCGGCGCCCGCTCCCCCGCCGATCCCGGCGGCCCGCCAGCTTCGGTCGGCAAGCCCACCCACCGAGGCGCCGCTGCCGGCGAAGATGGCGATACGCGCGGCGTCGCGGCCCTTCTCGGACCCCTGCTGGATCAGGTTCTCCTGCCGGTCGACTTTCTGGCCGGTTTGGTCGGAGTCCACCGAACTCAGGCGCGGGGCGAACTTCAGCACCTGTCCGCTACGCAGCGTGAGCGTTTCCAGGCGGATGCCCAGTTCGGCACGACCGCGCACCCGGCCGCTGCGCTGCGCGTGGCTCACCACGCCCTGGACGTAGGAGCCGGCCGGCACCGCGATGCGCCCGTCGGCAACGATCGGGCTGGCGGTTTCCAGATACACGTAGTCGCCCTCCTGGGCAGTGCGTGTACTGATGGAGTTGACCATGCGAAGCAGGACGTGCGCGCCCTTGGGAATCTCCGCCGGCGCTGCGAGGCCGCAGGCCAACAGTGCGAGCACGGCAGTCGTGTATCCCCGATGAGACATAGTGCCCTCTCCCCTATTGAAACCCAGTTCGGGTGAGAAGTCTCGTGCCCTATTCGCTGCGCAGCGCGATGGTCGGCGAGACCCGCGTGGCCCGCCATGCCGGCGCGCAGGCCGCGGCGATGGTGACGGCGAACAGGATTGCCGCTACCGAGAGAAACGTGAGCGGATCCGCCGGTTTCACACCGTAGAGCATGCCAGCGATGAGCCGCGTCAGCCCCAGAGCGGCCACCGAACCGACCACTACGCCTAGCCCGCCCAGCACCACGGCCTTGCCGACGACCATGCGCACCACATTCGACTGCCCCGCGCCTAACGCCATCCTTACGCCGATTTCGTGGCTACGCCGGTTCACCGTGTACGCCATCACGCCGTAGATCCCCACCGCGGCCAGCAGCAGTGCCAGGGCCGCGAAGATGCCCAGCAACTGCATGTTCAGGCGCCGCGAGCCCACCGCGTCCGAAACGATGCTCTCCACGGTGGCCACGTCGGACAAGGTCGCGGCCGGGTCCAGCGCGGCCACGGTGCGCCGCACCGCGGACACCACCGCGGCTGGATCGCTGCCCCGCGTCCGCACAACCAGCGTCGCAGCCCGCTGCGGAAAGTGGTACGCCGACGAGTAGAACGTTGGCGCTGGGTCGCTGTCCGGCCCGTAGTCGCGCACATCCCCGACCACGCCCACGATCTTGACGGGTTGCAGGCCCATCTCCGGGAAGCCCGGCCGGAAGGTCTTTCCGATCGGGTCCTCTCCCGGCCAGAAGCGTCTCGCCATCGCGTCGCTGATCACCACTGAAAAGTGGTTCTTCCTGAACCACTCGAGCACTTCCTCCTGGCGGAAGTTGGTGACGCGGCCATCGGCCGCAGTGAACAGGCGCCCGCGCAGCAGCGGTATGCCCATGGCGGCGAAGTACTCCGGCGAGGCCACGCGCTGTTCGGCCACGGGCAGCCTGCCGCGTTCCGGAACCGGCCGGTCATCCCGGAACCAGACCATCGAGGAGAAGAAGCCCCGCAGCGGCATGTGGCTGACGGTGCCCGCCGTTCGCACGCCTGGAATCGCCTGTACTTTGGCCGCCACGGCCTCGAGGAACGCGGCGCTGCGTTCGAAGGGGTATTCCTTGGAATCGGGCAGGCTGACGCGGGCGGTCAGCACGCGCTCGCTCTCGAAGCCCAATGGAACCTTCATGAGCTGGTTCAGCGTGCGCAGCAGCAGGCCGGCAACGACCAGCAGAATCAGCGCCAGTGCCACCTCGGCTACGACCAGCGCGTCGCGCAGACGAGCGGTGGAAGCGCCGCTCGTCGTTCGCCCGCCGTCGCGCAGAGCGCCGGTCAGGTTCAGCCGCCAAGCGTCAAAGGCCGGCGCGAGCCCGAACAGCACGCCGGTGAACATCGAGACCAGCAAAGTGTAGCCCAGCACGCGCAGGTCGATGCCCAGACCTCCGGCATCGATCGAGGCGGGAACGAGCCGCGCCAGTGCGGCGAAGCTCCACGAGGACAGCAGGACACCGAGCGCGCCGCCGGCCAGCGCCAGCAAGACGCTCTCCAGCAGCAATTGCCGCAGCACCTGCCAGCGCGAGGCGCCCAGCGCGACTCGCACCGCCATCTCCTTTCTGCGGTCCGCGGCGCGGGCGAGCAGCAGGTTGGCCACGTTCACGCAGGCGATCAGCAGCACCAGAGAGACCGCCGCGAGCAGGATCATCACAGGCTGCCGCGCCTGGCCCGAGATGCGTTCCCGCAGCCTGACCACCCGCGCGCCGATTCCGGTGTTCGCATCCGGGTAAGCGCTTTGGAGGCGGCTCGCAATGGTGTTCATCTGGGCCTGCGCCTGCTCCAGCGTGGTTCCCGGCTTGAGCCGCGCGATGGCGTCGAGGGCGCTGTGGTTCTGGCGCATCATGAGAATCTGCCGCGTCACCGCATCGCTGATCGGCACGAACACGTGCGCAGGGCGGTAGAAACGGAACCCGGGCGCAAGGATGCCGATGACGGTGTACTGGCGCCGGTCGAGGCTGACGCTGCCGCCGAGGATGGCCGGGTCCGATCCGAAATTCGTCTGCCAGATGCGGTGCGAGAGAATGGCGACCGGGGGCGCGCCTTGCCGGTCGTCCTCGAGGCGGAAATCGCGTCCCAGCATGGGCCGGGTGCGGAGAACCGGGAAGAAATCCGCGGACACGTAGGTGACCGGCAGGCGCTCGGCTGGCGCGCGGCTCTCCAGGGTTGCTTCGTACGGCCCGCTGACGGCGATCGCTTCGAACGCGGAGGCCTGCCGCCGCCAATCCAGGAAGTTGGGGTAGGAGACGGAAATCGGATTGTTGCCGCTGGTCTCTGAGATCGCCACCAGCCGGCCCGCTTCCGCGAAGGGAAGGGGGCGCAGAAAGACCGCGTTCACCACGCTGAAAACGGCCGTGTTCGCGCCGATTCCCAGCGCCAGCGCCAGCACCGCCACCACCGTGACGCCGCCGCTCCTGCGCAATGTCCTGAGAGTCTGCTTGAGCATACAGATGGCCAGCTTTCCGCATACCTGCGATGCAACTCAGTGGCCGCAGAATCCCGTGACTTTCTCACGCCTTGCGGGGCTCCTCTGTCCGAATCTGGGAAAGGAATGCGCGGAATCGGACACTCCGGACCTTCAGAGATGTGGGGCGGGCAATTTTGCTCGCAGCCGGCCTTCCGGCCGGCTGGACCCGCTAGAAAGCGGGTCCGCAGGGTGTAAAGCCTGCCCCACTTGAACCCGTGAATCAGAAGGTAATGCGGGCGTTGAGCTGCAACCTGCGCGCCTGATTGGCCTGCGCAGTCAGCGTGCCGAAGCTGGCCTGGTCCGGGTTGAGTGCAGGCGCTGCGAAGCAAACTGCATTGAGCACGTTGAAAGCATCGCCCTGGATGGCGAGCTTGACCTTTTCGTGAATCGCGAACTCGCGGCGCACGCTGAGGTCAACGGAGTACGTGTACGGCGCATTGAGGCCGTAGACACCGGTCCTGGGCAAGTTGCCCCAGGTATATGCCGCGGGGGCTACGAACGCGGTCCGGTCCAAATACGCGGTGGGCGAGGATCCGGTAACGTTGCCGTCCCCGTAATTGCCGTTGATGCGGACGTTTGTGCCAGTCCACGCGGGATTGTAGTTGGGAATGCAGGTGCCCAGAATGCCCCCGGCGTTACATGCCGAGCCGGTGAGCGCCAAGGGCGCGCCACTGGCGAAGGTGACGACTCCGGCAAGATTCCAGTTGCCGATCAACCCCCGCGCGACGGGGTTGCCTGGGTTCAGGCGGCGCCCGGGGCCGAAAGGCAATTGGTAAGAAAAGGTGCCCTGGAACACGTGCCTATGGTCGATGGTGCCGCGTGATTTTTCCAGGGCATAGTCGAAGGGGTCCCGGGCGCTGGCCAGCAGATTGTCCAGTTCCTTGCTGAAGGTGTAGCCTGCGTTGAAGGTCAAGCCGCTGGCGAACCGGCGATTCAAGGTAGCCTGGAGCCCCTGGTAGTTGGACTGGCCGACGTCGAACCACGGGCTGCTAATGGAGCCGTATTGCGGGAAGGGCCTCAGCATCTGGCCGATGGATCCCGCATAGTTGGAGAACGGCAGCGCGATGTTCGGGAAAATGGCTTGCGCCTTGGCGATGTTGGCGGCGTTGGCCGTTGCCGTGAGCAGCGACCCCAGCCCCAGATACTGCAGCGGCGTTGCATTGAGCAGCACGCTAGTGCCGTTGTCGGGCCCGGGCAGGTACTTGCCCATACTGGCGGTGTAAGCGACACCCAGCGTCATGTTCGCGGTGAGCGAGCGCTGAATCCCGAAGTTCCAGTTCTCGTAATACGGTGGCTTGCCGCCGAGCTTCGGGTCGCCGTAAACGGGGTTCTGCGGCGAGGCAGTCGTAGTGTTGTAACCGGCCCCGTAACCGGGATTGATGAACGGCGGCGGCTGGAGGAAGGCGGGAACGCCGTTATCCCAGTAATACGCCGGATTGTTCTGGCTGATGCTAGTTTGATTGTTCGTGCCGGTGTAACCGAGCTGGCTGAGCCCCTGGCGTGAGTTGTTGCGCCCGCCAACGCCACCCACGTGCACGTACATGATCGCATAGCCCGCCCGCAGGACGGTCTTGTCGTTGATACGGTACGCCGCTCCCAAGCGAGGGCCGAAGTTCTTGTAGTGAGTGTCGACGGGATCCTTGCAGTTGCAACTGTCGGTGCCGTTGCCGGCAAACTGGAGCGCGCCCGGATAGCCCCCGACGGCCGGATTGGCCAGGGTCGGGTTGAAGAAGGACATCAGGTTGTCCACTTCGTAGAAGGGGCCAAAGAGGTCCCAGCGGAGGCCGAGGTTCAGCGTCAGACGCGAGCTGACCTTCCAGTCGTCCTGGACATAGAGGGCGTAATCCTTATAGCGGCCGCCGGTCTCGCCGATGGCGTTCTGGCTGATGCCGCTGCTATTCACGGCGCCGAGCAGGTAACTGGCGTAGGCATTGCCGGTTGTGGTCACGAGCGATCCGGTGGAATTGTACCCCTGGGTTTGGGCGCTGTTGAAGTTGAAGGTGGCGACCAACGCGAAGTTCTCGTTGTCCTGCAAGGCCTGGTACTGGGCGCCGAAGACCATCGAGTGGCGGCCCTTGACCCACATGATATTGTCTTGCGCAGTGGAGGTGTTGGCGGCTTCGTTGTAGAAGTGGGCGTTGGTCCCCTGCCAGCCGCCGGGCGAATTGGTGCCGGCGAAAGCAATGTCCGGGAAAGTGTCAGAGGTCACGTTTGGCGGCATGCCCTTGAGACCGGCCTTCTGCGGATACTGCCCCGACACGGTCGGGTTCTGAAGCGGAATCCAGATGCGGTTGAAGGAATAGCTGAATTGATTCAAAAGCGTGGGTTTGATGGTGAAGGTATCGTGCAACTGCGCCATTTTGACGTTTTCCGAGACGATGCGGCCTTGCGTGTAAGGCTCGGGCAGCACACCCGCCGTTCCCGTTTGGGTGAGGCTGCCGGTGAAATTGGTGGCGTAATGCCCCGCGGCAAAGAACCCAAACAGCCGATGCCGGTCCGACAGGTTGGCATCCACCTTCTCGGTTGTATCCCACGTGCTCAGTTGGATGGGCAGGACGGGCAGGTAGTTGTTCACGATGTTCGAGTTCGTCGGAGCGGGAAGATAGGACTGCAGCGATTGCGCGATCGGAGAGATGCGGGTGGGGGGGATGATGTTCCCGGAGAACGCCGTCCGCGTACAGACTGCGCCAACGCAAGACTGGCTCGCCGGATCGTAAATGACCTGCGTGGCCGGAAGCTCGCTGAAATTACCCGTCCGCTGGAGCGTGGTCGGGATCGACTGCAGGGTGGGGTTCAACAATCCTGAGGCGTACTTGTACCCATCGTAGTTCGTAAAGAAGAAAATCTTGTTCTTCTTGATGGGCCCCCCGATGAACCCGCCGTATTCGTTCTGGTGCTCGATGGGTGTGGCCACGGGGAAGAAGCCTCGCGCGTCCAGGTCCGTGTTGCGGAAGTATTCGAAGGCCGCGCCATGGAACGCGTTGGTTCCCGATTTCAAAACGTAGTTCTCGACGCCCTGCCCTTCATACTGGGCCTTGGGGCCGTTGGTCTCGACCTGGAACTGGTCCACCGCATCCACCGAGACTGCAAACGCCAGATAGCGGGTGTCGCCCTCGGTTCCGGCGCTGGTCAGGGGAAGCCCTTCGAGATAGACTTCGTTTTGATACGTCTGGCCGCCGTTGAAGGAGGCATAGGTGGGACCCGCAGCCTGCGTGACGGCGCTATTGACGCCGGGCACAAGGGCGATAAACTGCGTGGGATCCCTGGGGACTCCGTTCATGGCCAGGGGAAGCGCCGCATATAGGTCGTTCTCCATGGACGAACCGAGCGTCGCATCGTCGGTATGCAGCACAGGTGGCGCGTCTATCACCACGATCGACTGGCTGGACGTTCCCAACTGCAACTTCGGATTCAATCCGATGGTTCCCAGGGCGACAACTTCCAGGTGCTGCTGGGTGAGGGTCTGAAATCCCTCCGCCTTGACAGTGACCGTATACTCGCCGGGCTGGAGCGGAGAAAGCACGAAGAACCCGGCATCGGTTGTCTTGCGGCTGGTTTGAACCCCCGTTTCCACGTTCGCCGCGGTGACCGTGGCGCCGGCCACGACGGCTCCCGAAGGATCCGTGACCGTTCCTTGAATCGTTCCACTACCGCCCACTTGCGCAGTCGCAGTGGCGACTGCCAGGAACGCTGCCAACAAGCAGCAAAAGAACACTCGCATGGTTGTCCTCCATTCATCACGTTTGACAAACTAACCTCTGTGCCCATCCAAGACCCGCGCAAATGCTGTGCCAGGCCGATCGGTTCCCGGCCGCCTTCTGCGTTATGCATTGGAACTGGAAGCACCCCTTCGCGCCGAACTGGGCGACCAACCTCACGTGCTCGTGCGACCCCCACACGGCGCTCTACGAACCTATCCGGCCCCGAGCTCTGGCCGGCGAGGCACCTGCACTCAATCGGAGGTAGTCTAGTCTTAGGCCGGCGCGTTTTCCAGGTAGAGAACGGTGCTCGACGCCGGTTTCGTCAGCAAACTACGTGTTTTGAGTTGAATAGAGAAAGGTGCACGGCAAGGCCGTGGGGGGGTTGTCTACGTCGCGACCGTGCTAGAATGGGCCAGCGGGAGTGGTGAGCATGGCGGGGAAGGCTCCAAACAGCGAAAAAGCGGATCCCCTGAAGCCGGTTTTCCGGCTCCCCGAGGGGCTCGATGCGGTTACGCTCCGCGCCCAACTGGACCGCATCCTGAGCAGCGCCCACTTCAAGAACAGCAAACGCTGCCAGTCCTTGCTGACCTATGTCGTCGAGGCGGTGATCGAAGGTCATCCGGACCGGGTGAAAGAAAGGACGATCGGGGTCGAGGTATTCGGGCGGGACCCTGCCTATGACACCAACGAGGATGCGGTGGTGCGGACCGCCGCAGCCGAAGTGCGCAAGCGGCTGGCCCAGTACTACATGGAACCGCAGCGCGACGGCGAGGTCCGCATCGACCTGCCGCTTGGTTCTTACCTGCCTGAGTTCCGGTCGGAGGCCTCGCCCGAGCGGCCCGAGGCCCCGTCGCGAAAACGGTGGTCTGTGGTTGCCGCGGCAGTGGTCGTGGCTGCGGCCGGCATTTGGCTCTGGCAGGGATCCACCGAGACTGACCTGGAGCGGTTCTGGGCGCCGCTGATCCAGGATCACGAGGTCGTGCAGATCTGCGTAGGACAACCGATCAGACTTTACAAGTTCGCAGGGTCTCGCAGGTCGGAGCTGGATGGCAAGATGGTCGAGGTCCCGGACGCCCCCGGTCGCGCGGAGATGTTGCGGAGCACCAGCCTAACGCTAGAGGACCTCGGCATGGTAGGGGAGCACTTCTTCTCCCGAGGGGCCGCGCTGGCCATGGTGAATCTGGTTGCGCTGATCCACTCGAAAGGCAGGCCCTACCGGCTGCGCAGCGGAGCCAGCGTCCCCTATGCCGAATTGCGGGGCAGTCCCGCGATACTGGTCGGCGCCTACAACAACGACTGGACCATGCGCCTGACCAGCGGCCTCCGTTTCTACTTCGAACGCGAGGGTTCCGCCCAGACTACTACGGTCAGAGACCGGCAGCATCCCGGTGACTCGCGCTGGATGATCCCGTACCCCCCCCGGCAATGGGACATTCCGGAAGACTACGCGATCATCGCCCGAGTGCTGGACCCGGCAACGGAACGGACGGTAGTATCCATGGGAGGGGTCGAGGAGTACGGAACGCTGGCGGCCAGTGAATTCGTTACCAATCCTTCCTACCTGAGCGAGGCCTTTCGCGGCGCCCCCAAGGGTTGGTATCGGAAAAACATTCAGGTGGTGCTCAGAACCAGGATTGTGGGAGGCACGCCTGGGCCCCCGCAAGTGGTGGCCACGCATTTCTGGTAATCCCGCGCCTTACGACCCGGTGGAGGTGTAGTTGCGCACGCCGCGGTTCCAGACCGCCAGCGCGGCGGCCACAAAGGCCACCGTCACCAGCGGCAGCACGTACGTGTAAATGCGGTAGGCGTCTTTGCCGAGGAGGTGCGCGCTGGGGTAGAAGCTGGCGAAGCCGAAGGGCACCACCCAACTGAGCAGGAAGCGGATGAACTGGCCGTAAATGTCCAGCGGGTAGCGGCCGAACGCCAGCATGTTGTAGATCGGCGGAACCACCCCCACGCGGTCCTCCATCCAGAAGGAGACCGAGGTCAGTATCAGGAATACCGAGGTGTAGAGCGCGCAGCCGCAGACCGTCGCCAAAGCGATAAACAGCCACTGCCAGAGACCCAGCCGCAGGCCGAGCGCGCGGGCGCAGCTCAGGACGACGACGAGGCCCAGCGCGGCATCGCCCAACGCCTCCAGGCGGAACTTCTCCGACAGCACCTGGAAGAGCGAATTCACCGGCCGCAGCAGCACCTGGTCGAACTTGCCCATGATGATGTAGGAGTCGCTGAAGTAATACAGGTTGACGCTGATGGTGTTGAACAGCGACAGCGGGAGCAGCGAAAACCCGTAGAGGAACAGGATCTGGGTGAAGCTCCAGCCGGCGATCCGCGGCACGCGGCGGAAGATCAGGAACACCACGGCCATGCCGCAGGCGGTGGCGAGCACGGTGGTCAGCACGGAGAGCAGGAAGTCGCCGCGGTAGGAGAGGCGCACCTTCGCGTACTGGATGAAGTACTGCGCGAACAGCGAGAGGTAGCGGCGCATTCAGCCCCCGTGCACCATGATGCGGCGGCTCATGGCCCGCCAGAACCACGCGCCGAACGAGAGCAGCGCGACGATCCAGAACGCCTCGAGCGCCAGCGCCTCCGCGGTCTCCCGCCAGGAAATCTTGCCCAGGTAGATGGCCATCGGCGTGAACCCGATGTGCTCGAAGGGCAGCCAGCGCGAAACCTGCCGCAGCGGGGCGGGAAACAGGGTTACCGGCACGAGCACGCCGGAGAGCAGGTCCTGCGCCCAGAACTTGGCCCGCAGCAAGCCCAGAATCGAGGTCAGGCGCACCGCGCAGCAGCCCACGGCGAAGTTCAGCGCCGCCACCAGGAGCACGCTCCCCGCCACCGATGCCAGAAATGCCGCGAAATGGGCGGCGCTGGCCGGCGCCAGCACGGGAAAAATCAGGCCCAGAAGCAGGGCCGTCGGCGCAGTGAGCAGGCACAGCCGAAAGGCCGACTCGCCTAGCGCGCGGGCGATGTAGCTCCACTGCACACTCACGGGCTTGATCATCACCATGGTGATCTTGCCCTCGAGGATATCCTCGGCCATCTCCGAGTCGATGTTGTTGAAGTACATCGAGCGGATGATCCAGCCCACCGCCACGTAAGTGGTCATCTGCGGAAAACTGAAGCCCGCGAATCCCGGATCCACCTGGTAGATGGCGCGCCAGATGAAGTAATAGACCGTGACGTTGATGAAGTAGGTGATGACGCCGGTGTAGTAGCGCAGGCGGAACGCCAGCATGTTCAGGAAGCCGATGCGGGCGAATTCCAGGGCTACGGATTGCACTGCGGCGCCTCCGGGCTCATGCCGCCGAGGTAGATCCGCTTGACGACCTCTTCGATGGACTGCTCCTCGATGACGATGTCCAGCACCTCGACGGCGTTCACCACCTGGCGGATCACCTCGGCGGTGGGGCGGTCGTCGCGGCCGAAGGAGAGCAGATAGGTGAGGTCGCCGAGCTTCTCGCGGCGGATGCCGGGGATCTCGAGCCGCTCGAAGCGCTGCGCCTGCTCGCGGTCCTTGAGGTCGAACTTGACGGTGGTGTCGCGCCAAAGCTGCCGCTTCAGCTCGGCCAGCCCGCCGTCGAACAGCAGGCGGCCGTGGTCGATGATCATCAGCCGCGGGCAGAGCTCCTCGATGTCCGACAGGTCGTGCGTGGTCAGCAACACCGTGGTGCCGTACTCGCGGTTCACGCGCTTCAGGAAGGCCCGGATGTTCTCCTTGGCGACGATGTCCAGCCCGATGGTGGGCTCGTCCAGGAACAGCAGCGGGGGATTGTGCAGCAGGGCCGCGGCCATGTCGCAACGCATGCGCTCGCCCAGGCTCAGCTTGCGCACCGGCGTGTGCAGATAGCGCTCGATCTCCAGCACGTCGTTGAACTCGCGCATGCGCGCGGCGTAGTCCGCGTCGGAAACCCCGTAGATTTTCTTCAGCAGCCGGAAGGACTCGACCACCGCGATGTCCCACCACAACTGCGTGCGCTGCCCGAAGACCGCGCCGATGGTCCGGGTGTAGCGGGAGCGCTCCCGGAACGGCTCGAAGCCGTTCGATCGCACCTGCCCCGCGGTGGGCACCAGGATGCCGGTGAGCATCTTGATGGTGGTGGACTTGCCGGCGCCGTTGGGCCCGATGTAGCCGACCATTTCCCCCGGCCGGATCTCGAAGGAGATACGGTCCACCGCCGCCAGCGTTTTGTACTCGCGCACCACCAGGTTCTGGAGCGCCCCCCAGAGCCCCTCCCGCCGCTCGAATGTGCGGAAGTGCTTCACCAGTTCCTGCACTTCGACGTGGCCCGGCATCAGAAGAGCAGTCTAGCACTGGAGGGTGCGCTGCGATTGGGGGGATTCACGCAGAGCGCCTATGGTACAGTGTCTGCATCATGAAACGTCTGATTGTCTTCTTCTCTATATCCACCTTCGCTTTCGCTCAAGCTCCCAAACCCGACGCAAAGGGCTGTCAAGACCCGGCCATCCTTTCGCGGATGTCCGGCTGCAGCATCCTCCGTTGTGAACAGAAGGAGTACAACCTTCACAAGATGCCGATTGGCAAGCCCAACAAATTTGAGGATGTCGAGGGCGCCTTTGAGCGGGTGGCCTATGCATGTCCCGCGGGCACATCCGGCCTGCAGATATTCCGGAATGCCGAGAAC
>JBEKMO010000066.1:0-31280 GCA_050008465.1 Bryobacteraceae bacterium
TGGCCGCGATCGAGCGCCAGGTGGAGGAGTTCGTGCGGACGCTGAACGACGAACTGGCGGTGCGCCTTCCCGCCCCTTCCAGGGAAGAGCGCAACTCGCTGATCCCGGTGATCACGCTGCCCGGGGTGACGCCGGTCCGCAAGGAATCGAAGAAGGGCGCGGGATAGGCCGCGCCGCGCTGTCTCACGCCAAGACACAAAGAGCGCAAGAGGGGACCAGCGCTGTTCCGATGGGCAACCGGGGACAGCCTGGGCCGTCCCCACTGCGGACGGCCGAGGCAGTCCCTCGGTTGCAGTCCGCCCCCCTATAATGAAGATAGTGGACATGAGAAACTGCCGCGCCGCGACGCTGGCGGCCGTCGGGGTTTTTGTTTCGGCTGCCCTGGCGCAGCCGGTTCGCCCGAAATCCGGGCCCGTCGAGATCATGAAGTCGTCCGAGCTGCGGCCCGGGATGAAGGGCTACGCCTGGACGGTGTTCGCGGGGACGGAGCCGGAGGCGGTGCCGGTGGAAATCATCGGGCTGTTGAAGAACGCCTGGGGCCCGGAGCAGGACATCATCCTGGCGAAGATGGGGGGAAAGGTCCTGCGCACCAACGTGGCGGGCGGGATGAGCGGTTCTCCGGTCTACGTCAACGGCAAACTGATCGGGGCGGTGGCGTTGCGGCTGAGCGTTTTCTCCCCGGATGCCATTTGCGGGATCACGCCGATCGAGCTGATGCTGGAGATCGAGGATTTCGACACCTCGATCCCCAGCGATGCGAGGACGCCGGACAAGGCGAACGCACTTGCGCTTCCGAGCGAGATGGCGGCGCAGGTGGTGGCGGCGGGAACTTCGCCCAACCTGCCGCAGCCGAGCCCGATTCTGACGCCCATCGAAACGCCGCTGGCATTCTCCGGCTTCGCCCCGGGGGTGCTGCGGGATTTCGGGCCGCTGTTCCAGCAACTCGGGCTGGTGGCGGTCGAGGGAGGCGCGAGCGGGAAACTGGACAGCCCAAAGCCGGCGCCGGGATGGCAGAATGCGTTGCAGCCGGGCGATGTCGTGGCGGGGGTGCTGGTCTCGGGCGACATGAGCATCACCGGGATGGGCACGGTCACCTACAACGATGGCCGGCGCGTGCTGGCGTTCGGGCATCCGTTCTTCAACCTGGGGCCGGTCAACATGCCGCTGAGCAAGGGAGAAATCCTGTTCACGCATGCGTCGGCGTTCCAGCCGAACAAGTTCGGAAACGCCACCGAGATCGTGGGGGCGCTCCAGCAGGACCGGCACAGCGGCATCCTGGGGACGCTCGGGGCGACCGCCGAGATGGTGCCGGTGACGGTTCGGGTACGCTCGTTCAACGAAGACAACAGCGTTCGGAAACAGAAGGAGTTCCACTTCAACGTGTTCGTGCAGCAGAGGTGGACGCCGTACCTGATGATGATGACGCTGTTCAACTCCATCTCGGGCCTGAACGACTATCGCGAGGAATGCACCTACCGGGTGAGCGGCCGCGTGGAGCTGGACGGGCAGAAGAAGATGCTGGTATCGACCATGCAGGCGCCGGGCGAAATGCCGGTGCCATTGCCCATGATGCTGGCAGGCTGGTGGGGCGACAAGTTCAACCGCCTGTTCACGAACACAGTGACGACGCCGCGGCTCAGGCGGGTGGACGCGACCATCGATCTGCTGCCGGAGCGCCGCGTGGCCAGCATCGAGAATGCCTGGATCCCCACGAGCGAAGTGGCGCCGGGCGAGGAAGTGCCGGTGAAGGTCTTCCTGCGGCCGTATCGCGGCCCACGGATCGAGCGCACCTTCAATTTGCGGATTCCGGCGGGCCTGGCGCGCGGCGAGCACCGTATCCTGCTCAGCGACGCCGAGACGCTGAACCGGATCGAAAGCGCGGCCGGATTCATGAACCGGTTCATCGACCTGCCGCAAATCGTTTCACTGATCAACCAGGAGCGCGGCAACGACAAGCTGTACGTTTCGCTGGTGGAGGCGCGGCCGACGGTCTACTACGACGACAAGACGCTGCCCAGCCTGCCCGCCTCGGTGCTGAACGTGATGCAGACCGGGCGGTCGGCGAGCCGGCCTTTCGCCAGCTCCGGGGAAAGCGCGCTGGAGCAGATGGCCATCCCCTTCGATTACGTCATCAACGGCAGCTACGCTTTGAAAGTCACGGTGAAGTAGTCCCAACACTCTGGAAATGAAAACCTCTGCCCGGCTGTTCGTCGCCCTGTCCGTGGTGGCATCTCTTCTGTCGGCCACGCAAACGAAAACCTGGTCCGTCGAGGACGCTTCCGGTTTTGAGAAGAGCACGCGGAAGGGGCTGTCGCTAGGGAGCGACGGCCGCGTGGCGCTGGCGCCGCTGTTCCGCGAGATCTTCGACACGGCTTCGGTGTATCTCTGGGCCCTGGCCGAGGATTCGAAAGGCAACGTGTACGCGGGCGGAGGCGGGCCGGGGGGGCCCGGAGCGCGGGTGTACGCGATCGCTCCCGACGGGCACGGCAAGACGCTGGTCCAACTGGACGATCTGGAGGTGCATGCCATCGCGGTGGATGGGAAAGACCAGGTGTACGCCGCGACCTCCCCGGACGGGAAGGTCTACAAGATCGCCGCGAGCGGCAAGGCCGAAGTGTTCTACGACCCGCACGCAAAGTACATCTGGGGCATGGTCTTCGACAGCCAGGGCGAGCTGTTCATCGCCACCGGGGATCGCGGGGAGATCCACCGCGTCTCGCCGGGCGGCAAGGGCAGCGTGTTCTACAAGACCGCCGAGACGCATGCGCGGTCGATCACCGTGGATGCCAAGGACAACCTGATCGTGGGCACGGAACCCGGCGGACTGATCCTGCGTGTCGGCTCCGACGGCAGCGGTTTTGTGTTGTACCAGGCTCCGAAGCGCGAGATCACGGCGGTGGCGGTGGCGAAGGATGGGTCGATCTTTGCGGCCGGCGTCGGAAACAAGCAGCCGGCCACGGCGGCGCCGGTACTGGGTCCGCCGCCCTCAATGCCGGCCCCGGCGCCGGCGGTCAGCCCGGCCGCCCCAAATGCTCCGGTTCAGGCTCGGCCGGCGCCCGTGCCACCGGCGCCGATCGCGACCGCGCCGCCCTCGATATCGGGAGGCTCGGAAGTTTACCGGATCAATCCCGACGGTTTTCCGCACAAGGTCTGGAGCCACGCGCAGAACATCGCGTACACGATCGCGTTCGATTCGGACGGCCGGGCGCTGGTTGGCACCGGGAACAAGGGCACGCTGTACCGGCTGGATTCGGACCTGGTACACAAGGATCTGCTCAATGCGCCGCCGACCCAGGTCACGTGCATTTACGCGGGGCGCGCCGGCAAGCTCTACGCGGCCACCGGCAACGTCGGCAAGGTATACCAGATCGGCCCTGGGCTCGAGAAGGAAGGAACCATCGAGAGCGAGGCCTTCGACGCCGGTCTGTTTTCCTATTGGGGACGCCTGACGTTCCGCGGCCAGGCCAACGGAGGACGGATCGAGGTCGAGACGCGCAGCGGCAACCTGGACCGGCCGGAGAAAGACTGGAGCCCCTGGTCGGTGGCGGCCACATCAGCGGAAGGGGGGCGCGTGAGTTCGCCTCCGGCGCGGTTCCTGCAATGGCGCGCGCGGCTGACGGCCTCGAATGCCGGCGCCTCAGCGGTGCTCCAGTCGGTGGATGCAGCGTACCTGGGGCGGAACGTGGCGCCGGAGGTGCACGAGATCGAGATCACGCCACCCAATTACCGCTTCCCGCAGCCGACGGGGCCGGCCTCGACCACTCCGGCGAACATCACGCTGCCGCCGGTGGGGCGGGCGTCGCGGCCATCGCCGCCGTCGCTCGGCTCCGACTCCGGATCGGCGTCCATGAGCTACGCCAAGGGGTACATCGGGGCCCGCTGGGCGGCCGCGGATGAGAATGGAGACACGCTCGTCTACACGGTCCAGATCCGCGGCGAGAAGGAGCGCGAGTGGAAGCTGCTCAAGGACAAGGTGACGGAGAAGCACCTGAGCTGGGACTCCACCGCGTTCCCGGACGGCACATACCTGGTGCGCGTGATCGCATCCGATGCACCGTCGAACCCGGTCGAGCAGACGCTTACCGGCGAGCTGGTGAGCGATCCGTTCCTGATCGACAACACGCCGCCCGAGATTTCCGGGCTGGTTGCCGCAGCCGCCGGAGAAAAGCTCAAGGTGACCTGGAAGGCCACTGACGCGCTGAGCGTAATCGACAAGGCGGAAATTTCGGTGAACGGCGGGGAGTGGACGGTCGTCGAGCCGACCACGAAGCTGTCCGACTCGCGCGAGCACGAGTACGTCGTGCTGCTGCCGCGCCCGCCGGGCAAGGAGCAGACCGTCGCGGTGCGCGTCACCGACGAGTACGACAATCAGGCGGTTGCGAAGGTGGTCGTCAGGTAGGCTTGTGGCTTGTGGCCTGTGGCATGTGGATCACAAGCCGCGGCGCCCGTGCTGCCGCCTCGGAGAGCGCAAGCCGGGGCTCCGCTGCTGGACCCACAGGCCACAAGCCACAGGCTACGAGCCAGTTGGCAGCTTGTACTGCTTGATCTTGCGGTAGAGGGTGGTGCGGCCGATGCCGAGCAGCTCGGCGGTGCGCGAGCGGTCGCCGGCGGTGAACTGGAGCGCGTCGATGATCGCCTTGCGTTCGAGTTCATCCAGGCGGATGACTCCGGGCGGCTTGCGCGGGGGAGCGGGTGCGGGCGCGTCCTCCTCCAGTTCCGGGAATGGCAGCGCGCGGGCCCGCTGCGCCGCGACCGGCCCGGCCAGGGCGGAGGGCAGATCGGCGGTGCTCAGGTAAGGCCCGGAGTTGACGGCTACCATGCGCTGGATGCAGTTCTCCAGTTCCCGGACGTTGCCGGGCCAATCGTAGGCGACCATCGCGTCGAGCAGTTCCGCGCTGAGCTGGTGGCTGGCGCCGTAACACGCCAGGAAATGGGCCGCCAGCTCCGGGATGTCTTCCTTGCGATCGCGCAGCGGGGGCAAACGCAGGGTGACGACGTTGAGGCGGTAATAGAGATCGCCCCGGAAGTTCCCGCGCTCGACCTCGCGAACCAGGTCGCGGTTGGTGGCGGCGATGACGCGGAAGTTCGCCTTGCGCAGCTCCAGCGAGCCGACCGGCCGGATCTTCTTTTCCTGCAACACCCGCAGCAGCTTCGCCTGCATCTCGAGCGGGAACTCGGCGATCTCGTCGAAGAAGGCCGTGCCGCCCTCGGCGAGCGCGATGAGGCCGGGCTTGTTCGAGATCGCGCCGGTGAAGGCGCCCTTGGTGTGGCCGAACAACTCCGTTTCGAGCAGAGTCCCGAGCAGGGAACAGTCGATGGGGACGAACTCGCCGGAAGGATCGACGTGGTGAATGGAGCGGGCGACGATCTCCTTGCCGGTGCCGGATTCACCGAGCAGCAGGACGGGAGAGGGCGAGCAGCCCGCTTTCCGAATGAGCCGGCGAAGCTCCTCCATGCGGGGCGAGTGCCCGACGAGGGCGGGCGGCGACTCGAGTAGTGGAAGCAGATCGGACCTCAAGATGATTAGTTGCTCTCGGGGCTCTCTACTCTCACCACAAACCCGCGGTTTCCTTCGGAGCGCATGCGGCCGGCCAGGGCGGCGGCGTCTTCCTCGGCGGCTTCACGGCCCACCAACACCCTCCACAGCGTTGGGTTGGCGTCGCGCCGCAGCAGCCGGGCGGCGCCGTAACGCTCCTGCATCGAGGCCCGCACACGCTCGGCGCTGCCGCGGTCGCGGAACGCTCCGACCTGGACGGCGTAGTAGCCCGCGGGATTCCTGGCCGGCTGCGACAGGACATGCAGGCGAACCTCGGCCGTGCCCGGCCCCAGCATGCGGATCTGGCGGGCGGCGGCGCGCGACAGGTCGATGATGCGGCCGTCGACAAAGGGGCCGCGGTCGTTGACGCGCACATCCACGCTGAGGCCGTTGGTCAGGTTCTCGACGCGGACCATAGTGCCGAAAGGCAGCGTGCGATGAGCGGCGGTGAGCTGCTCCATGTCGTAGATCTCTCCGCTGGCCGACGCCCGGCCGTGGTAGGGATGCCCGTACCAGCTCGCGACGCCCGCTTCCTCGGCGCCGACGCGCGGCGCGGCCGCGGCCGGAACGCGTTTCTTCCTCCCGCAGGCGGGGAAGAGCAGCACGACGACGAGAAGCAGCGGGACCGAGCGCCTCATTCTTCCAGATCGTACCGTTGCGGGGGCCTCGAAGCAAGCCGGCGCCGAAACAATTTCGTAGCGGGACGTTTTTTGTCGCCGCCGCGCCGCCGCAAGTCCCGCTTCGGACGCCTCGACTGCATTTTTCTCTTGACTTTCCTCGCGACTCACCTTATATATGAATCACGCTGCGATCTTTCCGAGGTCGCAAATTTGATGTTAAGGGAGAATCGATCGATGAAGAACGCAACCAAGAAGGCTGCAAAGAAGAAGGCCGCTCCGAAGAAAAAGAAGTAGCCTCTTCACTCGAGCAGCAACACACAAGTTCTGCTGAACAAGGCCCCGGTGGTTCGGGGCCTTTTTCTTTTGGGTCCGCCCCTCCGGTCGTCATCCCTTCCGCTGGATCAGCGTGCGGAACGTCTCTCCCATGCCGAACAGCAGCGTCTTGAGCTGCATGCGGCGGTGCGTTTGGGCAGCGGCGCCGCCGGAGCCGAGCGCGGCACGGAAGGCATCGACCTCGCCGGCATCGAGCAGCGTGCGCGCGAGCGTCTCGAAGCGCACGGGCTCGAGACCGCACCGCTTCCCGTGCTCCTCAAGCGCGGTAAAGCAGACGTGGGCGGTGATGTCGCGCTCGCCCGGACCCTCCAGCACGTCGTCTATCGCCCGGTGGCGGCGGTAGCTCATGAGCGTTCCGCGCGGGAACCTGGCGGACTCACGCGCGGTGTAGCCGTAGTCGATGGTGAAGATCAGGCCGCGCTCGAGCCGGCTGGCCACGCGCTCCAGCCAGCGCAGCGCCTCCCGATTCAGTTCCACGATGTCGCCGTCCTGGCGCAGCGCCGAGTACCGAAAGAGGTAGTCGTCCGCCTCGGCGTCCACACGGCCGGCTTCCACCCAGACGAACCGTTCCCCGCTCCGACCGACGCGCATCTCCAGGAACTCGCCGCCGCGGCGAATGGCGACCTCCACCGGAAGCGCGTCGAAGAACTCGTTGGAGAAGACGCAGCCCCGGAAACGATCGGGAAGCGCGCCGCCATCGATCTCGACCGGAATGTAGCGCATGCCCGCGAAGGCCTCGGCCATCTCGGCGCGCCCCGCCCCCAGCTCCACGACGACCGCATCCTCGGGCTCGCCCATTTCGCGCAGCAGGCTGCGGATGCGGGCGGCGATCAGGATGCCGAAGACCGGCTGAATCTGTTCGGCGGTGTAAAAGTCTCCGGCCTTGCCGAAGGGATCGCGCGCGCGCCGGTAGTAGCCGTACTCGGGGTGGTACAAGGCGAGTTCCATGTAGCGGCTGAAAGGCATAGGCCCGCCGCGGGCGATCTCCTCGCGAATCAGGGCGGCGAGCGCGGTCATGGGGGATTGACGATTGACGATCTTGGCATTGACGATTGCCCGGGGCGGCGCCACCAACGTCAATCGTAGCAATTGCTACGATGGGCTTGGATGGCGCTGCCGGAGAGCATTCGCGTGAAGCTGAGCTCGGAGGCGGCAGGGTCAGTTTCCGTCACCGCGGTGGTGGTGCGGGATATGCCGGTGCGGGAACTCGTCGAGCTGATGCTGGGCGTGACGGGGAAACAGGCGCGCCGGGTCCACGAGCTGCTGCTGCGCGGCACGCTGGTCAGCGGAGCGTCCCGCTTCCGCTGGGCGGGGTGGGATGCGGACGTCGCGGCGCTCGAATCCCTGCTGGCCAGCTTCCCCGAATCGGAGCCGGACCGGCCGTTCGCCGGCGAGCGCGCGATCCGCGCGGTGCTGCGAGGACCCGTCCGCCGGATTGACATCACCCGCGAGGCCGGCGTGCCGCGGCGGTTCTTGCACCGCGGGAGTTTCTGGGCGGTCCTGATGGAGCTGGCCGCCGCCGGCGCTCCCCGCTACGTCGAGTACTCTTACAAGCTGCGCGCCGATTGCTACCGCATGGAGCTGACCCGCGCGGCGGCCAGCGCGCTGCGCGAACACGCGGGCGACCTGAAGTACTCGGCGCTGGAATCGCAGGTGGGCAACGCGGTTCTCGACTCCATCGACTATTACGTAGCGCGCGAAGGCTGATTCCGTTATCATCGTGTTCGGAGGTCCAACCGCCATGCTCCAGGTAATCTCAGAACACCCGCTGGGATCGGCCGAGCCCGCCCTCCGCCGCGCGGCGCATCACAACGGTGCCAGCGTCCTGATGGTGAGCCACGTCGCGCAGCACATCGCCGCGGGCGCGGACGATGCGATCGTGTTCGGCATCTGTAGCCCGGAACTCTATGGGGCGCTGCTGGGCGCCGACATCCGCATGTCGGTCTTCCTGCCCTGCCGGATCGCCGCGTACTCGCAGGCGGGGCGCGTGACGCTGGCAAGCCTGTCGCCGCTGGAGTTCTGCCGGTTGCTGAACCGGCCGGACCTGGCGCCGCTCGCGACGCCGCTCGAAGCGCTGCTGCTGCGGATCATGGAGGAGGCGGCCCATGCAGCCGCCATCCCCGAGTCCGCCGCCGCCGGCAAGCATCGTGGAGGACTGGGCGCCACGGAAGAGCAGATGAACGTGCGCGGCTCAATCCCGCAGCGCATCGACTGCCACGGCAGCAAGCTGGAGGACATGGCGGGGACCGGAGAGCACGACTCGCAGGGCGGCTGACGCGGCGGCCGGCGTTCTTGTATACTGGTCGGCTTCGCACAGGAGCCGCCATGTTGCCCGACTACATCTCCAAAGCAGTTCCTAACGCCCGGGACAAGCGCGCCGCGTGGTATGTGAATACCGCGCCGAGCTATGCGGGCATATTCCTCTGGGTGGTGTTCTACCAGGAGATCGCCACCAAGACACTGAGCGCCGGCGGGGTGGGCGTATGCCTGGCCGCGCTGGCCACGGCGGGAGTGCTGTGCTACTTCCTGTACTACTATGCGGCGGCCATGCTGGGGATGAAGACGGGCTATCCGCTGTACGTGGTGGGCAGTTCGACCTTCGGCGCCACCGGCGGCTACCTGATGCCGGGCCTGCTGATGGGGCTGCTGCAAATCGGCTGGTTCGCGGTGAACGCCTGGGTGTCGACGACATTCATCCTGAGCGGGCTTGGCTCGAAGGCCGGGGCGGGTTCGCTGCCGTTCACGATCACCGCCGTGGTGTGGGGCCTGGCAACGGCCTACATCGGGGTGAAGGGGATTCAGTACGTCGCCAGGGTTTCCCTCTACCTGAACCTGATCGCGTTCCTGATGGTTCTGCTGGTGTTCTTCAAGACCAAAGGCGGGATTGCTCAGTTCCAGGTGGTGG
Source organism: Bryobacteraceae bacterium (assembly GCA_050008465.1). GTDB lineage: Bacteria > Acidobacteriota > Terriglobia > Bryobacterales > Bryobacteraceae > Fen-330. Next base: position 9,395 of record JBEKMO010000066.1, read on the forward strand.
AGCCGCATCCGTACCTCGCTTTCGCGCTGATTCTGCAAAACGTCATCGGCTTCTTCGCGACCGCGGGGGCGGCGGGCGCCGATTTCGGCATGAACAGCCGGCACGAAAAGGACGTGCGGCTGGGCGGGTTGATCGGCATCACGGCGGCGATCCTGTACGCAGGCGGCCTGCCGCTGATGTCGGTGGCCGGCGCGCACGGCATGGACCCGAACTTTACCGGGACGACCTACGGCTCGGTGATCTCGGTGATCGGCGGATTCCTGGCGACGGCCATGTTCTTCCTGTTCGCGATTGCCTCGATCGCTCCGGCGTGCTTCTGCGCGTTCATCGCGGGCAACAGCTTCTCGACCATGCTGCCGCGGATTCCGCGGATGGCGAGCACGATGGTGGGCGCGGCGATTGCCATCGTGCTGGCGGCCACGGGCGCGGCCGGCGACCTAGTCGGGGTGTTCACGATTGTCGGGGCATCCTTCGGGCCGATCTGCGGCGCGATGACGGCGGACTACCTGCTCTCGGGGAAGCTCTGGGCCGGGCCGCGCCAGGGAATCAACTGGGCCGGGTACATCGCCTGGGCGCTGGGCTTCGCGGTGGGGATCGTCTCTTTCCTGCCGGTCTCCGCGGAGTTGAAGAGCTACGCTCAGCCCGCGGTGGTCTACAGCTACATCATCGGCTTCGTGGTGTACGTGGTGCTGGCGAAGGCGGGGCTGGAGCCTAAGACCGTGGCCGTTTCCGTGGCTTCGTTTTAAGGACGATCGGGGTGCCGAGGAAGCCGAAGCGCCGGCGGAGCTGGTTGACGAGGAAGCGCTCCTTGGAAAAGTGCAGGGGGTAGGGGCGATCCGTGAACATGACGAAGGTCGGCGGGCGGACGTGCGGCTGGGTGATGTAGAGGATGCGCGGCTCGCGCTGTTCGGTCAGGGTCTCGACGAAGCGGTTGAGCTCTCCGGTCGGGATCCTCTGCGATGCGGATTCGTACAACTCCCGAACGCGCGGGAGGAGCTGCGGGACGCCCGCGCCGGTCTTGGCGGAGATGAAGGCCACCGGCGCGTAGTCCAGGAACTTTAACTCGTCGCGGAGCCGGGTCTCGAAGGCGCGCCGGTCCTTGGTGGGGCTGGCATCCCACTTGTTCACGCAGAGGAGAAGAGCGCGGCCCTCTTCGTGCGCGTAGCCGGCGATGGTGGCGTCGGCGCTGAGCACCCCTTCGGTAGCGTCCATAATCAGCAGGACGACGTTGGCCATGCGGATGTGGCGGCGGGCCATCACCACGCTGAGCTTCTCGGCCATCAGCTTGGTTTTACCCTTGCGGCGGATGCCGGCGGTGTCGACGAACACGTAGTTGACCCCGTCGATTTCGCGCGCAACATCGACGGCGTCGCGCGTGGTGCCCGCGACCGGCGAAACGATGGCGCGCTCCTCCCCGACCAGCACGTTCAGCAGCGTGGACTTGCCGACGTTTGGCCGGCCGATGATCGCCACCTTGATGGTATCCTTGCGCGGGACTTCCTCCGGTGACGGGGCACTGGCGAAGCTCGCGGTCACGTGCTCGAGCAGGTCGTCGATTCCCAGGCGGTGCTCGGCGGAGATGGAGAACAGGTCGCGAAATCCGAGCGAGTAGAACTCGTGCGCCAGGGCTTCGCGGGAGGCGGCGTCGATCTTGTTCACCGCCAGGGTGACGGGCTTGCCCAACTGGCGCAGCAACTGGGCGAGGTCGCGGTCGGCGCCGGTGATCTCGGTGCGGCCGTCGATCAGGAAGATGATGTGGGCGGCCTCGTCGAGCGCCACCCGCGCCTGCTTGAGCACCTGGACGGGGATGTGTTCGGAGTCGCGGGTGACGATGCCGCCGGTGTCGATCACGTGGAAGGGGCGCCCGCGGTGCTCGGCCATACCGTGGATGCGGTCGCGGGTGATACCGGGCTCGTCGCCGACAATGGCGCGCCGCTGGCCCACGATGGCGTTGAACAGCGTGGATTTTCCCACATTCGGCCGGCCCACAATGACCACGGTGGGCAGGCCCTCCGTCTGGGGCATGCTGATTCATGATAGCAGCCGCGCGGTAGGGCAACCGGTTGCGGACTCGATATCAGGAGACGGGAGGGCCCGGCTTGTTGCCCTCGATTGCATAGAAGATGAGGTATGCCACGCCCACCCCAGCCGGGATGAAACCCAGGAACGGCATGGCGACCATCTGCGGCGCGATGCGGTCCCCCCAGGGCTCGCGAAACAAGAACATCGGAGCGAGGGCGCCAAGGCCCACGAACAGCCAGACCAATCCACGCAGAAGGTAATTGCGCGGGCCATGCGGGCGGCGTGAGAACGCGGAAGGTTCCGGTTCGACCGGGGGTTGCAGACCCTTCTCCAGAGCGGCCATGCGCTCGCGGTGAATCATCTCTCTTTCCTTGTTCTTGAAGTGCGCGACTACGGCGATGATCCCGATGGGCATCAAGATGACCACGATGGGTATGACCGCCTCGGGCAGTCTCACGAAGTCGTACATTGGGATGTCCTTTCGGAGATTGAGACCGATCGCGCCACTGGTTTTGTTTCACGCCGGTGCTGAAACATTGGCTGGCGCGCGGAGAGTCTAAATCGGATAATGGCTGGCGTGGACCAGTTCGAGGTGCTGGTGGAGCAGTACCAGGCCAAGGTGTTCCGGCTGGCCTATTCGATCCTGGGCGACCGCGCGGCGGCCGAGGACCTGGCGCAGGAAGTGTTCGTGAAGATTTGGAAGGGGCTGCCCGGCTACCGCGGGGCCGCGTCGCTCGGGAGCTGGATTTTCGCCATCGCCCGCAACACCTGCCTGAGCCACCGCCGGCGCGAAGCGTCGAGAAAGACCTCGTCCCTGGACGTGGCTGGGGTGCGGGCCTCGGCGGAGTCGCTGAACGCCTGTCAGGACCGCCACTGCGACGAACTCGAGATGCGGGACCTGCTTTCGCGCATCCCGGAGAAATACCGGCGCGTGCTTACGCTGTTCTATCTGGAGGACCGGTCCTATGAGCAGGTGGCGGAGATGCTGCACCTGCCGCTGGGCACGGTGAAGACCTTCCTGCATCGCGGCAAGAAGGAGCTGGGCGCGCTCCTGGCGACGCGCCGGAAGGAGGGAGGACTCGCATGCAGTGCCGTCGATTTGAAGACCTGATCCTGGAATACTGCGAGGACGCGATTTCGGCGGAGGACCGCGGGCGCGTCGAGACGCACCTGGAGGAATGCGCGGAGTGCCGGGCGTTCTTCGAGATTCAACGCGAGGTGGAGGCCGCACTGCCGGGGGCGATCGGCAGGCCGGAGCCATCGCCCGAGTTTCGGCAACGTGTCATGCGGCGCGTGGAATGCGAGAGCGAAGCGCGGTGGAGCTGGGTTCCGCCGGCGCTGGACGCGTTTGGGTACTGCGCCCTGGCGGCCATAGGAGGTGCGGTGCTCCAGGCGTGGGTCTCGCCGGCGCAGCTTGCCTGGATCATGATGGGCGCCTCCGTGGCCTTCGCGTGGTGGATCAGCTTGCGGCTACTTCGCGAAGGCTGACTCAACCGCGGGCGCGAGTTCGCTCATGAGTTCAGATTGAGGGACTTGAGGTACTCCCGAAAAGGCGCGCCGAGATCGTAGCGGCGCAACGCGAATTCGACGGTGGCCTTGAGGAAGCCGAGCTTGTCGCCGGCATCATAGCGCGTGCCTTCGAAGCGGTAGCCATAGATGGGGCGGTTGCGCAGGAGGTGCCTCAGACCGTCGGTCAACTGGATCTCGCCCATCGAGCCGGGCTCGAGGGCCTCGAGCGAGGCGAAGATCTCGGGCGTGAGCACGTATCGCCCGATGATGGCCAAGTTGGAGGGCGCCTCCTCCCGTTTGGGTTTCTCCACCAGGTTGCGGATGCGGTACAGGCGGTCGCGGCAGCCGTTGTGCGCCACCGGCTCGGCATCCACCACGCCATAGGAGGAGATGTCCACGGCCGGCACCTCCATCAATGCCAGCACCGGGGCGCCGAAGAACTCGTAGACATCCAGGAGTTGGCGCAGGCAGGGGATGTCGGATTCGATGACGTCGTCGGAGAGAACCACGGCGAAGGGTTCGCTGCCCACGATGGCGTGGGCACGCAAGACGGCGTGGCCGAGGCCGAGGGCTTCCCTCTGCCGGACGTAGGCCACGTCGATCATGTCCGAGATGTCGCGCACGGCGCTCAACAGTTCCCGCTGGTTGCGCGTCTCCAGCAAGTGCTCGAGCTCGAAGCTCACGTCGAAGTGATCTTCGATGGCGGTCTTGCCCCGGCCCGTGACGATCACGATGTTCTGAATGCCGGAGTGGATGGCCTCCTCGACGCCGTACTGGATCAAGGGCTTGTCCACCAGCGGGAGCATCTCCTTGGGTTGGGCCTTGGTGGCGGGCAGGAAGCGGGTCCCCAATCCGGCTGCGGGGAACACCGCCTTGCGCACTTTGGGAATCATGAGCTTATTGTAGCCTTACGGCTTCAAGAGCAGTTTCCCGATGGTGCGGCGGGATTCCAGCGCCAGCAGCGCTTCGGCGCCCTTCTCCAGCGGGTAGACGCCGCCGATCACGGGTGTGATCTTGGCCTGCTCCACGATGGCGAGAAGCTCGCCGGCGAGTTGAGCCTGCCGCTCGGGCCGCTGCGCCAGCGTGACCATCCAGAACGCCGCCACGCTCACCGAATTGCGGAACATGCTTCCCACATCCGCCGGCTGCAGCGTGCCGCTGGCCATGCCGAAGACGACGACGCGGCCGAACGGAGCCGCCGCGCGGATGTCGCGCTCCAGGAAATCTCCTCCGATGGATTCGAGGATGATGTCGGCGCCGCGGCCTTCAGTGGCCTCCAGCACCGGGGGGACGAAATCGGCCACGCTGTAGTCGATCGTGACGTCGGCCCCGAGCCGGCGCGCCGTAGCCAGTTTCTCTTCGGAGCTGGCGGTGGCGATGACGCGCAAGCCGAGGTGCTTGGCGAGCTGAATGGCCGCGGTGCCGACGCCCCCGCCTGCGGCGTGGACCAGGACAGTCTCGCCGGCCTGGGCGTTCGCCGAGATCTTGAGCATCGCGAAGGCGGTCAGGTAAACGACCGGGAAGGCCGCGGCCTGCTCGTCGGTGAAGGCGGACGGGACAGGCATGAGCGCCGCCTCGGGAGCCACGGCGTACTCGGCGAATGCGGATTGCCCGGTGCCCATCACGCGGTCTCCGGGCCGCCAACGCTTCGCCCCCGGTCCGACATCGACGACCTCGCCGCTGAACTCGAACCCGAGAATGAACGGGAATACCGGCGTTTGCAGGTAGAAGCCGCGCCGCATCATGGTATCGGCGTAGTTGACACCGGCGGCGGAGATTCGGACCAGCACCTCTTCCTTGCCGGAACGAGGGACGGCCACTTCCCCGATCTCCGGCAGTTCACCTACGGCACCCAGCACAAGAGCCCTCATACCCGCTATCATCGCACCCTTCGCGGGCGGGGGACCGCCCGACTCGCGGAGGTGCGCTATGCTGGAACCAAGAACACGGAGGAGCTTTATGGCTTATGTAATCGCGGAGCCGTGCATCGGGACCAAGGATACGGCCTGCGTGGACGCCTGCCCGGTGGACTGCATCCACCCCAAGAAGGACGAGGCCGATTTCACGGCCGCCAAGATGCTCTACATCGACCCGGTGGAGTGCATCGACTGCGGCGCCTGCGTCCCGGTATGCCCGGTTTCGGCGATCTTCACGCTGGACGACCTGCCCGAGAAGTGGGCCGATTTCGCGCAGGAGAATGCGTCCTACTTCGGAAGATAAGCTCGTAGCGTGTAGCTCGTAGCTCGTCGACGGCGCCCTCTACGGGCTACGAGCTACGGGCTGGGCCGGTAGGCGGCGGTCGCGGTATCGGTTTCCCAGATCTTGACTTCAGCGACGCGGACGGCGTTGTCGCCGGCGAGGCCCTGGGTCATTTCCTCGTAGAAATAGCGCGCCATGTTCTCGGCCGAAGGGTTCAGCTTGTCGAAGGGCGGGACGTCGTTGAGGAAGGTGTGGTCGAGCCGCTCGACGATGGCGCGAAGGGTGCGCTTCAATTCCACGAAATCCACCAGCAGTCCGGCGGAGTCGAGCTGCTCGCCCTGGAGGGTGACGCGCACGCGGTAGTTGTGGCCGTGCACGTTTTCGCACTTGCCGCGATAGCCGCGCAGGGCGTGACCGGCGGCGAATGTCTCTTCCACGGAAACCTCAAACATCGAAAAACTTCTCCACGTCTTCGGCGCTGGTGGTAAATCCGTAGTCGGGCAGGCTGTCAAAGAAGACCTGGCCGTAGCGCTGCTTCGAGATGCGGTGGTCCAGGAGCACCAGGACGCCGCGGTCCGAGCGGCTGCGGATCAGGCGCCCGAAGCCCTGTTTGAGGGCCAGTGCGGCCTGGGGAATCTGGTACTCGTAGAACGGATTACCGCCTTCATCGCGGATGGCGCGGATTCTGGCCTCCACCACGGGGTCGTTGGGAACCGCGAAGGGCAACTTATCAATGATAACGCAGCTCAGTTGCTCGCCCGGCACGTCCACCCCCTGCCAGAACGAGGCGGTGGCGAAGAGCACGCAGTGCGGCGTCTGGCGGAACTCCTCGAGCAGGGCGGTGCGCGGCCCGGTGCCCTGGAGCAGAGTGGGATACTCGAGCTCGAAGGAGACGCGGTCGTAGACGGTGCGCATCTGCTGGTAGCTGGTGAAGAGCACGAAGGCGCGGCCGCGGCTCATTTTCAGAACGCGGACGATCTCGCCGGCCGCCATGGGGGCGAAGTCGGGACTGCGCGGGTCCGGCAGGTGCTGGGGGACATAAAGCAGCGCCTGGCGGGCGAAATCGAAGTGGCCCGGCACGAGCAGCGTGCGCGCGCCGTCGAGCCCCAGCCGCCTTCGCGCGTACTCGAAGTTGCCCGCGACGGCCAGCGTGGCGGAGGTCAGCACCACCGTGTCCACCTTGCCGAAGAGCTTTTCGGCCAGAATGCCGGAGACCTCGATGGGGGTCGCCTGGAGGAAGCACCCGCGGCCGCGGCGCTCGATCCAGTAGACGAAGCGGCGATCGTTGCCGGCCATCCAGAATTCGAGCGCTTTGGCCACCTCGACGAGGCGGCGCAGGAGCGGCAGCGCCTCTTCCGGCGCATCCTTGATGAGCTGGAGGTGCGCGCCGATCAACTCCAGGCCGTGCACCACATCGCTGTACTGCTCTTCGTACTGCTCGAGGAACGCCTGTTGCTCGCGGAAGCCGATCCGCCCCTCGGCGGAGGAGAACAGCGCGAAGAAGCGCATGGCGGCATCGCCGACTGTAATCAGGATGCGGTCGAGCTCCTGGGACCCGAAGTTCTTCCGCCGGGCCACGGCGGAGATATCGCGCTGGAGCTCCTGGAACTGGTAGTTGCTGACGGAGACGCCGAAGTACTGGCCGGCGACGTCCTCGATCTCGTGCGCCTCGTCGAGAATAGCGGCCGTGTACTCGGGAATGATGCCGCCGTAGTCGCGGTCCTTCACGGCCAGGTCGGCGAACAACAGGTGGTGGTTGACGATGATGATGTCGCTCTCGAAGGCGCGCTGGTGCATCAGGGTGAGGAAGCAGCGCTCGAACTGGAGGCACTTCTGGCCGGTGCACAGATCGCGGCGCGCATCCACCTTTGCCCAGACGGCGGTGGTTTCGGGCAGGGTCTTGATTTCGGCGCGGTCGCCGGTGGCGGTGGTTTTCTCCCAGTCGCGGATGATCTCGAAATCGGCCACTTCCTCGAGCCCTTCGAGCACCGGCTCCTTCTCGGCGTCGTAGATCTTCTGGCGGCAGGCGTAATTGTTGCGGCCCTTCATGTAGCAGATGCGGACCTGGCGGCCGAGGTACTTCTGGAGGAACGGGATGTCCTTGTAAAGGAGCTGCTCCTGGAGGTTCTTGGTGGCGGTGGAGATCACAATGCGCTTGCCGGATAGCAGCGCCGGGACCAGGTAGGCGAGCGTCTTGCCGGTGCCGGTGCCGGCCTCGACAATGAGGTGGCGCCGGTCGGCGAGTGCGGATTCGACGGCCTCGGCCATCTCGAGCTGACCGGAGCGGAACTCGTAGCTGGGGTGGCACTGCGCGAGCAGGCCGCCGCGCGCGAAGAACTGCCGCACCGTGAGTTCCCTGGTCTCCGAGGACATCTCCCTGAATTTCAGTATAGACGGGGGGTGCGGCGGGCCGAGCGGAGGCGGGCGGGGTGTCCGTCAGCAAGAGTAGCACAGATATTGCATGTGATATCATCTGTTCGGAGGCGCGATGCGGCTGGTCCTGGATACGGATGTCGTGGTCGCCGCGCTGGGGAGCGACCAAGGCGCGTCGCGGCAACTGCTGCTGGCGGCTCTGGACCGGCGAATCGTACTCCTGGCCTCGGTTCCGCTGATGCTGGAGTATGAGGCGGTGTTGACGCGACCGGAGCAGTTGTCCGAGACGGGGTTGACTGTCGAAGAAACCAACGCGGTCCTTGACGCCCTGGCTGCCGTGGTCGAGCCGGTCGCACTGCGGTTTCTCTGGAGACCGCAGTTGAAGGACCCGTCCGACGAAATGGTGTTAGAGACGGCGGTCAATGGCCGTGCCGATCGTCTGGCTACGTTCAACGTGCGGCATCTCAGTGAGGCCGCGATGAGATTCGGGATTCGTGCGGGCCTGCCGGGTGAAATCTGGCGGGTAGTCCGGGGAGCAAGACATGAGAAGAAGTAACGTGGCGCTACGGCTTCAGACTTCATTGCTGGAGGAGGCGAAGCGCGTCGCGGAATCCGAAGGCGTCGCTCTGAACCAGTTGATCAACGTGGCGGTGGCGGAGAAACTGTCGGCGTTGCGCACCGAGGAGTACTTCCACGGGCGATCCAGCCGGGCGGACATCGGCAAGGCCAAGCGCATCCTCCGGCGCGCTGGCCGGGGCAAACCCCCGGTCGCCGGCGACGAGGTGTAGCGCTCGGAGCGCCTTATCGCAGGACCACTTCGCCGGTGTTGAAGCCTTCCACCACGATGCGCGGATTCTCGCCGCGGGTGTCGGCGTGTTCGAGCTGGGTCCGGATGGTGCGGCGCTCGCCGGGCATCAGAGCCACATAGTTGTCGCTGTAGAGGGCGGGCAGGATGCGATCCCCGGTCTTCTCTCTCACCGCCTTCAAGCGCACCATCAGCGCCGGCTGGGCCGACACATTGCGTAACTCAGTGGTCAACAGCCAGCGGTTCCCTTGCCGCTCGACGCGTGTTGCGGCCGCCAGTTTCACCTTCGGCAGCGCGCGGATGGCCCGGTAGTCGCCTTCCTGGGCCCCACGCAGGTAGAAGTTCGTGGAAACCGCGTCGCGCCCCCGCATCAGGCTCAGGCGGATGAAATGCGTGGGAGTCAGACCGGAGGGGTAATCCATTCGGATCGGCGACAAAGTGCTGTCCTCAGTGCTGTCCAGGGAAACCGTCTTCTCCCACCGGAGCGAGCCATCCAGGTTCAGAATCTCCGCATGAGCGGCCAGCCCGCGAGCCTCGCCCGCGCTGTAGTTCACCACCTCCACCATGCCGGTTACGGGATTCCACTGGATGTGCAGCGGCTCGCAGGCCTTCTTGGCGCCGAAGTACCCGGCGGTCGGATCGAAGTAGTAATCGTAGGTTTGCCAGAGCAGCGACGGCCATGCGGAATGGCTCATCCATATCAGCACTCCCATGCGGTTCCCGCTCTGACCTTCAAACATGCCGCGATAGGCGTCGTAGTTGACGAACTGGGCCAGAGCCACCCAGTCCGCAATGTTGCGCGCGCCGCCGTAGCTTTTGTCGACCGCCTCGTTGTAGACCTCGGCGACAAACCGTACATCGAAGTCGTGGAGAGGCCACAGGCGGCCCTGCGGCCACGTCTCGGATTCCGGCAGCATGGCGCGAAAGCTGTCCATGGTTGGGACGTCCGGCGAGCCCATCTCGCTGTGGAGCTTGGCCGGCGGATTCGTGAAATAGTACATCCGCGGCTCGACGCGGTATGGGCCGCCGCCGCTCACCACTCCGTCGGCCGAATTGGAGATGTAACGCAGGCCGGGGTCGAGTTCGGCGAGCAGGGTCTTCAGCCCCTCGTCCAGTGGCTTGGGCGGAAAGCCCTCGTTGCGGCCGCAGTAGAGGCCCAGCGAGGGATGGTTGCGAATCCGCAGCACGGTGTCCCTGGCGTTCGCGAGAAACAGGCCGTTGTCGTCGGGGTCGGGGCCATCCCAGGGATTCGCCAGCCAGAAGTCCTGCCACACCACGACGCCATTGCGGTCGCAGGCCTCGTAGAAGGCGTTGTCGCCGGTCTGTCCCACCCAATTCCGGATCATGTTGAAGTGCAGGTCGCGGTGATACCGCAGAGCGGCCTCGTAATCCCGGGCGCGATAGCGCAACATCGACTCGGAGAAACCCCAGTTCCCGCCGCGAGGGATGAAGCGCCGGCCATTGATCCAGATCTTGAGCGCGCCGCCGTCCTCGCGGTAGGTGAACTGCCGCACTCCGGCCTGAAAGGAATTTCGATCGGAGACGGTGTTGTCCGCGGTCTCGAATTTCAGTTCCACGGGAACCAGGTTCGGATCGCCATAGCCGTTGGGCCACCACAGTTTCGGGTTCGCGAGGCGCAGGGCTGCGGTGGTCGCGGGGTCGAGCTTCACCGTCTTCGCCGCCAGCGGATCCAGCGATACCGCGGTCTCGAACGCAGCCTGGCCAAAGCGCCCGCGCAGCGTCCCGGCGACCGGCCGGGTTTCCAGATTGCGCAAGGTGGCTTCGACGGTCACGTCCGCGCGCGAGGTGTCGGGCAGCGGCAGAATCGTCGAGACCCGCGGATTCTCAATCGTCACCGGACCGGTTTGGGTCAGGTAGACGTTGCCCCAGATGCCGGTGTTGCGGCCGCGAATCGTCGACATCCAATCCCAGCCGATGGAAGCGTGATAAGTGGGGTTGTCGGCCCCCAGCGCGCCGCCGTTCGGGACATCGCCTTGCAGGCCCTTCTCCTTGACGCTCCCCGGGGTTGCGTTCTTCTCGATGCGCACCGCCAAAGCGTTCCGCGCTCCGGGACGGATGCGATCCGTCACGTCGAACCGGCCGCGCATGAACGCTCCTTCGATGCGCCCGAGCTTTTCGCCATTCAGAAAGACGCCGGCTTTCCAATTGATGCCGTCGAAGTTCAGCCAGATGCGCTTCCCCTTGGCCGGGGGCGGCGCCACGAACTCGTTGCGATACCAGAAATCCGCATAGAAGAAGGAGTCCGAAATCATGAGCTGGTTGTCGCCGTAGTTCGGGTCCGGCACCGCGCCGTCGTTCCAGTAGCTTGCGAGCACCGTTCCGGGAACGGTGGCGACCATCCAGCCCTTGGTCTCGAATCCAGGTTTCGCGAGCTCTTCACCCGAGGCCGTCACGAGCGAATCGCGTTGGAGCCGCCAGGCGCCGCCGGCAAGGTCCAGCCGGCCATCCGGCCGCGCGGCCGGGGCGGGCTTCGGATTCGGCACCGGACCGCCCCGCCCGTAGACTTCCAGCTCACTCAGGATGTAGCCTTCGGGCGACGCCGGGCGGGTCATGAGCACACGGACGTACCTGGCTTGCGCCGGCTTCGCCAGTTTGATGTCGTCGGCCAGCGCGGCGGTTGGCGGCAGCGCCTGGAGAGTGGTCCAGGTTGCGGCGTCGTCGGAGGCCTGGATCGAGCCTTCCGCAGCGCGCCGGATCCAGTAGAGGGCCACGCGGTCGAAGGTGCAGCGCGCGCCCAGATCCACGTACACCCACTCCTCGCCGCTGCCCGCGCTCATCCACGCACTGGTGAAGTGGTACGGGCCGCCGATTTCCACCGGCTGGTTCCTGTCGAACAGCGCTACTTCGGAAGCGCGCCACTTCTGCGCGCTGGGCGCGTCGAACGCCACCCGGTAAAGGCGGCTGCGCGCGGGCGCGGTGAAGGCGATGGACGCGTGGAAGTCCCTGCGTGTCCGATCCGCGCCGGCTGCGCGCCCCAGTTCTTTCCATGTCCGGTCGTCATCGGAGCCGGACACCGTGCAGGTCCAAGCGGCGGGCTGCCACGGGCTCAGGTCCACGCGGGCGAACACCTCGACGCGGTCCACTTCGGGGACGACGTCTCCTCCCAGACCGAGCTGGACCCACGGCTTCGGGCCGCGCAGCTCCACGCCGGAAGTAAGGTTGTGATCCAGGACGGACTCGCGATCGTACTTCCTGAGCGTGCCGCGGTCGCTGGTGGAGGTCGAAACCCACCGGGGCAGCGCGGTGCTCTTGATTCCGTCGGTCACCAGTTGGGCGGTGAGGTTATAGTCGTAGCTGCTCGAATGGGTTGCGGGACGGTGCAGCGCCAGGTTGCGGTATGTGGTGGCGTCGACAACCAGCACAGGACCGAAGTCTTCTTTAGGGTCCCCAGGATACACACCGACGCCGCGGGTGAACTCCTGCCCCGCGAGCGTCAGTACTGCGCCCAGAGCCAACAGAACGGTCCATCTCATTCTCCCCGCAGGCATGCTCCAAGGGTCGCATGGTTTGGCTGGTGGTGGCGGAGGCCATCGTTTTCCGTGGCCTGCGAGGCCGGCAGACGACAAAAGGCGATCGTCTGCCCCACCTGGCTAGCGCCAGTCACTGCGGTGGTCGCGGTAATCGTGCCCGCGGGGCTCCCGGTGTGGCCGCTTCCGGACTGCGCGTGGGCGAGGCGGCCGAACCCGGTAGCCCGATGTGTATCCCATGGCTCCAATCCCGGGCGGCGGCACGCGATAGCTATGGTAAGCGTACCCTCCGCAAGCGGTCAGCGCCAGGGTCGCGAGAAGGAAAAGAGCAAGCAGCGCGCCTTTCAGATTCCGCATAATTGTATCTCCTCATCCGGTTGGACGTGGCAGGGAGTGGCGGCGGTTTCTGACGAAATGGAGTCCAGACCACTCTGCAAGCCGTTTGCGCTAACCTGATTCAGTCGTGCGAATCGCGCTGGACGCCACCTACAGCGTGGGAAGGAATCTCTCGGGAGTGGGCGTGTACTCACGCGAGATCCTGCGGGGGCTCGCGGAGGCGCACCCGGAGGCCGAGTTGCTGTTCTGCTACCGGCCGCACCGGCTGCTGAGGTCGTTTGCCGAGCGGTTGCCGCGGAACTGCCGGCGGCGTCTGCTGCACGAGCCGCTGGCGCCGCGCTCGGCGGACCTGTTCCACGGCCTGAACCAAAGGCTGCCGCGGGCGCGCCTGCCGAGAACCGTCACTACGTTTCACGACTTGTTCGTGCTCAGCGGCGACTACTCCTCGCCGGAATTCCGCCGGCGGTTCGAAGAGCAGGCGCGGGATGCGGCCAAGCGGTCGGACCTGGTGCTCGCGGTCTCGGAGTTCACGGCGCGGCAGGTCGAGGAACTGCTCGGCGTGGAGCGCGCGAGACTGCGGGTGATTCCGCACGGGGTGCGGCTCCCCGGCGGGCGGGAGTCGGGTGAGCGACGGGAGCGAATCGTGCTGCACGTTGGCGCGGTGCAGAAGCGCAAGAACATCTCGCGGCTGGTGGCGGCCTTCGCCGCGCTCGCGCCGGACTGGCGCCTGGTACTGGTGGGCTCGCTCGGTTACGGGGCGGAAGAGATCCTGCACGACATCGAGCAGAGCCCGCGCCGGGAGAGCATTCAGGTGTTGGGCTATGTTTCCGACGAGGGACTGGCGCGCTGGTACGAGCGCGCGGCCATTTTCGCCTTCCCATCGCTAGATGAAGGGTTCGGCATGCCAGTACTAGAGGCTATGGCATGGGGGGTACCGGTACTCACATCCAATCGATCCGCCCTTCCGGAGGTAGGCGGGAACGCAGCGGTGCTCGTTGACCCCACGGACGTGGATGCGATCGCGGGCGCCTTGAAAGAGCTGGCTGAAAACGATGAACTCCGCAAGAAGCTGGCGGAGCGGGGTAAAACGCGTGCGGCAGCCTTCCCCTGGGAAACCGCGGTCTCAAAGACCTGGGCTGCGTATTGCGGACTACTGCGCTAAGCGTCTAGCGGGAATCCTCGTCGACCGCGATCTTCAGGGCGCGTAAGAACTTCTGGTCTTGCGACGTCCATTTGATCTTGGCCGAGGTCCCAAACTCCCGAACGCTGGCGCGCCGGGGACGTTCCTCGTTTTCGGCTTCCTGAGCGAGCTCCTCGTCGGAGGCCTCCTCCCGCTTGTTGAAACCGATCGTGGCTTCCAACACGAGAAACACATCGTATCCGGCCCGCCGGATCTCGCCGATGGCAGCGGCGATCCGATCCGAGTCGGACAACGATTCGTTAATCGCGTTGCCGAGCTCCTGCATGAGGACCTTCAGTTTCTCGTCCACGATATGCCCCTTTCCTACGGGCCCCACTGTAAGGATAACATCCTCACTCGACTTGATGCTGCTCCTCAGCCCTCCGTTTCGCCGGATTTTGGCCTGAGTGCGCCTTTACCCGCCTCGATTGTAGTGGACGCCCGCAGGTTGCACAAGGCCCAATTTACACATCGGCAAAGTGGGTTTGGTCCTGTAACCTTTGTTTGTGACTGGCCGCGAATGGGGGGATTGCCGGCCGGCCTGGAGGCCGGCCCGAGCGTCCGCCGCAGGGCAGCCGGAGCGCGTTAGGATTGTAGATGATGTTCACAGTCGCCCGCGGCCGTCAGTTTCTGCAACATGTACTGCCGGCGATCATCCGGCCGCTGCGCGTGCTGTGGAACCAAATCATCGGCTTCCTTTTCCTGGTGCTCGCGGCGTGGGCGGTCCCCCGTGGCGTGCGGAGCGTGCGTGAGTTCGACGGGAACCTCGAGAGCTTCTTCCGGCTGCTGCTGACGAGCGTGTTCATCGTGGCCATGGCCGGTTTCGGGATCTACTCATTCTGGCGGGCGCGCAAAGCCGCTAAGTCATGAGCGAGCGGCCAGAGCAGCCTGGCGAGTTCCCCTATACCCGCGGCATCCACCCCGCTATGTACCGCAACAGGCTGTGGACGATGCGGCAATACGCCGGGTTCGGCACGGCCGAGGAAAGCAACCGCCGCTATCGGTACCTGATCTCGCAGGGCATCACGGGCCTGTCGGTGGCTTTCGACCTGCCCACGCAGATCGGGCTGGACGCGGACCATCCGCTGGCCGCCGGGGAAGTGGGCCGCGCCGGTGTGTCGATCTGCTCCCTAGCCGATGTGGAACGCCTGTTTGACGGCATCCGGCTGGACCAGGTGAGCACGTCGATGACCATCAACTCGACGGCGGCGATCCTGCTCGTCTTCTATGTGCTGGCGGCCCGGCGGCAGGGCGCCGATGTGCGGAAGCTCTCCGGTACGGTGCAGAACGACATTTTGAAGGAGTACATCGCGCGGGGCACTTACATCTATCCACCGCGACCGGCGATGCGCCTGGTCACCGAGTTGTTCGCCTGGGCCGGGCGCGAGCTGCCGGAGTGGAACACGATCTCGATCAGCGGGTACCACATCCGGGAAGCGGGGGCGACGGCGGCGCAGGAAGTGGCGTTCACGCTGGCCAACGCGATCGCCTACATCGAGGCGGCGCTCGACGCGGGCCTCGCGCTCGATTCCTTCGCTCCACGGCTCTCCTTCTTCTTCAGTTGCGACCGGAACTTCCTGGAGGAGATCGCCAAATTCCGCGCCGCCCGCCGGCTCTATGCGCGCCTGATGCAGGAGCGCTTCGGCGCGCGCGATCCCCGCTCGACGATGCTGCGATTCCACACCCAGACCGGCGGTTCGACGCTCACCGCGCAGCAGCCCGATGTGAACCTGGTGCGCGTGGCGATCCAGGCGCTGGCCGCGGTGCTGGGCGGCACGCAGTCGCTCCACACCAACGCTCGCGACGAAGCGCTGTCGCTTCCGACCGAGGAATCGGCGCGGCTGGCGCTGCGCACCCAGCAGATCATCGCGCACGAGACCGGCGTGGCGAACACGGCCGATCCCGCGGGTGGGAGCTACTATATCGAGCAGCTCACGGATTCCGTCGAGCGGCGCGCGCGGGAGTACCTGGAGAAGATCGACACGATGGGAGGTGCGCTGCGCGCGATCGAGACGGGATGGGTTCAGGCCGAGATCCAGGCCTCCGCGTATGAATTCCAGCGCGCGGTGGAGAGCGGCGAGCGGATCGTAGTCGGCGTGAACCGCTTCCGCATGGACCAGCAGGCGATCCCGACGTTGCGCATCGATCCGGCCATCGAGAGGGAGCAGGTAGAGCGGCTGCGGCAGCTCCGCGCCTCGCGCAGCCAGGAGCAGGCCGCCGGCTCGCTGGACCGGCTGGAGCAGGCCGCGCGGGGGAACGAGAACCTGATGCCGTTCCTTCTCGAGGCTGGGGGAGCCTACGCGACGGTCGGCGAAATCTCCGACCGGTTGCGGAGAGTGTTCGGGGAGTATCGTTAGCGGGCGGCGGGAGCTCCCGCCAGATGGCGCAAGAGGCGGAGCTGCACTTCGGCCCCCTCGAAGCGATCGACGGAGCGGCGCCGCATGCGGGCGAGCGT
Organism: Bryobacteraceae bacterium; assembly: GCA_050008465.1. Lineage (GTDB taxonomy): Bacteria > Acidobacteriota > Terriglobia > Bryobacterales > Bryobacteraceae > Fen-330. Next base: position 25,762 of record JBEKMO010000066.1, read on the forward strand.
AGCGAGCATCTGGCTGGCCACGGCGTCGAGCAGTTCCCAGCGCTCGGCGGAATCGGGGGGCAGTGCGGGGGGCGGGGAACAAGCCCACTCGAGCTCCGACTCGAGATCGGGGAGGTTCCCGGATTGGCAGGCAACCAGGATCCTCCCGGCTGCCTGGGCGGAATCGTACACCAGCGCCGGAGCGGTCATCAGCACCTCCGAGGTTCTTATCGGAACGCGTCCGGGTTGTCTTAGGGAACTTCGAAGGGTGCGCAGGCCGGATGCGGGTCAGAGTTGGCAGGCGCGAACCGATATGGCTTAGTGAGGATCCCCGCGGCCATGATACGGCTAACTCGCTTGAACCACGGCCTGTTCATGCTCAATCCGGACCTCATTGAGCACCTGGAAATGACGCCGGATACGGTCATTACGCTGACCAACGGGCATCAATTCATGGTGCGTGAGTCCGGCGAGGAAGTGGTCGAGAGGATCGTCGAGTTTCGTCGCAGCGTCGGCGCTAACTGCCTGATCGCCCGCATTTCGGAGCCGCAACGGACGGGAGGGGAGGAGGCGTAGCCGTCCAGGAACCGTATGGCCGGTCCCAAACCCAAGCCGGACAAAGCCGAGAAGCCGGAACGCGGCAAGCCCGACCTGGCTACGCTGGTGGGGCTTGGGCTGGCCTTCGGAGGCATCGTCGGTGGGATGATGCTGGAGGGTGGCCACCTGAACGAGCTGCTACAGCCGATCGCGGCGCTGATCGTGTTCGGAGGCACCCTCGGGGCGGTGATGGTGACCACCCCGATGGACGTGCTCAAGCGCGCGGTAAAGGCGGTGATGACCGCATTCATGGAGAAGAAACAGGCCCCGAACGCCATCATCGAGGAGGTGATCGGATACGCCACCAAGGCACGCAAGAACGGCATTGTCTCCCTCGAGCAGGACGCCGACAGGATCCAGGACCCATTTCTGCGGAAGGCGCTGAATCTGGCCGTGGACGGCACGGACCTCCAGGAGATCCGCAAGATGATGGAACTGGAAATGTCCCTTGAGGAGCACCGGACGGAAAGCGTGGCCAAGGTGTTCGAATCGGCCGGCGGGTACTCGCCGACCATCGGGATCATCGGCGCGGTGCTGGGGCTCATCCAGGTGATGAAGAACCTGGCGAACATCGACGAGGTGGGGCGTGGAATCGCCACGGCATTCGTGGCGACCATCTACGGGGTGGGAGCGGCCAACACCCTGTTCCTGCCGGTCGGGAACAAGCTGCGTGCCCGCGGGCAGGCTGGATTGCAGATGAAGGAACTTATGCTGGAGGGTGTTTCGGGAATCGTGGAGGGCCTAAACCCCAAGCTGATCCGAACCAAACTGGAAGCTTACGTGCACCGCGATCCGCCGGCCAAGAAGAAGGAGAAGGCCGAGACGGCCAAGGGCCGGGCCGCGGCTCCGACTCCGGCGCCGGCGAAAGGTTAGGGGCGCATGGCGCGGAAGAGGAAACACACAGCCGGCGAGAATCACGACCGCTGGCTGGTGTCGTACGCGGATTTCATCACGCTGATGTTTGCGCTTTTCGTGGTGATGTTTGCCTCCTCGCAAGCCGACCAAGGGAGGGCCAAGCGGGTATCGGAGTCGGTTCAGAAGGCGCTGCAAGGGGGTCAAGTCGCCTCCGCGATCGCCAGCGTGTTGGGCGGCACGCCCGGCAAGCAGGGGAAGGGGAACGCGATGATCCGGGGCCCCGGCGGGGTGAACACGAAACCGACAGCGAACGAGGAGAAACTGGAGCACATGGAAGAACTGGCGCCTTCGTTCCAATCCCTGTCCGTGGAACTGGGGAGTGAAATCGCAGTGGGCAAGGTGGCGCTCAGAATGGAACCGCGCGGGCTGGTGATCAGCCTGAAAGAGGCGGCGTTCTTCGCCAGCGGCCAGGACACGATCTCGCGGGACAGCTTTGAGAGCGTTGGAAAGATCGCGGAGGCCCTCAAGAAAGTGCCCAATCCCGTGCGGCTCGAAGGACACACGGACTCGGTGCCGATCCACAACGCGCGATTTCGCAGCAACTGGGACCTGTCGGTGGCGCGCGGGATCTCGATGCTGACGCTGCTGAGGGAGCGGTTCGAGGTCCCGGAAAAGCAATTGTCGGTGGCGGGCTACGCGGACAACCTCCCGAGTAGTCCGAATGAGACCGAGGAGGGCCGCGCCCACAACCGGCGGGTGGACGTGGTCATCCTGAAGAAGGCCGGGAGCGAATACGAGCCTCGGGCCGACGCCGCCCCAGGCGCGCCGCCGCCCCCCGGGAACGGAGCAACTCCCAGCCGGCCCCCGCCCGCCGCGCACAGTGCCGAACCCGCAAGGAAGCTCTAAGCGCCTCGCAAAATACGGTGGCTGAGTGCATTGTCCCAAGGCGCGTCTTCCGCGCCGCGTGGACAGCGTTGTCTCTCTTGAAAGTACGCGTAGTTCAGGCGGCCAACTGAAGCGGGCGGCGTGAGGGAGCGGCTGGCAGTGTCCGATCAGCTTGAGTCTTCCCGCGTCGGCTGCCGGCTGATATCCTGGGGAGTTGCTGCCTTCCTCACTCCCAGGAGATCTACGATGGACGACAATTTCTCGCGCCGCGGCTTCCTGAAGAACGCGACGCTGGCGATGGCCCCGGCCGTGCTGCCGGCCTTGGGCGCCAGCGGTAAGATCAGAATCGGCTGGATCGGCGTGGGATCCCGCGGCTATCACTGCATCAATCAGTTGTACCTGGGCAGCGGCCCGCTGGTGCGGGTGACGGCACTCTGCGACACCTACCAGGGCTGGCTCAACCGCGCCAGAGACCGGGTCCAGGCCATGGGGAAGAACACCCCCAAGACCTACGTGGACTACCGCGACCTCTTAGCGGATCCCAACGTGGATGCGGTGGTCGTCTCGACCCCCGAGCACCTGCACTTCTCGATGACTATGGCCGCGATCAAGGCCAGGAAGCATATCTACGTGGAGAAGCCGCTCGCGCACACCATCGAGGCGGGCGCCGCGATCGTGAAGGCCGCGGAGGCCTCGGGCGTGGTGGTGCAGGTGGGCACGCAGAACCGCAGCAGCAAGCTGTACTTGCGCGCCAAGGAGATGTACGAGAACGGCGACATCGGAGAGATCCACTACGTCCGCGCGTTCTGGTACCGGAACTTTCCCGACCGCTCGGGAGTGCCTGCCGCCTGGCGGTACGCGATCCCCGAGGATGCCGGCCCAAACAACACCGATTGGGACCGCTTCCTCGGCCCGGCGCCGAAACGGCCCTGGGACAAGCGCCGCTATTACCAGTGGCGCAACTACTGGGACTATTCGGGCGGCATTTCCACCGACCTGCTGGTGCACCAGACCGACATCTCCAACTACGTGCTTGGCAAGACGGTCCCAGTGACCTGCATGGCTTCCGGCGGCATCTATGTGTGGGGGCAGCCGGACGACCGTGAGGTGCCCGACACGCTGAGCGCGATCTACGAATACCCCGATAGGTTCCACCTGAACTACAGTTGCTTCTTCGGCAACGACTACTTCGGGTATGGCGAGGAGTTCATGGGGTACGAGGGCACCATTATGGTGTACAACCGCCAGGATCTGCACTTCTACCCGCAGAAGTTCGGCGGCCGCGCGCCCGCCAAGATCAAGGCGCGCCGCGAAGTGCACCTGAACTACCTGAAAGACTTCAACCAAGAGGACTCCACCGCGGACCACTTCAAGAACTGGATCCAGGCGATCCGGGGCGAAGCCAAGGTGATCACGCCGGCGCGCGCGGGCCAGGTGGCGGCGATTCCCGGCCACCTGGCGACGCTTTCCTACCGCCGCGGCAAGAAAGCCATCTGGGACCCGAAATCCGAGCAGTATCGCTTCACCTAGGCCGGTGTCAACGCAAAGTAGAAACTTCCGGTTCCCAGCAAAGTAGAAAGTTCCGGTTCTGAGCGGCTGTTGGAGCCGTCAATGGTATGTTCGATCAGCCGCGCCGGGGTCGCGCCTGGCGCGGTCGTCCTGTGACACAGAACCCGTGAGTTTTTCCGGAGTGCCAGGAGGGTATTGTCGAGCCGAGGCCTATTGCTTTGGTGGAATCCCCGAGTGAGGCTTTGGGCATTGCAAACGCGAAGACCGCCGGGCCGTCTTCGCCCGGCGCTCCTAATCGCAGTTCGAGCGGTAACTCAAGCATGCCGATTTGACTCCTCGATGGCCAGCCAAATCGGCGGCGCAGGATGCTCCCAGAAATCCTCCATCCACCGGCTCTTGCCGCCGGCGTTGTGGTCCTTGCGGGGCGGTGTTCGCGGCGCCGCGGGCGGTTCGGGCGCCTTCGGCCCACACTCGGCGATCTCCACGTAGCGGCCCTCATAACGGGCCTTCAGCGTTCCGTCCAAACGTAGTTCCACCCGCAGGCTCTGGCGTTTCATCCCGGCACGCACATCTTGCCGGGCAATCCGATACCGCCGGCCCGCAAAAGGGATCGTGTAGTCGTTGTCGATCACGCGCGACTGGACGTGGCTCAGGCTCGAGGCCAGATCGATCTCCGGTGTGAGCGGCCGGTGCAGATCCGTCACTCCCTGCAAGGGACGCGCGAACCGTTCGTTCCACTCCGGCCAGTACTCCTTCTCCAGAAACTCGTTGGCTCCGGTCAGGCTCTTTACCTGGGCCAGACGAAGCAGCTTGACCAACCGGTCCTGATCCGTGCCGAAACTTCGCTCCACACGCCCTTTGGCCTGCGGCGAGAAAGCGCCGATCCAGCCGATCCCCAGTTCCCGCAGCGCACGCCCCAATTGCGTCAGCCGGTCCGCAGCCCGCCGCTCCTCCGCGCTTTCCTTGGGTCTCCGAGCCACCGCGAACATGGAGTGGTGGTCTGTGTAGACGTCCACCATTCGCCCGTTGCGCTCCAGGTACTCCCACAGCACCCCCATGTTCTCCCGCGTGCTGTCCTGCCGAACGAAGCGGCCCCAACTCCGGCTGGTCGCATCGTCGATCATCCGCACCAGGTAGCGCACCGGCTCGCCCCGGCCCTCCAGCCACTCATGTACCGAGGTGTCCCACTGCACCAACTCGCCAAAGGCGCTCCGCCGAGGCCGCCACTCGTGCACTTCCTTCACCGCGCGCGGATGGCTCTGCCACAGACCATCTGCGATCATCCAGGCCCGCACCGTCTCCCGGCTCACCAGGAGCTGCCGCTTGGCCAGTTGCTCGCTGGCGAACGTCGGCCCGAAGTCGTGCCAGTCCGCTTGCCGCAGCATCCGCAGCGCCTTCCGCTGGATCTCCTCGGCGATCCGCCGGTTTGAGGTTCGCCCGCGGAGCCCATGCACCACCACCCCGTCACCGACCCGCTCGTACCGCCTCATCAACTCCCTCACCCATCGGTCCGTCACGTTCATGCACTCGGCCGCCTGCCGTTGCGTCATCTCTCCATCCCGCACCTGTTTCAGCCAGTGCAACCAGTCCCGTTCCTCTTGGCTCATCGCAATTCGTTCCATCCTTCCAGCCTGTGGCTGTCAAGAGGAACTTTCTACTTTGCCCATATAGGAACTTCTCACTTTGCCGCGACA
>JBEKMO010000067.1:0-28481 GCA_050008465.1 Bryobacteraceae bacterium
ACGGCGACGCCGTTGAAGGATTGCGACTCGATATGCTCGACGTCGTTCACCGTGGTGGTCAGGGCGCGCTCGAAAACGGTGACGACCCGTTTCTCCATCTCCTCCGGGGAAATCCCCTGGTAGCTCCAGATGACGCTGACCACCGGGATGTCGATGTACGGGAAGATGTCCACCGGCATGGTGTAGATGGCGGCGCCGCCGAGCAGGGCGATGGCCAGAGCCATCACGACGAAGGTATACGGCCGTCGCAGTGCCAGTCGGACGATCCACATGGGCTTGCTCTTGCCGGAGGAGAGGCCTCGGCGTCGAAAGCTGTACTCCCGCCTAACAGTCCAAGGTAACCCCCGGCTTCCTCTCCGCGCAAGCGCGGATGGACTAGGCCCAATACTGTTCACTTTGCCCCCGTGGAGCAGCCATTCCTGGCTGCCACCGGCTTTTCAGCCGGTGCAGCCCACGCCGGGCAGAAGCCCGGCGGCAGGCTGGAAAGCCCGACCCCACTAATGCCCAAGGCCAAGTGAACAGCATTGGGACCGGGCCGAGTGTCCGCTACGGGCTGTCTTGCTAGAATGTGGTCAATGACTTACGACCTCGTCATCCTCGGCAGCGGGCCGGGAGGCTATTCCGCGGCCGTGCGCGCCGGCCAGTACGGACTGCGCACGGCGCTGGTCGAGAAGAGCGCGAAGCTGGGCGGAACCTGTTTGCTGGTCGGCTGCATCCCCACCAAGGCTCTGCTGCACGCCGCGGAGCTTTGGGACCACTTCCGGAACCCCGCCGACGGCCTCGCCTGCGACAATCCGCGGCTGGACTTCTCCAAGGTCATCGACCACAAGAACCAGATCGTCAACAAGCACAGCAAGGGCGTCGACTTTCTGATGCGGAAGAACAAGGTGGAGGTCTTCAAGGGGCGGGCCACTTTGCGCGGCGCTGGAAAAGTCGAGGTCCGGTCCGAGCAGGGCGTCCAGACGCTCGAAACCAGGAACGTCATCATCGCCACCGGCTCGGAAGCCCGCATGTTCCCCGGGCTGGAGCCCGACCCCGAGCGCGTCCTGACCAACGTCGAGATCCTGGATCAGCGCGCCGTTCCCGGCTCGATGGTGATCATCGGCTCGGGCGCGGTGGGCTCGGAATTCGCTTCCATGTTCCACCGCTTCGGCACGAAAGTGACGCTGCTCGAGATGCTGCCGCGCATCGTGCCGCTGGAGGACGAGGAAGTCTCCAAGGAACTCGAGCGGGTCTTCAAGAAGAAGGGCATCCGCGTCGAGACGGGGGCCAAGGCGGAAGCGATTCGCAGGACAGATGGCGGCGTCCAGGTCGCGCTCACGCTGGCCAGCGGCCAGAAGGAAGAGTTGACGGCGGAGAAGGTGCTGGTCGGCGTCGGCCGGCGCCCGGTGACCGACAACATTGGCCTGGAGACCACACGCGTAGCGACCGACCGCGGCTTCATCCAGGTGGACGAATACCAGCGCACCGCCGAGCCCGGCATCTACGCCATCGGCGACGTGGTCGCCGGCACGCCGCAACTGGCGCACGTTGCCACCCGGGAAGGGCTGGTCGCGGTCGCGCACATCGCAGGCAAGCCGGTTCAGCCCCTCAACCGCCGCCTCATCCCGGCCTGCACCTACACCGAGCCGGGCATCGGCAGCGTGGGCCTGACCGAGGCCGAAGCGCGCGCACAGGGCTACAAGGTCAAGACCGGCAAATTCTCCTTCATGCCGAACAGCATGGCGTCCATTCTCGGCCAGCACGACGGCTTCGTGAAAATCGTCTCCGAGGAAACCTACGGCGAGATCCTCGGCGTGCACATCATCGGCCCGCTGGCCTGGGAGTACATCTCCGAGGGAGTCGCCGCCATGGCTGCCGAAGCCACGGTCGAGACCATGATGAACACCATCCACGCCCACCCGACCCTCTATGAAGCGGTGGGCGAGGCGTTCAACGCCATTTACGGCCTGGCGATCAATGCGTAGCTGCGAGCTGCACGATCTCGGACGCATCGAGTACGGCCGGGCGCTCGAGTTGCAACGCGAGCTGGCCGGGAAGCGCAAGCTCGGGCTGATCCCCGATCAGTTGCTGGTGGTCGAGCATCCACACGTCGTCACGCTGGGCCGCAATGGAAATCCCCTCCACCTGCTGGCCTCGGAGGAGGTGCTGCGGCGCGCCGGCATCGCGTTCTTCCCCACCGACCGCGGCGGCGACATCACTTACCACGGCCCCGGCCAGATCGTCGGCTACCCCATTCTCGACCTGCGGGAGTGGAAGCGCGATGTGGTGGCCTACGTCCGCGCGATCGAGCAGACCGTCATCGATGCGCTGGCCGAGTTCGGCATCACGGCGGGGCGGCTGGCCGGCTGCACCGGCTGCTGGGTCGATGGACGCAAGATCGCCGCCATCGGCGTGCACATCAGCCGCTGGATCACTTCGCACGGCTTCGCGCTGAACGTGACCACCGACTTGAGTTATTTTCAGTACATCGTGCCCTGCGGCCTGGCGCGGCCCGTCACCTCGATGGCGGCTCTTGGCGCCGCCGCGCCGCGGGCCGAAGTCATCGCCTCACTGGGCAAGCACTTTGCCCGCAACTTCCAACTCGAAATCGTGGAACCGGTCACCCAAACGGAGGAGGCTGTATGGTCGACGTAGTAATGCCCCAAATGGGAGAGAGTATCGTCGAAGGCACGCTGACGAAGTGGCTGAAGAAACCCGGCGAGCGCGTCGAGCGCGACGAGGCGCTCTTCGAGATTTCGACCGACAAGGTGGACACCGAGATCCCCGCGCCCGCCGCGGGCGTCCTGGCCGACGTTCTGGTCCAGGAGGGCGCTACGGTCGCCATCAACACGGTAGTCGCCCGCATCGACGAGAGTGGAACCGCCCCGGCCGCCGCGCCGCCTCCGCCCCAGGCCGCGGCCGAGCCGGTTCCGCCGTCCGCGCCGCCAACTCCGCAGCCGGAGGCTCCGCCGCCCGCACCCGCGCCCCCACCCGAGCCGGCCGGGGCCGCCGAAGCGCCCGCCGGCCCTCTATCCCCGCTGGTGCGCCGCATGGCGCGCGAGCACAATATCGATCTGCGCCAGGTGAAGGGCACCGGAGCCGGCGGCCGCATCAGCAAGCAGGACGTCGAGGCGTACCTCGCCCAGCGGCAAGCCGCTCCCGCGCCTCCACCGCCGTCGCACAGAGCCGAAGCAGGCAAAGTCCGCATCGAGCCGATGAGCGTCATGCGCTCGAAGATCGCCGAGCACATGCTGATGTCGACGCGCGTCTCGCCGCACGTCACCACGGTCCACAAGGTGGATATGACGCGCGTGGCCCGGATGCGCGCGCGCCACAAGGAAGAGGTGAAGGCGCGGCACGGCTACTCGCTCACGTACCTGCCGTTTGTCGTCCGCGCCGCCGCCGAGGCCCTGCGCACTTATCCGCTCGCCAACGCCTCCGTCGAGGGCAACAACATCGTCTACCACAACGAGATTAACATCGGGATCGCCGTGGCGCTGGAGGGTGGCCTGATCGTTCCAGTGATCCGCAACGCCGACGAGAAAAACGTGCTCGGCTTGCAGCGCGCCATCGTGGATCTCGCCGCGCGGGCCCGCTCGCGCCAGCTCAAGCCCGACGAGGTCCAGGGCGGCACCTTCTCGATCACCAATTTCGGCAGTTTCGGCAGCCTGTTCGGCACGCCCATCATCAACCAGCCGCAAGTGGCCATCCTGGGCGTTGGCACGGTCGAAAAGACCCCGATCGTTACCGAGGACGACGCCATTGCCATCCGCTCGATCAGCCTGATCGGGCTGACCTTCGACCATCGCCTGCTGGACGGCGCTTACGCCGACCAGTTCATGACCAAGCTCAAGTCGGTGCTGGAAGACTGGTCCGAAGAAGTGCTGTAACGAGCTATGGACTGCGCCCTGCTCCTCGTTCCAGCCCGGCCCGAGGAGTTGCCGAGCGTCATCGAGATTCTCGACCAGGCCGCCCGCTGGATGCTCGAACGCGGCATCTGGCAATGGGAAGCCCCGAGCCCTTCCGAAGTGTGGCAGCGCATGACCCGGGAGATCGAGAACCGGGAGGTCTACCTGGCCCGGCTTCCCGAAACCGGCGAGCCAGTGGGAACGTTGCGCTTCGAGTGGACCGGCACGCCCCTCTGGCCGGAGGAAGCCGACGCCGGTTACATCCACACCATGGCGCTCAAGCCCGCCTACATGGGCCGCCAACTCGGTAGCAGGATGCTGGAGTGGGCCATCGCCCGCATCCGAAGCCGCGGCAAGCGCCTCGCCCGCCTGGACTGCATGACCGCCAACGCCCGCCTCCGCGCCTACTACGAATCCGCCGGCTTCCACTACCGCGGCGACAGCCGCTCCGGCGCCTACCAGCTCTCGCTGTACGAACTACCGCTGTGAGGACGGAAAGGCCGCGTAAGAGCACTCCTGAGCTAAGTGGGTACGTTTGACTCGCTGGTTGAGCGAGGGCATCATAAATGAGGTGCTTGGCACAGGATGGACGATGCCATGACAGAACAGCCTGAGCGCTTCTATCAATGCCAGAGGTGCCGTTACTTCTTTGCGCACGCGCAGTTGGAGGCGCACGCTGTCGCTCTCGGGAACGCGTGTGCGGCGGCTGTCTTGTGCCAGTTGCCACGGATAGGGGCGTACAGCATTGGAGGCGCCATCCCCCTGTTTGACGATGACCGTGCATATTGTCCTAGCTGCGTTCGATGCCCCGTCGATGTCCGCAAGTATGACCGCACGGTGCCTCGGCAGCATTTCGAGGGGCAGATCCCTTCCCAGCGACGCTGGCCCGTAAAGAGGACCAGTCCCTGGGTGTCGATCACCGCCGGCCTCGGCGCATTCATTCTCACAATCGCACTGCTACTGATGGCCGCCGCAGGGTTCTTCCGCGGTCTCGGGGGCAAGTAGGCCGCGGTTAGCGGGTCCCCAGCGCCGCTTTGGCGATGATCCAGAGCTTCTCGCGCGCGGGGAGCTCGATGCGGTGCGAGAGCACGTCGTAGTTGGTGTGCACGATTTTGCCGAGCAGGCGCGAGTAGATCTCGATCAGCGCCCAGAGCGACGACCGGCTGTGCGGGTCCACCATCTCCACCAGCGGCGCCGATTCCTTGTAGTAGGCCCGAGCGCGCCCGGCCTCGAACTCCATCAGGTCCACGAACTCGTCCGTTCGCTTGCCTTCCCGGAGATCTTGGGCATCCACGTGGAAACGCAGCAAGTCTTCCGCCGGAAGATAGACCCGGTCCCGCGCGGCGTCCTCGCGCACGTCCCGCAGGATGTTGGTGAGCTGGAAGGCCACCCCGCACTTCTCGGCCAGCGGCAGGGCCTCCGGGGAGTGGAATCCGAAGATGTGGATCACCGTCAGCCCCACCACCGAGGCCACCTGGTAACAGTAGCGGTACAACTCCTCGAAGGTCGCCATCCGGCGCGGCCGCAGGTCCGACGTCACGCCCTCGATCATCTCGTGGAAGTACTCGCGGGGAATGCGGTAGCGCGTGACGGTGTCATGGAACGCGGGCCAAACCGGGTGCCCGCTGAAGCGCCCCTCGAGCGCCGCATCCAAGTCCCCGCGCCAGCGCTCGATGGATTCGCGAGCGGAACAGTCCCGCGCCGGAGCCTCGTCGCTCAGGTCGTCGCAATAGCGCATGAAGGCATAAATGGCGCAGATGGCGTTGCGCTGCTCAGTGGGCAGCAGCACGAAGGAGTAGTAGAAGTTGCGGGCGCGGCGGCGCGCCACGCGCCGGCAGTATTCGTAGGATCGTTCGAGCGTCCCGGTCATGCGGCCCTAGGCAACGCCATTCGCGCCAGCGTGCTCACCAGCATCCAGACCCGCTCGGTCCTGGAAACGCAGGGACGCCGCGCCAGCACATTATAGTTCTGCCGCTCGATCTTTTCCAGAACCAGCAGGCCGCCCCGGCTGAACAGCTCGACGTCGGCGGCCAGGCGCCGGTGGACCAGGCGCGCCAGCGGCAAACCCTCCACAAACAGCCGCCGCGCCACCTCGACCGCCTCCCGCATCACCGCCCGGAAGGCGGGCGTCTCCCGCCGCGCTTCGAGTTCTTCCACCGTATACCCGTGCCGCGCCAGAGACTCCAGGGGAATGTACACCCGCCCCTTCTCCAAATCCCGCGCGACATCCTGCCAGAAATTCGCCAATTGCAGCGCGGTGCAGGTCGCGTCCGAGAGCGCCTGGCGCTGGGCGTCGCGATAGCCGCACAGGTGCAGCACCAGCCGCCCCACCGGATTCGCCGAATACCGGCAATACCCGAACAGATCCTCGTAGGTGGGGTAGCGCACCACCGTCTGGTCTTGCACGAAGGCCCGGATCAGGTCGGCGAAAGGCTGTTTGGGCAGCTCGTGGCGTGCGGCAGTCTGCTGGAGCGCCACGAAGACCGGGTGCGAGGCCCGGCCCTCGTACATGCCGTCCAGCTCCCCCCGCCACCACTCGAGCAGCCTCAGGCTCTCCCGAGGGTTGCCGATTTCGTCGCCCAGGTCGTCGGCCCAGCGGCAGAAGGCGTATACGTTGTAGAAGTCCTGATGCAGCCGGCGCGGCAGCAGAAACGTCGCCACGTGAAAGTTTTCGTAGTGAGCGCGCGTCAGCCAGCGGGTGTATTCCTGGGCTTCCTTCTCGCTGTAGATGCGGGCCAGGGCTTCCGGCGACTTCACGAAATCCTGGGGCGGCAGAAACACTGGCTATGCAAGGGTCACGGGATGATGGCGGTCTTCAAGTGCCCGTTATGGCTCATCAGGTGCCGCATCACCTCGAGCAGGTTCACCAGCGGCTCCTCGCCGTTTACGAAATCCCGCGCCGTGATGATCTTCCGCCGGATCAGCTCGATGGATTTGCGAATGTGGGCTGGCGTATGGTGGAAGCTGGCCTTGCAGGTGATTTCCGAGTAGTGCAGCAGCGAGGTGTCCAGCGACACGTGGCTTTCGCTGGGGCAGCCCCCGAAGAAGTTCACGGTCCCGCCCTTGCGCACCATGTGAACGCACAGTTCCCAGGTGTGCGGCTTGCCGACCGCCTCGATGGCGACGTCCGCGCCCCGGCCAGCCGTCAGGCCGCGCACCACGGCGACAGAATCGGGGAATTCGGTGGTGGAGATGAGTTCCTCGGCTCCGAGCGCCGCCGCCCGGCTGAGCTGGGTCTTCCGCCGGCCCAGGGCGATGACGCGCGCGCCCACCGACTTGGCCAGCCGGACGAACATCAGCCCGATCGGCCCGAGGCCGATCACCGCCACGTTGTCGCCTTCCCTCAGCCCGGTCTCCTCAACCCCCTTGAGCACGCAGGCCAGCGGCTCCACCAGCGCGGCGTCCTGATAGCTCACGCCGCTGGGGATTTCGTACATGTTCCGCTCGACGATACGCGCCGGAATCCGGATGTACTCGGCGTAGGCGCCGTTGTTGAACAGCAGATCTTCACACAGGTTCTCGTGTCCGCGGCGGCAGTAGAAGCACTCCTGGCAGGGGGCGGAGTTCGCCGCCACCACCCGCTCGCCCACTCGGAACCTGGTTACTTTCCCGCCGACCTGGACCACGTCCCCGGCCAACTCGTGGCCGAATACGGCCGGAGGAATGATCATCCGCGCATGGTATCCGCGGCGGAAAACCTTCACATCCGTGCCGCAGGTCAGGGCGGCCTTCACGCGTACCAGGACGTCTCCTTCGCCAACTTTCGGGACAGCTACCGGCTCAACCTGAAGATGCTCTTTTCCATATAGGACGCCAGCCAGCATTTGAGTATTCACTGTGCCCACCTCTGTGGTTGAACGATGATTTTCAATGCTTCCTCATCCGGGTGTAATGCCAGTTGTATTCCAGACCCAATCGAATCAAGAGGCAGCCGGTGGGAAATCAGGTCTTCCACCGGCAGCTCGCCGCTAAACACCAAGCGCGCAGACTCCGTCTGGAGGTCAATGGACGCGCTGTAACAGCCTAGCAGAGTTCGTTCTCCGACACAAATGTCCGCTCCAGACAATTCTACCTTTTCTTGATGGGAAGTTTGGGAAAACAAGAGGATTCTGCTGCCCGGCCGCGAGCATCGCACCGCCTGCTCAACCAGCCCGGGCGCGGATGCGGCCACGATCACCAGGTCCGCGCCCCGCCCTTCGGTCCGCGCGGCCACCTGCGGCTCGATGGCCGTGATGCGTGGATCCCAGGCCTCTTCCGCGCCGAAACGCAGCGCCAGTTCGCGCCGCCTGGCAATCCGGTCCGTCGCCACGACCCTGGCTCCCGTGCGCCGCACCAGCATCGTGAACAGCAGGCCGATTGGCCCCTGGCCCAGAATCACCGCCAGCTCCTCGGGCCGCGGGTCCATCCGCACCACCGCCTTGAGGCAGGTGTTCACCGGCTCCACGAAGCAGGCCCGGTCGAACGGGACGCCGTCCGCGAACTTCTCCACTCCCTGGCGGACAATCCAATCCATCACCCGGACGTACTGCGAGAACCCGCCGCCGGCGGGCTCGAAGCCCGCCGTCACCCCCACCTTCTTGTAGGTTGGGCACTGGGCGTACAGCTTGCGCCGGCAGTAGAAGCACTCGCGGCAGGGGACGTGGTGGAACATGATCACGTTGTCTCCCACCGCGAAATCGCCCGCCCCGGCGCCTGTGCGGATCACCACACCCGCCGTTTCGTGCCCAAAAATCCGCGGCGGCGGCAACAGATTGTGCTCCACCTTCTTGAGGTCGGTGTGGCAGATCCCGCAGCTCTCCACGCGCACCAGCAGCTCGCCCGGTCCGATCTCCGGCGTGGGCAGCATCTCGATCGCGACAGCGCTGTCACCGCGGTAGACCGCGGCCCGCATCGTGGCGGGCACGAAGAAATCAGAATCGACAGTCCGCAAGAAAATCCCCCAGCGCCCGCGCGGCCATGCGACCCCGCCGCTCCAGGCGCATCAACTCCGGCACCGCTGCCCACGGACGGGCCAGCGCCGCCCGCAGAATCCGCGCACGGCTGAAACGTCCGTCGGGACTCCGCAACCCGTTAAAGTCCAGCTTAAACCCATCCGACGCCCGGTCCAACACCACCCGAATGCAGTAGAACGGCAGACCCTCCTGGTGAGCCCGGCCGGCCACGGCCGCCGCCTCCATGTCCACCGCGGCGGCGCCGCCTGCGCTCAAGCGCCGCTTCTCAGCCACCGTCGCAACAAATCGGTCAATCGAAATCAAGGCCCCCGAGCGAAACACCCGCCCGGTCGCCGGCTGAGCCGCCTCAAACGCCTGAGTCCCATTTTCGACGCGCGTAGCGACAAATACTTCGCCCATCCCCAGGTTGGCGTCCAGCGCGCCACAGAACCCGGTACTGAGCAGCGCATCCGGGCGTTGTTGGCGGAGCGCCGCCTCCAAAGCCTCGCAGGCCAGCCTGGGGCCCGGCCCGTGCGCCACCAGGAGCAGCCGCTGGCCGTTCAGTTCCCCGCTGCGCGCGAAGCGCACCGGCCAGCCGAGCCGTCTCACCCGGCTCGAGCGCCGGAGAACGCCACGCAACTCCCGGCGCTCGGCAGCCACCACCAGGACGGTCCTCACGGCGTTGCGTACCCGTTGGCGCGGAACCAGCCGACTGCGCGCTCCAGCGCCTCGTCCACGGGCCCCGGCGAAAAGCCCAACTCCCGCGCGGCCTTCCCGTGCGAGGCGAACATCTTTTTCCTGGCCATCCGCACCGCGTCCAGGGGCGCTCGTGGCGCGCGCCCCGTAATGCGTGCCCAGCCCGTGCTCAGCAGCGCGGCCGCGTACGCCACCGCGTAGGGGATCCGCCACGACGGGGCCTCGCGTCCGCAGATTCGCGCCAGCCGCGTGAGGATCTCCTGGAGCGTCAGGTTCTGGCACCCGAGGATGTATCGCTCGCCGGGCTTCCCCCGCTCCAAGGCCAGGAGGTGTCCCTCGGCCACATCGCGCACGTCCACCACGTTCAGCCCGGTATCGATGTAGGCGGGCATCCCGCCTTCCATAAAATCGACGATGATCTTGCCGGTAGGGGTGGGCTTAGAATCGTGGTCCCCCACCGGGGCGGTGGGGTTCACGATCACCACCGGCAACCCTTCCGCGGCGAACCGCAGCGCTACCTCCTCCGCCAGGAACTTCGACCGTTTGTAAGGGCCGGTCATGTCCGCCAGGCTGACCGGCGTCTCCTCGTTCCCTTCCCCGCCTTCGGGAATGCCGATGCAGCCGACCGTGCTGGTGTACACCACCCGCTCGACTCCGGCCGCCCGCGCCGCTTCCAGGAGGTTCCGGGTACCGTCCACGTTGGACCGGTACATCTCCCGGGGATCCCTCACCCACAGCCGGTAATCGGCGGCCACGTGAAACACCAGCCCGCAGCCCGCCGCGGCCCGCTTCAGCGACTCCGGATCGCGCAGATCGCCCGTCGCCGTCTCCGCTTCGATCTCGCGCAGCTTGCCGGATGCCCGCACCAGCGCGCGCACGCGATGTCCGCGCTCGATGAGTCTCCGCGCGACGTGCCAACCCACAAACCCCGTCGCGCCCGTTACCAGCGTCGGTTTCACTTGTTAGTGCAGTGTCTCTCAAACAGCCTGACAGAACCGCTCCCTCGCGGTCGCGGCTCGGAAGCGTGCACTGAGACGCAACATTAGTCCGGCTACCTCAAGGCCCAGGTCAGCAGCTTCCAATTGTCGCCGGGCTTGGCATTGATGCCCAGGGCGGCCGAGGGTTCGTACCCACAGTGCGCCATGCAGTGCTCGCAGCGGGGATCGTTCCCATGTCCGTAACTCTCCCAGGGCGTCCTGGTCATCAGCTCCTCGAAGGTCTCGTAATGGGCATCGGTGATGAGATAGCAGGGTCCCTTCCAGCCTTTCACGTTGTAGGTCGGGTTGCCCCATGCCGTGCACGGCAGCTCCCGCTCGCCCTTCAGGAAATCCAGGTACGTGGGCGTGGTGCTCAACCGGAAGCGCTGTGCCAGCCGGTCGATTTCCTTGAACTTCTCGCGCACGTCGTCCCGGGTCAGGAAGATCTCCCGGTCGTTGACGGCCGAATACCCGTAGGCCGGAGAGAGCATGTGCCCGTCCACGTCGAACTGCTCCAGGTACTCGAAGAGTTGTTCGAGTTCCTGCATGTCCGTCTCTTTATAGACGGTGGTGTTGGTCGTGACCTGGAAGCCCGCCGCCTTGGCCGCCTGGATGGCTTCGATCGCCTGCCGGAACACGCCCTTGCGCTCCACCGCCAGGTCGTGGCTCTGCTCCATCCCATCCAGGTGAATATTGATGAAGAAGCGTGGGTCCGGCTTGAACTCGTGAAGCCGCTTCTTCACGAACATGCCATTCGTACACAAGTAGATGTGCTTGTTCCGCTCCAGGATCTCCGCGCACAACCGGCCAAGTTCCGGGTACAGCAGCGGCTCCCCGCCGCAGATCGACACGATCGGCGCGCCGCACTCGTCCACCGCCTTCAGGCACTGTTCCACGGAGAGCTTCTGCGTGATCGACTCTTCGTACTCGCGGATTCGCCCGCAGCCCGTGCAAGTGAGGTTGCAGGCGTGCAGCGGCTCGAGCATCAGCACCAGCGGAAACCGTTTCCGGATCATGGGATGGCGCGCAGCGCCGTTGCCGGTCCGCGGCTGGTGCAGGATTCGGAAGGGATTCGAGCTATCGCCGTTGGCGGCCAGGTCCCTCTGCCACTCCGGCCGTGGGCGCAGCTTGTTCTTCAAGATGTAGCCGGCCATGCCGGCGGTCATCGACAACGGGAATCTCATAGTCTTCCTCTGGCGCCTCCGTTTTCGCTTGCTGACGCGCGCGGCTCGGCGTTGTGAACCACTCCCTTACGGTCGTGGTTCGGTGCAGAGCCGCGAGCGTAGATTGCCAGCGCCAGGAGCGGAAATGCCTGCCGGTAGAGGTGGTAGGTGAGATAGAAAACGCCCGGGAAGCCCGTGCCGGTCGCCCGTTCCTCCCGCCAGTTCCCGTCCGCGCGCTGGGTGCGCAGCAAGTACTCGATTCCCTGCTCAACGCTCAGGCTGCGGGAGTCGCCGCCCGCCAGCAAGCCCAGCAAGGCCCAGGCGGTCTGCGATGCCGTGCTCTCCACCGGGCAGAAAGAACCCTGCTCGTAACTGGCACAGCTTTCGCCCCAGCCCCCGTCGGCGTTCTGAATCGAGCGCAGCCACTCGCAGGCCCGGAGGATAGCGGCGTCGTCGCCGCCGACCCCGGCCGCTCGCAGCCCGCGCACCGCCAGGAAAGTCCCGTAAATGTAATTCACCCCCCAGCGCCCGTACCAGCTCCCATCGGCTTCCTGGCTCTTCCGCAGATACCCGATGGCGCGGCGCACCGCGGGATGGAGGGAATCCAGCCCGGCGGCAGTGCAGATGGCCTCCAGCACCCGCCCGGTGATGTCGGGGCAGGTAGGGTCGAGCATGGCATTGTGGTCGGCGAACGGCATGTAGCTGAGCAGTTGCCAGTTGTTGTCCACGTCGAAGGCCGCCCAGCCGCCGTCGCTGGATTGCATCGCCAGCAGCCAGTCCACCGCGCGGCGCAGGCAGGCGGCTTGGGCGGGTGCGTTCGAGGCACGGCTAGCCCCAAGCGCCAGCAAGACCATTCCGGTGTCGTCGATGTCGGGGTAGAACTCGTTGGCGAATTCGAAGTACCACCCCGAGGGCACCGTGTGGGGCCGCGAAACCGACCAGTCTCCCTTGCGCCTCACCTCCTTGGTGAGCAGCCAGTCCGCGCACCTGGTGAGGGCCGCAGCGGACGCGTGGCCCGATTCGGCCAGCGCAAAGGCGGCGATGGCCGTGTCCCACACCACCGAGAAGCACGGCTGGAAGTAGAACCGCTCTCCGTCGTCCTTCATCAGCCGCTCGAACTGCGCCTGCGCCTCCGCCCGGTCCGGATGATCCGGTGGATAGCCCAGCAGGTCCAGCGCCATGATGCTGTACATCATGGGCGGGTAGATGGCCCCCAGACCGCCGGTGTAGCGCATGCGCTCCAGCATCCAGCGCCGGCACTTCTCGACCGCCTTCCTGCGCAGCCACCGGATCAGATGCCTCTCGTAGAACTTCAGCAGGCGATCCGCCAGGAAGAAGTAATTCCGCAAGGTGAAGAACTTCTCGTTGTGCCGGTATTCGAAGCTGCCTCCGCGCAGGAACAGCTCCTCGAGCGAGAAGCCCGCCGGAACCGGCCGCGCCGGGTCGAAAGAGTGAATGATCGAGAGCGGCACGACGATCGCCCGCGTCCACGAGGACATCCGGTAGATGAACTTGCCCGGCAGCAGGATCATCTCCGGGGGCACCGAGGGGCAATACTTGCGCGGAAACAAGCCGAACAGGCTGAGGTTGATCTTGACGTAGCTGTTGGCTTTCTGGATGCCGCCGAGCGCCAGCACGCGCTCCCGCGCCCGCGTCAACCGCGGGTCGCTCGCCGGAATCCCCGCGACCTTGAGCGCGAAGTACGCCTTCACCGTCGCGCTCAAATCCGCCGGGCCGCCGGGGTAGACATTGAACCCGCCGTCCTCCAACTGCCGCGCCAGGATCGACTCGACTGCGCGATCGATCCGCTTCCGGCTAGGCGGATTCCAGACCCCCGACTCCGGAGGGTGCAGCCATAACTCCAGCAGGATGTAGTCGGACTCCAGGGTCGTGTCGGCGGTGAGATCGAACCACCAGTATCCCTGCGGGTTCTGCAAATTCAGGAGCCACTCCGCCGCCCGGCCGCCGGCCCGCGCCGCAAGGCTGGAGAGTGCTTCCCCGACTTGGACGCTGGGGCTCATTGCGTGCTGATGGTGGCCAGCCGCCGGCTCACCTGGACTAGCTGCGCCGGCAAGGTGAAGCGAACGTCCTCCTCCTTGAGATTCATCTCTTCCAGCCGGTTGTAGCCTTCTCGCCCCAATGCTTCAATGAGTTCCTGCACCAGGTGCTCGGGCGCCGAAGCGCCCGCGGTCACTGCCACCGTCCTGGCGCCGGCCAGCCAGCGCGGCTCCACCTCCTGCGCATCGTCGACCAGGTATGCGGGTACCCCCGAATTGTTCGAAACCTCCACCAGCCGCTTCGAGTTCGAGCTGTTTTGCGAGCCTATCACCAGCAACACGTCGCACAACGGCACCACGGCTTTCACGGCCAGTTGCCGGTTCTCGGTGGCGTAGCAGATGTCTTGCGCCGGTGGTTCCTGGATCGCCGGGAACCTCTCCTTCAGCCGCGCCACGATGTGCCGGGTCTCGTCCAAGCTCAAGGTGGTTTGGGTCAGGTACGCGATGCGCCCGGGGTCTGGCGGCGCCAACCGGTCCACGTCCTCGACCGAGGACACCAGGAAGGTGTGCTCTGGCGCCTCCCCCAGCGTCCCGATCACCTCGTCGTGAGCGCGGTGGCCGATAAGCACGATAGTGTATCCAGACCGCGCGAACCGGACTGCCTCCAGGTGCACTTTGGTCACCAGCGGACAGGTCGCGTCGATCACTTGCAGCCGCCGCTGGACCGCTTGGGCACGCACGGCGGGCGACACCCCATGCGCGCTGAAGATCACCCGGGCGCCCTCCGGCACCTCGTCCAACTCCTCGACGAAGATTGCCCCGGCCCGCCGCAATTCGTCCACGACATAGCGGTTGTGAACGATCTCTTTGCGCACGTAGATGGGCGATCCGTACAGGTCCAGCGCGATTTCCACCACATCGATCGCCCGCACGACGCCGGCGCAGAAACCCCGTGGCTTCAACAAGATCACCTTGGGGTCAGGCCCAGTCCCCGGAACCGAAGCGAGAGGCATTTAGAACCAACATTATAGCAGCTACCCGGAGATCCCGACACGCAGCCTCGCCAAGAGCTCGTCCGCAGCATCGATCTCGAACCGGATCGGGAGCCAGAGTACCTCCAAAGGCCGGGTGGTATCCCCCCATCCATCCGGGAGGTTCATGAGGTCCTTTTCGGTGGTCACCAGCGCCTCGGCACCCCGCGAGCGAGCCTCCTGGGTCAATTCACGCAGCTCCTCTGCCGAGTATCGATGGTGGTCCGGAAAGGCACGCCGCAACACCGGTCGGATCCCCAGACCTTCCAGCGTCCGCCAGAAGGATTCGGGGTTTCCCAGCCCGCAAAACGCCGCCACCGGTCCTGTGACCTCCACTCCCTTACGGTCGTGGTTCGGTTCCGAACCGCGAGCGTCAGCGAGCGGTTTCGCGGTCACAGACCTGGGCTGCCATCGCTCCGCGACCACGCGCGACTTGTAGATCGGCGCCGCGGGATTGTACCGCCGGATCACGGCCTCGATGCCCTCCAGCCTCTGGCCCGCTTCGACTCGGGTGATGACCACGATATCGGCCCGCCGCAGCGCTTGCAGCTCCTCCCTGAGCCGTCCCAGCGGGACTGGCTGGCTCTCGCCGAACGGATCGAGCGCATCGATCAGAACGATGTCCAGCGACCGTGCGAGGCGGAAGTGCTGGAATCCGTCGTCGAGGAGGAACACCCCCGGGTGGAATCGCTCTTCGATCCGCCGCGCGGCTGCGGCGCGATCCGCGCCGATCCCTACCGGCCCTATCGAAGCCCGCAAGTAGCTCTGCGCCTCGTCTCCGGTTTGCGCAACCGGCGCCCTTTCGCCCGGTCCGAGGATGGTGACCTTCCGCGAGGCCCGGCGGCGATATCCGCGCGTCAGAATCGCGGGCTGGATTCCCGCGGCCTTCAGACGCCCGGCCAGCCACAGCACGAAGGGCGTCTTCCCGGTTCCTCCCACCGTGAGCCCGCCGAGGCTGATTACGGGCGTCGCCAGACGCACCGGCCGCGCCCAAGCGCGCTTCCAGCGGCCACCCAGCAACCACAAGCGGGAAAGCGGCCACAGCAGGGCGACCAGCGGCGCCGGGGGCCGGAAGGCGGGCACCGCCTGCCAGTAGTACCGATCGATTTCCGCGACTGCCCGCGCCGTCGCGCCACGCTCGCTCTCGGCCAACTCGCCCGCCGTCAAGCCCAACTCCGCGCGCAGGGCGCCATCGTCGAGCAGCTTCGCCACCGCTCCGGCTAACTCCGCGCCCGTGGGAATCAGGTACACGCCCCGGCCCCCGAGGAACTTCCGCGCGATCTCGGAGAAGTTCTCCATATGCGGCCCCACGACGATCGCGCGCCGGTAGAACGCCGGCTCCAGGATGTTGTGGCCGCCGCGCCGGGCCAGCGTGCCTCCCATGAATACCACGTGGGCCAGGCCGAAGAGGCTGCTGAGTTCACCGATCGTGTCGAGCAGAAGTACGCCGGGTAGCTCGATCCTGGCGCCCTCGCACAACTCCGACCGGCGCAGGAATCGCAGGCTCTTCCGCCGCAGGAGTGCCGCCGCCGTCTCGAACCGTTCCGGCTTGC
Organism: Bryobacteraceae bacterium; assembly: GCA_050008465.1. Taxonomy (GTDB): domain Bacteria; phylum Acidobacteriota; class Terriglobia; order Bryobacterales; family Bryobacteraceae; genus Fen-330. Next base: position 16,239 of record JBEKMO010000067.1, read on the forward strand.
GTGGAGCCAGGATCAGCAACAAGCCCGGCCGCGCCAGCGCCTCGAACGCCTCGACCACCACGGCATCCTCGTCCGGATCGCCGTCCTCGGCCGGCGCCGTGGTGCTGGCCGCGATCCAGATTTCCTTTGGGCCGGTTCGCGTCACCAGTTCCCGCACCGCCTCCACCGCGCGCCGTGGCTCGAAATCGTACTTCAGGTTCCCGGCGACCCGCACTTTTTCCGCGGGAGCGCCCAACTCCAGGTATCGCCGCGCGCTAATCTCACTCTGCGCCAGGATCGCGTCCGGCCACGCCAGGGCCTGCCGGAAAAACCAGCCCAGCCTCCGATAGCGTGGCGCGGCCCGATCCGAGATGCGTCCGTTCACAACGACCAGCGCACAGCCCGCGCGCTTCGCCTCCCGGTAGAGGTTCGGCCAGATCTCGGTTTCCATCACCACCACCGCGCGGGGCCGCAGCGTGCGCAGCACGCGCCGCACCGCCGAGCAGTAGTCGATGGGCGCATAGAACACCCCGTCGGCCAGTCCGCGCAGCTTGTCCTCCGCCGCCGCCTTGCCCGCCAGCGTGGTGGCCGAAACGTACAGCGGCGCTCGCGGGATCTCCGCGCGCAGCCGCCGCAGCAGTCCGCTCGCCGAAAACACCTCACCCACCGAGACCGCGTGCAACCAGATGGCGCCCTCCCTCGTCTGCCTGTAAGAGTCCGGCAGAAAGCCGAGCCGCTGGCCGAACTGCCGGAAGCAGCGGCGGTCTTTCAGGCAGCGCAGGAGGAAGTAGACTACGAGGAAGGGGAGCCCAAGAATTTGGAGCAGGCGGTATAGGAATATGGCGATCACAGGCAAGTCGTTGATTGTACTCCTGAGTATAACGGTGGGGAGCGCCGGGGACAAAGAAACGCCCCCGTTCAAACCCGGTCCCGTGGACAGCTACGCGTTTCGCCAGACGCTCGACAACGTCACGGTGGCCGCCGCGCTGTTCCGCTCCGACGCGGAAACCGCGCCCGCCTTTGGCAAGCTGAACCCCAATCGCTACGGCATCCTGCCCATCCTGGTGGTCATCCGGAACGATTCCGGCAAGACTCTAGCGCTCGACCAGCTCAAGCTCGAGTTCATTACCCCCGACCGCGACCACATCGAACCAACCCCGCCCTCGGAGATCCACTACCTTAGGGGCGCCGGCCGGCCGAACCCCGTTGGTGGGCCGCCGGTGCCGGGATTGCCGACGCGCGTCTCTCGCAAGAAGAACCCCCTGGACGCGTGGGAGATCGAGGGCCGCGCCTTCACCGCCCGCATGCTGCCGTCACAAGAGACCGCCAGCGGCTTTTTCTACTTCCGCTCGTTCTACCGCAGCGGCTCCGTCCTCTACCTCCGTGGGGTGCGCGAGGCCTCGAGCGGGAAGGAGCTGTTCTATTTCGAGATCCCACTCGACAAGGAGACCAGCGAGTATCCCGTGCGCCGCCCTAAGTACGAGCGCCCCATCCGGCAATACCCGCTCGAGCAGCCCCCGATGCGCCCCTCAGGCGGCTCCCAGTAGGGGCGCGGCATTGGTAAAATGCCTTTCATGCGCATTCGAATACCGTTTCTCGCGACCCTGGCGCTGGCGAGCGCCGCATTGTGCTACGGCGCCCAACAGGCGGCGCAAGCGCCCGCTCCGGCGCCGGACGTCTATCGTGTGAGTTTCGAGACCAGCAAAGGCGACTTCGTCATCGAAGTCACCAAGGCTTGGGCGCCGTTGGGCGCGGAGCGTTTCTACCGGCTGGTGCAGCAGCAGTTTTATGACCACGCGCGGTTCTTCCGCGTGATCGATGGGTTCATGGTGCAGTTCGGGCTTCCCGCAAGCTCGGCGGTTGCGGCGCGCTGGCGCGCCCGGCCGATCAGGGACGACAAGGTGACCAAGAGCAACACGCGCGGGATGGTCACTTACGCCATGGCCGGGCCGAACACTCGCACGACGCAGGTCTTCATCAACTACGCCAACAACTCCAGGCTCAACGCGGACGGTTTTGCCCCGTTCGGGAAGGTGGTCGCGGGCATGGAGGTGGTGGACAGCCTGTACAGCGGCTACGGTGAGAGCCCGGACCAGGGCATGATCCAGACGCAAGGCAACAGCTACTTGGAGAGCAAGTTCCCGCGGCTGGACTACATCAAGACCGCGCGCATCGTGCAGGGCGAAACGAAGTAGCGACCGCGCGCGGGCGCCATGCACAGTCTGCGATTCGCCCTTGCGGCCCTTCTGACCGTTGCGCCCGGCTGGGCCGGGCAGGTCACGGTCACTGTGCTTGCCACCACCGACCTCCACGGCAACATCTATCCATTGGACTACTTCACCGGCCAGCCCTCCGAGCGCGGCCTCGCCAAGATCGCCGCGCTCATTCAATCCGTCCGCCGCGAGACCCCCAACACGCTGCTCATCGATTGCGGCGACACCATCCAGGGCTCCCCGATCGAATCCGTCTACCAGAGCTACGTGAGCGCCGGCCACCTCCCGCTCGGCCTCGCGTTCGCCGGGGAGCCGCTCGGCCACGACCCGATGATGCTGGTGATGAACCAGCTCGGCTACCGCGCCATGACGCTGGGCAACCACGAGTTCAATTTTGGGCTTCGGAATCTCGAGCGCGCCCGCGCGGATGCGAGTTTCCCGTGGCTTTCGGCGAACACCGAAGCCCAGGCCGGCGCCAGGCCATTCGAAGCGTACATCGTGGCCACCATCGACGGGGTGAAGGTCGCCGTGGTGGGTGTCACCACCCCCAACATCCCGAACTGGGAGGAGCCGGAACACTACCAGGGCTATCGCTTCCTCGATCCTGTGCGGGCCGTGGAATCCGCGCTGGCCGCGCTCCGCCGCGCGGAGCGACCGGATGTCACTGTCGTCGCCGCTCACATGGGGCTCGGAAACTCTGGTGAAAACCAGGTCTCCGCGATCGCCACCCAGGTTCCGGGCATCGACGCAATCATCTTCGGCCACACGCACCGGGAAGAGCCCGGGGAGCGCCTCGGCGGCGCGCTGGTGGTGCAGCCCAAGAACTGGGGCATGTCACTGGCCCGGATCGATTTCACTCTCGAGAGCACGGGCGCAGGCGGCTGGAAGCTCGTCGACAAGCGCAGCCGCCTGATTCCGGTCACCAGCGCAACTCAGCCCGACGCCGGAGTTCTGAGCATCGCCAGACCTTACCACGAACTCACCGAGCGCTACTTGAACACGCCGGTGGCCGAATCCGGCGCCGACCTGGACGGCCGACTCGGCCGCGTCGAAGACACCGCGCTGGTCGACGCGATCCAGGCCGTGCAGTTGCACTATGCCCAAGCCGACGTCTCCTTCACCGCGCTGTTCAATCCGCGCGTCAAGGCGCCCAAGGGGCCGGTCACCGTGCGCCAGATCGCCGCGCTTTACGTCTACGACAACGAACTCTATGCCATCGAGGGCGACGGCAAGATGGTGAAAGAAGCGCTCGAGAACGCCGCCCGCTACTTCCTTCCCTGCCCCGACGCGGCCTGCTCCCACGGCCCGCTCATCAACCGCCAGTTCGCCGGATTCAACTACGACATGGCGGAGGGCGTCGAGTACGAAATCGATCTCCGGCGGCCGCCCGGCGACCGCGTGCTCAACCTGCGCCGGAACGCGCAGCCGCTGGCGCCGGGCCAGAAGCTGCGCATCGCGGTGAACAATTACCGGGCCGGCGGCAGCGGCGGCTATAGCATGTTTCGCGGGGCCAAGATCCTCTGGCGCTCGTCCCAGGAGATCCGCGACCTGATCGTGGCCTACTACACCGAGCACAAGAGGCTTCCCGATCATGCCGACCGCAACTGGCGCATCCTGCCGCCGCGGGCGCAGCAAATCCTCGAGCAGGAAGCGATCGGGGAGCTTGAGTGAGGTCCCGCGCGGATTGAAGTCCGCCCCACCCAAGTTCAGCGGCCGGCTGGAGAAGCGGTTGCCAGGTAGGCTTCCTCGATGATCGGCTCGGCGATCTCTCTCAGCCTGGTCCAGTGGAGGCTGCTCCCCAGCTCGCTGTCGCAGCCGGCAGCCAGATTCGAGCCTCCCCAGATCCTGGCATCGGCCAGATCCTCAGCGGCCTGGAATGCCTCAACCAGCTTGGGGACGGGAAAGACATCGTCGTCGTAAGGCGACCCACGAATGATGCTATAGGTGTACCTGCCGTTGGGCCGCGTGCAGATGAGGCTGATGAGGTTGGTGTAGCCCCGCGCCGCCAAAACCAGCCGGCAGTTCGGATGGCCTTTCTCGTTGGCGATGACGAAGTCGTACGGCGAGGCGTAGAGGATCTCCGGCTGAACGGTGATCGGGGCGATGCCCGCTTTTCCCTCGATGAGGTCCAGCAGCCGGTCGCAAACCTCCCGAATGGTGTTCTTCACGAGGGCCTCGTCGCCTTGCGTTTTGCCCCGCATTCGCTGCTGGAGGTAGGGCTCGAAGACCCACGTGAAATGGCTCTTCACCAGCTCCTCGAGGTTGACCGGATAGAGGCCGCCGCAGACATCGATCTTGTTGTTGTACTGAACGATCCAGCGCAGCAGGGGCTTCACTTCGGCGCGTTCGAGCAACTCGTGGTACTCGAGGACGAAAGCGGCCAGGCAGACGTCCTGGTCGGCGTTCCAGACGTACACCGGGACGGGCCGCCGCCGCTGCAGCCACTTCTCCATGAGCCGGCCCTGCCGGACGGCAATGTAGGCCTGCATGGCGGCGCTCATCGTCGCCTCGCGAATCACGCCCACATGGTGGTCGAAGTGCACGTGGTGTCCCCGATGCCCGGGCGTATCGTCCATGACTTCGAGGCCAATCGAGTACTCCGGCGCCTCCCGCACGAAGTGCTCCCAGTTCTCGAAGCGCGCGGGGGGAACCTCCAAGGCGATGTGTTCGAACCGGCGTTCCATCGTGGAGCGGTCAGCGGAACATGGACACCTGTATGCTAGCACATCGCGGAAGCAGGAAACCCGCCGCCTCTGCGGAGCCGCGCATTGCAGCGGACACTCCGCGGAGTACGGCGGCCGGACGTTCGGCGTGTTCAATGCAGTCCCGCGAACCGGTGAGGTGCGGCTGTGGCTGAGCCTGACCGCCTACAATCTGGGGAAACCTGTGGCGGCGGCTGTATGGGGCGATGGTGCGGCGCATTGTGGCGTTGCCGGTGCCGGCCGGATAGGAGACGGCTGCCGAGGAGAAGCAGACGGGACAGCAAGGGAATAGGGGACAGGGAGCTGTCGGTGCAACTACCGGATGGCGTGAAAGGCCGCCCGGCCGCGCCTCAGCGCGGCGAAGAATGCGGCGCTGCCGCGAACCTGCTGCCATGCCGCGTAGGCGGCTCGTCTGGCCAGAGAATGCCGGTAGACGCACTGGACTTCCCGGAAGCCGCTGGTTCGGAGCATCTGCAGAAGGCAGGCCAGATTCGGCGCCCACCAATTGGTCGGATCGCGGTCCAGCTCGGCGCCCGGATAAAACGCCATGGCAGGACGCCGCATGTTCAGCAAGTCCACCGCGGTCTCGACAATGAGCAGTTTCTTCGTAACAGCGGCCAGTCGCTCCAGCGCGCCGAGCGGGTCCTTCAGGTGATACAACACTCCCAGGAACAGAACGACGTCGAACTGGCCGACGGTCTGCTGCGAAATGGCGGGCACATCGATGTCGAGATCCTCAACGCGCGAGCTCAGCACGGAGCGCGCGAAATCGAACCCTTCTTTCGAACCCCAACTGAGGCCGCTCCAGGCGTAGTGGTCCGTCGCGAGCACGCGCGTCGCACCGCGCCGCTCCGCTTCGAAGGAGAAGAAACCGTCCCAGGCGCCCACATCCAGAACCGAAAGCCCGTCGAGCCGCTCGGGCAAGGCGATACGCCGGAGCCGCACGGGGGTGTTGTCTTGCCCCTGGGTGATGACACCGCCGCCGAGATCGATGGTTTGATACCAGCGAATCGCCTCCGCGTGCCTGCGAATTTCCGCGGGTGAAAGCTCCGATACCATCACTCAGGCCTGGTCATCCCATTTTAGGGTAGCGTCCCAATGCCCGGCTTGTCTCGCGCCAGGTCCCTTTGCAGTTAAGGCGCCGCTTCCGTTCCTGACGCCTTAGGGCGTGCAGTCCTCGTTGCCCTCGAGCGCCAGCGCGAAGGCCGCCAGCAGGTCGGCGGCCCGGTCGAGGTCCCGCAGCGAGACGGTCTCGACCGGGGAGTGCATATAGCGGTTGGGCACCCCGATCAGCGCCGCCGCCACGCCCGCGCGGGTGATCTGAATGGTGTTCGCATCGGTCCCGGTCGCCGGCCCGTGCCCGGCCAACTGGTAGGGGATCTCGCGCGCCTTGGCCGCCTCAAGCAGCCGCTCCACCACGCGCGGATTCATGTTCGGCCCGCGGTAGATCACGGGCCCCTTGTCCAGCGCGATGTCGCCCTCGTGCTTCTTCTCGATCGTGGGGCTGTCGGTGGCGTGACAAACATCGATGGCGATGCCGATATACGGGTTGATGCGGAAGGCGCTGGTCTTCGATCCGCGCAGCCCGATTTCCTCTTGCACGGTGGAGACGGCGTACAGCGCGCATTTCAGTTGCCCCGAACGCGTGCGCCGCAGGGCTTCCATGGCGATCCACAACCCGGTCTTGTCATCCATTCCAGGACCGCTGGCGCGCTCGTTGAGCATCTCCCGGAAACCCAGCTCGAGCGTCACCGGGTCGCCCACCTTCACCCGCGAGGTCGCGTCCGCCTGGTCTTTGGCGCCGATATCCAGCCAGACGTCTTTCAGCTTGGTCACCTGCTTGCGCTCCTCGTCCGTCAGCAGGTGGATGGGCTTGCGTGCGATGGCCCCGAACAACGGGCCGCTCTCCGTCCATACCGTCATCTTCTGACCGACCACGATCTGCGGGTCCCATCCGCCGATCCCCTGCACGTACAGGAAGCCGTCGTTGTCGATGTAGCGCACCAGGAACCCGATCTGGTCGCAGTGCCCGGCGAACATCACCCGGAGGCGCGCGTCAGGGTTCCGCACGGCGATCACGTTGCCGTGCACGTCAGTCGTCACTTCGTCGGAGAAGCCCAAGGCATACTGCCGCACGATCTCCTGCACCGGGCGCTCGTAGCCGGACGGGCTGGGGGTCTCGATGATACGCTTGAAGAACTCCAGTGCCTGTGGTTCCATCTTCGATCCGAGTTTACACGATAATCGCCCTGGTCCTGTTTGCCTGGCTGGCGGCCGAGGTCGTCGCGGGCCGCACACAGGCGTTCGACGACCAGGTCCGCCTCGCCGTGCACGCGCATACCTCCGCGGAGCTCACCAGCGCCCTGCGCTTCCTCACGAACTTCGGCGAAGCGCCGGTGCTCATCGCCCTGAGCGGGGCCGTCACGGCGGCGCTGGTCTTCTTGCGCCGGAAACGCGCCGCCCTTTTGTTCGTCATCACCATGCTGGGCGGCTTCCTGCTCGATATGACGCTCAAGGTCGCCTTTCGCCGCGCACGGCCCCCGGAGTCGTTCTTCGGAATGCCGATGCCGGACTCCTACAGTTTTCCCAGCGGGCACGCGCTGTTCTCGGTGTGCTTTTTCGGGACGCTGGCCCTGCTGGTCTCGGCGCGGGTGCGGAGCCGTCCAGGCCGGGTGGCGGTCTGGCTGGCGGCTGCCCTGCTGGCTGGCTCGATCGGCTTTTCCAGGATCTACCTCGGGGTGCACTACCCGGCGGACGTCATCGCCGGCTATGCGGCCGGCGCCGTCTGCGTGAGCATGGCGGCCGCGTTCTTGAGAGAATACTGAGCATGCCGACCGACGACCGTATCGGGTTCAAGCTGGAATTGACCCTCTGCGACCGCACCATCGAGGCGGAAGTGCCGATTCCAAACCAGTCGATGCGGGTGGCCGATCTGTTGCCGGTGCTGCTGTCGTTCGACAATGCCGTCGTCGGGATGGCCGCCGACAAGAGCGAGAGCGAAGGACTGAAGATTTCCTGCCGCGAAGGCTGCGGGGCGTGCTGCCGCCAGTTGGTTCCGATCAGCGACGCCGAAGCGGTCTACCTCGCCGAACTGGTGGCGGCCCTGCCGCCGGAGCGCCAAGCGCGGGTGCGCGAACGATTCCGGGAGGCGCTGGCGGCCCTGGGCGAATCGCTGGTTGAACGTTTGCGCGATACCTCGGAGTTCAAGGACCTGGCTCAGCGGCGGGAACTCGGCGAGGAATACTTCCGCCGCGGCGTCGCCTGCCCTTTCCTCGAAGAGGAACGCTGCACCATCTACCCGCACCGGCCCATGACTTGCCGCGAGTACCTGGTCACCTCGCCGGCCGAGAACTGCCAGAAGCCCAGCCCGGAGACCGTTCGGCCCGTGCCCATCCCCATCAAGCTCTCGCAAATCCTGTACCAGTTCGGCGACGGCGTTGGCAACCAACCGACGCGCTGGATTCCGCTGGTGCTGGCGCTGGAATTCACCGGGGAGCAGAGGTGTTTTCCGGCTCCCGAAATGTTCAAGAACTTCGTGAGCCGGATCAGGGGGTGAATGGCGCCGTGGCAGGACAAGGCTGGGGCGTTGTCCTGCCGGGGAAAGCCAAACTTGTGGGGGATTCGCCTTAGAGGACGCTGACGTCTTCCGCTTGCAGCCCCTTCGGACCCCTCTTCACCGTGAACTCGACTTGGGCGCCCTCATCCAGAGTGCGGTAGCCGCTCGTGTTGATGGCGGAGAAGTGCACGAACACATCCTCACCGTTTTCGCGCTGGATAAAACCAAAGCCCTTGGCCGCGTTAAACCACTTCACTGTACCTTTTTCCTTCATGTTGCTTCCTTCTCAGATTCCTTCTTTCGAATTGATTCAAAACTCCCGTGCATCGACTACGAACTCAATTGGACTACTACCAGGACGGCGCAAGGTGGCGGTCAATCGTGGGTTCAAGCGAAGACTAGAGCCTTAAACTCTGGTCCATTGTACCACAAGGCGGGGAATGCGCCAGTGGGAAATCAGCCCCGAAAACCCATGGCAGCCGGAGACAGCCTCGGTTGTGGGCGCTGTCACGGGGCAACCGGGGACATCCTGGGCCGTCCCCACAGCGGACGGCCGAGGCAGTCCCTCGGTTGCAGGCGCCGTTGTGGGCAACCGGGAGGCGGGTTTTCGGGTAATCTGGAAGACTGAGCGGGAGGCGTCCGTGACGAGCAAGGAGAGGGTGCTGGCCGCCTTGAGCCACCGGCAGCCAGACCGCGTGCCGGTGGATATTGGCGGCACGTCGGTCACGGGAATCCACGTGAGCTCGGTGGCCGCGCTGCGCGAGCACTACGGCCTGGAGAAACGGCCGGAGATGCTGCACGAACCTTACCAGATGCTGGGATGGGTGGACGAGGACCTGAAGCAGGCGCTGGGGATCGACGTCGAGGGCGTGTTCCCGCGGAACACGATGTTCGGGTTTTCGAACGAGAACTGGAAGCTCTGGCGGAGCGGCTGGGGCCAGGAGATGCTGGTGCCGGAGGGATTCCGGCCCACCATCGACGAGTACGGCGACACGTTGATGTACCCGGAGGGCGACACCAGCGCGCCTCCCAGCGCGAAGATGCCGAAGGACTTCTACTTCTTCGACGCGATCATCCGGCAGGAACCCATCGACGAGGACCACCTCAATCCGGAGGACAACCTGGAGGAGTTCACGCCGGTCGCGGACGCCTACCTGGCGCACCTGGCGCAAGCGGCGCCCGCGGCGGCGGCCACCGGCAGGGCGGTGATCGCCAACTTCGGCGGGACGGGCTTTGGAGACATCGCCCTGGTGCCGGCGGTGTTTCTGAAGCGGCCGAAGGGCATCCGCGACGTGGCGGAATGGTACATCTCGACCAGTTCGCGCCGGGAGTACATCCACCAGGTGTTCGCGCGACAGTGCGAGGTGGCGCTGGCCAACCTGGAGAAGATCCACGCTGTGGTGGGCGATTCGGTGGACGTGATGTTCGTCTGCGGCACGGACTTCGGGACGCAGACCTCGTCGTTCTGCTCGGTCGAGACGCTGCGCGAGCTGTACCTGCCCTACTACAAGCAGGTGAACGACTGGGTCCACCGGCACACGAATTGGAAAACGTTCAAGCATTCCTGCGGAGCGGTCGATAAATTCATCGACTCGCTGATCGAGGCCGGTTTCGACATCCTGAACCCGGTGCAGTGCTCGGCCACGGGCATGGACCCGGCCCACCTGAAGTCGAAGTACGGCGACCGGATCGTTTTCTGGGGCGGAGGCGTGGACACGCAGCGGACGCTGCCGTTCGGGACGCCGGCCGAGGTGCGCGCGCAGGTGCTCGAGCGCTGCGAGATCTTTTCGAAGAGCGGCGGATTCGTTTTCAATACCGTGCACAACATCCAAGCCTGCACGCCGGTCGAGAACATCGTGGCGATGGTCGACGCGGTGCACGAGTTCAATGGGCTGAAGACACAGGAGACGCATGTCTGATCTATCCAAGCTTTACGACGCAATTCTGAATGGCGAGACGAAGAACGCCATTGCGCTCACCCGGGAGGCGCTGGAGGGCGGCGCCGACCCGCTCGACCTGGTCAGCCGCTACATGGCGCCGGCAATGGACGAGGCAGGCAAGCTCTTCGAGTGCGAGGAGTACTTCGTTCCGGAACTGATGCGGGCGGCGCAAGCGATGAAGGGCACGCTGGAGTTGATCCGGCCGCTGTTGGCCGCGAGCGGCGCCGAGCCGGCGGGACGGGTGGTGATCGGCACGGTACGGGGCGACCGGCACGACATCGGCAAGAACCTGGTGAGCTCGATGCTGGAGGGCGGCGGCTTCGAGGTGCACGACATGGGCATCGACGTAGCCCCGGAGAAGTTTGTTCAGGCGGTCCGAGACCGCAACCCGGATCTGGTGTGTCTTTCCACGCTGCTGACGGTGACCATGCGGTCCGTGCCGCTCACGATTCAGGCGCTGAAGGATGCCGGACTGCGGGACCGCGTGCGGGTGCTGGTGGGTGGGGCGCCGGTGACCGAGGAGTGGGCGCTGAGCATCGGGGCGGACGGTTACGGGGCCAATGCCGCGGCGGCCGTTCCGCTGGCCCGCAGAATGTTAGGCAAGCCATGACTGTTATCGAACAATTGACCGCCAGCGGTCCCGTGGTGACGGACGGGGCGTGGGGAACGCAACTGTACGCGCGCGGTCTGGACCCGGGCGACGTTCCGGACTCCTGGAACCTGTCGCACCCGAATCAGGTGGAGGAAGTGGGGCGCGCTTACGTCGAGGCTGGCAGCCAGGTGATCCTCACCAACACGCTGCGCGCGAACCGGGTGACGTTGGCCACCTACGGGCTCGCCGAGAAGACGGTCGAGATCAATCGCGCCGGCGCCGCCATTTCGCGCCGCGCCGCCGCGGGGCGTGCGCGGGTGTTCGCCTCGATCGGCTCGAGCGGCAGGCTGCTGGTGATGCAGGAGGCGAGCGAGGAGGAGTTGTTCGCGGCGTTTCGCGAGCAGGCGGGCGCGCTGGCCGAGGGCGGCGCCGACGCCCTGCTCATCGAGACCATGACGGATCTTGCGGAGGCATGCATTGCCGTCCGCGCGGCACGGGAAACGGGTCTCCCCGTGACGGCCACGATGGTGTTCGATTCCGGCAAGGAGAAGGACCGCACGATGATGGGGGTGACGCCCGAGCGCGCCGCCGCCGAACTGGAGTCGGCTGGGGCCGATGTGGTGGGCGCGAACTGCGGCGTGGGCATCGCCGGTTACGTCGGCGTGTGCCGGCGCATGCACGCCGCCACCAGCCTTCCCATCTGGATCAAGGCCAACGCCGGCCTGCCCGAGATGGTGGACGGGCGCACCACCTATCGCATGACCGCGGCCGAGTTCGCCAGCTATGTTCCGGCGTTGCTGGAGGCCGGCGCGAGCTTCCTCGGAGGCTGCTGCGGAACCGGGCCGGAGTTCGTCCGCGCCATCGCCGCGGCGCTCAGCAGCCGGAGTGCGGCGTGAGCTACGCCGACCTGGCGGAGGCAATCCGGAACCAGAGGGCCATCCTGTTCGTGGGCGCGGGCGTCTCCAAGAACGTCGGCGTGCCCACCACCGAAGAGATGGTGGCGGAGATCGCCAAGCAGTTGGGGCACGATCCGGAGTCGTTCCGCGCGCTCGGCGACCACCGCACGCTGGCCGAGTTCTACCACCTGACCAAGGGCACGCTGGGCCCGCTGCGGAGCTGGATGGACGTGACCTGGCACCGGCCCGAGGTCGACGTCCGCAATTCGGAGATCCACCAGTTGATCGTCGAGCTGGCCTTCCCCATCATCTACACCACCAACTACGACCGCTGGCTGGAGAAGGCCTACGATGCCCACGGCCGG
>JBEKMO010000068.1:0-29521 GCA_050008465.1 Bryobacteraceae bacterium
GAATCGGGTAGGAGGGGCCTCGCGGCCCCGTCCTCCCACACCACCGTACGTACTTCGCGTATACGGCGGTTTCTCCTAATGGTGTAACGAGTCATATTTGAGGGCCAGAGGAACGAGCCCCTGAGTGAGGAACCAGTTCTTGGACATGGCCGAGTTGACCTGTGGGGTGTTGGCCAAACGCCAGAAGCCTTTACCCGACGCGGCTAAGCGGCATACCTGATAAGCGGGCACGCCCAGTCGCCGGAGGAACCCGGCGATGGACCGGCCGCGCTTGCGTTGTTTGAGACGATAGCATCGGAGCTTTCGCCGAGTCCATTCGTCCATGCGGAGGAGGTCAGCCCGACAGGCCGCGTAGCGGTAGTAGGTGAGCCATCCAGCGAGGAACGAATTGAGTTCGGCGATCACTTGCACGAAACTGACGCCCCGGTTTCGACGGGTGATCTGCCGGATCTTCTCCCGGGCGCGTTTGACGCTTTGGGGTGAGATCCCGAGCTTACCGTTCAACAGCAGCCGATGGCCGAGGAACTTGCGTTCTCCAACCGGAGCGACGGCGCTCTTTTCGCGGTTCACTCTGAGTTTGAGTTTCCCTTCCAGAAACCGCACCACCGACTCCATCACCCGTTGCCCCGCGGCCAAAGATCGAACGTAAATGTTGCAATCGTCGGCGTAGCGGCAGAAGCGATGTCCCCGGCTGTCGAGTTCTCGGTCGAGATCGTCTAGCAGAAGGTTTGCCAATAACGGGGAGAGCGGCCCACCTTGGGGCGTTCCCTGGTCGCGGGCCACGCACACCCCGTCCTGCATCAGGCCGGCCTGAAGAAAGCGCCGAATGATGAGGAGCAGGCGTTTGTCGCCGATCCTGCGCGCGATTCGGGACATGAGGATGTCATGATTCACCCGGTCGAAGAATTTCTCCAAGTCGAGGTCCACGACAAACTCGCGCCCCTCCTGGGCTACGTATTTCCGGGCCTGTTCTAACGCCATATGCGGGCTTCGTCCAGGGCGGAATCCGTAGCTGGAGTTGGAAAAGGTGGGGTCGAAGATGGGGTTCAGCACTTGCAGAATCGCCTGTTGCACCAGGCGATCTACAACCACCGGAATACCCAACTGGCGTTGTCCTCCTCCGGGCTTGGGGATCTGCACTCCACGTACGGGCTGGGGCTGATAGGTCCCACCCATCAGTGAAGCCGTCAACGCCGCATGATGATCCCGCAGCCAGTCGGCCAGTTCGTGGACAGTCATCCCATCCACGCCCGGCTTTCCCTTATTGGAGCGAACCCGTCGATACGCACGAACCAAGTTCTTGGGGTCGCATATCTGCTCCATCAAATTGGTCGTCAAGGCTCGTTGTCGGTCGAATGCCGTGAACGCTTGCTGCCGTCCAGGCGGGGTGGTGCGGATTCCGTCCGTCTCGCCGCCGCCGTGGTGCTGTGGGCCTTTCTGCTGTTCCGCGCTCATCGAAATCTCCCGTCTGCTCCTTGCATTTGAAGATTCGGCCCTTCGCCCGGTAGGGCTACTATGGCCTCTGCTGACTTCTCTACTCCCGTCCCGCGCGATTGCTCGCGCGGTAGTCCGGTGTGAGCGGACCAGAGTAGAGATCTCCTCAGGTAAGACCTGTTTCCTTCTCGCGGACCCGTCGGATCTACCCCGCAGCGTTCCGAATGACGATGGGGCGTCTCCGTCCCTGGCCGGATTACCCAACGCTGCAATGGCCTTATATCCGCTTCCTGTGCGTCGAATCCACGGTTTCGTCGTCGGCTTTCTTCAGATCCCGCCTTGCGGACGGACACCCTTGCCTAGACGGATGGTTCCGGTCATCACGGTCCATGGGGGACTTTCACCCCTTGAATACAAGTCATACTGAGCACACCAGCCATCTTCTTGTCCTGGTTGCCGCCGGCGGCTGCCGGCGGGACGCCGCACCGCGGCTTCGACGCGGCTTCCTGCGCCAAGTGCCACGCGGATCTGACCGAGGGCAAGAAGTACATCCACGAGCCCGTGCGCGTCTCCTGCACGGTTTGCCACGACCCCCAGGCGTCGGACGTTCCCAAGATGCTGCGGGCGGCCACGAACGACCTGTGCCTGGAGTGCCACGGCGCGGGCGACCGGCCCGGTGCCACCGTCGCCTTGTTCAACGCGCGGGTGAAAGTCCCCGTCGCGCTGCTGCGCGGATTGCGGCCGCTGCCGGTGAGGGCTGGGCACCCGGTACCCTACCATCCGGTCTTCGTGCCGGCGGGAATGGGGCTGCCCGAGATCAACTGCCTGTCCTGCCACACACCTCACGCATCCGATGGCAGCCCGCAGTTGCTGGTTTCCGGCGCCGCGGGCATGAAGGGCCTCTGCGTGAAGTGCCATTCCCACGAGTAGCCCCCGCTCACGCCGGGCTATTGCACTTCGGCGTGATGCCGGACGTCGACGCCCTGCACCAGGAAGACCACGTCTTCGGCGATATTGGTGGCGTGGTCGGCGACGCGCTCCAGGTTGCGCGCCACGAAGATCAGGTCGAGGGATCGCGAGACGGTGGAAGGATCTCGCTCCATGAAGCTCACCAGTTCCTCGTAGATCGCGTCCCGCAAATCGTCCACCGCATCGTCCGAGAGCAGCACCTGGCGCGCCAGCTCGGCGTCGCGCCGCACGAACGCGTCCAGGCTTCGGCGCACCATGGACTCGGCGAGCCGGGCGAGTTGTGGGATGTCAATCAGCGGCTTCACGGGCGGCTGCTTCATCAATGACAAGGCGCGCTCGACGATGTTGGTTGGATCACTCTGAGAACACCGGGTCTTGCCTTGCCTCACTCCCCAAATTGGGTAACCAACCGGCACACTTGTGGGTATTCGGCCCTTCAAGTCCTGAGGCATTTCGTATACGATTGAGAAGGCAAGAACCGGATGTGGCGCTGGATCTCCAAAAAATGGCCTTGGGCGGCGCGAAAGGCGCCGCCGGTTCTTGAGATTTGCCAGATCCTGACCCTGAGGCCATCCAGGTTCCTCAGTGTGGCATGGTCCCCTGACGGCCACTCGCTGGCGGCGGGAGCGGACGATGGTTGTGTGTGGCTATTCGACGTGCGCACTGGTGCAGCGCGCCTGCTCGAAGGTCACGAGGGCGATGTTCTGAGCGTCGCGTGGTCGCCGGACGGGCGCAGACTTGCCTCGGGCTCCTATGACCAAACGATCCGGCTGTGGGACCCCGCAACTGGCATCGTCCACTCGGTGCTGCCCGGGCATACGGGCGTTGTCTACTGCGTGGCGTGGTCGCCGGACGGGCGCGCGTTAGCCTCTGGCTCCGCCGACCATACTGTTCGTCTGTGGCACTCAGCCACCGGAAGGACCTACAAGGTGCTGGAGGGGCACGCTAACACGGTTCGTACAGTGGCTTGGTCCCCAGAGGGCAGGGAGTTGGCTTCTGGTTCCTCAGACGGCACCATCCGTCTCTGGGACCCGGCCACTGGGACATCTCATCAGGTACTGAACGGGAACGGAGGTGCGATGCTCGCTGCGGCGTGGTCCCCGAATGGCCGCCTGGTGGCGGTTGGTTCCTTGGACGGATATGTCTTCCTCTGGGAGCCGACCGCTGATCGGATTCTCCGGAGGCTGGACGAACACAGAGGGCCGGTGCTGGGCGTGGCGTGGACCTCGGACGGTCACTTACTCGCTTCCAGCTCGGAGGACCGGACGATCCGGCTCTGGAGCCCAGCCGCGGACCGATCCGTCAACAAGCAGATTGCCCACTCGGATTCGATTCCGAGTGTGGCATGGTCGCCGGATGGGCGCACGCTGGCCTCCGCGTCAGTCGACCAGACCATCCGACTCTGGGACCGGACAACTGGCACTGCCCTGCGCACGCTACTTGGCCAGCGAGGCGATGTGTTAAGCGCTGCGTGGTCACCGACGCGACGCTTGCTCGCCGTGGAGTCTCAGAATGGAACCATCCGGGTCTGGGACTTAGCCAGTGGCAAGGTCCTCCGGACCCTCAAGGGCCATTCCAGCCGGGCCCAGAGCTTGGCCTGGTCGCCCGAGGGACAGCTCCTGGCCTCGTTCTCGGCCGACCAGCCCGTCCGGCTGTGGGATCCTGCCAGCGATGAGCCCGTTCTGACCCTCCTGGGCCAGTCGAGTTGGACCCAGAGGAGCGTGGCTGGGTCAGCAGATCAGCGCCCAACCCCCTCTGGCTCGGCGGGCGGGACCATTGTGATCTCGGATCGACGCACGGGCAAGGTCTACCGGGTGATGAACGGCCAGACGGATTCGATCAAGAGCTCGGCTTACTCGCCCGGCGGGGACCGAGTCGCCTTTGGCTTGGCAGACGGAACCATTCAGATCTCGAACCGGTATACGGGCAGGGTCCACCGGGTGTTGAAGGGTCACACGGATTCGGTCATAAGCTTGGCGTGGTCGCCCGACGGGCGTCGACTGGCCTCTGGCTCGGCGGACACAACCATCCGGCTCTGGGGTCCGACTGCCGGCAAGGTCCAGCGGGTGTTGACGGGCCAGACGGCTGTGGCAACACGTCTAGCATGGTCGATAGACGGGCGCTGGCTGGTTTCGGGCTCGGCCGACCAAACCATCCGAGTCTGGGACCCGGCCAGCGGGAAGGCCGTTCTGAGCCTCCCGGAAGATCCGAATTGCGCACAGAAGACCCTGGCGTGGTCGCCCGACGGGCACCGGCTCGCCTCTGGGTCGGCCGACGGAACCGTCTGGCTCTGGGACCTGAAGGTGGGCAATATCAAACGACCTCTCTACGGCCACACGAATTCGGTCACCAGTCTGGCGTGGTCGCCCGACGGGAGAGAACTGGCCTCCGGCTCCGCGGACCACACTATCCGGCTGTGGGACTGGCGTGCCGGCGACTCCAAATGTCTTCTCGAAGACCATACGGCGCCCGTGTGCGCCTTCGC
This sequence comes from Bryobacteraceae bacterium, assembly GCA_050008465.1. Classification (GTDB taxonomy): domain Bacteria; phylum Acidobacteriota; class Terriglobia; order Bryobacterales; family Bryobacteraceae; genus Fen-330. The sequence continues at coordinate 4,889 of JBEKMO010000068.1, forward strand.
ATGGTCCAGGGACAGTGACTTTCTGGTCTCGGTGGCGATGAACTGCGAGGTGGCCTTCTGGAACGTGAGTGACCGCAAACTCGTCGGCGCGTTGGAGCGGCTCTCTTATCGTTTCCTGCCACTGGCGCTTCTCGCTTCTGGTGAGGCGCGGGGACTTCCAGACCGCCTTGGCGACGCCGAGATTCTGCGACGGCGCTTGAGCGTGGCCCCGGGCGTGCCACCCGAGACGAGGGTGGTGTCGCCAGTTGCCACAGTGGCACTAGTGGGCGATGCCGGTGTCGGCAAGTCCTGCCTCGCGCTACGGCTGGCTGAAGGGAGGTTCGAGGAACAGGCTCCCACCCACGGCTTGCGCACCTGGACGCTACCCGTTGAAGGGCTCCACCCGAACGCTACGCCGCTGGGCCAACACAGGGAGCTGTTCCTGTGGGATTTCGCTGGCGGGGAGAATACGCGGCTTGCCCACGAGATCTTCCTACCTGGCATAACCACCGCATTGGTTCTATTTGATGCGTCCCGCGGCGAACTCGGCTACGCCGCCGTTGAGGAGTGGAGCCGGCGTCTGGACCTAAACGCTGGCCGCCGGAAGATCCAAAAGACGTTGGTCCGCACCAAGCTTGACTTGGGTGGCACGGTAGACCGCCGTCGGTTGCATGAACTTCTGGAGCGGTATAGTTTCGCGGGGTACTGCGAGGTGAGCGCTAGCACCGGAGAGGGGATCGACGCCCTCTGCAAGGAACTCAGCGCCATGATCGCATGGGACGACACCGTGGGGATCAGCCGCGTTGGGCTCTATCACACAATCCGCGAGACACTCCACGAGGAACGGAAGCGGGCCGCCGTCCTGTTCCAGTCCGATCTTGAGAAGCGGCTTCGAGAGCGGAGAGTGATGGTCCCGAAGCGGGAAGTCGACGCCGCGTTACGGCACCTGGCCCTGAGGGGCTATCTCTTTGACATTCAATTTGTGCAGGGTGGCCGGGCCTTGCTGTTGCGCCCTGACACTGTCGCGCGATACGCCAGCTCGCTCATCATGGCCGCGCGGGGGCACCCGCGCGGCGTGCCGCTGATCGACCCCCAACGGATTCTCTCGGCGCGGATTCCCCTCCCCGGCATCCAGGACGATCAGCGCCTTGCTGGGCCGGCTGAACGGGCGGTGTTTGAATGCGTGGTGCAGTTGTTCCTCGAGCACGGCATCTGCCTGGAGCACGCCGGCGTCCTGGTATTCCCCACCTTGTTCCACCGCGCCGCGGATGGGGAGCGCGATGCAATGCCGAATTCCTGGCGAGTATGTTACGACTTCAGCGGCCCAATCGACAACATTTATGCATCGTTGGTGGCCCGACTGGCGGTGACCGGGGAGTTTGGCGGCGTCCGCCTTTGGGCCAGCGGCGCCGAGTACCAGCAGAGCGGCAAGGGCGTCTTCGGCGTCAGACGTAAGGATCGGGGAAGGGGTGAAGGCCGGCTTGAGTTCTACTTCTCGAGCGACACCGATCCCGAACGCCGCAGCCTGTTCATCAGGTTCGTCGAGGACGATCTTCGCAGCCACGCCGTGGAGGTTCGGGGAGGATTGGCTCTCGATTGCGAGTGCGGAGGGTTTTGCTTTGACGACTTCCTCCTGCGCCCCCGTCTCAGGCCTGATAGACGCGACGTCGGGTGCCCGTCTTGCAGCAGAAGGTACCCTCTGCCCCGTTTTCCGTTTGAGTCCCAGGAACTTGTCGCCCAGCTTCACGCGCTGAAGGCCCGCTCGAAGGAGCAGACTTACCGGATCGTTGAGCAGGTCATGGCAGGGATGGAGCTGAGTGCCAAAGAGGCTTCTGGCGGCGCGCCCGTTCGCATCCTGCATCTAAGTGACCTGCATCTAGCTGGCAACAGCGCGCTCAAGCAGCTCTTGGAGCCGCTTGATGCAGACCTCCGTGGTATTGACGTTCAGGAGCTCGACTACCTCGTGGTGTGCGGAGACCTCGCCGACAATTGTGATCCAGACGGATTCGCACTGGCGGAGAAGTTTCTCAGGGAGCTGATGGCGAGGTTTAGGCTCAGCGCCGACCGCCTGATCCTTGTACCCGGCAATCACGAAGTGGATGAGGACCAACGCTTCGGGCGGTTCCGCCAGTTCTACAAGAACCTCAAGCAGGCGGACTATCCCGAACGGAACGAACTCCAGGGCATGGTGATTCCGTATCCGGAGGACGGCATTGAATTCCTGACGCTCAACTCCGGGTGGGAGACGGATCGCTCCAGTCCCGTGCGAACCGGCATCCACGCCGGTGCCTTGTCCAGGGCTCTCTCGGATACGAACCCGGAGATGAAGGTTCGGGTCGTCGTTTGGCACCACCCGGTAACCGTGGGCAACACGGTGGCCAAACCGGAACAGATCCGCGCCCTCGTCAAGGCTGGCTACCAGCTTTGCCTCCACGGCGACGTGCATGGGCACGGTGACGGCTTCCTCGAACGCCTCGACGCCTTAGGGCGGCTGCGCGTCCTCGGCGCAGGCTCCTTTCCCTCCCCAGACTCGTCACTCTGTCCGCCGGGCCTTCTGTTGTACAATTTGATCGAGGTCGAGAGCGATTTCAGCCGCATCCGTGTTCGATCTCGGGCCCAGCGGAGCATCGGCGCGCCATTCGAATCCTACAGCCTGTACGGGACAAGCGATGACCCTGAGATGCGCCGCGGCGACTACAGGATCAGCCTCATGCCCAGTCCGCTCCTCAAACAGCTCGAGTATGCCCGCACGGAGTTGGACCGGCTGATTCACCCGCCCGAAGGTCCCATCGAAGCTCGAGGCATCTATATCGCACACCGTCGCGTCGATTCAGCCGTGTGTTCGGCCGATTTCTACAGCGTCGTGCCCCGAGAGGATGGTTCTCTGGGCATCTACCTGGTGGACGTCGAGGGTCACGGGCTGGCCGCTGCGATACGCGCCTTGACGGTCGCCCGCCTGCTGCACCGGCCTGGCTTCCGTTGGGGACACGGCCGTCCGCACGAGGAGCTCGATACGGCTGACGAACGAATCGCTGAGGAATTCGCCGAGCACGCAGTGGCGGTCACCATGAACTTCACCGAGATCGACCCAAAGGCAAAGAAGGTACGCTTTGCCAATGCCGGCATGCCCCCGGCGCTGCTCTTCCACACGGACCGGAAGGAGTTCGAGGTGCTCGAAGCGATCGGTATGTATGTCGGGGCTGGCTACCGCGAGCACGCCGCAGAACCCAGAGAGGTGGAGACGAGCTTCGAGAGCGGTGATACCCTGATTCTTTGCAGCGATGGGATCTCCGAGGCCCGCGACAAGAACGGGCGGGTGTTCGGCCAGCGCGGCGTGCTTGACACCGTCTCCAGGTCTGGAGTAGACTCCCCCGAGGTTGTCGCAGATGAGATCCTTAAGGCCGTCCAAGCTCACACCGGAAGCCAGCAGCCTGAGGACGATCAGGCGGTGCTCGTGATCCGGCTCGGCACACTGCGGAAGATCAGCGCCACGGACTCCGTCGAGGAGTTCGGTCTGCTCAACACCCGCGACGCGGTGCGTCTTTGTGACGAAGAGATGAAGCCTGACGTGCTCGCCTGGGCCGCCGGGCACGGAGGACGAACGCGCGAGGGGGCCCTCAATCTCTGGGCTGGCGTCTGGGAAGCGATACTCAACGCAATCCAGTGGGGAAGCAAGCGCGGTGACGAGATCCGGATCAGGTTGATGGCGGAGGGCGACAAGTGGCTCGTAATCGAGGTCGAGCAGTCGATGCCCTGGACCGACTACGGTAGGTACCTGAACGGTCCAATTGAGGCGTTGGACGGAGTCCGTGATCTGTCGTACGGTGGTACAGTCATTATGCGCAGGAGCGCGTCTCACGTAATGGTGACGCTGGGAGGCCGGTGCGTAGAATTGCGCTACCGCCCGGTGGGCGCGCCGGATCAGGTCAATGCCTGAGGATTTCAACATTACGTCCCGAATTGAGAGGGGAAGCGTGGTTCTGTCCGTTCAATACAGCCCGGAGTCGTTGCGGGACCCGGGCCTCGGTGAGCGGCTTGGTCTAGAGATGGTCCGGCTCTACGAGGCCAACCTGCCAGGGCCGGGAGCGTCTTGCGTAGTAGTCATCCAAGCTGCCGTTGCTGCGAGCGTCATTGTGCGCGCCCTCTACACGCTTTACCAGAAGGTGAGGAAACAAGCGGGTCAGGTCTTCTTGGTTGGCTTTCCTGAAGACTGCATGCGTTCACTAGCCATGCTTGGCCTGTCGTCGCTCCGAGGTTTCAACTCGGCCGAGAGCGAGGAACAAGCGCTGAAACTGATATCTGCCTCTGAGAACCGGTAGCTGGCCATGAAGGACCTCATCGAGAAGCTCGGGCTGGACGAGTTCTTCACCTTCGTGGCCCCGGGCTCGGTGCTCCTGGGGAGCGTGATTGCGCTTTGGGTCGACCCCGCGATGGTTCCGCCGGGCCTGCGAGCGATTCTGAAGCACCCCCCGATCCTTTTCGCTGCCCTCTTGCTGGCCGCGTACACCTGTGGGCACGTGCTTTCATTGTGGGCTGAGGGGGGCGCAGATCGCTACCTCACACCGGCCTCGCTTCGGGGGGTGCGAGGCGCGCTGGCTTTCTTCCAGGGAGGCGTCCTGGCTTTCTTCCATTGGATGTCTCCGCCAAAGCACGACGAATTCATCGTGGAGGCCAAGATACGGATTGCGGAGAGCCTGGAGAGGTACGGCGGTTTGGCGGGGGTGAGATTGAGCGAAAACCCTTTGGGATGGCTCTCGCTCTATCGGTCAGTGGTCGCAGGCAGACCGGGCGCCAAGGACAACCCGCTGCTCCAGGCGGCCGACTCCGCGCACCGGCGTCTTGGCTTTGCCCTCGGCACGTCCCTGGCACTGCTTTGTGTAGGCCTCCAGGCGCTCCTGCGGTTCCTGCTCTCTTTTGTTTGGCAGCTTGCCCGTCCTCCTCTTCCTGCACTGGGGTTGCTCTGCATTGTCGGCGTCGGTGGAGTCGCGGCCAGTTTCGCCCTTCGCTGGGCGGCCGGGCGATGGTGGAGACAGGAACTGCTGCTGACCTGTGCTATCACGCAGATTGACCTGACAACCCCGGCAAAACCCTGACGGCACTGCTCCCGCGGTTTGTGGGCGCGTCGCGGGGTGCGACGTTCGCGCTGGGACTCGCCGCCAGCCTACTGCACTTCGGCGTGATGCCGGACGTCGACGCCCTGCACCAGGAAGACAACGTCTTCGGCGATATTGGTGGCGTGGTCGGCGATGCGCTCCAGGTTGCGCGCCACGAAGATCAGGTCGAGGGATCGCGAGACGGTGGAAGGATCTCTCTCCATGAAGCTCACCAGTTCCTCGTAGATCGCGTCCCGCAAATCGTCCACCGCATCGTCCGAGAGCAGCACCTGGCGCGCCAGCTCGGCGTCGCGCCGGACGAACGAATCCAGGCTCTTGTGGACCATGGATTCGGCCAGGTGGGCCAGCTTTGGGATATCGATAAGCGGCTTGACGGGCGGTTGCCTCATCAGGGACAAGGCGCGCTCGACGATATTAACGGCCAGGTCGCCCATGCGCTCCAGATCGCTATTGATCTTGATGGCCGCGGTCAGGAAGCGCAGATCGCGCGCCATGGGCTGCTGGAGCGCCAGCAGGCGCACGGCGCAGTCGTCGATGGCGATCTCCATCTGGTTGATGCGCGCCTCGTTGTTCAAGACCTGCCGTGCCCGGGCTTCACTCCGCTCCGACAACGCCAGAACGCTGTTGTAGACGGCCGACTCCACCAGTCCGCCCATCTCCAGCAGCCGTCCCTGCAACTCTTCCAGTTCCTCCAGAAAGTGGCGCATCTATCCGAACCGCCCCGTGATGTAGTCTTCGGTTTCTTTCTTGGCCGGGCGTTTGAAGATGACCTCGGTCCGGTCGAATTCTATCAGCTTGCCGAGCAGGAAGAAGCCAGTGTACTCGGCGACGCGGGCGGCCTGCTGCATGTTGTGGGTGACGATCAACAGGGTGCAGGTATCCTTCAACGTGAACATCAGCTCTTCGATCTTGGCGGTGGCGATGGGGTCCAGCGCCGAACACGGCTCGTCGAGGAGGAGCACTTCGGGATCCACCGCCAGCGCCCGCGCGATGCACAGACGCTGTTGCTGGCCTCCTGAGAGCGCATACGCCGATTCGTGCAGTTGATCCTTGACCTCGTCCCAGAGCGCCGCCCGCCGCAGGCTGTGCTCCACCGAATCGGCGAGCGAATGCGTCTTCATCCACCCGTTCACCCGCAGCCCGTACGCCACGTTGTCGAAGATCGACTTGGGGAAAGGGTTCGATTTCTGGAACACCATGCCGACGCGGCGGCGGAGGCTGACCACGTCCATGGCCAGCATGTCCTCGCCGTCCAGCAGCAGCTCGCCCTCGGCGCGCGCGCTGCGCACGGTCTCGTGCATGCGGTTCAAGGTGCGCAGGAAGGTGGACTTGCCGCAGCCCGAGGGGCCGATTAGCGCCGTGACCTGGTTCGGGGGAATGGCCAGGCTGACGTCGTGAAGCACGTGGTTGTCGCCGTAATGGAAGTTCAGGCGCCTGACGCGCAGCTTGTCAGCCATTCTGCGTCACCTTGGGCGAGAACACTAGCCGCGCCGCCACGTTGGCCGTGAGCATCAGGGCCAGCAGTACCAGGCCGGCCGCCCAGGCCTGCCGGTGCCAGTCGTCGTAGGGCGAAACCGCGAAAGTGAAGATCATCACCGGCAGGGAGGCCGTCGGCTGATTGAAACCCGAGCTCCAGTACTGGTTGCCGAAACTGGTGAATAGCAGCGGCGCCGTCTCCCCCGCCACGCGCGCCACGCCCAGAATCGTTCCGGTGAGGATGCCCCGGAATCCAGCCGGGATCACCACCGTGACCACCGTCTGCCACTTGTTGGCGCCCAGGGCCAATGCGGCCTCGCGCAGCGATTGCGGCACGGCGCGCAGGAACTGCTCGGTGGTGCGCATGGTGATCGGGATCACCATCATGCTCAGCGCCACCGCGCCGGCCAGCGCCGAAAAGTGCCGCATCGGCATCACCACCAGGGCGTAGGCGAAGATGCCTATGATGATCGATGGGACGCCGTTCAGCAGGTCGGCGGTGTAGCGCACCACCGCCGGAAAACTGCCGCTGCCAAACTCCGAAAGGTAGACTCCGGCGACGAATCCGACAGGCACGCCGATCAGCGTTGTGAGCAGGAGTAGCTTACCCGTGCCCACGATGGCGTTCGCCATCCCGCCGCCCGCCTCGCCGGGAGGCTTGGGGAGCTGCGTCAGGAAACTCCAGCTCAGCGAGCGGCCGCCGTACCACAGCAGGTATCCGAGAATGAAAAACAGCACCGAGACGGTGAGCAGCGCGCACAGCCCCGTGACGCTGAACATCAGGGCGTTGACGAATTTGCGCCGCCTCATTGGGCCGTCCCCCGCCGCGTGGTGCTGAGGATCAGGAGCCGCGCGATGCCGTTGAGCAGCATGGTGAGGAAGAACAGAACCAGCCCCAGCTCGATGAGCGCGCTGAGGTGCAGGTCGCCAGTGGCCTCGGTGAATTCGTTGGCGATCACGGCGGCGATGGAGTAACCCGGGGCCAGCAGGGAGGCGTGGATCCTGGGGTCGTTGCCGATCACCATGGTGACTGCCATGGTCTCCCCCAGCGCCCGGGCCAGCGCCAGAAACACCGACCCGATGATGCCCAGCCGCGCGTGAGGGACCACCACCTGCCAGGTGGACTCCCAGTGCGTCGCGCCCAGCGCCAGGGCCGCTTCGCGCTGCTCACGCGGAACCGCCAGCAGCGCTTCGCGGGAGATCGAGACGATGAACGGCAGGATCATCACCGCGAGCACTACCGCCGCGGTAAACACGCCCACGCCGTAGGGCGCTCCCAGTCGCCGCATCAGCGGCACGAGTATGAAGACGCCCAGCAATCCGTAAATCACGCTGGGTACCGCCGCCAGCAACTCGATGACGAAGGTGAGCGCGTCGGAAATACGCGGCGGCGCCATCTCGGAGAGAAAGACTGCCGCTCCCAAACCCAGCGGGACGGCCATCGCCAGCGCCAGAGCCGAGGTCGCCACGGTGCCGTAGATGAACGGCAGCGCGCCGAACTCCCCGGCTACCGGGTCCCAGATCTTCGTGAACAGGAAGGTCCAGCCGAACTTGTCGCGCGTGAGAGCCGAGCCGCGGAACAGCTCGTAGACCAGCAGCGCGGTCAACAGCAGAACGCTTGCGGCGAAGGTGGCCGTAATCAGCGTGGCAGCCTGGTCGCCGGCGCGGAGGCGGCCGAGGAAGCCGCGGGCGCCAGTGGCCCCGCGTACCGGTTCGGCTGCCATCGCGGGGCTGCTCATGCTACTGAACTGCCGCGATTGCCTTCAACTCCTTGGCCACCACAAGCTGCGGCAGCGGCGCATAGGAGAGCGGCTCGGCCATCGTTTGTCCAGCGCCCAGCATCCAGCGCAGGAAGTCGACCAGGATCTTCTTCTTCGCGGGATCCTGGATCTGGCTCGGGATCAACAGCCAGGTGAAACTCGAAATGGGATAGGCGTCCTTGCCCGGCGCGTTGGTGATCGAGACGCGGAAGTCGTCCGGCATGTTGGCGGCGGCGCCCGCCGCAGCCGCGGTCACCGAGGCCAGATCGGGTTTCACGAACTTGCCCGCCGCGTTGCGCACCCGTCCGTACGGCATGCTGTTCTGAAGCGCGTAGATCAGCTCGACGTAGCCCAACGAGTACGGGGTCTGCTTGACCATTCCGGCCACGCCCTCGTTGCCCTTCGCGCCCAGCCCCGCCGGCCAGTTTACGGAAGTCCCCGATCCCACCTGGCTCTTCCACTCGGGGCTGGTCTTGGAGAGGTAGTCGGTCCAGATGAAGCTGGTCCCGCTGCCGTCGGAGCGATGTACGAGCATGATGTCGTTCGAGGGCAGCGGCACGCCGGGGTTGGCGCGCGCCAGCGCCGGATCGTTCCACTTTTTGACCTTGCCGAGGAAGATCCCCGCCAGCGCCTCGGGCGTGAAGTTGAGTTCGCGGTTCAAGCCGGGGAGGTTGTAGGTGGCCACCACCGCGCCCAGCACCGTCGGGAAGTGCAACGGCTTGTTCTTCGACTTGGCAAGCTGCTCCTCGTTCATGGGCTGGTCCGTAGCGCCGAAATCCACCGTGCCGCTCTCGAGCTGCCGAATGCCACCGCCCGAGCCGATCGACTGGTAGTTGATCTCCACGCCGGGATGCAGTTTGCGGTATTCGTCAAACCACTTCGAGTAGATGGGGTAGGGAAATGTAGCGCCCGCCCCGTTGATCAGGGTTTGGGCGGACACGGGAACGAGCAGTGCGAACAGACACAGTGCGAGTCTCATGGGGTGTATCCTCCTCAATTTTCCGTTTCGTTTGTTACAGTACGATTAAGCCGGCGTAAAGAGTCGGTGAACGGATCTCGCGAAATCGCGCAGCGCAAGCTCGCGCGGACCGCGGGCGTGCGCGCGCCGGTAGGCGAGCCGGCCGCGACGGACCCGGGCGAACGGGTCGCGGGATGCAGCGGACGCTGCCAGCGTTTCAAAGCAGGCGTGCCGGCTCCCGATTGCCAGGGGGAATACCGGCACGCGAGGGAATCAGGCTGTTCCAATCTGTAAGTGCCTCGACCTACTTCAACGTAGGAGCCGAGCCCGGCAGCGTATACCGCAGGTTCATCCAAACTTCGTTCATATGGGTTTTGCTCGGCGTGCCCGAGGCGACATACCAGGGGACGCGCGTGAATAACGCGTACTGTCCCATGATGTTCAGAGCTCCGTACTTGGCGTCCTTCCAAATGGTTTGGTTGAATCCGATCGTGAATTCCTCGACGCGCCGGTTCTGCGAGTTCGAGCTGCTGGTATAGCCATAGCCCACCGGCTTGTTGTTGGCTGGGTCGATGACGGTGTACCGGCCAATCCATGCCAGACCGTAGTATCCGTAGAGCAACGTGTTCTTGTGAGCGAACTCGAGGCCGTCCGAGGTGGCGTCGGTGTGTACCAGGCCCAGGCTCCCGTCGCCTTTCACCACCACGTCGGGGCCCTGGCCAAACACGTAACGTCCACCGCCGTCGCTCAGGTAATTGTTGGTGATGACCCGGAGCCCCTTGGCCAGTTCGAAATTCAAGTTGGCCGACCCGCCGCCTCCGGTCGTGGTGAAGTGCTGAGCGGTAGCCGGGTTGTAGACCCTGAATGTCCGCGCAACGCCCGCGACTTCGAAATGGAGTTTGGCCGAGGGATCGAAAGCGACCTTGGCAATCAGGTCCGGATGCATGTTGGGCACGTTCAGCGTGGTCGTGCCGTTGTTCAGTTGGCTGGCGTAAGACGTCGCGAATGCCGTCGGCAGCACCGACACGCCCGCGCCGCCCGACCCTCCGATGTACTGCTCGGGGTTGTCGAGGGCGAAGGCTGCCGTCACTTTGCTGCTGGGGTGGTACACGAAGCGGAACTCGGGGATACGGCCCCACGGGAAGCCGACGATGTAGTTCACGTCGATGACCTGCGAGTAGAACAGATCGCCCGGCAGGGGGGAGATGCCCTTTCGGCCCGGGGTGATCAGGCTCCAGGTCTGGCCCCCGAGGATCTCCCACTTGTTCTTGCGGACGTCGACCCAGTACAGGCGCAGGCGGAAAGGATAGCTGTTGGTGCTCACTGCCAGATTGCCCACCGGAGGATTGTTGACTCCACCGAGGAAGTCGGACTCCCAGTAGCCCAGAACCTTCGCGCCCTTCACCATCGCATCGACACGCATTCCCAAACGGGAATTCTGCGGGCTGAAGCGAAACTCGCTCAGGTTGGCGTTGGCCGCGGCCGCCGTACGATAGGGGAAACTGCCGAAGTTCGTCCCGATGTTGCTGCCTGGATCGGTGTCGCGAAGCACTGCGGTGAAATCCATGAACCCGACCGGGGTGAAGTAGGCCGATCCCAGCGAAAACTGCAGCGGCGAGGCCGCAGCGGGAGCGGACGTCGCAGCCTTTCCGGGCGCCTCGCCCGGACTCGGGGGCTGTGCGGCGGCCGGAGCGGCAGCGGTCTTTTGCGCGAGCGCTTCGAGCAGCTTCTGCTGATCCGCCAGCGCGGTTTTCAATTCCTCGATCTGTTTCTGTTGCGCGGCCAGCCGTTCGCGCAATGCCGGGAGATCGTCCTGCGCGGCCAGCGGCGCACTCCCAAGTAGGCATAAGGACAATGCGATGGTGAGGGTTCTCATGGTCAAGACCACTCTATCGGTCGATAGTTATGCTTGGATTACAAAAGCGTTAACACGGCGTGAATTCTCGCTATGATTGCTTCTGTAGGTGAGTTCTGTGAGTGCCAAGCCGCGGGTTCGGAGCAGCACCTTCGCCGCCATCGACTTCGAGACCGCCGACTACGGCCGCGACAGCGCTTGCGCCATCGGCATAGTGCGCGTCGAGAACGAGCGGATCGTCGAGCGCGAATACCGGCTGATCCGCCCTCCGCGGAAGGAGTTCGTGTTCTCCTACCTGCACGGCATCACCTGGGAGATGGTCCGCTCCGAGCCGGCATTCGGCCAACTGTGGCCGGATTTCGAGCGGCTGCTGCGCGGCATCGAGTTCCTGGCCGCCCACAACGCCGGCTTCGATCGCGGAGTCTTGGGAGCCTGCTGCCGGCAGGCCGGACTGAGCGCTCCCGAGCTGCCGTTCCAGTGCTCGATGCGACTGGCGCGCGAGGTCTTTGGAATTTACCCCACCAAGCTCCCCGACGTGTGCCGGGCGCTCCAACTGAAGCTGGACCACCATCACCACGCCCAGGCGGACGCCGAAGCCTGCGCCCGCATCGTCCTGGCCGCGCGAAAAGCAGTCCGCTCCGCGGACTAACATGCGGGCAGCGTGACCACGAACCTCGAGCCTTTTCCCAGCGCGCTCTCAACCGTCACCGTGCCATTCATCCGCTCGACGACGTGCTTGACGATCGCCAGGCCCAGCCCCGTGCCGCCCACCTCGCGCGATCGGGCCTTATCCACCCGATAGAAGCGCTCGAAGATGCGCGGCAGATCGTCCGACGGGATGCCGATGCCGGTGTCGGAGATGGCGATGCCGACCTTGCCGTCCGCGCTGCGGGTGGTCTCGATGCGCACCTCTCCGCCCGGGCGGTTGAACTTCACGGCATTGTCCAGCAGGTTGACGAAGGCCTGTTCCAGGCGGATGCGGTCGCCCAGCACCTCCGCGTCGCCCAGCGCTCCGGCCTCGAGCGTGACGCCGCGGATTCGCGCTTCCGATTCGACCGTCCGCATCGCCGCCTCCAGCGCCGCCCGGACCGGGACGGGCTCCGGCGCAGCGGGTGGCTGGCCGGATTCGAGCTCCGAAAGCACCAGCAGGTCCGAGGAGATGTTGTTCAGCCGGATGGCGTGGACGCGGATGATCTCCAGGAACTTGCGATTATTCTCTTGATCCTCGAGCGCGCCGTCGAGCAGCGTCTCCGCGAACCCGCGGATGGCGGTCAGCGGCGTCCGCAGCTCGTGCGACACGTTCGCGACGAAGTCCTTGCGCACGCGCTCCAGGCGCTCCAGGTCCGTGATGTCGTGGAGAATGGCGATCGCTCCGCGGCGTGCCTCAGCCGCCAGTGGCGCCGCCTGGACCTCGAAGCAGCGGCCGTCGGCGGCGGCGAGTTGAAGGCGAAGCTTGAAGGTCTGGTGGGTGACCAGCACTCGGCTCAGCATGTCCAGAAACGCCGGGTCGCGCACCAACTCGAGCACCGGCAGGCGGGCGGGAACGGGCGTGCGGGCGCCCACGGCCCGCGCGAAGGCTTCGTTGCAGAAGGTCACCCGCAGTTCGGGATCGACGGCCAGAACGCCTTCCACCATGCTCGAGAGAATGGCTTCGCGGCGGTCCGATTCCAGGCTGAGCTGCTCGAACAGGTCGCGGAGCTGCGCGGCGGTGCGGCTGAGCGAGCCCGCCAGCGCGCCGAGTTCGTCGGCTCCGTCCGGGGCCAGGCTCTCCGGAACGCGCGCGCCCAGCAGGCTTTGCGCAAACGATTCCAGGCGGCGGACCCGCCGGGTGAACGAGCGGGAGAACCAGTAGGCCATGGCGAGCGCCAGCAGCGCGGCCACCACGGAGGCTCCCAGAATACGCTGCCGCACCGCGGCGATGGCTGTATCGAGCTCGCGCAGCGGCACGGCCAGCCGCAGCACGTAACCCGGCTGCTCGCGGTAGGCCACAGGCAGCGCCACGTAGCTCAGATCCAGGTCCAGCGTGGCGCTGTGGCGCGTAGCGGCGCCGGTGCGCCCCTGCCGTGCTTGCCGCACTTCCGGCCGCGCGCCGTGGTTCTCCATCGATTCCGGATCGCGCTGTGAATCGGCCAGCACCGCGCCGTGCGGGTCGATCACGGTTACGCGCGCGCGGGCTCGCGCCTCCGCTCCGCGGGCCCACGGTTCCAGCCCTGCCGCGTCGACGCTCGCCAGTTCACCCGCCAGGATGCGCCCCTGGGTCTCGAGCTGCCGCTCGACGGTGTCGCGCTGGCGCGCCGCCGTGTACCGCGTCAGGTAGAAATCCAGCACCCCCAGCGTGATTGCGATCAGCGCAAACGCGCTCAGCAGCAGCTTGCGAAAAATGGGGCTGTTCAAAGGCACTAGTCAGACTTCCTGCGGCGCTTCCGCCAGCATCCGGTAACCGGCCCCGCGCACAGTTCCAATATACTCGGGTTCCTCCGGATGGGCCTCGATTTTCTCGCGCAGGCGCCGGATGTGAACGTCCACCGTGCGCAGGGTGACCGAGCAATCGCGGCCCCAGACCTCGTCCAGCAGCCGCTCCCGCGTGAAGATCTGCCGCGGGTGCGAGGCCAGGAAGTAGAGCAGCTTGAACTCCAGCGCGCTCAACTGGACCGGGTTGCCGCGCACCGTGACGTCCTGCGTGCGGGCATCCAGGCGGAGCCCGCGGATCTCGACCAGCTCGCTCTTTTCCGCGGGGCGCGCCTGCCGCCGCAGGATGGCCTTCACCCGCGCCACCAGCTCGCGCGGGCTGAAGGGCTTCACCACGTAGTCGTCGGCACCGATCTCCAGGCCCACGATGCGGTCGATTTCTTCGCCGCGCGCGGTGAGGAAGACCACCGGCAGCTCCTTCAACCGCTCGTCGGCGCGCAATTGGCGGCAGATCGAGAACCCGTCCTCGTCGGGCAGCATAATGTCCAGCAGCAGCAGATCGGGCGGGTTGCGCCGCAGGTGCTCGAGCCCCTCCCGGCCCCGAGCGAAGCTCTCGACTTCAAATCCCGCCTTGCGAAGATTGTAGCGGACCATCTCCACGATGTCCGCTTCGTCCTCGATGATGGCGATGCGTTGCCGCACCAGGGAATTGTAGCAGCTACTCGGCCCTCCAACGCGGTTGCGCTCGGCCGGAGCGCCGGATCAGCGCCCGGAGGGCGTGCGTCGTCCCCATGATTGCCAGGAGTCCCAGCACCATAGCCACCAGCGGCAGCCAGTGGCCCAGGAGTTCCGACGCCGGCCCGTCGTGCGCCGTGCGAAAGCCCATGGAAAACCCGGTCGATGGCCCTACCCACAGACCGATGTTATCCGGAAAGAACGGCTTCAGGATCGCGCAGACGAAGAATGCCGCCGCCATCGTATAGCCGGTCACTGCGATCATGAAGATCCCAAAACCCTTGGCCCCCAGCATCGCCCAGCGGAGTGTCGCGCGAAGCAGCACCCACGGCGAATGGCTTCCCGCCGCGCGTGTCAGCAGAGCGTCGGTTCGGTATTGAGAGGCGATCTCCTCGGGCCGCCCCAACGCCTCGAGGGTCTCGCGAACCCGGCGCGGATCGACCACTCCATCCACGAGCGACCGCTCGGTGATGTGGCTTCGTATCTCCGCGACGATTTCCTCTCTTTCGGCGGCGGGAAATCCCTCCATCGAACGGCGCAGCCGGCCGAGATAGTATTCCATCAATTGCGTGCTGTCGTTACTCGCAGTCATAGTGCCTTCCCGTGCTGGCTCTTTCCGCCTAGCAGCGGCTGAATCAGCGTGCCCAGGCTGGCTGCGAACTCGGCCCAGAAACCAGCCATCGCCATGCCTCGCTGCCGGCCCGCCTTAGTCAGCCAGTAATACTTGCGTGGATGTCCACCCTCGGACTCGACCCATTCGGACTCGATCAGGCCCTCCGCCTTCAGCCGGCTGAGCAAGGGGTAGACCGTGCCCTCCGCGACGATGAGGTTCGATCCGTCCTCGAGCAGGCGGAGGATTTCCAGGCCGTAGAGCCGTCCCCGCCACAGCGCCGCGAGAATGGCCAGTTCCAGGCAGCCTTTGCGAACCTGCGCCTCCCACTTCTCCGGGTGTTCGGTCATTGCACGTTACCTTGCATTGCTATGTATATGGTAAAACACAATAGCGCGCATGTCAAGGGTTCTTTTCGGGTTTTTTCGGGGGCGGATGGGCCGGGCCGGCTCAGACCGGTTTGCGCGCGCGGATGAAGGCGCTGATGAACTTCCCGTCCACCTGCGGCGCGATCGCGGCGGCGTCGATGCCCTCGGCCGCCAGGAACTCCCGGGCGTCCTCGGCGCGGTAGATGCGGGTCGGCTCGACCTCGATCTCGACGAAGCCCGCCGCGGCCAGCTTGCTCTTGTATTCCGATTCCTCGAGCGCGCCGGCCATGCACCCGACCCACAGCGAAATGCTGCGGCGGATTTCGGCCGGGATCTCACCGCGCGTCGCAATGTCGGACACCGCGAACCGGCCTCCGGGACGCAGCACGCGGAAGGCCTCCCTCAGCACCCGGTCCTTGTCCGCCGAGAGATTGATGACGCAGTTGGAGACGATGACGTCGACCGAGTTGTCGGGCAGCGGGATGTTCTCGATCTCGCCTTTCAGAAACTCGACGTTCTCGACGCCGGCCTTGCGCTGGTTCTCGCGCGCCAGCGCCAGCATCTCGTCGGTCATATCCAGACCATAGGCCTTGCCGGTGGAGCCGACCCGCCGCGCCGAGAGCAGCACGTCGATGCCGCCGCCCGACCCGAGATCGAGGACCGTCTCGCCCGGCTTCAGCTCGGCCAGCGCGGTGGGGTTGCCGCAGCCCAGCGAGGCCCGCACCGCCAACTCGGGAACCTGCGCCACCTCGCGGCTTCCGTAAAGATCGCTGGTGATGGGGTCGCACGCGACCTGTGCGGCGCTCCCGCAGCAGGAACCGCCGCCGGCGCTCACCACCCGCAGCGCCGCTTCCCCATATTTCTGTCTCACGACTTCTTTAATATCCTGGCTCATGACTTTCCCTTTCTTGATTGCGATTTCAACGGGATGATAACGCTCCCCGGCTGGACCGCCCGGTTCCGCGAACAGCACTCCGAGTACAGGAAGGCCAGCAATTCCCCGAGGGTCTCGACGTTGGCGGAGTACCACAGGAACTGCCGGTCCCGCCGCACCACCACCAGGTCCTCGTTCTTCATCTTCTCCAGATGGTGCGAGAGGGTCGAATTGGGGATCCCCAGCCCGGCCTGGATGTCGCCGACGATCAGGCCCTTCGGATGCGCCGAAAGCAGCAGCCGCAGGATGCGCAGCCTGGGTTCGGCCCCGATGGCGGCGAACATGTCGGCGTAGCGGACCACCTTGGCCTGCTCTGTTTCCATATTTCCACTATATCAGAAATATGGAAGATTGCAAGCCCGATGTTATCCCGCGGCCCTCGGCGAGGAGGCGGGTGGACAACCTGCCAAGACCCGACTTTGTCTTCGTGGGGCGGACCTCTGGTCCGCGGGCCGACGTCCTCGTCGGCCCTCCCGGGCTGCGGGCAGAGGCCGGACCAAAGGGTCCGGCGCGGTCCAGGGGGACCGCCCTACAAATCCGTGCCAGTGGCAGCCTTTGCGGCAAGTGAACAGCATTGCGGTTACCGGCCGGCCGCCTCGGCGGCGTGGTAGGAGCTGCGCACCAGGGGGCCGGCCTCGACGTGCCGGAAGCCCATTTCACAGCCTTGGCGGCGGAGTTCGGCGAACTCCTCCGGCGGGACGTAGCGGATCACCGGCAGGTGCTTGAGGGAAGGCCGCAAATATTGGCCCAGCGTGAGGATGTCGACCTGGTGCGCGCGGAGGTCGCGCATCACGCCGAGCGCCTCCTCGGGCGTTTCGCCCAGCCCCAGCATCAACCCGGACTTGGTGGGGATCGCCGGCCTCGCGGTCTTGGAATACGCCAGGATGTCGAGCGAGCGCTCGTAGCGCGCGCCCAGGCGCACCTGGCGGTAGAGGCGCGGCGCCGTTTCCATGTTGTGATTGAGCACGTCCGGGGTGGCCGCAAGCACGATGTCCATGGCCGCGTGCGAGCCCTGGAAATCGGGGATGAGCACCTCGACGCGGCACTTGGGCAGGCGCTCGCGAATGGCGCGGATGGTGAGCGCGAACAGTTCCGCGCCGCCGTCCTTGCGGTCGTCGCGGTTCACGCTGGTCACCACGGCGTAGCGCAAGCCGAGCGCCGCGGCCGCCTCCGCCACGCGCCGGGGTTCGTCGTAATCGGCCTCGAGCGGCGCGCCCTTCCCGACCGCGCAGAATCCGCAGCGCCGCGTACACACGTTGCCGAGGATCATGAACGTGGCAGTGCGATGGTTCCAGCACTCGCCCACGTTCGGGCAAGCGGCGCTCTCGCAGACCGTGTGCAGCCGCAGCCGCGCCACTAGCGACCTCAGCTCCTGGTAGTTATCTCCGCCGCGCGCGGGCGCGCGCAACCATTGCGGACGGGGTGTACGGGGCGAGATCGTAACCAGCACTGCCCTTATTGTAATCCGCCGCCTGGAGCCGTAACCGAGCCGCGACCGCGAGGGAGCGGTCCCGGGCGCAACCGGTAATTCATGTGCGAGCAGGGCGGGCTAATGCCCGCACGCGCTCCTCCAGGGCCAGCCGGAAGGCTTCGTCCTTAATGGCCGAGAGGTTGATGCGGACGTTCGCTAGCGCGCCCTCGACCGCCGCCCTGGCCAGCACGCGCGCGGTCTCGACGTCGGAGGCGAATTTCGCCGGCGCCTCGCGCTGCAACGTCTCCAGCCGCGCCCGGAGCTGGAACGACCGCTCGGCCACCTCCAGCGGAACGGTCGCGGCGCCATGCAGCGCATCTTCGACGAAGGGCGCGCGCTCCGCCTTGGGAATCTTGTAGGCGGCCATCACCGCCTGGAAGGCGGCCGCGTCCAGCTCGACCGCGGCCGCCAGATACCGGCGGTCGCCCTCGTAATCGTAGTCGCGGCGATCGCAAAGCGTTGCGACCATCGCGCCCAGCGCCGCTGCCATCGCGCCCGCCGCGGCCGCCGCGCTGCCGCCGCCGGGCGTCGGCCGGGGATCGGCCAGGGCTTCCAGGAACTCGTCCAGCCCTCCGGCCGCGGCGGCATCGGCGAGCCGGTTCTCGAGCACCAGGTCTGTGCGGAAGTTCTCGCACCGCAGGAAGAACTCCGCGGCCGTTTCCAGCGCCTTCTTGGGGATGAGCCCGACGATCTCGCTGCCCACCACGGGAACTCCGTACCGCTCGGCTTCCATGCGCACCGCCTCGAAGACGCGATGCACCGGAGTCTGCTCGAAATCGGTGAGGTTCATGGAGACTTGCGCCAGGTTGCGCGAGCTCAGCGGCACCCCCATGGCTTTCACGTAGCGAAAGCCGCCGGAGGAAAAGCGGATGGCCTTGGCAATCCGCCTGGCGATCTCCACGTCCGAAGTCCCGAGGTTGATGTTATAGGCGATCAGGAACTTCCGGACCCCCACGACGGTGGCGCCCGCGGTCGGGTGCAGGCGCGCCTCGCCAACGTCGGGCACGCGGTCCGGGTTGGCCGCCACCTCCTCGCGCAGCCCCTCGAATTGCCCGCGGCGGAGGTCCTCCAGGTTCACCCGGTCGGGCCGGCGCGCGGCCGCCTCGTAGAAATAGACCGGAACCTGGAACCGTCGCCAGATCTCCTCGCCCACGCGCTCGGCCATCCGGATGCACTCCTCGATGCTGACGCCTTCAATCGGAACGAACGGGACGACGTCGGCGGCGCCGATGCGCGGATGCACGCCCGTGTGCCGGTTGAGGTCGATCAACTCGACGGCCTTGCCGACCGCGCGGATGGCCGCCTCGCTCACCGCCTCGGGCGGCCCGGCCAAGGTCAGCACCGAGCGATTGTGGTCGGCATCCATCTCCTGGTCCAGCAGAACCACGCCGGCCACCGAGCGCGCCGCCTCCACCAGCGCCGCCACCTTTTCGGCGTCGCGCCCCTCGGAAAAGTTCGGAACGCACTCGATCAGTCTTCGTCCCATGTCATGTCTTCCTTCCGGTAGAGGATATTGCCGCCCTTCATGGTCATGGCCACCAGGTTCACTCCGAAATGGTACGGGATTTCCCGGTAGTCGGGCACGTCGAACATCACCAGGTCGGCCTGCTTGCCCGTCTCGATCGAGCCCACGTAGTCCGCGCACCGCAGTGCGTGCGCGCCGTTGATGGTGGCGGCCGAAAAAGCCTCGGCCGGCGTCATCCGCATCTGCGAACAGGCGAGCGACAGAATGATCTGCATGTTACAGCTCGGGCAGGTGCCGGGATTGTAGTCCGACGCCAGGGCCACCGCCGCCCCGGCCTCGATCAGAGCGCGCGCGGGCGGATAGCGGTCCAGGCCGAGGTGAAACACCGCGCCCGGCAGCAGTGTGGCGATGGTATCGGAGGTGGCAAGCAGCCGCGCGTCCTCCTCGTCGCTGTAGTCCAGGTGGTCCGCGCTAACCGCTCCCATCTCGACCCCCAGCCGAACCGCCCCGGAATGCGAGAACTGCTGCGCGTGGATCTTCAGCAGGAAGCCGAGGTCCCGCGCGGCCGTCAGATACCGGCGGGCCTGTTCCAGGCTGAACGCGCCGCGTTCGTAATGCACATCGGCGAACCGGGCCAGCCTGCGCCGCCGGATCTTGGGCATCATGTAGGAGCACATCCAGTGGATGTACTCGTCGGCTCTGCCCGCGTATTCCGGCGGCACCGCATGCGCGCCAAGATAGGTTGGGATCAAGTCGAGCGGCTTACCGTTGAGAGCCTGGACCGCGCGCAGCGCTTTCCGCTCGCCGGTCTCGTCCAGGCCGTAGCCCGATTTCGCTTCCAGCGTGGTGGTGCCGTGCAGGATGCAGCAGTTCAGGGTCTTCTGCGCCTGGAGCGTCAGCCTGCGGATGGGCGTTTCCCGCACCGCATGCACGCTCGCCAGGATGCCCCCGCCGGCCTCCGCGATCTCGTGGTAGCTGCGTCCGGCCAGGCGCATCTCGTAATCCAGGAGGCGTGGGGGGCCGCATACCAGGTGGGTGTGACTGTCCACGAATCCTGGCGCGACCACGCGGCCCGTGGCATCGATCTCGTCCGCATGGCGCGCTATCGACAAGTTCTCGACCCGCCGGCTGGGGCCCAGTGAAACAATGATCCCGTCCTGGATCAGTACCGCGCCGTCCTGGATCACCCCCAGCTCGCGCAGCGCGGCGCCGCGGCGCGGTCCGCCACGCCCCCGCACGGTCAGCAATTGGCGCGCGCCCCGCACCAGGATTGTCGAGCCATCTGGAGTTCTGCGCATCTATTCCCTCATGGGGGCTTCGAGGCCCGCCCGGTCCGCAAAACGGATGGCCTCGTCGTACCCTGCATCGACGTGCCGCAGCACACCCAGGCCCGGGTCGCAGGTCATCACCCGCTCGATCGAGCGCGCCGAACGCTCCCCTCCGTCGGCCACCGTCACCTGCCCGGCATGCAGCGAATAGCCGATCCCGACGCCTCCGCCATTATGTACCGATACCCAGCTCGCTCCGGCGGCGGTATTCAGCAGGGCGTTGAGAATGGGCCAGTCGGCGATGGCATCGCTTCCGTCGCGCATGCTCTCGGTCTCGCGATAGGGCGAGGCCACCGAGCCGCAGTCCAGGTGATCGCGGCCGATCACAATGGGCGCCTTCAGTTCCCCGGAGGCCACTAGCCGGTTCATCTCCAGCGCGAATCGCGCCCGCTCGCCGTAACCCAGCCAGCAGATGCGGGCTGGGAGCCCCTGGAATCGCACGTGCCTGCGCGCCAGCGCGATCCAGCGGGTCAGCAGCTCGTTGGTGGGGAACAGCCGCGTGACCAGCGCATCCGTGGCGGCGATATCGGATGGCTCGCCCGAAAGAGCCACCCAGCGGAACGGCCCGCGGCCCTCGCAGAACATCGGCCGGATGTACTCGGGTACGAATCCCGGAATCTCGAAAGCGTCCGCGACGCCGCGGTCGGCGGCCATCCGCCGGATGTTGTTGCCGTAGTCGAACACCACCGCGCCGAGCCGCTTCATCTCCAGCATCGCCCGGACGTGCACCGCAATGGAATCGAGCGCCCGGTCGAGGTACTCGGAGGGATTCGCCGCCCGCAACTCGGTCGCCTGTTCCACTGACAGGCCGGCGGGAATGTAGCCGTTTAGCGGGTCGTGCGCGCTGGTCTGGTCGGTGAGCAGGTCGGGAACGATCCCGCGCCGCGCCATCTCCGGGAGCACCTCGGCGCAGTTGCCCACCAGTCCCACCGAGACCGCGGCCTTCTCGTGAACCGCGTTGCGCAGGATGCGCACGGCCTCCTCCAGGCTGCTCACCATGATGTCGCAATAGCCGGTCTTCAGTCGCCGCTTGATGCGCTCCGGGTCCACCTCAATGCACAGCAACGCCGCTCCATTCATGGTGGCGGCTAGCGGTTGCGCCCCGCCCATGCCGCCCATCCCGCCGGTCGCCACCAGCTTCCCCGCCAGCGAGCCGCCGAAATGTTTTCGGGCCGCGGCCCCGAAGGTCTCGTAGGTGCCTTGCAGGATGCCCTGTGTGCCGATGTAGATCCAGCTCCCGGCCGTCATCTGGCCGTACATGATCAATCCGAGTTTCTCGAGCGCCCGGAACTGCTCCCAGTTCGACCAGTGCCCGACCAGATTGGAGTTGGCAATGAGCACGCGCGGCGCGTCCTCATGCGTGCGGAACACGCCGACGGGTTTGCCGGAGGCAACCAGGAGCGTCTGGTCGTTCTCCAGCCGCTCGAGTTCCCGCACGATGGCGTGGAACGACGGCCAGTCGCGCGCCGCCTTCCCCGTCCCGCCGTACACCACCAGCTCCTGCGGACGCTCCGCCACCTCCGGATCGAGGTTGTTCATGAGCATCCGCAGAGCCGCTTCCTGCTGCCACCCCCGGGCCCGCAGCACGCCGCCACGCGCCGCCCGAATCACGCTCTGCATGCCTTCACTGTACCCCAACACCGTGGCACAGGCCTTCAGCCTGTGCTTCACTGGCTCCAACGGGGCCGCGATCGCGTGATCGCGGAATCCTGCCGAAGGACGACAAGTCCGCCTCTGGGAGGTCTACCCGTCCGGCTCCGGGCGACTGACGGGAGATCTCTATCGGAAGCGGCCCTGCGGATAACCGTCGAGGAGCAGGACAAGGAGCGGGCCGGAGCGCTTCGGATCGAGTCGTAGGAAGGAAGCCATCCCGAATTTGGCGGGGCAATTGCCCATCGGGCATTCAAGCCGAATCCGTGCGGCGCCGTGCCTCGGGTGCCCTCGCCTCCAGTAGCTTACTGATGTTCGCGGCAGCCTCTGCACGCCTGGAGCAACTGTCGAACCATGTCCTTCAGGGCAGTGGGCGAGAAGGGTTTGCGCAGCACCGCCCGGTCCGCATCAATAGGATACTCGGATGCACCGGTGATGAAGAGCACCGGAAACCGGCGACTGTGGAGTGCCTCCAACCGCGCCACTAACTCCAAACCGGACATGCCTGGCATCGTTACGTCCGTCACTATGAGATCGATCTGGTCGGGGTAGGACTCGAAAATTGCGAGAGCCTCGATTCCGCTTTCGGCGGTGATGACGGAGTGCTCGGAACGGAGCATATATGTGATGACCTTCAGAATCGGTGCTTCGTCGTCGACTACCAATAGAGTCGCCATCTACTCTTTGTGTCTGTCCGGATTCTTCAAGCTGAGATCCATGAAAAGGCCGAAGGCGAGCGTGCAGGTAATAAGACTGAACACACCGGCCGCTATGTGCTCAAGTGCATGACTCAGGAATCCAAGCACGAAAAACCGATACAGCAGCAGAATGACGTTCCCAAGCCCCGCAAGGCCGATTGACAGGAACACCCAACGGTTATACAGGTAGCGCACGAAACGCGGTCTCTGCATGTTCTCCTTTCAGTCTCATCCAGTCCATGACGCCGGACTAGACGGGCTTTATGAGAATAGCAGGCTGCTAGGCGGAGGGGGAGCCGAGCCAGGCCGGCTCATCGCCTTTACATTCACTACCCTTCAGGGTAATCATAGCCGAAACGCCAGATAATCGTTCTTCTCGAGCGTTCGTGCAAAAGGTTGCTTCGGCTGGGCGCGCCGGGGGCCAACGACGAGCGGGCGGGCCGCGCCAGCCGATGCAACCTTGGTGAGCTTTCGGCAAGCCTGCATGACTCCGCTCGCTCATAGTTGGTAACGTCGATCTCACGCCCCAACGCAATCTGCGGGAGAAGTTGCTGCAGGCCGCGCACCGTCCTGGTGCTCACCGAGTTGCGAACCCGACGAGTTCGACGCGGCGGTTCTTTGCGCGGCCCTCTTCCGTCTTGTTCGATGCGACCGGCGCGTAGGGGCCGTTGCCGAACGGAGTCAATCGTGAGCCGATAATCCCGTACTTGGCGACCAGGGCGTTGATTACCGACTGGGCCCGAGCTTGCGACAGTTTCAGGTTGGCTGCCGGGTCGCCCACCATGTCGGTATGCCCTACGACGGCAACTTTCAGCGCGGCGTTCTCCTTGAGCAGCTTGGCGATTTCGGACAGGGTCGGCTCGGACTCCGGTTTCAGCTCCGACTTGGCAGTATCGAAGTAAATGCCGTAAAGGGAGATGCTGCCATTCGTGTTGAGTCCGTTGGCCATGCCCGCGGCATCCATCACCACGTCCTGCTTCATCGCTTGCCGCTCCACGATCGTAAGCCAGTGGGCGTCGTCCCGCGCCTCAACCAGGATCCAAACCTCCTTGCCAGTTTTGGCGAGACGCAGTGTGGTGTTGTACCAATTGCCGCCCTTCGAATCGTCCAGCACTTGGCCGCCAGCGGAACGAGCGGCATTCTGATAATTGCGGATCACCTGGAGCATGCTCGTTGCGGGCGTCTTCTCCTTGATGCGGTAGCTGATGTTGATCAGATGCCCTTCGATCTGCTGGTCGGTACTCTTGCCATTCGTGGTGACCTTGAACGCGGCAGAATCGAATTGGGCGTCCTTGTATTCGTCGATGTAATACCCTGGCATACGGGTAATCCCCGGGTAGTCCCGCGACCCGGGCCTGTCGCTCTGGCCAAATGCAAGAGAGACGATTGTGAGCGCGCAGAGCAGCCCAACAGAAACTCGGTTCACTGCAATCCTCCTGAAAGTCGGCCAGGGATGAACCAATGGTTTCCTCTTTGGCCTTCCCGGGCGGAAGTATAGCACAAGCGGCCGATCTTGAACGGGCCAGTATCAAGAGTTCATTCACAAGCTTCCCCAACTCTTTTTTCCCCCTCCCCTCAATCACTTCCACCCTGGCGACCCTCCCCGCCGCCCCCCTCACCCCTTACCCTGGAGTCAGATCGTTGTCCCCGACCGCGGGGGCAACTGCATTGCGCAAAGGGTTCCGGAACCTATTCGGTTCTAATCCCCCGGTGAAAGAGAGCTTGCCGCTCCGAAAATAGGTGGAGAAGAGCGGGACAAGAGGAATCGATTCCAAAGCAGAGATCGGTGGTTTGTCGCTCAGTCAATTCGTTCGGTTCAGGAG
>JBEKMO010000069.1:0-27500 GCA_050008465.1 Bryobacteraceae bacterium
TGGGAGGTCACCGAGCGGGCCGAAGAGCGGTTGGCCCCGGTCGACTGCAACGATGTCCTCGCCAAAACGCTGTTCAACCTCCAAACCGCGATTGTGCAGAGTGGCGCCATCGTGACCTCCGATCCGTTGCCGACGCTAGTAGCCGAAGAGGTAATGCTGACGCAGCTCTTCCAGAACCTGATCGCCAACTCGATCAAGTACAGAGGCGAGGAAACGCCAAGAATCCACGTTTCGGCCGAGCGAAATGCGGGCGGCTGGCTGCTCTCGGTGCGGGACAACGGAGTCGGTATCGATCCCAAAGACGCCGAGCACGTGTTCGGCATGTTCAGGCGTTTGCATGGGCCGGACATTCCAGGCACGGGCATTGGACTTGCGCTTTGCAGGAAGATCGTGGAGCGTCACGGTGGACGCATCTGGGTGGAATCGGAAAAGGGGCGGGGGGCTGCGCTCAGGTTTTTGATTGGTGCCCGCCACAACGGGCCTTAGCGGCGGTACGTGGACCGGAATGGACAACTCCAATCGAAAGCGTCTGGAAGCCGAGATCGAAAGCCTGCGCGAGGCCCTGGACGCGGAAACGCGGCGCCGCCTCCAGCTTGAGAAGCGCTTGGAACGGGCGAGCGCGGAGTTCGAGGAGTTCGTATCCACCGCGTCTCACAACCTCCGGGAGTCTTTGCGCGCCGTGGGCTCCTGTAGCCAACTGCTGGCCGAGGCGTATGCCGGCCGCCTCGACTCTGACGCCGATCTGTTTCTCGGCCGGATCCAGGACGGGGTCGCCACCATGCAATCCCTGCTTTCCGGCGTGGTGGACTACTGGGCCGCCGCCACTGGCGACAGGCAACCATCCCGGACGGACATGGAGGCCGTTCTCCGCCTGGCGCTCCTTGGCGCCGGCAAGCAGGTGAGAGACGCCAGCGCAATCGTCACTCACGATCCATTGCCGGCGGTGATGGGAGACTTCGAAACGCTCGCAAAGCTCTTGGGGCAGTTGATCGGCAATGCGATCAAGTTCCGCGGAACACTTCCTCCACGCGTTCACATTTCCTGCAGGCGAGAGGACCTCGAATGGGTGTTCTGGGTCGAAGATAATGGGCTGGGTATCGATCCTGCGTTCCGCGACCGTGTCTTCGGCGTGTTCAGGCGTCTGCACGGAAAGGAATACCCCGGGAACGGACTTGGACTCGCACTCTGCAAGAAGGCGATTGAGTGGCATGGCGGTCGAATCTGGATGGAATCGACGCCGGGGGAAGGTTCGACAGTCTATTTCACTCTGCCTCCGGCCGATTGAAGCCTGTGGCGCACGCACTCGTGCGTGCCGCGTCGCCACTCCTGGCGACGCAACTTCTGCATATTCCAGTGCATCCTTTGCCTCCCGGTCCGCGTGGACGACCGGGTGCGCCCCAAAATAGCCGAGGTTTCCTGCTTTGGCCCTCGCGTTGCATATACCCGCATACGCCCGACTGGGGGCCGAGGGAACGGACCAATGAAAACCACACGCAGTGACCTGCGAGGATACGAGGAGATCCTGGCACGAAAAGAGGCTGAACTGCTTCACCTGCTGCGAAATCGCGACGACATCGCAGTCGAGAGGAGTGCGGACCAACTTGACGAGATTCAATGCGCGGGTGCCCGGGATGTGGCGATCCGCAACCTGGGCCGGGGGTTCGACCTGCTGCGCGAGGTAAGAGCGGCGTTGGTGCGTATTCGCAACGGCAGCTTTGGAATCTGTGTCGAGTGCGAATGGGCGATCAGTCCAAAACGCATCGCAGCCATACCATGGGCGCCGCTTTGCCTCTGGTGCCAGGAGGCTGCAGCAGGTCGAAATGGCCACGAAATCGGAAAAACTGCTAGCGAAGTTCGGGCGAACGCGGCGTGAGCTGAGCGGGCGGTTGCGCGTCTGTTCCGCCGCTCGCCAGGTGTAGGAACTGCTCGCCCCCGCCGATGCCGGTATCACAAAGCGAGGGATGAAGTGGGCCAATCTATGGAAAGACTCCTCGGCACTAGAACAGTGGCCTTTGTTGGAAACTACTTGCCGCGCAAATGCGGTATTGCCACGTTTACATCCGACCTGCTTGAGGCTGTGGCAGCGCGGCATCCCCAAAGCCGGTGCTTCGCGGTGCCGGTCAATGACATCGAGGGGTGCTATCAGTATCCGGACGTCGTTCGCTTCGAGATTGAGGAGCAGGATCTGGGGTCTTACCGGAGCGCCGCCGACTTCCTAAACTCCAGCAATGTGGACATTGTCTCGGTCCAGCACGAGTTCGGGATTTTCGGCGGGCCCGCCGGCAGCCACTTATTGGCGCTGCTGCGCCGATTGACAGCGCCGGTCGTCACTACGCTCCACACCGTTCTACGCAAGCCGAACGACGACCAGCATCGCGTGATGCAGGAATTGCTCGCCCACTCAACCCGGCTGGTCGTCATGACGGAGCGGGCACAAACGATCTTGCAGGAGGTTTACCAGGCGCCACGGGCCAAGATCGATCTCATCCCGCATGGTATTCCCGACGTGCCATTCGTCGCCCCGGATTATTACAAGGACCAGTTTGGCGTGGGTGGAAAGAAGGTGTTGCTGACGTTCGGGCTGCTTTCACCGAACAAGGGGATTGAACATGTGCTCAATGCTCTCCCTAACGTTTTGGCGGAGTTTCCCGACGTCGTCTACATCGTGCTGGGCGCCACGCACCCCCACGAGTTGCGCGAGCGGGGCGAAGCCTACCGTATCGGTCTCGAGGCCATCGCCAAGAAAAACAAACTCGAGAACCACGTCATCTTCCACAACCGCTTTGTGGAGCTGAAGGAACTGACCGAGTTCATCGGAGCGGCGGATCTTTACATCACTCCTTACCTGGACGAAGCCCAGATTACGTCGGGGACGCTAGCTTATGCGTTTGGCGCGGGTAAAGCCGTGATCTCGACGCCCTATTGGCATGCCGCCGAGTTGTTGAGGGACGAGCGTGGCGTACTAGTGCCATTCGGGGACCCGAGGGCGATCGCGCGCGAGGTGAGTGGGTTGTTGCGCGATGCAGCGCGCCGGAACGCCATGAGCGGGAACGCCTACAAGATGGGCCGGACAATGGTGTGGAGCAAAACGGCGGGGCTGTACATGCGCTCCTTTGAACTGGCCCGAAGGCAGGGGGCGGCGGCGCCCCGCGAATCGGTTGCCGCGAGAGGGTTCCCCCATCGGTCGCAGGAATCGCCGGTGTTCAATCTGGATCATCTTTACCAGATGACCGATTCGACGGGCATTTTCCAGCACGCGAGCTTCACTGCGCCGGATCTTTCGGAAGGCTACTGCACGGACGACAATGCCCGCGCGCTCATTTTGGCGGTGTTCCTCGGCCAGTTGGAAGAAGCCCCGACGCGCGTCCGGGCGCTCGCCACAACCTACGCAGCGTTCTTGAATGATGCCTTCGACCCAAAAACGGCACGTTTCCACAATTTCCTCAGTATGGACCGCCGTTGGCTCGATGAACGGGGATCCGAAGATTCTCATGGCCGGGCGATTTGGGCGTTGGGCACGGCGGTGGGGCGCTCGCCGCATTGGAGTTCCCAGGTCATGGCCAAACAACTCTTTGCGCAGGCCCTGCCGGCAGTGACGGAGTTCACTTCGCCGCGCGCTTGGGCATTCAGCCTCATCGGCATTCATGAATATCTGCGCCGGCCGAACGGTGACCGGCTGGCCAAGGGTGTCCGCGAAGAGCTGACTAAGCGGCTGGTGGCGATCTTCGACAAAGTCGCGGAGCCCGGCTGGTCCTGGTTTGAAGAGGGGTTGACATATGACAACGCCAAGCTCGCTCACGCCCTGATTGTCAGCGGACGCGCCACGGGACAAAGTAGCGTGTACGAACGAGGCATACAGGCGCTGCGCTGGCTGGTGGGCGTACAGACCTCGCAGCATGGTCACCTGCGGCCCATTGGCAGCAACGGATTCTATAAGCGTAACGGCGCACGCGCTCACTTCGACCAGCAGCCCATCGAGGCGCAGACCACCGTCTCGGCTTGCCTGGAAGCGTACCGCGCCACAGCCGACCCGTGGTGGCACGAACAAGCCCAGCGCGCCTTCAACTGGTTCCTCGGCCGGAACGACCTCGGGCTGGAACTCTACTGCCCTCAGACCGGCGGCTGCCGCGATGGCTTGCACGCGGACCGGGGCAACGAGAACCAGGGGGCGGAATCCACGCTGGCCTTCCTCCTGTCGCTGGCGGAAATGAGGCTTATACAAAACACCGCGACTGGCGTTCCACGAGCCGGCATGGCAGCCGCGGTCGCCCAATGAAGCCCATCGACGTAAAGCGCAGCACCGTCATTCTGGACCCGGACCGCACGCATGTGCTGGCAAGGCCCTTTCGTTTCATGAGCGACCATCGCTCCGTTAAGATCTCCGCCCGGGTTATGGCTCTTCCCGAAAACGACGTGCATACCCTCTTGGAGGCGGTGCGAGCCGAATTCGGTGACCGCCAACTGAACATCGACGAATTCCTCCTCCGGCGGTTTGACGATGTCAGCCCCTATTTGCTCCATGGCCAGAAACTGTCGGACGAACGGAAGTTGTTGCTGGGCGGGTATTTCACTCACGAGTATTCGCTCGAAGCCGCTGCCTTGTTCAATCCCTCCATGGTGCCGCACCCGGATCAGTCGGACGTTCCGCCCGGATCGTTGCGTTTCATCCTGAGCTTACGCGCCACGGCCGAGGGGCACGTTTCCTCGATCGCTTTTCGCAGCGGGCTATTGGACGCCAACTGCAACATCGCAATGGACTTACCCTCCCGCTACAGTTTCGAGCCGGTCCAAGTGCCCAACGCGACGTTTGAAAAACCCCTGTTCGAGCGGAAGCTTCAGGAACTCCGTCTCATGGGTGGCTTCAACCGCGAGGTTCTCAACGGCTTGCCGGACGTATTCACGATGGAAGAACTGCGCGCCAGCATCGGCCGCGCCGTAAAACAGCTCCCGGAGAGTCAGCAGGAAACGACTAAGGGTATAGCCAGAGAAACCCTGATGCTCGCCCAGTCCAATTACGAAGTACAGTTCACGCTGGAGTCGGGTTTGTCCGAGCGGGTCTTGTTCCCAGTCACTCCTTCGCAGAGCAACGGGATCGAGGATGCCCGCTTTGTACTCTTCCACAACGAAGACGGTACGCGGATGTATTATGCGACTTACACCGCATACGACGGAAGAATGATCCTGCCGCAATTCCTCGAGACGTCCGACTTTCTTCGTTTCAAGTTCATCACGTTGAATGGCCCCGCCGTCGAGAACAAAGGCATGGCGCTCTTCCCGCGCAAAATCGGGGGACGCTACGTGATGCTTGGCCGCCAGGACGCGGAGAATATCTACGTGATGTTCTCCGATCATCTCCATTTCTGGCACACCATGCAGCTCATTCTGGAGCCTAGGTTTCCCTGGGAATTCGTCCAGTTGGGCAACTGCGGCTCGCCGATCGAAACCGAGGCCGGCTGGCTCGTAATCAGCCATGGCGTGGGGGCAATGCGAAAGTACTGTATCGGCGCTTTCCTGCTCGACCGTGACGACCCGACAAAGGTCCTCGGCCGCCTGCCCGAACCACTGATCAAACCCAATATAGACGAGCGCGACGGCTACGTGCCCAATGTCGTTTACTCCTGCGGTAGCCTCGTGCATGGCGGTCAGCTCGTGATTCCCTACGGAATATCCGACTACGCCACGACGTTCGCGACGCTGCCGCTTGACCAGGCCTTGGCTGCGATGGAATGAGTCTGCATCTCGCCTCACGGGAAACGTGAAGCGCCTCACCCCGGCGGCAACTTTAACTGCCACGAAATGGATGAGGGCCGTGCTTTGGAATCGCTCTGGCTAGGCGCAATACTGTTCGCTTTGTCTTCATGTGGCGGACCCGTGGTCCGCGGGCCGGCGTCCTCGTCGGGCCCTCCCAGGCTGCGGGCAGAGGCCAGACCAAAGGGTCCGGCGCGGTCCAGTGGGACCGCCCCACAAATCCGTGCCAGTGGCAGCCTTCTGTTGCCGCCGCGCTGGGCCGGTGAGGCCGTGGGTCGAGCGCCGGATCGTCTTGCTGAGGTCGTCGATCAGGGACGCCAGACCAGCGCGATTCCGTAGCTGCGAGCCGCAGGCTGAACTTGCGGGATCACCTGAGGAGCCAGCCACGCTCTGGCCGGCGGCCGCTTGCCCCGCGACGGGTCCTGGTGAGTTTCGGACACATGCCTGCCAATAAACCACCCCATCGCCCCTCCCGCCAGGATGTCTGACGCAAAGTGCTTTCGAGCGCTGAACCGGGAAACGCTGACCAGTCCGGCCAGTCCATAGGCGAGGACCGCAACCGCCTTCCTGTGTCCGTACCGATGCGCGATTACCGATGCCAGGGCAAAGCTCTCGATGGCGTGGCCGGACGGGAACGAAGCGCCGGCGTGGAAGAAGTGCCCGCTTCCATCGCCTTCCAGGGGCCGCTGCCGGCCGGCTGCGAGCTTGAGCACTTCGGACACAATCAACGCGTCCGCGAGCGCCTCGCCGCCCAGCAATCCTGTTTCGCGCAACTTCGCATCGTGCGTCAGGAGTCCGCTCAGATACAACCCGCCCGCCGTGGGAAGCAGCGTGTAGACGGCGCCCACTTGCGAGACGTGGCCGCTGAACGCCACTTGGTCCGCCGTGTTCGCCAGTTGGCGCGAAGTGCGGCGGTCCGTTGCGATCAGCACGCCCGTGGCGGCGCCGAAAGCCAGCCACCACCGCGCGTTCTTACGGGTCATGTGGAACGGGCTGGTCCAGATTCGCTTCTGATCCTGGCCGATGTCCCTGGCCAGCCTCTTCACCAGCGGCTTCAGCGATTCCGCCTCTTCGGTGCTGTCGTCCCCGGCTGCTCCGGCTCCCCGGGGAAAGGCCACGGAAGCCGCCACCAGCACGCACACCAGCCGCAAGCAAGGGGATTGCATCCACGGTCTCATACTGCGGATTTCACGCGCCATTGGGGAGAGGGACTCTCACTGGGACTTAGACACCTGAGGATCGCGCAAACTGCCGGCCCCGGTCGCAGCTCCCTGTGCCTTCCGTTCTCTGGAAAGGTCTGCGTTCACGGCCCTGAGTTGGTCGAGCTGTACGAGCAACTTGGCCCAATCCTTGGCGTCGGTCTTGGTCGCGAAAGGAACGTTGAGGTCCTGGTAATAAGTGAGAATGTGGGCCCGGAGTTCTGGAGGCATATCCGTGTAGTGAGTCCTCAGTTTGTCCAGCAGCCGCGCGCATGCCGTGTCGGCCAACCTGTAGGCGCCCGGCTTCTCGGGTTCTCCCGTGTCCAGGTTCTCATTGGGCAGTTCCAGCCGGGCCGCCTTCACTTCGGAAAGCTTCTCGCGATAACGGTCGATTCCCGCGTTGAAGCTCGCCATGAACATCTTTTCGGTCTCGGGCGTCAGCCTCTGAAATCGCAGCACTTTGAACGGGCCTACCCGGGGCACGATCCGGAACAGACCCGCCAGGAATCTGGAGCCGGACCCTGGCCGCTGATAAGTGGAGCCCCAGTTCTTTTCATAGCTGGAGCGAGACAGATTGTAGAGAAACTTCCTGCGGGTGAGGCCCGGAGCCTCCTTCAGGATCTCCTGTTTCTTGAGTTGCCAGGCGATTTTGGTCATGGCGGGGAAGATCGAGCCGATCGCCCGGCGGTACGAACCGATCGCGAGATCGACGCTCAGGAACACCTGCTCGAGTCTCAATCCATAGGTATCTTGAAACGCCCGCTCAAGCACGGGTTTTGAGACTTCAAAGCCGATGAAATCCTTGTATGCTTGCGAGGCGAAGCGGCCTTTGGCAGCCTGGAACACATCGAAACCGAAGTCCGTCTTCATGTGGGAAAAAGAGTCGTCGGCGTACGTTACCAGTTTGCCGAACCTCAAACCGAGCTTCGGGTAGAGCAGCGCAACCGCCGGGTTCGTGCCCAGGTGATGGCCATTGCTGTCCGAGGCGTAATGAGATAGGGCTCCCAGGGAGAACGCGTACTCATTGACGTCCTGCGAATCGCGAATCATGTTGAGAATGAAGTCGCCGCTCCGGACGTAATGCGTCAAGTCGCTGAACAGCTTGCTGCCGAACGGGTAGTACCCCAAGTCCTGAATGATGCTGCCTCCGTAGGCGTAGGCGTGCGCCTGCCGCAATTCGTCTGCGGTGGCAGCCGGGAAGCGTTGGAGCAGCAGTGGTTTGATCGCACTATCCCAGACGGAATCGATAATCGCTTCGTGGCTGAGAACGGAATAGGAGTAGGCGGCTGGGACCGGGAATAGGAGCAACAGCCCAAGAGCAGTTGAGGGCCGAAGGTTTCGGAGCCGGCGCAATGCCTCACGTCGTGTCATGGCTTCCTCCAGGAGACGTTGTGGCGAGCGCCAAGACCACGATCATGGTACCCCGGCGCTCGTGCGAGCTCTCTGTCATTTCTTTTCGTCATTCTTGTCTGGCTTGTCTGGCTTGCCCTTAGCCCCTTTTGGGCTGGATGCAGGCGGCGGGGTTTCCACTGGAGCCTGCCTCACTTGTTGAGGCGGCTGCCGTTGCTCATCCTGCGCTTGCGGCCGGTTCGGCTGTGCCGGCGGAGCGGCCCTGTCACGCTGTTCCGGCTGCTGCCGGCTTGGCGGAGGAGCGCTCGGCTGCTGCACTACGTTGGGCGGAGGCGCATTCGGCTGCCGCGGGTTGACGTTGGACGACGGTGTATCCGGCCGCGCGATGGATGCCGGCCCACGCCCACTCTGCCTGCCGGCGGGGTTCGAGGGAGGCTCATTCTGCCGATTGTTGACTACCGGCGGCGGAGCAGCGCTCGGCTGCTGCACTACGTTGGGCGGAGGCGGGTTCGGCTGCCGTACTGTGTTGGGCGGAGGCGCATTCGGCTGCTGCACGGCGTTGGGCGGCGGACTGCCCGGCCTGGCGACCGGAGCCGACCACCGGTCATTCTGCCTACCGGCGGGGTTCGAAGGAGGCTCATTCTGCCGATTGTTGACTACCGGCGGCGGAGCAGCGCTCGGCTGCTGCACTACGTTGGGCGGAGGCGCATTCGGCTGCCGCGGTGCGTTTGGCGGCTGAAGGTTCGGCGCGCCGGACAAGCGCGGGGCGGGATTCGCCTGGCGCGCGCCCTGTTGTGGTCCGGCGCCAACCGTCGGTTGAACGCGCTGGACTCGGCCCATGTCCTGGACGCGAACCGGAGCGCTCCGGGCCGGCTCATTCTGGCGCATCTGCTGGACTGTGGTTGCTGGAAGCGGGCGGCCGGGATTCCGATTCAGCTCGGCTTGCTGCCGCACGAAGGGCACCGCTGCCGGAGGAGGAGCGGTGCGCGCTACCACTGGCCGGCTCAACACGCTGGCGGGCGGACGTGCAGCGCGGGACGCCTCTCCTGCCCGAGGGCCGAGAACGCTGGCCTGCTGCGGCGCGATCTGCGGAGCCGCGGCGAAGCGGGCCGAACCAAGCTGAGCACCCGATACCGCGCGCGCGCTTTCTGCCACCCGGTGGCCGTTGGCGAACCTGTCTTGCGGAACCGCCGTCACGGCGTTCTGCACGTTTCGGTTCGCGTATCGTATGTTATTGAAAGCGGGGTCGTTGGGGTTCCGGCTGTAGTTGTAATAGTTGTTGATGGTGGTGTTGTTGATCACCGTGTTGGTGTTGTTCACCCGGCCGAAATAACCGGAGCTGACGTTGTAAGCCGGGAAGTAGGGCTCACCTGGTCCCAGGGGGAACCACCCTACCGCCGCGGCATTGCCGAAGGCGAAGCTCACGCTGAAGCCGGAGCCTCCTCCGCCGATCCACCCCACCAGCGCCGGCGCATAGAGTGGAGTTGCCCCATACGGTCCAGGCACCCAGCCCCAACGACCGCCGAAGGAAGCCCACCGGCCATAGTGGTAGGGAGCGAATCCCCACGGTGCGTCGTCAACCCACGTCCAACCCCAGGGCGCGATCCACGCCCAATTCCCGTCGTGATAAGGCGCCCAGTCTGCTGCGACCGCAGTCGGCATCCAGACCTGGCCATAGCCGGGCTGACTCGCCCAACTGCCGTACTGATCGAGGTCCTCATAGCCGGGTACTTCACGAGAAACGTAGCGTGCAGACAGCGATCCGTCTTCCCGGCGGTCACGCGAGGAACTCCACTCGTCCCAGGCATCGACTTGAGGTGCGGATCTGAGGTCGTAGGTGATCTGGTCGCCGCCCATCACAATTGCCTGCTGGCCCGCATGGACCGGGAACGTCTGCCCACCACCAGTCACCTCCCCGTCTCCGTCGCGAACGGTGACCGTCGTGGTCTGCGAGTCGGGGTTGGCGTCAATCCGGTACTCACCGGGGCGAAGCACGGTGAAAGCCAGGCTTGGAGTGTCGAGCTCGAGGTTCTGGTCCTGCGCGAGATTTCGGACGCGGACCGTGAGGGTGCCTTGCGACAACTGGATCTGGATCGTCTGGTCATCCAGGTTCAGAAACTGGAATGCCGTGTTCGAGTCCAACCGCAGCGCAGTCGATCCCACGTGGATCTCCGCCCGCCCGCCGTCGCCGACCCAGACTTGGTCACCCGTGGTAAGCGGACGGTTGACGTTAGCATCCACCCAGTCAGTCACACCGGCCGGTTGCAGAGACACTGGGCCTGCGATGTAATTCAGCCGGCCGGCCCTGCCTGGCGGATCCGTCTGAGCGGCAAGAAAAGCCGCCGAGCCGGCGATCAGTAAAATGGCTAGTGCTGTTTGCCGCATGGTTCTCTCTCCAGCTAGCGTGTGCACGTTCGTGGCCACCATCCATCTTCGGTTGCGCTGTTGGGGTAAGAGCTCATAAGCGGCTGTAAACTCAGCATTCCAAGCCGAATGAGCGAAGCGATCTGGCGGCCATGGACCCAAGGTGTGGGGGGAGCGTCCCGGCGCTCCGGCGCCCCGGGCTCCAGTGCCAGTCATGCGAGCTTTGCACGCCGCCCCTGACACACAATGAACGATGTGAAGCAAATTCCGCACCCGGTGCAGGTCTTGCATCTTGCGCCGGGCGAATTGCCGGTTCGCCTGCCTGCATCAATGGCCGGGGTTGAGCCATTGGCGCGGGTCTCGCTTTGGACCGATTCTTGCAGGATCGTGAACGGCCGATAGCCAGATGCCAGGAATGCGCTTCACGGTGCGGCCCAGCCTCGGTGAGCCAGCGGCATCTTCCCGATCTCGCCGGGCCGCTTGATAGTCCGTCGCTGAGAGCGAGGCACGATGACACAAGAACAGACAGGACACCAGGAGACTCAGGGAAACAAGGAGAACCGGCCCGCGACGAACAAAATCATTGTCGCGGTTGTTCTGCTTGCCGGCGTGTTTTTGGCGGGCTTTCTTCCCCAGTTCGCAAAGGTGAAGCGCCTGGACAACGAGCTGCGCGGGGCGAGGCAGGAGAACAGTATGGCCCAGCTTCGGGCTTTGATTGGTCTGGCTTTCTTCCAGGCGAGCCAGAAGAACTATGGACTGGCGGCCGATACCAGCGCGCGCTTTTTCAACCGTACCCGGGAGGCAATCGATCAGACCCCGGACTCGAGCGGCCGGAAGCCCTTGGAAAACCTCCTGACCTTTCGCGAGACGATCACAGCGGAGTTGGCGAGGGGCGATCCCGAAGTGCTGAACGATATGCAGGCGTTATTTGTGAAGACCCACCAGGCCACGGCGCCCCCCGCCGCCGCGCCGTAAACCCGCATTTTGCGAGGCTCATGAGTGGCCAGCGGATTGCTCTGTAGCTACGGAGGAGTACGCGAAGATGCCTTTGCTGAATATAGTTATCGTGCTGATCGTGGTCGGCGTCGCGTTGTGGCTGATCAACAGCTTTATCCCGATGGCTTCCAGTATCAAGACGATCCTGAACGTGGTCGTGGTGATTGCCGTTGCCGTTTGGGTATTGCAGGCCACGGGGTTGTGGGGGCAAATATCCAGTTACCGCCTTAAGAGGTGACGAAGCGCTATCTGGGGGTAGCGTCTGACGCTCATTCCGCGGAATTGCCGGATATCTCGCGCGATGGGCGTAACGGTAGGGATCGAAGTATTCGCGCCACCTTTTGGCGCGAGGAGGCGCTGCAGCATGCGGACGCGGTAGTCACAGGCGCAGCGGAATCGATGATGGAGAATTGTTCGAGAAATCGGGGAGTGCTGCACCGATTGCTGGCAGCTTGCACCACCGTGGTGGGCCGGACGGCAACCCGGGCTGAGGCAATCTCAACAGGGGCAGTGCTTATCGTCGTTCTGCTGTGTGCGTTTCCCGCGGCAGGCATCGCCCAGAGTCTGGCTCCTTTGGACTGGAACGGCAAACTGCGCTTCCATGCCGAACGCGCCTATGGCCCGTGGGCGATCGCCGGCTCTGCCGCATACGCCGGACTCCTCCAGGAAATTGGCACACCCGAACCATGGGGGCAGGGCGCCGCCGGTTACGGCCAGCGTCTCGCCTCTACGCTCGCATGCTCCGGGATGCACGGTGTTCTCGCCTTTGGTCTGGATTCGGCGCTGCACGAGGACCCGCGATATTATCCATCTCACAGCACAGGGTTTTGGCGCAGAACAGGCCATGCGTTCCGCGGAACGATATTGACGCGCACCGACCGGGGCGGCGAGACGCTGTCGATCTGGCGTCTAGGTAGCGCATACGGCGCGGCGTACCTTTCGAATCAATGGTATCCGAACCGGTACAATACCCTGCGCCTGGGATTTCTCCAGGGCGACCTCCAACTCGGCTTCGACCTGGCCGCCAATCTGTTTTCCGAGTTCCGGCAGGACATCAAAAGAGCGATTTCGCGTCGAAAACCATGAGGCGGTCTCCCGTCTCTGGCGGGGTCTCGGGATTCACCGGCCGCTGAGCGGCATCACCGGGGAACCACGGTTTTCCCTCTTTGGCGGCTCTTGCTAGAATAGGAGGTGGTGTCCCGGTCGCCAGCCACGTCGGGTCGTATCCTCATCGTCGATGATGACGAGTCCCAGTGTGCCGCCTTGGCCGCTACGCTTTCCGATCGGGGTTTTGAGACGCAGGTAGCCTCAGACGGGCAGGAAGCGCTGGAACGGCTCACTACCTTCAACCCGGATGTCATTGTTGCCGATTTGATCATGCCGCGCATGGACGGCTTCGAGCTGCTCCGGCACTTGAAGGAACACGGCGACCAGACTCCGGCGATCGTGCTCACCGGTTTCGGAAGCATCGACAAGGCGCTGTCGGCCGTTCACGAACTCAAGGCATTCTGGTTCTTGGAAAAGCCGGTCGAACCACGCGCCTTCAAGGTTCTTCTCGAACGCGCGATTCATCACAAGCGAGCTCTGCAGAAAGCGGACGAACTCAAGCGCGAGTTGAGGCTTCGTGGCGTACTCGGGGACCTGGTCGGAACGTCCCCGGCAATGCAGGAAGTCTTCTCGATCATCAGGCAGGTGGGACCCACTTCAGCGCCGGTATTGATCTTCGGAGAGAGTGGCACTGGCAAGGAGTTGGTCGCGCGGGAGATCCACAAGTGCAGCCCCCGCGGGGATCGCCCGTTCGTCGCGATCAATGCAGCCGCCTTGCCCGACACTCTGATAGAGAGCGAGTTGTTCGGTCACGAGAAGGGGGCGTTTACGGGAGCGGTGGAGCGTTCCGCGGGCTGCTTTGAGCAGGCCCACGGTGGTACTTTGTTTCTCGATGAGATCGGCGAGATGCCACCGTCCACGCAGCCGAAGCTCCTGCGCGTTCTCGAGGACCTCCGGGTGCGAAGACTTGGCGGCAAGAGCGAAATTCCGGTCGATGTTCGCGTCGTGGCCGCCGCCAGCCACTCCCTGGGAACGCACTTGCGGGAGGAACTCTACTATCGCTTGAGCGTGTTTCAAATCATGCTTCCTCCACTGCGGGAGCGAAGAGAAGATATTGTACCTATCGCGGAGGCGATGATCGAGATCTTGAACAAGAAGCACGGCACCCGAGTCGCCGGTCTCGAGCCTGAAGTGCTGGACCTGTTTCAGGCTTATGATTGGCCCGGCAATGCCAGGGAGCTGCGCAACGTGATTGAGCGGGCTATCATCGTGGCCGGCGGCGGCGTGATTCGCCTGGATCACCTTCCTTCGCCTGCCTTCGGCGCTAGACTCGGCCGGAAAGCGCCGCAACCGCCCGGCCACGAGGGTGCGATAACGCTTCAGCCTGGCCAGCCGCTCACGCGAGTCGACGAGGCCTATATCAAACTCACCCTCGATCACGTGCACGGCAACCGTAAGCGTGCCGCCGAACTGCTGGGGATCAGCCTGCGGACGCTGCAGAACCGCATTGCGACCCTGCGCAAAGAGGCAAAGGCGGCGACGCCCGACGACTAAGCCGCGCTCCGGCCGCGCACGAAGTGGACGACCAACGCAATCACCGCCACAATGAGCAAAAGGTGAATCAGCCCGCCGGCAACGTGGAATGCAACAAAACCGAGGAGCCACATCACAAGTAGTACGACAAACAAGGTCAGAAACATAGATCCCTCTTCTCAGCGCTTCAGCGGGCGCTGGCCGCCTCTCTCTTGCAGTCGATCGTTTGCTGACGTTTGCATGGGCATTCCGAATGCCAATGTCATGCTGGGGCTTGGGGGGCGATGGGCTTCACTTAAGGCTTCGGGCATCGGCGCAAGAGAAGCGATTGTCACCACGGTTGTTTCCACGGGGCCGCCTTCCAGGTAAACGTCGATTCTCTGTTCCATCTCGGCCGGAAACCGCGGCACAGGCCCTACCAGCTTCTCGCGGTACGCGCTGAGCACTATTTCTCTGAACACCGGGAGCGCAACCTTGCCGCCGGTCTCTTTCTCTCCCAGGGAACGGTTGTCGTCAAAGCCGATGCGGACGGCCACGGTGATTCCATCAGGGCCGTAAGTGGACCC
The DNA here is from genome assembly GCA_050008465.1 of Bryobacteraceae bacterium. Lineage (GTDB taxonomy): Bacteria > Acidobacteriota > Terriglobia > Bryobacterales > Bryobacteraceae > Fen-330. The sequence goes on from JBEKMO010000069.1 coordinate 14,804, forward strand.
CACGAAGAGCGCGTCCCTGAACCCGTTTGTCGTTCCCGTCTTTCCCATGACCGCGAACGGTAAACCGCCCGAGTCCAGTGCATGAGCCGTGCCGCTGGGCATGCGCACGACACCGCGCAGACCTTCCTGAATGAGCGAGAGCGCGTCGCCATCGACATCGACCGGAGACGCCCCGGGTCCGCTATCGGCTATCACCTCGCCTGAATCCAAAACGATCTTCCGGATCACATGAGGCTGCGTGAGAGTGCCCGATGCGATCGTGCGGTACGCATTGGCAAGCTCCAGTAAGTTCACTTCGGACGCCCCCAAGGCCGTTGTGGCGTATGGGTGCAACCGCGTCTGTATCCCCAGATTGCGCGCCGTCTCCAGGACGCTGCGAATGCCGATCTGCTCAGCGATCCAAATCGCAACCGCGTTTCTGGATTCCGCCAGCGCCATCCGGAGGGGGATCATGCCCTTGAATTGACCGTCGTAGTTGGAGATCCATTTCGCATCCTGCCCTACGCCATCGGAAACGCTGATGGGTTCGTCTGGCACCGCGGTGTCGAGATTGAATGTGCCTTTCCGAAAAGCCGCGAGATAGACAATGGGTTTCATGGCGGACCCAGGCTGCCGCAGCGACTTAGTCACGCGGTTGAAGTCACTGTAGGCGCTGGAGCGGGCTTGGTAGGACTGGCGGCCGCCCGTCTCGGCGAGGATACTCGCATCGCTGTTTTTCAGCACGACCACCGAGCCCTGGATCAGGCCGCTGGCGCTGGGGTGCCGCTTCTCGTACCGCAAGAGCCCGTGCTCCAGCGCCTGGTTCGCAATTTGCTGCACCCGGGCGTCCACCGTAGAGTAAACCTGGATATGTCCCTGCAACAGGTCCTTCTCGCCGAGATCGGCGCGGCGGACTTTGAGTTCTTCCAGGACGTTTTCAACGACCGCAGACGCCCCGATCGTCTTGTCCTTGTGCTGCGCGACCGTCTGAATCGGGCGCTGCCTGGCCCGGCTGGCCCGGTCCGGAGAAATGAACCCGCGCGCCACCATAAGCGCTAGTATTTGATTCCTGCGCTGCAAGACTCTCTGCGTTTGGCTCGCATTGGGCGCGTAGTAACGAGCCGATTTTACGGTGCCTGCCAGCAGCGCTGCCTTGTCCGCATCATCCGCGGTGAACGTGGCGAGAGGCTGGCCAAAATAGTATTCCGCTGCCCTCGCAAACCCGTACTGACCGTTTCCCATGTAAATCAAGCTGGCGTATCGGGCCAGGATTTCTTCCTTAGCGCGGCGTTTCGAACCGAAACGCGCCTGCATCTCTCCTTCGACCCACAACGATAGCCGGATCTCCTCCAGCTTCCGAAACAGCATGTTGACCATTCGCGCACCGATCACGCACGACAGCGCGCGAGCCACGACTTGGCTGTGCCGGAGCTGATCGCTGTTTTCTCGAGCCGTCATGGTTCTGAGAAAATAGCCGCGCACGAGTTGTTGGGTGATGGTCGATCCGCCCTGCGGGAAGATCGCGGCGCTATTGGCCGCGTTTCGCCCTCCCATCTTCGTAAGGCGCCCTATCAGATTCCGGATCCTGAGCTTGCACAGTACGCGAGCAAATCCGGAGTAGTCCACTCCGCTATGTGAGAAGAAGTTCTTGTCCTCCGCGGCGAGGATCGCGCTGCGGACAATGGGCGGGATGTCCTCATACCTGGTGATCTGGCGGTACTCCGAGGCCATCTCCATGAGCGGCCGGCCGTTGACATCGTAGACGTGGCCGATGGTGGGAAGCTCGAAGCGGCTGAATGCCTGCAGGTCAGGCAGGTTGGTTCGATCAAAACAGATGTAATGGATTGCCCCTGCAACCAGAGTGGCCGCAATGATTGTCGTGCAAACCAGAACGCGAACGGCGCCACGCCGCCAGTGCAGTCTGCCGAGGCGGCTACCACGGATTCTCCGGGCCGCCGTCAGGGCGCCCACCCGCACGCGTTTTAAGCAGGCTCGAGCAAAAATCGCCGAGGCCCATCGCCCGCGCAGGGAACGCTCCGCAGGGTTCATTCTGTCATGGCGGCAGTGCCTTGGCACGACTCGCCATACCTTGTGATGGAGTCACGAGGAAAAGCTGCCGAGGACCAATAAAGCATCATGAACTCCACCTTGCCGAACGCGCGCCGGTTTCACACGCAGATCCCTTTCGAGTCTGAGCCGGAGCCCTCTTGTCTGCCTAATCTAACCTATACGCAGACTCTTGCCGTCATCGCGCCGCTGGAGGCTCCTGGTCGCCTGGAATGCCGGCCAGGGCGCGATAGTACGCAACGGCCCGGTTGATCGAAGAAGACTCATGTCCCGCGGTCAGCCGGCTCGCGTTCTTTCCGGTGCGCACCATGCTGTAGTACCGCCAGACGTTCTCCGATTCGCGATCCAGAAAGTAGGCCGACTGCATCTCGCCCGGATGGAAGAGCGTCAGAAAGAGATACCGCATCGTGCTGACGTTCTCGACATCGAAGACCAGCCGGTTTGCCGAAGCCTCTGCCACGTGCATTCGGTAGATGGCCTTGCCAGAAAGGTTATCGACCTGTTCAAAGTAGAGTACCTTGCCTGCCTCCATCTGATCGGGCGTGAAGTCTTCGCGGCGTTGACTTGGCTGCGAGCCGGTCAGAGCGTGGGCGTCCTCAATCAATGTCTGCCACTGCTGGTGAGTGGTCGACCAGTAGCGCATGCCAGCGAGTGCTGAAATTGCCCCGATGTGGCGAAGCAAGCCCTCAGCTTCCGAGGTGTGACGAAATCGCGCGACTGTGGTTATCAACGTCCCAAAGCCCACTTCGGTCCAGCTGGTGCACGCGGGTGGTCTCCAGTCGTGGCCTAAATCGGACTCGCTCCAGAACTTCACGCTGGGCGGACTATCCAGACCGGGATAGGGCGGAACGGGTTCCTTTCCGCATGGCGGCTGCGGTCCTGATTGCGCATAGCCGTGCGCCTGGTATAGCAGCATCACCGAGAATACAAACCGAATCATTGTTCTTGTCCGGGGCCTGGGTCTGGACAGACGGGCGGAATCGTCGCCGAGCCAAGCGGAACGCTGGAGTCTTCCACGCGTTGGGCTGGCAGCGTAAACACCTGCCGCCGCAAAACCCGGTCGATTTGAAGGCCACATGCCGGTGTCGCCGTCCACCGGCATGTGGAGTTTGCTTGTGAAGCGGACAAAGCACCTATTGCCAGTGCCCCTCCACTAAAACCCAGCTGTTCCCTCGGCGAGTCCAGCGATGCGCTACCCAGCGGGCACGCGCCCGTGGAGGCGCTTCCCACCTTCCCGGGGTCCAGGCGTACGCGTTGCCATTCCAATTATGGTACCCGGAAACCCACACATGGTTACGGCTGGGCCGCGGCGCCCGCCTCTCGCTCATAGGACGGGGTGGCCGGATCTGAACCACAATTTCGGCCACCGCAGTGCTGAAGGTCAGCGCGGCTGCGAAAGCCAATCCGATCAATCGCTTAAAAACCATAACACGCTCTCCTTTTCTTAGTACCAAACTGCGAACCAATCCATCGGCAAGTGCACTACCAAGCTCTTCTCCGTCTGATGGCGTGATAGAGAACCAGGAAAACCACTGAGCCGATAACCGCCACGAGGAGACTGTAGAGGTTGAGTCCGCTTACGCCAGAGGCTCCAAAGATCTGGAACAGCCAGCCACCGACAAAAGCGCCGACAACACCCAACAGGATGTCGAGCACTATGCCCTCACCTCTCCTGTTTACCATCTTGCTGCCGATGAACCCTGCAATCAGGCCGAGAACCAGCCAAGCCAAGAATGACATAGTCTCTCTCTGTCCCGTCAGTGAACGTAGCGAAGAAGACGACCGGCCGTATGCGCCAACTGCCCATGAGGAATAGAGCACAAGCGCAAGCAAGGCCCGAGGTAGCTTTCCCGGTTGGATCATATTCTTCACCACTCTCCGAGCTTTAGCAGTGCACGTGGGTGGCCGTATGCAAACACGCACCACGGCATAAGGCGGCTACGCGGGTGCCGGCAAAAACTGCACTCAAGTGCATTACTTTACCGGCTCTGAGCAGGAATTCGACGAAGTGCCGGGCTGGCGGGGGGTTTGAGAATCTGAGGTTGTGGGCTGCGGTCGGGGGTTTTGCTGCCCCGGCCTTGTCAGCGGCAGACTGCCCGACGGCTTGCCAAGACCGCATTCTTTTCCAGGCAGACGCCGCATCCCAGAGGCGTGAGACCGGGCTGCGCGCTACCGGAAACGATTCATTGCAGGGATGTTAATGAGCCTTGCAAAATGCGGCTCTGCGCAAGAATCTGACAGACCCCTGGTTTCATGGGGTTTTGTGGAAGGTGGGTTCCCGGTTCCGTGCGCCGGCCGCAGGCAGGCGGGCCGCCCTGGGGGCAATGCTGATAGGGGTTTCAGGGGAATCCACGCGCGCCCGGGCGCGGCCAGAGCCACACGGCGCCCAGCGCTTTGTCGATCGCTCTGCTCCCGGCCACGTTTGGGGAACAGGCATGCGCCGGTTCACCGCCGCGGAGCCGTGCCAGATTCAGAGGATCGGATCTTCGAAGGAGTATCCCAGATGAATTGTTTCCGGTAGCGCGCAGCGCGGTCTCACGCGTCTGGGATGCGGCGTCTGCCTGGAAAAGAATGCGGTCTTGGCAAGCCGTCGGGCAGTCCGTCGCTGACAAGGCCGGGGCGGCGAAACCCCCGGCCGCAGCCGGGAGCCTCAGATCCTGAAAACTCCGCCAATCGGGCACTTCGTCGGATTCCTGCTGAGAGCCATAAATACACTAACGTCTTTTCTGGCTGATGGCTGCTGGAGCCTGCTGGTCCAGTTTGATGAGGCGTTCCCTCAGGTCTTGGCCTGTGAACTTCCATTCGAATAGCCGCGCCGTCGTCTCCCAGTAGTGTTGAAACTCGAGCAGGCGCTCGGCAAGCACATCCAGGTCTTTGAAGTCGTTCGGAGTCAGGACCTTCCTGTGCACGATCGAGTACTAAAGAAGAGACGGCAGTAACCCCGGCGCGTAACTGGAGATCGTAGAGATGCGCCGGGTCAGGACGCCTTGGGCCGGATCAGCTCCTGAATCTGCTCGACGGCCTGCGCCAGGCTCGTGAGCAATCGATCTGGTTGGGTTCGTTCGAAACGCGCCTTGGCCTTCTCCGTATCGCCAGTGAACCCCCAGACTCCGATTACAAGCTTGAGTTTGGGAAAGCGTTCCCGAATCAGTTTGCACATCGTCCGCGCGGGTGTGAAGGCATAAGGCGGCAATGCGGATATGCAGATGACGTCGTCTGGTTTTATCTCAAGCAAGGCCAGCATCTCCACGAGGGAAGGGTGGGCGATCGGGAGACACAGAGCCGCGTGGCCCGTCTGCTCCAGGAGCTGCGCCAGCATGGCGGCCGTGACCTCATCGGCCCGATCGTTTGCGGGAAGGCAGATTATCCTGGCGCTGAGACGCTCCGCCGGGCTGGATTCCGCCGCGGCATCTTCGGCTGAGGATGAATGGGGCCCCAGTTGGTACTCCGAAAACTCGGTGATCATTTCGTAGATGCTGAGAAAGAGAAATTCCTCCCTGGTTGTGTCAATCGCCCCTTTGTGGCGATCCTGCTCGGCCAGGGTCAAAGCAGGTATGAGCACCGAATCGTATAACTCCACCAGGGGTTTGTCTTTCAAGAACCGGTCCACAATAGCGTGCGCCTCCGGTTGGTCCATCGCCAGTAAGCGCAGGTAGATCTGAGCTTCCGCCGCCAGAACTACTTCATCCCCCAGCAGGGTATGAAGAAAAGAGAGTTGAGGAACGTAGCGGCCCAGCACCACGACGCAAACGGTGAGAGGCGTAGACAGGATGAGACCGGCGGGTCCCCACAGAATAGTCCAAAAGACAGCCGCCACCAGCAGCGCCAACGAAGAGATTCCCGTGTGCACCCCGTAAAGCCACGGCTCGACGAAGTTGGCAATGATCAGTTCGAGGCCGGCAAACAGCAGGAACACCAGCAGCGGCGGCAGCCAGGTGTTAAAAGCTGCCAACGAGAGTGCGATCGGCAGCGCGGCGGCAACCATCGTGCCGACATAGGGCACGATGCGCAGCAGGCCGGCGACGACTCCCCATAGCGCGGGATTGGGCACGCCAATCCAGTACAGACCGAATCCGAACAGACATCCAAAGCCGGCATTGACCAGGACCTGCATCAACAGGTATCGGCTGACACGTTGCGCTGCGTCGTCGAGCGCTTGCGTCAGGATGGCGATCTGACCGAGTCCAACCAGCCGGAGAAGACGATGTCTCAAGTCGAATCTCTTGATCAGCATGAAGATGGTGAAGATGAGGACAAGTCCTGTCAGTGCCAGAGGCCGAAGAACGGACTGGACCCCATCACGAAGGTATTGCAGTCCATCTGCCGGCTGTTGCACGATCTGTACGGGCAGAGGAATCCCGGGAGTACTCGGCGCAGTGCGCTGCTTCCGATTCTGCGCCGCAGTACCTGGGGCCGGAGAGGCTGCCCCCGGGCTGGAAAGTTCGCGCACAATTTCCCTGAAGCTGTTGGCCGCAAGGCCAAACGGGCCCTTCGTGGGAACGCGCAGCGCTTCCATCTTGGCGCGAATGTTCTGCCGGTACGTGGGAAGCTTTTCGGCGACGTCGACGAGCTGAATTGCGATGATCCAGCCAATGCAGCCAGCCGCCGCTATCATTACCAGGACGGTCACGGCGACGGACGGTACGCGGCCGATGCGTGCTCTTTGCAGGAGCGCGACCACAGGGCTCAAAACAAACGTCAGAATGACGGCAAACGCCAGGGGGATCAGAATTTCGCGGGCAAGGTACAGCGCCGCGATCGTACCAAACAGCATGACCATCGCCCACTTATTGGAGCTTGGGAGCTGGCGGTCTGATGCGCTGATGGCCACCGGTACTGAAGCACTGCGCAAGTCAACCGGGCTTGTCGCGGGACCCCTCTCGGGGCGCCTGTGGAAGAACGGTCGGTTCCGGAAGAAAGCCATGTCAGAGGCCGTTGGGGCTTTCACGCCGCGGGAGGGTCCTGAACTCTTCGATTCGGCCCAAGCCGATGCTGGAGAGCCACCGCGGAGCGGATACCGCACGCCAGTAACCACAAACGAGAGCCCCCGGCACAGTGCTCGCCCGGGGCCGCCAGCCCACGAACTATGTATGAGCAGTTTCTGGGCGACACCTGAATGGCCGGCTTGATCGTTCCGGTACCCGCCGGCGGCCATGCGCGCGCAAGTTTGAAGCAAGAGGACTCGCTGGGCGACCACTCTGGACGCACTCCCTACCCATAAGATCTTGACAGCCGACTCGGCGAGAGGCAGCGGTCGGGGCAGGACGATGATCCCGAAAGGCAGCGAACTCAGCTAGCTGCGGAAAGCAAGCAACACGCTCAGATGCACAATCTGCCGTCGTAGGTGCAGATTTCGCACGTCGTGTGAGCACATTGCACGGGAGTTCATCAGGCGCACACACCACACTCACCGTCTTCGACACCCAGCCCAGGACTGCGCGCCGGTGCCCGGCCTGCCCGGGCTCTTGAACTCGAGAGCGGAGGTACGCGTGCCTGGCAATATGTGAACGGAGTGGGAGTGGTCGAATTCGCTTCGACACGTTCAGCAGAACTGAGGGCTCCCCAGTTGCTGTTTGTATCGCGGTTCCGGGAGCAGGTTGACGGGTGGTGCGCCTATTGGCATCGATCGTGCTCTTCGATCGGTGAGTATGCAGAGGAAAACTGTTCTCTTCGTCGTGGCTGCCTCGTGTGCCGTGGTGGGGCTGGTGGCTTGGCTTTTGCTCCGAGGCCAAGCCGGAACTCAATTCCGGACGGCTACAGTCGGACACGGCGACATCAACGTGGCCATCTCGGCGACCGGCAACCCGAACGCCGTCGTAACCGTGCAGGTCGGCTCGCAAGTATCGGGCACCATCATGGCCTTGTACGCCGACTTCAACACCAAGGTGACCAAGGGAGAGTTGATCGCGCGGATCGATCCGGCGGCTTTCCAGGCCAAGGTCGATCAGGGTCAGGCAAACCTCGACGCGGCGCGGGCTGCCGTGGCCAATGCCCAAGCCGGCGTGCAGAAGGCCCAGGCGGGAATCCAAGCTGCAAACGCCTCGGTTGCAGCCGCGGTGGCGAACGTAGTAAAGGCGCAGGTCGCGGCTCAGGATGCCAAGGTCAAGGCCGCTCGGCGCGTGCAGCTAGCCAAAGAGGGTGTGTTGTCCCAGGAAGACGTGGACACCGCTCAGGCGACTTACGATACCGCCGCCGCCGATCAGGACGCCTTCGTCGCACAGCAGCGCGCGGCACAGGATAACGTGAAGGTCGCACAGGCCGAGCTGAAGGTGGCGAACACGCAACTGGCAGACAACCAGGCACAGGTGAAGCAGTTCGAGGCAGCGTTGCGCTCCACCCAGATCGACCTGGACCACACCTACATCAAAGCGCCCGTGGACGGGGTGGTCGTGGCGCGGCATGTGGACGTCGGACAGACCGTGGCGGCGAGCCTCGCGACCCCCACGCTGTTCGAAATCGCCCAGGACCTGACCAAGATGCAGGTGGACACCAACGTGTCGGAAGCGGACGTGGGCCGCGTGCGCGTGGGCCAGCCCGGAACGTTCACCGTGGATGCGTATCCCGGGCAGGTGTTTAAAGGGGCCGTGACCGAAATCCGCAAGGCGCCCATCAACGTGCAGAACGTGATTACGTACGACGTGGTGATCGGCGTTTCCAATCCGGACTTGAAGTTGTTTCCGGGTATGACTGCGAATGTGAAGATTCTCGTGAATCAGCGCCCGAACGTGCTGAAGGTGCTCAACGCCGCGTTGCGGTATCATCCGGCATCCGGGACTCCGCCCCCGGCCGCTGCCGCCAAGCCGGGACGCAAGGGCGCCGCACCGGAGCAGGCTGTCTGGAACCTGGATGGGAGCAACAACCAGCAGCGCGTCATCGTCACTACGGGCGAAAGCGATGGCACGTATACGGAGGTTACCTCGGGCGGCCTGAAGGACGGAGACCGCGTGATTGTCGCGGCGCTGGCGGCAAACGCGGCTCCCGCTTCGGGCGGCAGCCCCGGCTCCCAGAGCACCAGTAGGGGCGGCAGAGGACCGGGATTCTAAGTGAGCGGGCATGGCAGCGATAATTGAAATCAAGGATCTGGTGAAAGACTACAGGCTGGGGGAGGTGCCGGTTCACGTGTTGAAGGGCATCTCGTTCGACATCGAGCGCGGGGATTTCGTCTCTATCATGGGGCCATCCGGATCCGGCAAATCCACCCTCATGAACATTCTCGGGTGCCTCGACAAACCTACGTCCGGGAGTTACAAACTGGACGGAATCAGCGTCGGAAACCTGAATCGCGACCAACTGGCGGAGATACGGAATAAGAAGATCGGGTTCGTATTCCAGCTTTTCAACCTGCTGGCGCGGACCAGCGCGGCGGAGAATGTCGAACTGCCGCTGATGTATACCGATACGCCCGCCCGCGAGCGGCACGAGCGGGCCATGAAAGCGTTGCTCGCGGTGGGTCTGGCCGGACAGGAGTTCCACCAGCCCAGCCAGCTTTCCGGCGGCCAGCAGCAGCGCGTGGCCATCGCGCGGGCCCTGGTCAACGATCCCAGGATCATCCTGGCGGACGAGCCGACCGGAGCGCTCGACTCCAGGACCAGCATCGAGATCATGGCGATCTTCCAGCGGCTGAACCGCGAGGAGGGGATCACCATGATCGTGGTGACGCACGATCCGGATGTCGCGAGTTACTCCAACCGGAATATCCACTTCAAAGACGGCAAGCTGCAGCGGGATGAGCGGATCGCGCAGCCGCGCGAAGCACGCAAGGACCTGGAGCAGCTTCCCGCCGCGCAACCCGAGGAGGAGTTAGCTTCGGTATGAATAAGCTCATCGCCAGCATGAAGATCGCGCTGCGCGCGCTGAAGGTGAACCGCACCCGCTCGGCGCTCACTATGCTGGGTATCATCATCGGCGTAGCGGCCGTGATCGCCATGGTGGGTGTGGGCGCGGGCGCCACCACAAGGATCCAGCAGCAGATCCAGAGCATCGGGAGCAACCTGATCATCGTCCTGCCGGGCAGCATTAGCAGTAACGGCGTGCGGCTTGGCTCCGGCGGGGTGTCGAGCCTGACCGAGGACGACGCCAAGGCCATCGCCGCGGAGTGCCCTTCCGTCGCGGCCGTCGCTCCCACCGTACGCGGCGGGGTCCAGGTGGTGTTCGGAAACAGCAACTGGGCCACCACCGCCCAGGGAGTGACTCCGGAGTACATGACCATCCGGGATTCCACGATGATGTCCGGCGAGTTCTTCACGGCCCAGGATGTGGATGCGGCTGCCAAGTCCGCCGTGCTGGGTGAAACCGTGGCGCAGAACCTGTTTGGCGGCAGCGATCCCACCGGCCAGGTGGTCATCATCAAGAATGTGCCCTTCACCGTGGCGGGCGTGCTCACGCCCAAGGGCCAGTCGCCTTCGGGCCAGGACCAGGATGACGTCATCCTCATCCCGATCTCCACGGCCAAGCAAAAGGTGCTCGGCGGCAACCGGGCCAACGCCAAGGCGGTAGGCACTCTCATGGTGCAGGCCATCGGGCCGCAGGCCATGGACCAGGCCCTGCAGGAGATGACGGCGCTGCTGCGGGAACGGCACAGGATACTCCCCGGCCTGGAAGACGACTTCACCATCCGCAATCTGACCGAGGTGTTCGCGGCCCAGGAAACCTCGGCGCAAGTGATGTCGATTCTGCTGGGCGCGATCGCCTCCGTGTCCCTGATCGTGGGCGGCATCGGGATCATGAACATCATGCTGGTCTCGGTAACCGAAAGAACGCGCGAGATCGGCCTGCGGCAGGCCGTGGGCGCCAAGACGCGCGACATCCTCTCGCAGTTCCTGGTGGAGGCGGTGACGCTCTCGTTGCTGGGTGGGATTGTGGGGATTCTCGTCGGGTTGACGGCTTCGTTGCTGATCTCGCACTTCGCGCAATGGTCGACCGAGGTCAGCCCGCTGTCGGTCCTGATGGCGTTCGTATTCTCCGCGCTGGTGGGAGTGTTCTTTGGCTACTACCCAGCGCGCAAAGCGGCGTTCCTGGATCCGATTGAAGCTCTCAGGTACGAATGAAGGGCTCGGAGCAGGAATTCGACGAAGTGCCCGGCGGCTTGCCAGGACCGTATTCTTTTCCAAGCAGACGCCGCATCCCAGACGCGTGAGGTCGGGCTGTGCGCTACCGGACACTATTCATCTGGGATACTCCTTCGAGGATTCGATCCTCTGAGTCTGGCACGGCACCGCCGCGCTGAACCGGCGCACGGAACCGGGAACCCACCTTCCACAGAAACCCCATGAAACCGGGTGTCTGTCAGATTCTTGCGCAGAGCCCAAGCTCCATCCCGTTGCGATCACAACCACCGGCACACACATTGTGAGAATGGTATGTGCCTCGGAGGATCGAAGGATGGCGGCTGGGTGTGTCCCGAACGGAACCCAGGCGTCCACAAGAAGAATTCCGGGTACAATCGATGGTGGCAAGGAAACCAAAATGGAAATCCTGGTTAACTGCGCGAAGACGGTGCGGCCGGCAAACATGCTCATTGTCGGCGAGGGAGGCAGGAGCGCCGCCGAGGCGCCTGAATCCGTCAGCGGCAGTTCACATCGAGAGAACTCCAAACAGCACCTATGCTATTCACCCCGCGACACTTATCGGCCCGCTCCAAGGCGATAGCTGGACCGCAGTGCTGTGATAATATGCCATGAGTCCCTATGCGCATCCTGCACATTGACACCGGCTTGGGTATGCGCGGCGGGCAGGAGTTGTTGTTGCTGGGTGCCCGCGGGTTGCGCGCCCGCGGCCATGAGCAGACTATCGCCTGCCCGCTGAACAGCCCTCTTCAGCAGGCCGCCGCGGCGGAAGGCTACCCGATCCTGCCCCTCCCCACGCGGGATCGCTATTACGCCCGCAGCGCATTTCGTATTCGGCGTTTCCTTCGCGGCCATGCTTGCGAGATCGTGCAGGCTCACGACGCCCGCGGCCAGACGCTCTCCTGGCTCGCCACGGTCGGGCTTCCGGTGTGCCGTGTCGCCAACCGCCTGGTGACTTTCGAACCGCGCAACCTGCTCTTCCACCGCTGGAAGTACACCCGTTCCTGCCACGGTGTCATCGCGCTCTCGCCGGCCGTCCGGGACAGCCTGGTGCGCAACGGCATCCCAGAGGGCCGGATTGAGGTCATCGTAGGGGGCATCGAGTTCCCAGAGCAGTTGCCGGATCCCGGCGCACGCTCGCGCATGCGGGAGGTTTGGGGACTGGGTGCGGAGGACTTTGTGGTCGGGCACGTGGCGGCCTTCACTGCCGAAAAGGGCCAGGACACGGCTCTGGAGGCGCTTCTCCGCCTGCTCCCGGCCCTCCCTAATCTGCGCATGCTTCTGGTGGGCGACGGCCCCCTTCGCCGCGATCCGACCGTGCTTGAGAAGGTTCGTTTGGCACAAGGCCGCGCGCAGTTGCCCGGCTATCTGAAACCTTCGGCCGAGTTCTACGCGGGTCTGGATCTGTTCCTGATCAATTCGACCTCGGAGGCCCTGGGGCTGTCCGCGATTTACGCCATGGCCTACGGGGTTCCGGTGATTGCCACGCAGGTCGGCGGCCTGCCCGGAGTGGTAGCAGCCGGCGAGACCGGCTGGCTCATTCCTCCGGGCGATTCCGCCGCCCTGGCCGGCGCGATCGCCGAGGC
>JBEKMO010000007.1:0-92864 GCA_050008465.1 Bryobacteraceae bacterium
CGGTACTCCAGGTCCGCCACCCCAGGCACGGTGATCCGCGTCAGTTGCCCCAGCGTGTTGTAGCCGCGCGTCTCCAGCAGTGTCCCACCCGTGCCGGCGGTGCGCATCTGCGTCAGCTCGCCCGACGGTCCGTAGGTCACATCCTTCACGATGTCGAGCGAGGGGTCGCCGTAGTTCAGCGGGCCCATGGTCATCTTCACCGGACGCCCCAGCGTGTCCTGCTCATAGCTGTAGGCCGGCGAATAGGCCCCCGGATACTTGGTCGGCCCCAGGTACCGGCCTTCGCTGTCGGAGGCGAAGGTGGCCTCGAAATCCACCGTCTGCGTGTGCAGGGGATCGAGATAGCGATAAGCCCGCAGCCGCTTGGCCGTCATCAAGCCGCCTGGCGTGTAGCTGTACATCTCGGCGAAGTCCAGACCCGATGCTCCTCCGTTCCACTGGACGGCGGCGAGGCGGCCCCAGGCGTTCGAGGAGTAGTTGGGGTCGAGCGGGTTGGTGTCGTAGGAGTAGGTGTAGCCGGCGGCCTGCGTCAGGCGGCCGTAGGAGTCGTAGTTGTAGGTGATCTGCTGACTCTTGGCGTCGGTTTTGGAGGCCAGCGAGCCGTCGCCGTTGTAGGTGTAAGAGACCGTGCCGGTTTCCGGGTTGGTGGCACTGGCGAGGCGACCGGTGGAGAGGTCGTAATTGAAGCTGCGGGTCTGGGTGAGGGAGCCGCGGGGCATCGAGACCAGCTTCAACTGGTTCAGCAGGTTGTAGGTGTAGTAGGATTCGTGCGTTCCGCCTCCCGGGGCGGGTTCGGTGACCTGGATGAGGTTGCCCAGGGCATCGGTGGTGTGCTTCTTCCATTTTCCCGCGGGATCGGTGATGGTGGTGCAGTTGCCCTGGTAGAGGTAGGTGGTGGCGCTGCCGTCGGGGGCGGTGACGGTAACGGTGCGGCCCAGGGCGTCATAGGTGTAGGTGGTCCAGTAGACGGTGGCGCCCGGGGCGTGGGGCCGCGAGACGCGAGCAGGCGCAACTGTCGTATTCGGTCTCGACCACGGACTGGACCGCCGAGGCGTCGCCGGTTTCGACCTTGATGGTGCGGCCCAGGCCGTCCTGCGTGGTCTTGACGACGCGGGCGCCGGTGGTGACGGTCACGGTGGAGGGATTGTAGGTGTAGGCGTAGGTCGTGTATGCGCCGTGCGGCGAGACGCTGCTGGAGGGACGCCCGTAGGTGTCGTAGGCGATGGTGGAGTTGGCCTGGTTGGGGCCGGTGACCGAGGTCAGCCCCAGGAAGGAGCTGTAGGTGTAGCTGGTGGAAAGGTTGGACTCTCCGTTGGGGGTGAGGGCGTCCGGGGCGGCATAGTTGGTGTTGGGTGAATAGGTGGCGGACACCGTACGGCCGTAAGCGTCGTAAGTGGTGACCGCCAAGCCCGCGATGTCGTAGGCCATCGACTTGAACACCCCGAGGCTGGCCGAGTAGCTCACGTTGCCGCGGACGGTGAAGGAAGTGTTGTAGGCGGGGTCGTGCTCGCGCAGGCCGGGGGCGGCGGTCAGGGGATAGTAGTTGTAGGCGTCGTAAGTGTTGCTGACCAGCGTGGTGGTGTTGGTTCCGTCGGTGACCGTGGAGGTAAGCAGCCGGTTGCGCATGTAGCGCGAGGTGTAAGCGGAAGTGGCCAGGTAGGTGTTGGTGTAGGTGCGCACCGGGTTGGTCAGGCTGCCGTAGTCGTAGAGCTTGGTCTGGGTGACGTTGCCGTAGGCGTCCAGGAGCTGTTCGGTCTTGCTGGTGCGCGCGTTGCCCGTGCCGGGGTCCAGGGTAGTCTGGACCTGCGCCAGGTACGGGCGGGACATGGAGTCTTGCGCCCAGGTGTAGGACTGGGTGCGGATGGCCGCGCCGCCAGAAGAAGTGCGGCCCTCGAAGCCGCTCAACAGGCCGACGGTCCACTGGGCCGTGTCGGTGAAGAAGCTCCAGTACTTGGCGGCGCCGGTGGGATCGGCGAGGGTGGTCCAGGCGTGGAGTTGGGAGCTGGGACTGTCGTCGTGAGAGAAGGTGTAGGCGGTTTCGGAGCCGCCGGAGGACTTGGCGAGGTAGCGGTACTGGATTTCGCGCAGGCTGCGGTTGCCGGGGTAGGTGAAGGGGCGGTAGGCCCAGCGCATCCAGCCGCCGTTTGGCTGGATCACGCGCGTCAATTCGCCCGAGGTGGCGGGCTGGGCGACGCCGCCGCCGCTCACCGGGTTGTACTCCATGGTGTGGCCGATGTTCAGTCCCGTGACCGTGACCTGGGTGAGCAGGCTGGTCCCGCCGAAGAAGGTGGTGGCGAAGGGGGAGTAGAGGTTCTGATTGGCGTAGGTGAAATGGTAGTTCTCGGCGTTGCCGATATTGCTGGAGACGTCGGTCAGGTGGGGGAGGTCGCCCGAGCCGTAGGTGAACCAGTAGGTGCGCCAGGGCCCGGTGTGCTGCACATCGGACTGCTTCGCGCGCACGTCCACGATCTCGGCAATACGGGCGCTGGAGTCCGGCCAGGCCACGCCCGCTCCCTGCTGGTAGCGGACCACGATCTGGTTCCCGTTGGTGTCCTGCATGATGGTGGGGTAGCGCGTGCCGGAGTCCTGCTCGGTGCCGGCGGCGACCGCGCCCATCACCCAGAAGCTGCCGTCGGGGAAATACAGCCTGTAGGTGGCGGGCTCGTACCTGAAGTAAACGGATTCCTGGGAGGTCCAGAGGCCGTTGGTGTTCACGTCGAGACGGTATTCGGCGCCGGTGGAGTCTGTGAAGGTGTAGTGATGCACGGAGGCCCAGCCCAACAAGTAGGGCGTGATGGAGCCGGCTTGCAGACGCCAGCCGACGCCGTAGCCGACGTCGTGGCCGAGCTTCCAGTCCCGGCCGCCCTCCTGACGCCAGATCTGGGAGTTGTAGCTGAGGGCAAAGGGCACTCCCGAGCCGTTGCGGCCCATGGCTTTGAGCAGCGGGAGGGTGAAGTTGAGGTTGCCGGAGCGGGTATCGATCTGCTCGCCGCCCGCGCCCCAGTAAGCGCCGGTGGGACGCAGCCCGACCTGCCGTGGATCGATGGCGCCGGCGGGTGGCGTGGTCACGCTGACGGAGGCGCCGGTCGGCTCGACGTTCAAGTGGTAGTCCATGGGGTACAGGGCGTAGGTGTAACTAGTGCCCGGGGAAACCGTGGCGTCGGTGAGCTCGGCGCCGGAGATCGCGGTAAGATACGAACCGTTCCGATAAACGTAGTAGTAAGGCACGCCCACGCCATTGGCGCCGTCGGCCGGGGGATCCCATTGGACGTCGACGCGATTGGGCAGCGCCGAGATGGCGACGGAGGCGGTGTTGACGGGCGAAGGGGCGGTGCGGTCCAGCGGACCCAGGTCGACACGCGCGATGCTGTTTCCCGAGGGGGTGCCCCAGGCGCCCACGCCCGGTTTGCCAGAGGCGATGGAGGAGTCGCCGACGATGAAATAGAGTTCCCCGTCCACCCAGACCCCCACCGCCCAGGGGGACCTTATGACGCGGACGATGGTATCCCGGTGACAGGGGACGGGGCTGGATGCGTACAGCGTAATCACCCCGGCCTGGCGCTTGTTGAGGGCCAGCGTGGCGGTGCAGGCGTTGCCGCTGAAGGTGGGGTTCTGGAGCTCGATCGAGTAGTACGTGCCTTGCGCCGAGGGGCCGGACATGGCGTCGGGGCTGGCCCGGAGATAGGCGGCGTAGGTGCCGCCGGAGGCGGTGAGGTTCAGCGTCATTCTGACTTCGTATTCGCTGGAGCCGTCCGGCACCGGCAGGGTCGAGATCCAGGCGCCGCCCGAGCTGGCGGGCGCGGTCAGACCGGTCGGGGTGGGGGTCACCGAACCGTTCTGACTCCACTTGGAGGCGTCGAAGGCAGTCAGCCCGTCGAAAGCATAGTAGAGGTAGCCGCCGGAGTTGCAGGTGAGCATGGCGCCGCTCCTCAGCGGCTGGTCCCAGGAACTTGCGCTGAAAGTGCGGGTCTGGCCGTCCTTGAATGCCAGCGGGAAGGGATACCGGAAGTCGTGGCCGTCGCCCAGGTTGGCCGGCGTGGTCGCCAGGTAAGTCCGGGGCCCAATCGGGTGCTGCCAGGTTCCGAGTTGATAATAGATGTCGACGTTGAGCACGCTGTTGGGATCCGCATTGTCGTGCGCCGCGCCGTACAGGGCGCTGCAGTCGGAGTCGCCGAAATAGCCGTCGACTTCAGGCGGGTTCGCCCAAGCCGCGGGAGAGAAGGCGAGGGCCGCGGCCAGAATGAGGAGAAGTCGTCTGTTCATGGCACCCTCACTCCGAAATGCCGCGGGTCGAAGTCCTTCTTGTGCTTGCGGAACTCCTTCTCGATGTCGGCGGGATTATCCTTGCCCTTCTCGAAGATCTTGACGTCGTGGCGGAGGTCCTTGTCGTCGAGGATGGCCTTGAGGCCGGCGCGGTCTCGGGCCACCAACTCGACCAGGGCGGACATGCCGTCGTCGCTGATCTGGAAGCTGAAGGCGATGATGCCTTCGCCCGACGGGGCAGCGCCCGGCAGGGGGGCGTACATGGGACGCCGGGGATCGGTGGGGGTGCCGCTGCCGATCATCGGGACGACGGCAAGGACTCTCTCGTAAGTGTTCCCCATATCCACCTTGCGCTGGGCGGATAAGGGCGCAACCTCGAGGATTAGAAGGGAAAGCAAAGCCATGCGACGCTGTTTCACGCGTGTCCTCCGCGAACGTGAAAAGTACTTTCTGGTGTTATAGTGCAATTCGAGGGCGGAGCGTTTCATGTGTGAACGGAAACTAATGGGGGGGCGCGAGGAACGGCGTGATGGGCATCAGGCGCCCGATGGCGAGACAGGGCCGGCCGTTCTGAGGCGCCGGCCGAATGAGAATCGGACGGCTCGGGACGGGCAAACGGAGATGCAGTGTCCGCACAGGATGCATTCGTCGGACCGCATGGCACCGGCCAGGACCATCTCTTGAACGTCCAGGCTCATCGGGCAGGTGCGTGAGCACAGCGTGCAGCGGCGGCATTTGCCAGGGTCGGCCGCGACTCGCAGGGAGGGCAGGCCGGTACGCTGGCCCAGGCGGCTCCCGAAGATCATGAGCGGCGCGATCCAGCAGAGGTAATGGCAGGTAGCCCACCTGCCAACCAGAAGCGCCGGCGGCACGACAATCAGGAAGGCCCCGTAGCGGAACAGGAACGAGCGGGTCGCGCCGGCGCCGGCCGTTCCGAACATGAGGTCCACCTGGTGGAAGCCGCGGGCGTGAACGACTCCGATCAAGATCACCGCCGCCCAGAGGCCGAACACCACGTACTTGCTCCAGTACTTCCTCCTCCCCTCCAGCCGCTTTGCCCCGAGAGCCGTGCAACACTCTTGCACCGCCGCGCCCGGACAGAACCAGCCGCAGAACGCCCGCCCCAGAAGCAGCGACGCCAACGCCAGGAATCCGTAAGTCAGAAGGCTGGCAACCAGGATGCCCCGAAACGCTCCGACCACGCTAACCACAGGCGAGAGGAACAGATGGAACAGAGGCAGCAGTTGAAACAGAGCGAAGGCGGCGAAGAACGCGATCTTGCGGACGGTTTGCGTCACGTCGCCTCGCTCCACCCGCCGGGCGGACATTCGCCGCTGCCTCCCTCCATCAGGCGACCCCCAGCATGGCGTTGAAGAAGCCGACGAGGTACTTCCAGACGAGGTAGTAGATGATCACGAGGCCAGGGAGGACCAGCCAGAACACCGTAACGAAGTAACTCGGAAATGGGAAGGCCATCGCTCGGGCAGCGAACAGGGCGAGCGGCAGCAGGATCGCCGGCAGCAGCGCGCCGTGGATGCCCAGGGGAAGGCGGCGGTGGGAGTGCTGAGCCGCGTAGAACATGTTCCACACGCCCCAGAGATTGGGGACCAGGGCCAGGGGGAAGATGACGACGCGCTCGATCGGGAATTCTATGTTGTAGACGAACCGGGACGCACAGAAGAACCCGAAGATCGCCAGTACGAACATGGTGGGGAACACGATTCCCGCCATGTAGGCTCGAAGATAAGGGTGCGTGCTCATTTGAGTTTCTCCATTACAGGTGATACAGAAGACTTGGAATTACTTGGGGAAAGACCAGGATCCAGGCCCCGGCCATGGCAGCGAGGATCCAATCGAGCCAGGAGCGTTGCCCGTTCCCCTGGTCCAGTTTGCGCAACATGCGAGGCCAGAGATCGCGCTCCAACCCGGCGTTTGCCGGCGGGCGGAACGATTTGCGCAGCAGATCTCGAAGCTTGGCGTCGTTGTTTTCGTTCATGGTTCCACTCCCAGCCGTCTCAGCTTCTTCCGCAACAGCCGGACGGCGCGAAACTGGCGAGACTTGACGGCTGCGACCGAGATGCCCAGCGTCTGGGCGACTTCCGAATAGGGGCTCTCTTCGATCAGCGCGAGCTCGGCGACGGCCCGCAGCTTCGGCGGCAGGCCACCAAAGGCGAGCCGGACCGCGGCGTGCACTCCCTCCACCGCGGCGTCCGGCCCGGCCGAGGTCTCCGGCACGTCCTGGACGAGGTTGGCCTCACGGCGGGCCCCCTTCAGGTGGCTGAAAGCAAGGTGTGTCGCAATCCTGTGCGCCCATGCCCCGAACGCGCGCTTCGGGTCGAAGCGGGCGCGCGACCGGTAGATCCGCCAGAAGGTCTCGATGGTGAGGTCCTCGGCGGCTGCCGGGTCCCGCACCACCCGGACGATCCAGCCGTACACCTGGCTCTGGAACTGGCGGAAGACTGTCTCGAACGCGTCGATGTCGCCTACCGCGAAGCGTTCGAGAAGTTCCATTGCCGTTCTCCTCTTGTATTACCGCACGGAAGCCTCCCCGGTTTTGTTTTTTTTCGGGCGCCAGGTCTGTGTCCTTCCGCACCGCCGGTGGGGCAGTAGGGTCACAAGCTCGCGTTTTCCGCTGCAACCCCCTTTTCAGGGGAGACGTCTGGGTGTCAGAATAGGGGGACGCCATCATGAAAACGCTGTTCCAGGTTTTCGCAGTATCGGGCCTGTTCGTCGCCTGGGCGCAAGCCCAACCGAGCTCGGTCCCGGCGCCGGGTCGCATCGGTCCCCGGCCCGAGGTGTGCGCCCATCCACCCGATTACTTCCCGCTCGAGGTAGGGAACTTGTGGATCTACCAGGGCGGCGGCAGTTACGCCGGAAAGACCCTTACGTTGGAGATCACCAAGACGGGTGAGTTCAACGGCAAGACTTACTTCGTACTCAGCGGCTTCCCGGAGAAGGATTACTGGCTGCGCAGAGACGAGAGCGGCTCGGTGGTGGCTTATGACCCGAGTCAAGCGGTGGAGCAGACTTGGTGGGCCTTCCAAGCCCCGCTCGGCAAGCAGTACACCACGTATCTGCCCGGCACTTGCTGCCGCCTCGCCTTGGTCAGCTCCCGCAGCCTGCCCTACGAGGGCCCCATCGGCAAGTACGATTGCGCTCTCGATATACTCTACCCGGGGGTCTTCCAGGTCGGTATCGAGCGCGAGGTGTTCCTGCCCAATGTAGGCCTGGCCTTCCGCAGCCAGGCTACTGGAGGGCCCAGCTACGGCTCCTATGAGCTGACCTACGCCCGCGTTGGCGGCACGACCGTGGGGCCGGCGCCGGAGTTCAGCTTCGCGCTGGCCCTCGACAACTCGATCTATGTCGTGAACATGATGCCGCCGGTGGATCCGGGGACCGCCGCGCCGCTTGCGAACGTGCGAATGACTTTGCGCAACACCGCGCAACCGGTCACGCTCACCTTCCCCACCGGCCAAACGTTCGATTTCGTCATCCGAAACGAAAAAGGGGAAACCGTGTACCGCTGGTCGGACGGGCAGGCGTTCCCGCAAATCGTCCGAACCGAGGTGTTCGGGCCTGGCGAGAAGAACTTCCTGCTGCAGGTGCGCCTGAACGGACCGGACAAAAACCCTCTGCCGCAGGGCCACTACGTCGCCGAGGGCTGGCTCACCACCGCGGGAACGAGGGTCTTCGTCGCCTCCGTCGGCTTTGAAGTCCGATGGGTGTACTGACGCTTACTTCTTGATGTAGTTGCGGTGGACCCAGCCGGCGCCGTCACGCGACTCGAAGAGCATCTCTTGGTCGCCTTCGCGCCTGACCAGCTTCACCCGCCGGTTGATGTCCACCGCCGACTCCTTCCCCGCCTCGGCGTCGCGCAGCAAGGCCTGGACGGCGGAGACCGAGCACGGAGGGAACGACTTCCCTTTTTCCAGCAGCCGCACCGCCTCGACCGCGGTGGATTTGAGCAGCTTCGGCCACATGGCGGCAAACAGTTCGGGCGAGGAGTAGAGGTCCGCGCTGTTCACCTCGCCGTTGACCGCGAAGGCCAGCCCGACCACGTCCGCCTTGCCGGCGACCACACCGTTTAGGGCTTTGACGTAGCCGTCGACCGCCCGGACGACGGGCCGGCTTTCCAGGCTGAGCTGGTAGCTGGAGGGAGAGGCTGGCGCGTGGACTCCGCTGCCCGAGCCGCCGCCCCCGGTCCCGGCGTTCCTGCCCAGGGCTACCTGTGTCTGGGCAACCTTGTTCCAGACGTCTGTTTGGCTATTATTGGCCTGCGCGGCAATTTTGACGTTCTTGGCGCCGTTCATGTCCACCGAACTGGCGAACTGGTGCGCCGGCTCGGCGCCGCGCTGGCTCCAGCGCCCGTGCTCGACGCAGAAAGCCGAGATGGGCACCTTGCCAGAGCGGGGCGCCAGGACGAAGTCGTTGCTCAGCATGCGGTCCTGGTCGCCGCCCTTGACGATATCGCCTCCCTGGATGAAGACGTCCTGATCGGACAGGTTCTCGATCGCCAACTGGTTCACGTTCTTGGTTTCATGGACCACGACCTTCTTCTGCTCCATGGCGGCCTTGAGCGTCAGATAGGTGGTCTTCCCGCCGCTCGCGCCGTGGATCAGGAACAGGGACAGGTTGTCGTGGGTATAGGGTCCGGATATCCGGTATTCAGCCGGAGGAGCAGCCGCCAGCAGCAGAGTACACACCAGCGGCAGAGAAAGACTTGCGGTTCTCACAAGCACCTTCCTTTCCTCTGCGCTGGTAGATTGGACGCCGCACGAAGGGGCGAGGTTCCCTCAAGCCGGCTGATTCCGGTCGAGGCTGCGGGATGGGACGGATTCGGCGGTCAGCCTGTTCATCTGCCGATCGTGATACCACGATGCCAGCAGGAGGGCCGAGATCGCGCCGATCAGGCAGAAAAACATGTCCCAGTCCGTGTCCCACGGATCGCCCTGTGTGCCCAGAAAAGCATCGGCGTCAGCCCCCATCCACTTCGCTGCGCCGAACTCCAGCAACTCGTAGCAGGCAGAGATACCCATGCAGACACTCAACACGAGCGCGCTGAGCATTCTCCCGCGTTTGAGCGCCGTCGTACGCAGGAGGATCTCGCGGGCGATGAGCGCCGGGACGAAACCCTGCATAAAATGGCCCAGCCGATCGTAGTGATTGCGCTGCCATCCCATGGGGCCCTTCAGCCAGTCGAACAACGGCACGTGGGCGTACGTGTAATGGCCGCCCACCATCAGTACGATGGCGTGCAGGGCGATGAGCGTGTAGACCAGCGTGGTGAACCGGAAGCGGCCGTAAGTCGCGATGAGAATGCCGATCCCGATCACGGCGGGCCACACTTCGAGCGCCCAGGTGACGCGATCGGCGCAGCCGACGAACGACCACATGAAAGCAATGGCGACGATCGCCAGAAACGCTGTGTGGAGAACCGCCGGGCTGTTCTTCATGATTCCTCTGTGATCAGTCTTTCGCGGTCTGAGTCAGGAATGACTTTGTGGTCGGGTGCTGAGGGTCGCCGAATACCTTCGATGGAGGCCCGCTCTCGACGTCGTAGCCATCCGCGAAGACGTGAACCTGGCTCGCGACATTGCGCGCAAATCCCATCGAATGGGTCACGACAATCATCGTCTGCCCGTCCTTGGCGAGATCCTCCATGAGTGAGAGGATTTCGCCCGCCATTACCGGGTCGAGTGCGCTGGTCGGTTCGTCGAAGAGGATGGCGCCCGGTTCCATGACCAGTGCGCGAGCGATGGCGACACGCTGCTGCTGCCCGCCGGAGAGGTCCCTCGGGTACGCGCTCTGCTTCGTTGAGAGCCCGACGCGCGCCAGCAGCGTCTCCGCGCGCTGTGTCGCCTCGCGGCGCTTCAGCTTCAGAACCTGGATGGGCGCCTCGATCACGTTTTCCAGCACCGTGAGATGCGGGAACAGATTGAACTGCTGGAAGACGAATCCCACCTGGCGCCGCACGGCCTCGAGGAGCCGCGCGTCGGACCGCGAGCTGGTCGCGGGAGTGAGCACGCGATCGCCCACACGGACCTCTCCCGCCTGGAAGGGTTCCAGGCCGTTGATGCAGCGGAGGAAAGTGCTCTTGCCGCCTCCCGACGGCCCAATGATGGAATGAACTTCTCCCTTGTGGACCTCAAACGAGATGCCCTTGATAATCTCGTTCTGGCCGTACCGTTTAACGAGGTCGGTGACGGTAATCATGCCTGCTGCTCCAGTCCCAGGCGCGTCTCGATGCGCCGGGAAACGATCGACATCGGGTAACTCATCATGAGGTAGAGGATAGCCGTCATCCCCATCAGTTCCACGGTCGCCTGGGTGCTCATGGAGAGAACCGAGAACCGCTTGGTCAGTTCCACGATGGTCACGACCGAGCAGACCGAGGTGTCCTTGAACAGGGCGATGAAGTCATTGACGACCGGCGGGATGACGATTCGCACCGCCTGCGGCACAATGATGCGGCGCAAGGCGAGAACGCGCGACATGCCGAGGGAAAGCGCCGCCTCCATCTGCCCTTTGGGGATGGCCTGGAGGCCGGCGCGGTAAATCTCCGACTCGTAGGCCGAGTAGTTGACGGCCAATCCCAGTATGGCGGTCCAGAACGCGGGGATCTTCACCCCAACCTCGGGCAGGAAGAAGAAGATGAAGTAAAGTTGGAGCATCAGGGGTGTGCCACGCAGGAACTCGACGTAAGCGGTGAGTGGCAGCCGGAGCCAGGAACGCCCGTACAGCCGGCCGATGGCAATCATCAGGCCCAGAAAAATCGCGAGCGGGAACGAGAGAAACGAAAGAACGATGGTCATGCCCGCCGACTGGACGAGTATCCCACTGTAATCTTTCACTACCTGCCAGCCGCGTTTGCGGGTGTCGACCTTGACGGACTCCTCGGTCGGCATCTGGTTCTTTTCGATCTTGGTGTCAGCAGCTTTGAAGTACCCGTAGAAGCGCCCCTTCTCGGTTATGTCGGCAAGCTCCGCCTGCTGCGCGTCCCAAATGCCGTACTTGCGGTAGATGCGTTCGAGGTCTCCATTGCGCACCATCAGGACGATGGCCTCGTTCAGCGTTTGCAGGAGGGCGGTCTCTCCTTTCTTCACGTAGATGACGTAGTAGCCGCGCTGAACCGGCTCTTCGATCCGGCGCAAGGCCCTGAAACGGGGAGCGTAGAACGAGGCTATGGGAGTATCTTCGATCGTGGCGCCGAGTTTTCCGGTCTCCACCTCTCGCATGGTGTCGGTGTTTCCCTCGTAGGCGACCACTTCGCACAACTCGCCGCAGAACTTCCGCGCGTAAGCCTCTGCCGCCGACCCGTTCAGGACGCCGATCTTGACCCTCGCGGCGCCGGCGCCCTTCCTGAGGTCGGCCCACGAGTTGATCCTGGGATTGTCTTTGCGCCCCATCAATTGCAGCGCATAGACGTAATACGGGATGGTGGCATCCATGATTTCGGCGCGCTCGCGGGTGAACTCGTACCCGTTGACGATGGCGTGAATCTTTCCGGTGCGAAGCATGTCGGGCATCTTGTCCCATTGCCCCTGGGTGAATTCCGCCCTCACTTTGAGGTACTCTCCGATGCGGTTGGCGAAATCCACCTCAAACCCGGTCACCTGCGCGGGGTTGTTCTCTTTCGGGAAGACGTACGGGCCGCCTCCCTCCTGATCCCCGCCCCACCGCATTTTGCCCGTCTTGCGCATATCCGCAAGCGCGTCGGCAGATGCGGTGCACGGCATAACCAGGCTTGCCAGGATGCAGGCAGTCAGGGAACTGCAAAGCCATTGCCTCATCGAGCCTCCTTCGGCCGGCTTGTTGCGCGCGATCGGGTTTTCAACTGCTGCCACCCCCGGCCGCCAACTCCGAGATGGCCACCCAAAGGACCATGCTCACCAAGGGGTTGATTCTAGCACTCACGGCCGGTCCAGTAACTCCTATACAGGCTTCGATCCTGTACCGCTTCGGCCAGGTGCTTGGCGAAGAGGGCCAGGCTGGGCACCCTGACTAAGGCAGTCTTCCGGTACCCGACAGGCAGGATCTGGTCCAGGCGGGTGCGCTCGATGCGGGCGCGCATCTCGGCCGAGGAGACGCCCTGCTCGTCGGCGCGCATTTCCTTGTAAGGGACGGCGGGGACTTCGACGTGCAGATCGATGCGGTCCAGCAGCGGCCCGCTGATCTTGCCCAGGTAGCGCTGAATGATGGCCGGCGTGCAGCGGCACTCGCGCGTGGTGTCGCCGTAGAAGCCGCAGGGACACCCGTGCAGATATCAACTGCGCTTTTGAGAAGGTATACGGACCGCCGGTGCGGCGGCGGGCAGCCTAGGCTATCTCGGCAGGATTCCCAGCAGAATCAAGAATTTCAGCTTCCATACCGGAGCGCAAAGGGATGTTGTCCAGTCGCTGGCCAAATGACGCGCGATGACGAACCCAATGATTTCGCGCACGGATTCGGCAACCAGGTCGGCGATTTCGGAAATCCGATCCCATTGCCTCCGGTCCCGGCCAGACAGAAGATCAGGTAGCCGAGGTACCTCGGGCCTCCGGCTCAGGCCGTCGTCCGACATCGGTCTCAGCGGCCTGCCGGATGGGGCGACGCGCGCATGGCGCGCTCGAACGCCCAGCCTCGAATGTGGCTGATCTGCTCCCTCATGGTCCGCGATAGCGGGACAAGCTTCGCAGCCACGGTGATGAGATCCTCTTGGGTGACCGCCCGGTCTGCCAGGCGTGCCGTTGTCACGGCCGAGATCACGCACTGCTCAATCTCGGCTCCGGTCCAGCCATTGGCAAACTGCGTCAATTGGTGGAGGTCGACCCCAGCCACATCCACCCCTCGGCGGCTGAGGTGAATCTTGAAGATCTCGATCTGTTCCTCCGGGAGCGGCAGGTCCACGAAAAACACCTCGTCGAAACGCCCCTTGCGGATCATCTCGGCGGGAAGAAGATCGATTCGGTTAGCCGTGGCGGCGACGAAAAGCCCGCGGGCCTTCTCCTGCATCCAGGTCAGAAAGAACGCGAAAATCCTGCCCTGCTCCCCGCCCGAGTCCGCCGACGCGATCCCCATCTCGATCTCGTCGAACCAAAGAACCGCCGGCGCCATGTCTTCCATCATCCGGCATGCTTCGACGAATGCCCCTTCGGGCTTGCCATGCCGTCCCGAGAAGATCTCGGTCATGTTTAAGCGATAAAGCGGAAGCTGGAAAGAGGAGGCGATGGCCTTGACGCAGAGGCTTTTGCCGCATCCGGGAATCCCCATCATAAGAACCCCCTTGGGCACAATTTCCAGGGTCAGGCCATCGCGCAACTGAAACAGCTTTCGGCGCTCCAGCAACCATTTCTTGAGCCCGTCGAGGCCTCCGACCTCCTCGATGCTTGCCGGGTCGGCTACATACTCGATGACGCCGCTGCGGTTGATCAGCAACCGCTTCTCTTCGAATACCGCCGGCAGACACTCGAGTCCAAGATGCTGACTCGCTGCCAGGGCGCGGCGCAAGGCGTAGCGCGCTTCCTCGAGTGTGAGTCCCTGCAGGGCAGACGCAAGCTCGTATAGGGCGCCCTCGCTCACAGCGCTGCCCTCATTCTGCGACAGGAGTCGCTCAGTTTCGTCCCGGAGGAACTCTGTCAGTTCGACCAGATCGGGCGGCCGGAGTTCCAGAAACATGACGCTGCGTTCGACTTCCTGCGGAATGAATCGGACCGGGGAGGTGATGATTACGAACTTACGTTGGTCGACACACCTCTCGTAGACATCTCGAAGGCGGCGTCTGATCTCCGCGGATTCCCGCAGCGGCTCGTGGAAGTCCTTGAGGTGGAAAATGGCGGCGTTCTTGTAAGCCGCGATGAAGTCCAGAACTCCGCGAGGAGTCTCAGTACCTGCCTCGGGTGCTTCGTCATCGCGACGCATCCCCTCCGTGAGGCTCCATGTCCAAACGGGCACCGGCGTGGAGTTCAATAGCCGTAGGCTCACCTCGCGCAGCACCCTGCCGATCCGCTGTTCTTCCGTGGAGCGGATGTACGTGAGCGGCCGTCCGGACTCGAAGACCTCCCGAATCATCTTTGCCGCCCGGCTCTCGGGAGGCTGGCGCTCAGCGGGATGGTCTATAGAAGAATCGCCTAATTTCGCCTTGCTGACCACAGTCGATTATATATCCATCCGCTTCCCGGGGCAGGTCTCGGAAAAGCCAGACGCGAGAGTGGCCATCCGATGCCGGGGCGGAAGAGCTTCAGAGGTCGGCGATCTCCGGGCGACTTTGAGGATGGCGGAGGGCTAGGCGGGGCACGCCGACTCAGGCAGTCTTCCGGTACTCGACAGGCAGGATCCGATCCAGGCGGGTGCGCTTCGATGCGTCCAGGATCTCGATCCCGACGATACGTTCATCCTCCGCGAGATCAAGGACCACGTCCTCGTCGATTCGCCTGTTGGTGACCTGGTTAGGGGCCTCGTCAAACGCGATATACAGGAGATCGAATTTCTCGTTGTAGGTGATGGTCATGGTGCTTCATTCCACGCGCCGTAGAAAGCGTACACCGTTACCGTAATGATAGCGTACTCCTCGACCACGTAAACGACCTCAATGCGCTTCTCGCGATAATGCTTGCCGTTCCAGTTCGCATCGAACGGAAACACCTTGTACTTGCCGAGACGACGGTGTTTCACTGCCATCGGTCGTCCCGTGCGCAGCACGTCTTGGATCTCTTCGGCCGAGACACCTCGCCGTTGGGCCTGGGCGAGAGTGTGTGGATCGATGTGGATCTCCACGTCAGCTCCAGTAGCTCCGGTCTAAGCTACGGTACTGCACCGCTTCGGCGAGGTGCTTGGCGGAGACGGCCTCGCTCTCGTCGAGGTCGGCGATGGTACGGGCGACTTTGAGGATGCGGTCGTGGGCGCGGGCGGAGAGGGCCAGGCGGCGCATGGCCATTTCGAGGGTGCGCTCGCCCGAGTCGTCCAGGCGGCAGAGCCTTCTAAGGAGCTTGGTGGGGAGCTGCGCGTTGTAGTGGCCGCGGGTGTGCTGGATCTGGCGGGCGCGCTCGATGCGGGTGCGCATCTCGGCCGAGGAGACGCCCTGCTCGTCGGCGCGCATTTCCTTGTAGGGGACGGCGGGCACTTCGACGTGCAGGTCGATGCGGTCGAGCAGCGGCCCGCTGATCTTGCCCAGGTAGCGCTGGATGATGGCCGGCGTGCAGCGGCACTCGCGCGTGGTGTCGCCGTAGAAGCCGCAGGGACAGGGATTCATCGCCGCCACCATCATGAAGCTGGCGGGAAAGGAGAGGGTCATGTTGGCGCGGGCGATGGTGACCGAGCCGTCCTCGAGCGGCTGGCGGAGGAGTTCCAGCACGTTGCGGGGGAACTCGGGGAATTCGTCGAGGAACAGCACGCCGTGGTGGGCGAGGGAGACCTCGCCGGGGCGGGCCATGCCCGCGCCGCCGCCGATCATGCCGGCGTCGGAGATGGTGTGATGCGGGGCGCGGAAGGGGCGCTCGACCAGCAGGCCCGCACCGGGCGCCAGCACGCCGGCAACGGAGTGGACCTGGGTGGTCTCGAGCGCCTCCTGGAAGCTGAGCAAAGGGAGAATGCCGGCCAGGCGCTTGGCCAGCATGGTCTTGCCCGAGCCCGGCGGCCCGATCATGAGCACGTTGTGCCCGCCGGCCGCGGCGACTTCGAGGGCGCGCTTGGCGGTGGTCTGGCCGCGCACGTCGCGGAAATCCGGCGCGGTGCTCTCCGCTTGCCGGACCGGCTGCGGGCGCCCGGCGAGCGGCGCGAACTGCTCGGGTTGGTTGACCAGGGCAACCACCTCGGCCAGGTGCCTCACGCCGTACACGCGCACTCCCTCGACCACGGCGGCCTCGGCGGCGTTATCGAGCGGCACGATGAAATTTGGTATCGCGTTGCGGCGGGCGCAGACGGCCATCGAGAGGGCGCCGCGGACGGAGCGGAGCGTACCGTCGAGCGAGAGTTCGCCGGCCAACAGGAAATCGTCGATGCGGCGGATGGTGCCCATGGCGCCCACAATCCCCATGGCCATCGGGAGGTCGAAGCCGGCGCCTTCCTTGCGCAGATTGGCGGGGGCGAGGTTGATGGTGACGGCCTTGTTCGGGTAGCCGAAGCCGGAATTGAGCAGCGCCGACTTGATGCGCTCGCGGCTTTCGCGCACGGCGGTGTCGGGCATGCCCACGGTGACGAAATCGCGGGCGCTGCCGGCGGGGTACATATCCACCTCGACGTCGATGAGGTGGGCGTCAATGCCGTAGACCGCCGCGCTGCGTGTGCGAAAGAGCGCCATCAGCGGTTTCAGTATACCCGGAACCGGCGCCCGCCGCCGCGGCCGGCAAGCGCCGCCCAGATCCGCCCTACCGCAGTAGCGGCACCAAAGCAAGACGGTCGAGTTCCACGTATCGCGCGTATGCGAAATCGCCGGTGAAGGTGAACCCGAATTCCGGATACAGGCCGGTTGCTCCCTCAGGAACGGTCAGCTCCGCCCTGAGACGCCTCCATGTGACGTCACAGACCACATTTGCAGCCACGCTGGTCACGCCCAGGTTGCTCACACCAGTGCCGGTGAAATGCAGAGTGATCAGGGGCGTTACATACAGTCCCGAACAGAGCACGTCGAAGGAGAACTCGTAGGCCCGCCCCGGCTCAACCCGGACCGTTGCCTTGGGGAAGGCGGCCGAGGCTTCGCCGCCCTCGCGGCCGTTGGACGGACCGGGAAGGCTCACGTACAGCGCTCGCTTTCCCTCCTACGCCGGTTGATAGCCCTGCGGGTCGCAACCGACATTCAGAATGCGTTTGCCGGCGCAGACGGGTTCCCAGGGAGAGCCGGGGGATGGGCCGTTCTCGAATGTTGGATCGGCCGCTTCGAAGATTCCGGGCCGACAGGGGGCGCCTTCGGCCTGTGGCCGCGCCTGAACGATTTGCCGCGCCGGCCGCTCTCCTGGGGCGAGGAGCCGGATCGCGGTCGCGCTTCGGCCATGGTAGACGATCTCCCCGGCACGATCCAGGAAGCCGGACCCAACGAGTGGAAGGGTATGAGCTTGTTCCATGGGATCGTCGATAACGACGTAGGCGATGTCCAGCTTCCGAAGCATCTCCCGGTACGTGCCGTCCGTGGCCCGCCGGTAGAGAAAGGACGCGCGCGGCGCCGTCCAAGCCACCATCGCCGGGCAGAGGTAGCCGTACTCGTTCCGGATCGTCAGGACGCCGCGGGAGGGTGAGGAGCAGGCCTTTCCCACGGCTGCAAATGCCGGGCAGACCGACAGGACTCGCGCGCGGTACGCGTCCCTCGACTCGAGGCCGAAAATGGCCCGGAAGGGGATGCGTTCCGGGATGTTGTAGTAGCTCGCAAACCAGATGGCTAGCGACGGACAGGCGAACAGAGCGCCTGCCAGGGCCAGCGCGGCGCGGCGGGGAGCGGAACGCAGCGATTCCAGAGCGCGGAGGAGAGCGGCCGCCCCGATCAGAGCGACGAGCGGGCAGGCCGGCACAAGGTAGCGCAAATACTGCACGTGAAAAAAGAACCATGCGATCGTGTAGAGCACGGTAATCGAGATCGCCCAGCGCAGCTCCTTCTGCACCCAGGGCAAGGCCACAAAGCACGCCACCACCGCCAGAAGAAAACGCGGACCCAGCACATACGGATGCAACGCCTCAATGAAGCGCTCCGCATGAAAGCTGATATTCCACGGCAGCGCAAGCAGGGCGCCGGCGCCAGTGCCCATCCCGAAAATGCTGAAGTTCATCCAATCATTGGTGAACGGGAGGCCGGGAGCCCGGAAGATGCCATTCAAGAACGGGTAGACGGGGTTGCCGGTCTGGAGGAAGCGGAGCAGGGGCCAGACGCATCCAACGGGAAGGGCGCCGGCGGCAAAGGACGCCACGAAAAGCACGGAGTCGCGGAAACGCCGTGCGAGCCAGGCCGCCGTTACCAGCGTGATCATCAGGGCCACGACGAACAGCACCGCGTTCAGTTTCGCCCTGACCGCAAAACCCGAGAGCGCACCCGCGAGCAGTGCCAGGCGCCAGTCGGCGCGACGCATCCAGCCGAAAGCGACGATTGCGCAGAGGAACGAGAAGAACGCAGCACCCATGTCCACGTAGCCCGTCGTCATCAGCCAGGCGACGAGGGGTGTCGTGGTCCAGAGAAGGACGGACAGCCACGCAGCCTCACGCGAGAATACGCGGCCGGCGAAACCGGCCAGGGCGAGCGCCGTCAGCACGCCGAAGCTGCCGTTCAAAAAGATCGCGGTAGCCTCCCCGCCCACCAGGAATGCGAGTGCGGACAGCATCTCCACGCCCTGGTAGAAGTACGACTGAATCACATCGGGAAGAAGCACCAGCCGATGCGCGGCAACGTGCTGTATCGGGGCGTACAAGTGATAGTGAAGATCGTCATACTGGACGGCCGGCGTCATCGTCTGAACCGCACCGATGGAAAGGAAGACGAGCACCGCGCCCAGAAAGAACAAGTACTCGCCGGCTTGATCCGCCAGCACACCGCGCGCGCTGGCCCGGACACCTTGCGCGTAGCGCTAGATGAAGCGGTGCGTCGCTGCAAGGAGCACGGCCAGCGCGCCGAACGCAGTCGCCGGATAGAGAAGATGGAGGAGCCCGAGCAGCAGCATGAGGTGGCTCAGCAGGCCCAAACCGAGTCCGGCCGCCAACGCGCCGCGCTCGAGAATCGAGAAGTCGGCCTCGATACCGAACCAGGCGAGCACAGCGCTTCCCGCGCCGAAGGCGGTAAGCAAGATTAACAGTGCGCCAGCGATTTGGAAGATCGTGTGACTTGCCACCGCCGCGGACCCGATGAACAGCATGGCGGCCACGCAGAATGCGATCGCCGCGCGCCGCCGCAACGAAGGGCTCCCACAGAATGACAGCAGCGCGGCCAGAAGCACTAACCCGATGCACACAAGCGTGACCGGGCGCGCGGTCGCGGTTCCGAGGTACCCCGGGTGGCGTAGACTCTTGAACGCGGCGCCCCCAAAACGCGCTGAAACCGCGACTGCCAAGCTAAGGACGACAATGACTCTTTTGCTGCGAATCGTTGCCCGCCTCCATGAATATGTGCGCGGCGTCATAAACTCCTGCGCACCAGCCCAGCCGCTCGCTCACGCGCGCCGCTCAGTACCTTGGCCGAGCCGCAACCGTGAGGGAGCGGTGGCGTATTCGATTCCTTCGCTGACCTTTCGGTCAGTCCACACCAAGTCTCCTTCCCCCGATGCTCCGGGTCGGAGCCTCTCCTTCGCGGGCCGCTTTCGCGCTGCCACAGAATACCAAAACCGGCAAGCCCTGTCCTTCCAGTAAGTTCCATGGACACCTACCTCTCCGAGGCCCGCCTCCTTCCCTTTTGGTTTCGCTCACACAGCCTCCGTCCATCCCGTCGCCACCGGCGAAGCGCCAGTCCTTCGCACCATCGCCGCAGCGGTTTTTCGCCAGAATGCGGCTGCCTGGAAGTCGAACCGCTCACCGAGCCTGTCTCCAGACCGGAGATGGCGAGGTCCGCCGGGCCGGAGCCGCCCTTCACGCGCGCGAGAACCTTGAAACTGCCGGCTGCGCGTCTACGACCTCTGGTACCTGATCGTGATCGCGCGCGCAAGCCTGGATTTCGCGCCGGTGGTTCCGGCCATGTGCGCCAAGCTTGCATTCCGCGAGAAACCGGCGACCGGCCTCCAACAGGCCATCCTGAACAAGGAAGCCCGCCTGAAGGCTCTTTGGCCGGCACGGTTGGCGCCTCAAATGGCCACTCTGCCGCCCATCGACGAGGTCCTTCGCGACATCCGCCGGGGCGCTGCACCAGGCGGACCTTCCATAGGTCGGGCAGTTTCTATTGAGGCTACGGCGGCGGGTGGGTCATGGGTCCGCATCACTCCAGATCCTACCATTCGGTTGCGCTGCCGCTACTTGCCCTTCAGCCGTTTCAGCGCCCCGTTCTCGAAGGTGAAGATGTAGTCCATTCGCTCGATCTGGGCGGGCTTCAGGTGCTCGTGGCTGTCCAACAGGACGTGCACGGAGTGGCCATGGTAAGTGAGCTCGAACAGAAACGCTGTGTCGTAGCTGTCGAACACGTCCTGAATCACGTTAATGGTGGATCCCGGCCTGACGGACGGCTGCACCAACGGTATCTGCCGGATGACCGAGGCGGTGAGTTGATTCTGCGTGTACACCCATTGATTGATCCAGCCCATGAAGTACGCCGTTACGGCCCATTGGGCCGCCACGGCACACACGATGAGCGCGCCTTGCGTTACCCCCACCGGTACGCGCCGCAGCGGGCGCGACTTCGCAACGGCTCCGCCGAAGGACAACAGCACGCTGGCCCCGAACGCCGCCCAGCCGACCAGCGGAATGTAGAGAGAAGCGCCGCCCCTGCCGGGCACGAAGGTGATCGGCAGCGGGGTGATGAAAATGAAGAACCACATCAGAAAGAGGCGTCTTTGGCGGAGCCCCCAGGCGATCGCAAGCAGCAGCGCGGCCATGAGGACCACGGTTCCGGTGTTGAAGAACCCGCCCTGGATGGGTTGGTAAGTCAGGGTGTTCATGAAACGGGCCGTCGACTCGAAGTACCGTCCCACAGTGAGCACGGGCCGGTAAGGCTCCGTTTTCAGAGGCGAATCCGAACCCAACGCCTTGCCGAGAGCGTACACCACGGTAACCAGGCCCGCGAGCACCGACGTAAGGGCCTCCGTTTTCGCCCATCTCGCCACGCCGGCCGGAGACCGGCGTTCGGGAGGATGCCAGAAGGCCTCGTACAGGAGCAGCAGCGCGGGCAA
The DNA here is from genome assembly GCA_050008465.1 of Bryobacteraceae bacterium. Taxonomy (GTDB): domain Bacteria; phylum Acidobacteriota; class Terriglobia; order Bryobacterales; family Bryobacteraceae; genus Fen-330. The sequence goes on from JBEKMO010000007.1 coordinate 21,024, forward strand.
GGTAACGGCCATCTCCTTGGACTCGAGCGCCCCGATGTAGAGCAGGAGGAACGCGGCAATCCGCCACTTCGTCAATTGGGCGCCGCGCGTGCGGATCGAAAGGTAATAGTTGAACGCCAGAAAGTAGAAGGTGAAGCACAGGATGTCGAAAATCAGGCACGGCAGGTAGAAGAGTTGGACCAGTCCCGCATGAAAGGCGAGAAGGAACGCGCACAGCCACCCGGCCAGCCGCGAGCCCGTGATCAGCGTAGCGAAGCGGTACGTCAGAAAGGCGTTCAGCAGAAGCAGGCCGATGGCGACGACGTGATACGGGAGGGCGTTCAAGCCGAAGAAGTGGTAGAGCACACTGAAGTACACCCCGCCCATCGGACGCCCGTAGCTGGTGAAGAAGAGGACCAGGTTCCGCAAGAGCTGACCCACGCCGGCGCTCCAGTAATAGTAGATGTTCATCGGGTCGTCCGCCGCAAAGCCGACCGAGAGGCCCCCGGTGGAATACCGCAGGAAGTACGTGAGCACGATGATTCCGCCCAGAAGATGGAGCAGCCGGATTCCGCCGGTCCTCAAACCGGAACCGGGATTCGGGCCGTCGGTCCGCACAACTCTAGATCCTACCAGTCGGTTGCGCACTTCGATGCGCGGCATCGCCCGCTTGCCCGGACCGGCCGCGTATTTGAGAGCATGTAGGTTGTGGATTGGGCGATCAGGCGGCGGCCGATGGTGGAGCGGCAGCTCCGCGGGCGTGGGATCTGGGACGAGCGGGGGCTGGCGGCCATGCTGGAGATCCCCCCAATTGCTTCTCTGAGCTCTGCCTGCGCATCGGGCAGCTCGAACCGGCTGGCGTCGTTGTGCGCCTCGGCGGCCAACCACCCTCAATCCGAAGGATCCGCCCGCTGTCGCGGTGGCGGATTTTCACTAGAATGCGGCTATCTGTAAGTCGAACGGCTCACCGAGCCCATCTCCAAACTGGAGATAGCGAGGTCCGCCGGCCCGGAGCCGCCCTTCACGTACACGAAAACCCTGAGGCTGGCGGCTGGCCCCCCCTTGCCCTGGTCATAAAAGAAGTAGTCGGGATAGCGATCTGGGCCGACATCCACAGACAACTCCCGACCGATGGGCGGAAAGAAGAAGAAGGGGCGATCCCACTTTCTCAGCACCTCGCCATTTTGTGCCAGCAGTTGAACGTTGAAGCCGGTGAAGCGCGACCATGACTCGCTCGAAGCCCGGAACCGAAACCGATCGCCGGCGGAAGTCAAAGGCAGTTCAAATCCCATGGGGCAGATAGCCTCCGAGGCGTCCGCACGGCCGCGCAGGACGATGGGAGATGGACCTGTCATCGAGAATTCCTGCATCTTGTATTGGACCGGCTGGAGGCCTTCCAGCGGAACCGGCCGCCATCGGGTCTCCTCCGGGACCTCGAAGGAGTAAGCTTCGTACAAGACGCTTCCGTCGTAGGGGTGGCGGAACGCTTTCACAAGCCGCGGATGCAGATGGAGTTCCCCGGCGAGTGCGAACACGTGCCTGCTGGTCACCTCGTCGGAGGGCATAATCCGGCTGAACACAAAAATGGAGTTCTTGCGCTTCAGGATGGTCCGCACCTCTTCCTGAACGGATGGCGGGAGTTCCGGGGCGAGGAGTTGGAAGTAGTACTCACGGCAGGAGCACTTCCCGCCCGAGAAGCCGAAAACCTCCCGGTACATGCCCCAGGACATGAAAACGAAATGGGTGTCCGGCTGGCTGTTCACCCACTCGACCAGGCGATAGATCTCCGACGACCAGTGACCCCGTCCGCCGGTCTTCACCGCTTCCTGCGTAAGCCACCGGAGGTTCGCGACTGTCGACGCGCAGGTAGCGAAAACGGGGACCGCCAGGAGAATCGGGAGGAGGAGCCGCAGAGCGCGAGATGTCTTCGGCACCAGCGTGCACATCCAGGCCAGTGTGACCGCCACCGCGCATTGGACGAAGGGATAGGTCAGCATCAAGTGATGGACCCTGCCCGATTCCGTGAAGAACGCGGACGAAATCACAATGCCGGCGCAAAGGCACCACAGAAAGCCGGCGATCCTCGGCGGGGCCCAGGCTCGAAGCGACGGCCGGACTCGACACACGATCGCGCCGGCGACGCCGCAAGCCAGTGCGAACCAGAACCCCGCCCACAGCATCGAGAAACGGCCGACCCCGGGATCGATGCCGCTCATCACCGAGAGCGAGAACTGTCCTGTCAGCAAGCTCTTGAACTGCGCAGGCCGTTGCGCCAGCGCGGCGGCCCACTGCGCTGGCGAGCCGGTGTTCTCGCGCCCAAAGCCGAACACGACACCAAAGCTGCCGACCGTGCAAATCAGGATTGGCAGGCAGCCTAGAACAAAGGCCGCACCGGCCTGAAGGGAAGATCGGATGGTCAGGCGGGCCAGTATGGGTTTCGCGTAGAAGCAGGCCAAAGACACCAGCAAGCCGGCGACGAAGAGCACGAAGGTCAGCTTCTCGGTGAAGGCCAGCCCCAGCAGGAACGCCGCCATTGGAAGATGCCATGGTGCACTTCCCTCAATCCATTTCTGAAGGAGAAGAACGGAAACGGTCGCGCAGAGCATTTGCACCAGGATGGGGCCGAAGTTCGTCGGTGTGTGCAAGAGGAACTCCGCGTCGGATACCAATAGCGCCGCGGCAAAGATGGCCGCTACCCGTCCATACAGGCTTCGTGCAAGGCCATAGGCGAGCGCGATCAGAAGGAGGCTGAGGACCAGGTTCGTGACGCGGTAGACCAAAGGGCTAATTCCGAAGACGGCAAACACAAGCCCATACAGGTACGCATCGAACGCCCCAATATACGCGGCGGTCATGAACGGAAAGGGCCGATGGAACAGGTACAGACCGGACGGAAAATGTTCGCTTTCCGGGCTGCCGGCGGCGATCTTGGCGGCCTGAGGGAAGAAGTGCGCCTCGTCGTTATCTACGCCCAGGTGCGTCATCCAGGGCCAGCACATGAGCACGACGAAGGCCATCAACGCAGCCAGGAGCACGTACTCCGCGATGTGGAGGCCCTTGGGCTGGACCGGGGATCTCCGCGCGGTTTCCAATGCGGTTGGCGGCTCTTTCATTTCCTACCTGGATTCGGAGTTATCGGGAAATCCATGGCATTTGACGTCTTGCCGTCGGGATTCATCACGCGAATCTTAACCGTTCGCGGCGCCCCAAGCAGAGACGCCGGAACGATGGCCGAGAGCACACTAACGCTGCCGAAGGCCGTTTCCAGCAGGGACTTGTCGAGGTAGATCCTGGCGCCCGGCAGGAAATTCGAGCCTCCCACCCCCATGGCCGACTCTCCGTTTGGTTGCAGGTTGAAACCCCGTCCGATCACGCAGGAGCCTGGAAACAGGCGCGCGAGCTGGGGAGCCGGACCGCTGGCAGAGAAGACCCGGAAGGACACGGCGTTGGAGATCTGGCCATCCGCATTCTCGACCGTAACCTGGATGGCGCCCTCCCGGCTGTAGAGTTCCGCGGGAACCACGGCCGACACCGCTGTGTAGCTCCCGAAGCTCGTGTCGGCAGGCTTACCGTTGAAACACACTCGCGAGGTGCCCATGAAGTTGGGTCCGAGGACCGAGATAGCCGACTCGCCCGAGGGCTGGATCTGGAAGCCTGTTCCCGCCAGGGTGCTCGGTGGCGTCAGTTTCTGGATGCGCGGCGCGGGAGCCTCGGCCGGCCCTCGCCCTCTCTCTTCGGTGGTGACGCGGGAAAGGCTCGCGCCCACGAGGACGGCGAGCAGCAAGACAGCCGATGGGTTCTGGTTCGTCTTGGGGATCGCTGAATGATGCGGCATGCTCGTTCACTCCAGGCGGAAGACCGAACAGCGCCAGTCCGAGAAGAGCAGTTGTCCTCCTGGCAGCTCAACCGCGGGGCGCACAAACGCCGACGTCGCAAACTCGGGGGGGGAAAACCGAGCTTGCCCCGGCGGCACGTTCGTGGTCTACCAGGATATAGCCGAAGCCGCCCGCACGCAACTTGTCCAGCATGCCCCGGATCGAATCCACGTCCTTGGCCAGCCAGGTGTAGCTGTAATGGCCGAACCAATCCCCGTAGCTTTGCCGGTCCACATAATACCGTGCATTCTCGGCCAGCAGCAAGTAGACCCGGTCCCCGCCTCTCGGCAGCGCATTGAGCGCCTTGGCAGCCGGGTAGTACGGGAGAGTGTTGGCAAGGGCAGCCTCCTTCTGAGCGAACGTCACGGGGGGCAGGAAGCCGAATCTTCTCACCGTGCTGGACACCAGGGACGCCTGAGCCGCAAGCACCGCGCAACAGAGCGTCAGAAAGACGGGCAGGCGGCCGCCGACCTTCAGGGTTTTCAGAGAAGCCATGAGCAGTACGGCAAACAGGGGCAGCAGGCTCGCCAGGTAGCGCAGCTCGGGACCGGTCCAGAACCACAAGCACAGAGGCCCCAGGCAGACTGTCACAAGAAAGACCATGCCGGGCGATCTGCGCGGGCGCGACCGCAGCCACTGGAGCAGGGCCAGTCCGCCCACGATCTGGAGTAACAGCAGGGGAAGGCCGAACGTGAAAGGATCGCCGTACCGGTATGGCGGCATCGCGAAGACATGGTACCCGATGAGGAGGAAGGCCGGAACGGTGCGTCCCGGTCCGAAGACCTTGTCCCCCTCGAACACCGCCCGGGCGTCCTCGGAGGAACCGGCGGGCGCAAAGAAAGGATAGAAGGGGGAACCCGTGTGGGCATAGGACCGTAGCCACCAGAAGGCCCCCACCAGAACCACTCCCAAGCACAGAATGACGCCGATGCGCAGCACACGTCTGCCGGCCATCCGCGCAACCGCCGCGGCCAACAGGAAACCAGCCAATGCCGCCGCCGCGAACACCAACCCTTGGTACTTGCACGCTCCGGCGAATCCCAGGGCGAGACCCGCGGGCCAGGCCGGGCCGGACCGAGCGCTTCGGAGCTCGCGCCAGATCAACATGGTTGCCAGCGAGAAGCAGGCCGCCAGGGCCAGGTCCGGGTACTCGATCTTGGCGGCCCAGCACAGCACCGGAGATGCGGCCAGGTAGAGCAGCCCAAGCACCCAGCCATCCCTCCAGCGCAACTCGTGCGCGGCAAACACCAGGACCAGCAGCAAAATCAGGGAGAACTCGACATTGGCCAGCTTGGCCAGGCTGTCATCGGACAGCAGGAGCCAGTGACGAAGGTAAAGCAGGACCGGAAGCTTGACACAAGCGAGGTTGCTCCGCGGCGCGCCTGGCGCCAAGGGACGCCCGCCGCCCCTGCCGCCGCCATCACTGTGGTCAGCGCGAAAACAGACCGCTGGTTCAGTTCATGCGCCATGCCGAGTGCGAACATGGCAACGCTCGCCACACCCGAGCCGAGCGCCAAGACAACCGCGGCGGTCAAGACCGGCGGCAGGCGGCCCGCCCCACGCCGCAAGAGCAAGCGGAGAACCGCCAACCCGAAAGCCAGATCCGCCAATACGATCAGCAACGTCAGGAAATAACTCTGCACCGCGTAGCGGAACAGCAGCACGCGGTCCACCAGGGGAGACTTGAGGAGCCCCGCGATTCCTAAGCACGCCCTCCAGAGCGCTGGCAGGGGCAGCATGTGGCCGGAGACCGATCGGAAATACCGGAACAGGAGCACCGGCGGAGACAGCCAAACGGCCCGGCGGAGTTCTCAGGTCCCACGCTGGCTGGGCACGTGTGTGCCGTGCGCCAGCAGCGCGCTGGCCGGGGCGAAGCGGCAGCGGATGAGTGTCCAAAGGGCCTGAACGCCGTCCTGCCAGTGAATCTTCTTGCCTTCCGGGATGCCGCGGGCGTTGTAGGAGATAGGCACCTCGTGGATCGGGTAGCCCAGCCTCCTGACTTTGGCAGTGACTTCGGGGCAGAACTCGAAACGTCGGCACCTCAGCCGCAGGGACCTCAGCACGCCGATCCGAAAGGCTTTGTAGGCGGTCGCTTCGTCGGTGATCCGTGCGTCGAACAGGAGGTTGGCGGCCAGCGTCAGTATCTTGTTGGCCAGCCAGTTGGCCCATTTCATGCCCCGAAGCCGGCCCAGGAACCGGGAACCGTACACCACCGAGGCACGACCGGATACGATCGGCTCGAGGACTTTAGCGTAGTCCTGAGGATCGTATTCGAGGTCCCCGTCCTGAATCAAGACGATGTCACCGGTCGCCTTGGCCAATCCCACGCGGATGGCGGCCCCTTTGCCGGAATTGACGACCGAATGGTGCACCAAGACCAGCGGAAACCCCTGGTAAGAATCGACCAGCTCCGCCGTGCCGTCGGTAGATCCGTCGTCCACGAGGATCACTTCCTTCTCGCACCCTTCGGGAAGCGGGGCGTCCAGGACCCTTTGAAGAACCTGAGGGAGGGTCCGGAATTCGTTGTAGATCGGGATGATGATCGAGATTCTCGTCCCGCGTGCGCCTTGCTGCGGGCTGGGAGCGACAGGGAGTGCTGGCATGCGCGGACCTGGGAGCTTCCAGTATCCATTTAGAAATACCACGAAAACCGGCTGTCCGAAAGGCGGCGCGACAAGGGCTGCAATGCCGCAAGCAGGTGGTCTGGCGGGCATGTTACGCAAGGACTACATGGAACAAGCTCGCGACGCGCGGCAGGACCGCATCTGCCGCCTCGCGTTCAGGCGGAGGCGGCCCAGCGGCCGCAGACCTCCTCGTAGTAGCGCTCGTACTCGGGGATGATCAGGGAGGTGCAGAAGCGGGTCTCGGCGGTGTGGCGGGCGGCGCCGGACATGCGCGCGCGCAGCGCGTCGTCGGTCAGCAGGGAAACGACGCGGGCGGCGTGGGCGGGGATGTCGCCGGGGGCCTCGAGGAAGCCATCGACGCCGTCGGTGACCAGCTCGGGGACTCCGCCGACGCGGGTGGCGACGGGCGGGACGCCGCAGGCCATGGCCTCCAGGGCGGCCAGGCCGAAGGACTCCAGCTCGCTAGGCTGCAAGAGCACGTGCGCCAGGGGGATCAGGCGCTCGACGTGGCCCTGCTTGCCGAGGAAGGTGACGTGCTCCTCGACGCCCAGCTCGCGGGCGAAGTTTTCGGCGGGGGCGCGGTCAGGCCCGTCGCCCACCATGAGCAGGTGCGCCGGGACCTCGCGCCGCACCTCCTTCAGAATGCGGAGGCAGTCGAAGATGCGCTTGACGGGGCGGAAGTTGGAGAGGTGCATCAGCACCTTCTCACCCTTGGGCGCGAAGCCGGAAGCGCGGCGGCGCTCGGGGTCGGGCTGGTACATCTCGCAATTGACGAAGTTCGTGATGACGCGAATTTCGCTCGCCGTGCCGAAGACCTCGATGGTGGTGGCGCGCAGGTAGTCGCTGATGGCGGTGACGCCGTCGGACTCCTCGATGGAGAACTTGGTGATGGGGAAATAGGAGCGGTCGGCGCCCACCAGCGTGATGTCGGTGCCGTGGAGGGTGGTGATGAAGGGCAGCCTGCGGTGATGGCGGGCGAGCATCTGGCGGGCCAGCAGCGCGGAAATCGAGTGCGGGATGGCGTAGTGGACATGCAGGAGGTCGAGGGAATAGCGGAGCGCCACCTCGGCCATGCGCGAGGCCAGGGCCAGCGAGTAGGGCGGGTACTGGAACAGGGGATAGTTCGAGACCTCGACTTCGTGGTACAGGATACGGGGGATGCCGGGGTCGAGCCGGATGGGGTTGGCGTAAGAGATGAAGTGGACCTCGTGCCCGCGATTGGCCAGTTCCAGCCCGAGTTCGGTGGCCACGATGCCGCTGCCGCCGTAAGTGGGATAGCAGGTGATGCCGACTCTCACGTACACAAGGGTAACATCTTGGAATTGACGATTGACAATTTGATCATTGACGATTTGGCGGCAGGCGGTTGACGCGCGATCAATCGTCAATGATGCAATGGCAAAATCGTCAATTGGCTCACGCCGGGATGCGGAACTTGAGGCCGGCGCCGTGGCCGGGGCGGGATTCGATGGTGAGGTCGCCGCCGAGGCTGCGCACACGGCGCTTGATGCTCTGGGGTCCCAGGCGCAGGAGGTCAAGCTCGTCGAGGGTGAAGGTGCCGCTGAAGGGGAAGCCGGCGCCGTCGTCGTCCACCGCAATCTCGATGGTTTTGCCGGCGTGCTCGAGGGAGACCGCGACTCGATTGGCCTTGGAGTGCTTTTGGACGTTGTGCAGCGCCTCGCGCAGGATCTGGAGAAGCTCGTGGCCGGCTTCGGGGGCGATGCGGACCTCGCTTTGCGAGCTGACGAAGCGGGCGGCGACGCCGGTGTCCTTCTGGAAGTACTCGACGATGCGGCGGACGGAGGTGACCAGGTCGCTGTCGTCGACGTCCACGGGCCGCATGCTGCGGAGGAAGGAACGGATCTCGGTGACCTCGGAACGGGCCAGCGCCTGCAATTCCTTGAGGTCCTCCATGGCAGCGTCGCGGTCGCGCTTGAACAGTGTGCCGAGGATATCCAGGCGCACTTGGAGGCTGATGAAGGTCTGCAAGGGGCCATCGTGGAAATCCCCGGCGATGCGCTGGCGCTCGAGGTCGCGCACGTGGTCGGCCTCGGCGCGGAGGGCCTGTTCCCGGCGGGCGCTCTCGGCGAGGTGCGCCTGCATCGTCCTCTTGTAGTAGGTGAGCGTCCCGGCAAGCAGCCCGGCGATGAGCGTCACGTGACGGAGAGCGACGGAACTCGGGCTTTGGACGAAGGCGAAGAAGGCCAGGCAGGCGCCCACGACGATGCAGACATCGCCCCAGTCGTGATGGATGGCGGCGGCGGCCATGAGGTAGAGGAAGAACAAGGAGCCGAGCCAGCCGCTGCGGTCGGCGCCAAAGGCGGAGAAGGCAATGAAGAAGGCGGTCTCGGCGAACAGGCTGCCCAAGGAGACCTGGATGTCGTCGAGCTTCTTCCAGAGCAGCACGACCAGGCTGTAGGCGACGAAGGCGCCGGTGGCCATGTTGAGGGCGGGAGGTTCCGGCTGGGGAGAGAAGAGTTGCGAGTACAGGCAGGCCAGCGCGAAGACCGCGCGGAACAAGGCGCGCAAGCGGCGCCACTCGCGCGGAAACACCACCATGCCGGCGGGCATCCAGAACCTCCCGGGACCGCGCCGCCTGTGCGCGCGATCCGGGTTTCTATCTCATCTCCGGTACAGAAAAAGGGTATGCGACCGGCCTTCGCCGTCGTCTTCGATCGTTTCGGTCCTCTCCGGCGTCCAGCCGGCAAACTCGAAATCGTGGGCCACGATCCGGGCGCCTTTCCTGAGCTGCTTCTCCAGCAAGGGCCGCACCTTCTCGTTGGAGTCGGGCAGCAGGTACACGGTGAGCAGGTCGGCGGAGCTGTAGTCCTGGTTCATAATGTCTCCCAGGACGATGCGGGCCTTTCTTTCGAGGCCGAGGCTCTTGATCCGGTCCGAACTCTGCTTCCAAAGACCCTTGTCGAACTCCACGCCCGTGGCGTCAGCGCCGAATTTCCGCGCGGCCATGACGACGATGCGGCCGTCGCCGCTGCCGAGGTCGAACATCTTCTCGCCCGCCTTGAGGCCGCCGAATCGCAGCATTTTCTCGACGATGGTCTCGGGCGTGGGATAGTACGGGGCCAGCTTCCCGGAGTCGCTCTCCTGGGCGAAGCACAACATGCCCAGCACGAGCGGCAGCGCGCAACGGGTCTTCACCATAACTGTGCTCAGGCTAGCAGTTTACCAGAACGGGGCGGAGGTTACGGGCTGATGAAGACCTGGGCGAGGAACAGGGTGCCGTCGCTGCGGCGGGCGGCGCCGACGCCGGCGTGGGTGACGTTGCGGTTCAGGATATTCTTGCGGTGGCCGGGACTCTCCATCCAGGTCAGCACGGCGAATCGGGCGGGTTCGTCGTAGCCGGACTCCTGGAGGAGGTTCTCGGAGCACTCGTGCCAGGGGATGCCGGCTTTCCTGAGGCGATCGGGCAAGTCGCCGCGAACCGGGTCGACGTGGGAGAAGAAGTACCGGGTGGCCATGTTGGAGGCCTGGCGGCGGGCTTCCTCGGCGAGGCGGGGGTCCCACTTCAAGCGGGCCAGGCCGCGCCAGGCGCGCTCGTTGTTCACCAGCTCGAAGGCCTGCCGTTCGAGAGACACGAGCTCGGGGTTGCGGGGGAGAGCGCCCGAGGGCTGTGCGGCGCGGCAAACGCAGGCCAGCACGAGCACCAGAATCGCGCGGGGCATAGAGTCCATTGTGACTCACCTTGCTAACATGGGAGTAATCCTTATGGGCTTGCGCAGCTACACCATCACTCAGGGACGGGACCGCGCGCCGGCTCGCGCCATGCTCAAGGCCATCGGCTTCACCGACGAGGACCTGAAGAAGCCCATCATCGGCGTCGCCAACACCTGGATCGAGACCATGCCGTGCAACTACAATCTGCGCGAGCTGGCGGCCAAGGTGAAGGAGGGCATCCGCGCGGCGGGCGGCACTCCGATGGAGTTCAACACCATCGCGATCAGCGACGGGGTGACCATGGGGACGGAGGGGATGAAGGCCTCGCTGGTGAGCCGGGAGGTGATCGCGGACTCGATCGAGCTGGTGGCGCGCGGGCACATGTTCGACGGGATCGTGGCGCTGGTGGCGTGCGACAAAACGATTCCGGGGGCGGCCATGGCGTTGCTGCGGCTGAACGTGCCGGGGCTGATTCTGTACGGGGGCACGATCCTGCCCGGGCGGCACGCCGGGCGGGACATCACCATCCAGGACGTGTTCGAGGCGGTGGGCGCGAACGCGGCCGGGCGCATCACGGACCAGGAACTGCTCGAGATCGAGAACTCGGCGTGTCCTGGGGCGGGCGCCTGCGGGGGCCAGTACACGGCGAACACGATGGCGACGGTGATGGAGCTGATCGGGCTTTCGCCGATGGGCACGGCCGCGGTGCCGCAGGTGGATGCGTCGAAGGGCGAGGTGAGTTTCCGCTGCGGCCTGACGATCCTGGAGGCGGTGCGGCGGGATCTGAAGCCGCGCGACATCGTGACGCGAAAGGCGATCGAGAACGCCATTGCCGGGGTGGCGGCCAGCGGCGGCTCGACCAACGCGGTGCTGCATCTGCTGGCGATGGCGCGGGAGGCCGGCGTACCGCTCGAGATCGACGATTTCCAGACCATCAGCAGCCGCACGCCGCTGCTGGCCGACCTGAAACCGGCGGGGCGGTTCGTCGCCGTGGACGTGCACCTGGCGGGGGGCATTCCGGTGCTGGCCAAGCGTCTGGCAGACGGCGGCTACGTGGACGGCTCGGCGGTTACGATAACGGGACGCACGTTCGCCGAGGAAGCGGCGCAGGCGCGCGAGACTCCGGGGCAGGAAGTGATCCGGCCGCTGGCGAACCCGATCAAGTCCAGCGGTGGCCTGGTGATTCTCAGAGGCACGCTAGCGCCCGAGGGCGCGGTGATCAAGGTGACGGGCATCGATCGCAAAGCGCACCGCGGGCCGGCGCGGGTGTTCGATTGCGAAGAGGAGGCCATGGCGGCGGTGACGGCGGGGCGCATCCGGGCGGGCGACGTGGTGGTGATTCGCTACGAGGGGCCGCGCGGCGGGCCGGGCATGCGCGAGATGCTCGGCGTGACCGGGGCGATTGTCGGCGCGAACCTCGCGGAGAGCGTGGCCCTGGTGACCGACGGGCGGTTCAGCGGCGCAACGCACGGCTTCATGGTCGGGCACGTCGCTCCGGAGGCGGCTAGCGGAGGGCCGCTGGCCGGGGTCGTCGAGGGCGATTCCATCGCGATTGACATCACGGGGCGGAGAATCGACCTGGAAGTTGCGCCGGAAACGCTGGCCGAAAGGCTGGCCGCCTGGCAGGCGCCGGAACCGCGCTATCGCACAGGCGTGTTCGCCAAGTACTGTGCGCTGGTCTCGTCGGCGTCCGACGGCGCGGTAACGTGGAAAGAGAATTGACGAATTACGATTGCAGCATTGACGATTGAAAATCTGGGACGCCCCAGGCCGCAATCGTCAATGATGCAATCGGCAATCGTCAATCTCATGACACGTGCGGCTCGAGCATCTTGAGGAGCTCCGACTTGCCGACGGCGCCCACCCGGCTATCCACCACGCGGCCATCCTTGAACAGCAGCAGGGTGGGGATGCCGGTGATTCCGTAACGCGTGGCGATGTCGCCGTTGGAATCCACGTCCACTTTGCCCACCTTTAAACGGCCGGCGTATTCGGTGGCAATCTGATCCACGACCGGCGCTACGGCTCTGCACGGTCCGCACCATGCGGCCCAGAAGTCCACCAGGACCGGGATGTCGGACTTCAGGACGTCCGCGTCGAAACTCGAATCGCTAAAATTCAGTACGTTTTGACCCGCCATTCTCGATTCCCTTCACGAAAAGCCGGACAAGCCTGAAGGCTTATCCTATTTACCAGGATGCAGAATCCGGCGCGAGGTTTCAAGCCGCCAGCCGCCGGTACAGCGCTGAGTACTCGATTGCCGAGGCCTGCCAGGAGTAGTCTTTCCGCATTCCGGCCAGCATCATCGCGGTCCAGGTTTCCGTATCCCCGTAGGCCGCCAGAGCGGCGCGCACGGCTTCGAGCAAAGCGCCGCCCGAGTAGTCATCGAACTTGAAGCCGGTTTCCGCCTCGATGGTATCGTCCAAGCCGCCAGTCGCGCGAACCACCGGGACCGTGCCGTAGCGCAGGCTGAACATCTGGTTCAAGCCGCTGGGCTCGTACCGGCTGGGCATGAGGAAGATATCGGCGCCGGCTTCGATCTTGTGCGCCAGAGGATTGTCGTATGCGACGCGCACGCCCACCCTTTCGGGATAGACGGCGGCCAGGTCCGTGAAGAACCGCTCATAGCGAGGGTCGCCCGTCCCCAGAACCACCAGGCAGAGATCCTCGTCGAGCAGCGAGGATGCAACCTGCTCGATGAGGTCGAGGCCTTTCTGTCCCACGAAACGCGAGACGATGCCGAGGAGGGGCCGGTCGAGGTTCTCCCGCGAAAGGCTGAAGGCGTCCAGCAGGTCCGCCTTGCATTCCCGCTTTCCTTCGAGGTTGTCGGGCGAGTAGCGGGAGGCGATGAAGGGGTCGGTGCGCGGGTCCCACTGCGAGTAATCCACGCCGTTGAGGATGCCGGTGAGCGCGCCGGCGCGAGCGCGTAGCACGCCCTCCAGGCCGAAGCCGAGCTCGGGAGTCTGGATCTCCTGCGCGTACTTCCGGCTGACGGTGGTGACGGCGTCGCTGTACAGAAGGGCGCCCTTGAGCAGGTTCACCCGGCCGAAGAACTCCAGGCCGTCGGGCCGGAACAGGGAGGGTTCCAGGCCGATATCCGGCAGAATCGCGCTGTCGAAGAGGCCCTGGTAACCGAGGTTGTGAATGGAGAAGACCGTCTTCAGGCCGAAGAAGGTGGGGTCGCCGGCGAACAGGGTGCGGATGTAGACGGGGACCAGCGCGGCCTGCCAGTCGTGGCAGTGGATGACCTGGGGGCGAAAGAGGCGCCGCACGAGGTCGAGCGCGGCGCGCGAAAAAGCGGCGAAGCGGAGGTGGTTGTCGGGGTAGTCGCCTACGGCATCTCCGTACAGGCCCTCGCGATCGAACAGCGGCGGGCAATCGAGGAAATAGTAGGGCACGCCGCGGTCCTCGCCTTGATAGAGGCTGGCGGAGTAACAAACGGGCCCGAGCCAGATGCGCAGGTCGTCGTATACGCGCGTAAGGCCGTGGAGGCTGATGGCACGGTAGCGGGGCAGAAAGACGGCCACGTCCTCGCCCCGCGCGCGCAGAGCCGGCGACAACGAGCCGATCACGTCGGCAAGGCCGCCGGTCTTGGCGAATGGGGTCGCCTCGGAGGTCACCATCAGGACTTTGATCATGGCGGAAGCTGTCGGCTGTCAGCTATCAGGCTACAGCATGCCGGGGGGTGTTGAAAAACGGGGTCAGGTCTGGGGGGGCGCCTCGCATTTCTTGCGGAGCGCGGTGAGGAGGCGGTCGTGGACGGCGGGAGGGACGGGGTAGGACTCCATGCCGCGGTAGATCTCGACGGTCTTCTTGGTGGTGTCACAGATGACCCAGCAATTGGGGCACTCGTTCAGGTGGGCCTCAAGCTCTTTGCGAACGTCCTCGCGGCACTCGTCGTCGAGGTACTCGTTGAGCTCGCTCAGGAAATCCTTACATGTAACCAAAAAGATCCTCCCCCTTCCGCTTGAAATACCGGGTCAGCTTCTCCCGCAGCCGCAGGCGGGCCCGCAGAAGGCGGCTCTTCACGGCGGGGATCGACAAGTTCAGCAACGCGGCGGTCTCCTCGGTGGAAAGCTCTTCGATGTCGCGCAGCACGAATACCGTGCGAAACACCGGGGGAAGGCTTTCCACGGCCTTCTCCAGAATCTCGCGCATCTCCTCCCGCGAGTAGGTCAGCTCGGGATTCGGGTCCCATACGGCGATTTCCCGAGTTACGGTTTCCTCTCCGGTGTCATAGGGCTCGTCGAGGGAAACCGAGGCATCGGTCTTCCGCTTCCGGAGCTTCATCAAGGACTGGTTGACGGCGATGCGAACCAGCCAGGTGTAGAACTTCGAATTGCCTTGGAAGTCCACCAGGTGCTCGTAAGCCTTCATGAAGGTTTCCTGGAGGACGTCCTCGGCGTCTTCGGGATTCTGTGTGATGTGCCGTGCCAGCCGGAAAATGTTTCTCTCGTACCGGTTCACCAGCTCGGTGAACGCTTCCGCGCCTCCCTGTTGAGCCTGGGCGACCAAAACAGCTTCATCGAATTCGCTGGTCTGCCCTACCCGTTGGATCATCGAAACGCGCTCCCGGATTCATAACCTTAACATAACAGCAACAATCCACCCCTTGCGGGCACGGGAATTGACGATTGACGATTGAGTCATTGACGAATGCTCGGATCGTGCGGCGCGGGTCGGCCAATCGTCAATGAGGCAATCCTCAATCGTCAACGCCTCTACGTTCATGTTACCCTGAAAACTCAAGCGTTTATGAGCGAGATCACCCTTACTCTCCCCGACGGCAGCCAGCAGCGGGCACTGGCCGGGACCACGCCGCTGGAAGTCGCCAGATCCCTCAGCCGGCGGCTGGCCGACGAGGCTATCGCCGCCCGCGTGAACGGCGAGCTGGTGGATTTGACCCGCCCGCTGGAACACGACGGGACGCTGGAGATCCTGACGCCGAAGAACCGGGAAGCGCTCGAGGTGTATCGCCACTCCGCCGCCCACCTGCTGGCCGCGGCCGTGCTGGAGCTGTATCCGGACACCAAGCTCGGAATCGGCCCGCCCACCGAGACCGGTTTTTTCTACGACTTCTACCGGGACACTCCGTTCACCCAGGAGGACCTCGAGAAGATCGAGTCGAAGATGGTGGAGCTCGAGCGCGCCGATTTGCCATACGAGCGCCGGCTGACGCCGAAGTCCGAGGGCCTGAAGAAGTACGCCGAGATGGGCGAAGAGCTGAAGTGCGAGCTGATCCAGGAGAAGGCCGACAGCGTGTTTTCGGAGTACACGCTGGGGCCGCGCTTCATCGATTTCTGCCGCGGGCCGCACGTGCCATCGACCGCGAAGATCAAGGCCTTCAAGCTGCTGTCGATCGCCGGGGCGTACTGGAAAGGCGATGAGCATAACCGGCAAGGGCAGCGCATCTACGGTACGGCGTTCTTCACCCGCAAGGAGCTGGACGACTACCTGCGCCAGATCGAGGAGGCCAAGAAGCGCGACCATCGCAAGCTGGGCCAGGAGCTGGACCTGTTCAGCATCCAGGAACTGGCGGGGCCGGGCCTGATCTTCTTCCACCCCAAGGGGGGCACGGTGCGGCGGATACTGGAAGACTGGATGCGGGACCAGTACGTGGCGCGCGGCTACTCGCTGGTCTACACGCCGCACATAGCGCGGGCGGACCTGTGGAAGACCTCGGGGCACTACAATTTTTACGCCGAGAACATGTTCAAGCGGATGGAGCTGGACGACGCCGAATACCAGCTCAAGCCGATGAACTGCCCGTTCCACATCCTGATCTACCAGAACCGTCTGAAGAGCTACCGCGACCTGCCGGTGCGGCTGGGCGAATTGGGCACCGTGTACCGTTACGAGCGCTCGGGCGTGATGCACGGCCTGTTCCGCGTGCGCGGGTTCACCCAGGACGACGCGCACATCTTCTGCACGCCGGAGCAGATCGAAGACGAGATCGTCAACTGCCTGGAGTTCGCCCTGGATGTGCTGCGCACCTACGGTTTCGAGCAGTACGAAGCGGAGCTATCGACCTGGGACGGCGGCGCCAGCGGTAGATACGATGGCACGCCCGAGCAGTGGAGCCTGGGCGAGAACGCGCTCAAGAAGGCTTCCGAGCGGCTGAACCTCGCCGCCCGGCTGATACCGGACGAGGCGGCGTTCTACGGGCCGAAAATCGACGTCAAGCTGGTGGACGCGATCGGCCGGCTATGGCAGCTCTCGACCGTGCAGTTCGATTTTACGCTGCCGCGGCGGTTCGGCCTGGAATACATCGCCGAGGACGGCAAGGCGCACCAGCCCCTGATGGTGCACCGGGCGCTCTACGGATCGGTGGAACGGTTCTTCGGCATTCTGCTGGAGCACTATGCCGGGGCGTTCCCGGTGTGGCTGGCGCCAGTGCAGGCCACCGTGCTGCCCATCACCGACCGGCAACTGGAATATGCCAGCCAGGTGACGCAGCGCTTGCAGCAAGCGGGCATCCGCGCCACGCTGGACGATCGCAACGAGAAGGTCAACCTCAAGATCCGCGAAGCGCAGTTGCAGAAAATCCCCTACATGCTGGTGGTGGGCGACCGCGAGGCCCAGGCCGGCACGGTCTCGGTGCGCAATCGCAAGTACGGCGACCAGGGCGTGCGGCCGCTGGATGCGTTCCTGGAGCAGGTCCGGGAGCTGATCCTCACCAAGTCGCCCGCGGAGTAAAGGCATGTCCGTTGCCGCCGCGGTGCTGCTCGCCCTGACGGCGGGGTCGCTGGTATTTGGCCTGCTGGCGATCGTTGCGGCCTGGCGGTACTTGAGGGTATGCCCGGCGCGGCTGGAACGCCCTGTTCCGATCAGCGTTCTGAAACCGCTCTCCGGTTTGGACGAGGGCCTCGAAGAGAACCTGCGCAGCTACTTCCGGCAGAACTACCCCGAATTCGAGATTCTGCTGGCGGTGCGCCAGGCGGACGATCCGGCGGTGGCGGTGGCCGAGAAGCTGCGCGCCGAGTTTCCCGGCGTGCCGGCGCGTTTGATCGTGACCGGCGAGCCGCCCTACCCCAACGCCAAGGTGTTCGCGCTGGACCGCATGCTGGCGGAGGCCCGGCACGACCTGCTGGTGATGACCGACAGCGATACGCGGGCCTTGACGCCGGGGATGCTGAGGCTGCTGGCGGCCGAGTTCCAGGACCCGCACCTGGGCCTGACGACGTGCCCTTATCGCGCAGTGCCGGGCCGCTCGGTGTGGTCCGTGCTCGAGGCCATCGGGATGAACACGGAGTTCTTGGCGGGCCTGCTGATGGCGCGGATGATCGAGGGCATGAAGTTCGGCGTGGGCCCGGCGATGGCGGCGCGGCGGGAGACGATCCTGCGAGTCGGGGGCTTCGAGGGCTTGAAGGACTACTTGGCCGAGGATTTCATGATGGGAAAACTGGCGGCCGAGGCGGGCTGGGGCACCGGCCTGTCGTCCTGTGTGATCGAGCACCGGATCGGGGCGCAGCGGTTTCGGCCGAATCTGGAGCACCGGCTGCGCTGGGCACGGAGCACGCGGCGGTCGCGGCCGGCGGGGTATGTCTGGCTGGTGTTCACCCATCTACTGCCCCTGGCGCTGCTGCTGCTCGCGCTCAAGCCCTCCTGGTGGCCGCTGGCGGCCGCGGCCCTGGCGGTGAGGGCCCTGGCGGCGTGGGCGGTGGCGGGATGGGTGCTGCGCGATCCGCTCACCGGCCGCAGGTGGTGGCTAGTGCCCGTACAGGACCTGGCGAGTTTCGCGCTGTGGCTGGCCGGGTTCTTCGGCAACACGGTGAGCTGGCGGGGGCGGCGCTACGTGATTTACAGGGATGGCAGGTTCGGGCTGGCTTGATCCTCTTCTTCTGACGGCTCCTCGGGCGTTCGTTCACTGAGCAGGAGGCGGCGCAGCGTGCGCAAGTCGTTCAGGAGACGGCGGCCGGTCTCCATATGGACGGCGAGCTTGGCAAGTTTGAAGGAGACCAGTTGGAGGGCCTGGAGCCGGCGTTCGGGCTGTGGGACGGCCACGGCGGCGTCCACGTCGCGCCGGGCTTCCTCGATCACCTCGACCAGCAGCTCGACAAACTGCTGCGCGCTTTCGACGCTTTCAAACGGGGTTTCCGGTTCGTCCCCCACCGAAGTAGCTCCCAGCGCGGGCATCCCCGATTATAAACCTTTGGCCCGGCGAGCGCCGAACCTGGGGACAGCCACCATGTTTCCGGTTTTGCCGGGAACCTTCGCGAGGGCATGCTCATGAGCGGGCGCCGGAAAACCGGAAACATGGTGGCTGTCCCCGCATTACCAGACGTGGGTGGCCAGCACCTGGGGATGGCCCGACGCGCCGTGCACAACGGGAACCCGCAGCACGATCTGGAGGTTCCTTCTTGGCCAGTCGCGCGGGAGCGGGGGGACAACCTCGGAGAAACTCCGGGGATCGCTCAGGAACTCGCCGGCGCCTTGCGTCCCGAATTGGGTGATGCCGGCGGCCACGACCACCATCCGGCCGGAGCTGACATCGAACACACGCGAGACGATGGCGTAATCGTTCGAGATGTCCCAGTTGGGCCACGAGTTGATCAGCTTCCAGTCGGTGTTTTCCGGATGTTGGCGGTCGCGGACGACTTCGAGACCCTGGAAATCTTTGTAGAACGTGTAGCGCATTGCCCCGATCGCGCGCAAAGTCCACTCGTTGTCGAAGGCGCCGATCAGGATCGCGGGCCGCTCGCGGAGGTCGGAGAAGGTGGTGGAAGCTTCACCGCGAATCCGATACGGCTTCCCGTGCTTCTCGAACAAGGAGGTGAGCCGCAAAAGGCAGATCGCGTCGCCCAGGGCGACGTAGCGGTCCCACATGGGAACCAGCTCGCTCAAGGGGATCAGTTCGCGGGAGGACTCCAAGGAGGCGGGCGTCATGCCCTGGATCATGGTCTCGATTTGCTTCTGGCGGGCGTCGGAGCGGAAGTTGTAGGCGCGAGACTGGCCGAGGCAGAACAGGACGCCCCCCGGCGCGTCCAGCATGGGGCGCCAGAATCGGTCCACGTCGGAGCTCTGCCAGTGGGCCACCAGAAAGGCCGCGGCGATCAAGACCGCGACGGCGGCTGTGGAGACCAGGGCGATGCGCGGCTTCCACGGCCAAACTGGCACTGGCGCCGTGGCCACGACGTCGGCGGCGTGGAACTCGGGGATGTAAGACCCGGGATGAAGCTCAATCCGCGGCTCGCCGTGGTGGGGGGGATCCTGATAGTACCGGGCGAGCTTCTTTCGGACCTCTCCCGCAGTCCCGCGGACGACCGGGTCGGCGTTGGTGTCGTAGTCCGGCGGCCGTCCGAAGACGTCGATTCCGAGGGTCCGTTCTTTGAGCGCGGCGGTGTCGCCAGCCAGAGTACGCTCGGTGATGTGGCGGAGCAGGGATTGGCACCTGCGGCTGCTCTGAAAGAGCGGGCTGTTGAGCACACGCTCGAGCTGGGCGCGGATCTCATCGGGGCTGCACTGCCCCCCCTTGGGCGGAGCCGACCCCACGGAATCGGCGTTCCGGGATACCATCTCGCTCATCGTAGCACGGAAACGGGCGTAGCGTACGTCGGATCTTAAGGCAGGTTAGCGCCGCGCAATTGATTGATTCTGAAGATACGCTTGGGTACTCTACCGTAGGGTTTCCGTAATTTGCTTTTCGCGGTCCCAAACCCGCCTTAACATGTGTGCGGCAAAGCCAATAGGGTCTTTAGAAGGTACGTGTGAAGGGCGGGCACGCCCGCTGCCCGTAGTGAGGGTGTTCGCGTCCACAATGCTTCAGGGAGAAAAACACGCACGCTCGAAGCTCGTGGTTCGGGTGTGCGTGAGCCAACTGGAACAACGTGAATCTCAATGCGTCGGCCAGCGATTTCGGCAGCATCACCTCGGCGTTCGATCCCCGAGTCTTCCAGCTCGGGCTGAAGTTCGCATTCTGAGCATTCCAGCCCGATGCACTCTGCTCCGCTCGCGACACCCCCTCGCGAGCGGAGTTTTTTGGCGCTAACCGCGCGGCAGGCCGCCTCCGGCGGAATCGCGTGCCCGGTGGATCGGGCAGATGACCAGGAGATTGGGTTAGCGAAGCGCTCCCTTCGTCACCGCCGCCAGGGCCGCGTACAATGCCGGGGGATCGATCGGCTTGGGAAGATACGCATCCACACCAGCCGCCAGAAACTTCTCGCGATCGCCGGCCATGGCGTGCGCGGTCAGGGCGATGATTGGAACGCTGCGGCCAACGGCTGCCTCCAGTGCGCGGATTTGGGCGGTCGCCTCGAGACCGTCCACCTCAGGCATCTGGACGTCCATCAGGATCACGTCGTAGCCCCCCTCGGAGTACCGCGCAACGACCTCACGACCATTTGAGGCCAACGTGATCCGGTGCCCGGCGCGCTCCAGCAACCGGACGATCAGCCGCTGATTGACCGGGTTGTCTTCCGCCACCAGCACCGAAAGCGGCGAACTCGGCGCAATCGCAGGAGCCGTGGGCGCCGGGGCGTGGCTGTCGGCGGCGGTCTTCAGCACTACGTTGAAAGAGAAGGTGCTGCCGCGCCCAGGCTCACTGGTCACGTGGATGGATCCGCCCATCATCTCCACCAGCCTGGCCGAGATCGTCAAGCCGAGCCCAGTGCCGCCGTGCGTCCGGGCAGTGGAAGAGTCGGCTTGCACGAACGCGGAGAAGATCGCACCCTGCATTTCCGGCGCAATCCCGATTCCCGAATCGGCCACATCAATCGCTACGCGGGTGTTTTCGTCCGTCCGATCCAGGAGGCGCACGGCCACGCGGATCGATCCCTGGCTGGTGAACTTCACGGCGTTCCCGATCAGATTGGTCAGAACCTGCCGCAGCCGCAGCGAGTCCCCGCGGGCCTGCTCGGGGACGTCTTCCACAATGTCGAGCGACAGGTGGATCCCTTTCTGCTCCGCGGCGTGCTGGAACAGCGCAACCGTGCTGCGAATGGAGTCGCGCAGCCCGAAAGAAGTCATTTCCAGGGAAAGCCGGCCGGCTTCGATCTTGGAAAAGTCGAGAATGTCGTTGATGACGCCCAGCAACGAATCGGCCGACTGGCCGATCAAGTCGGCGCACTCGCGCTGTTCCGGCGTCATGCTGGTTCCGGCGAGCAGATGCGCGAAGCCTTTCACCGCATTCATGGGAGTCCGCATCTCGTGGCTCATGTTGGCCAAGAACTGGCTTTTGGCGCTGTTGGCGGCTTCGGCGGCCTCCTTGTTGATTCGGAGCGCGGCCTCTTCGTCCAGTTTTCGGCGAATGGTCTCGGTCTGCGTGCGCACCCGCCGCCGCAGCACGAACACCCAGGAGAAGATCAGGAGAATGAGAACGCCCATGCCGAACATGGTCCGACGGGCGCTTTCCCCAGTCCACCAAGGAGGCTGCCGAAGCACCACGATGTCGCCGGGCGAGCGCAGCAGTATGCGGAAAGCGTGTGGCGAATAGATCGCGGCCGTGTCCTCCGCCTCCAGCACCGAGCAGACGCCGGTGATCCGTACCACCGATCCCTTCTGCAACCAGGAGATATCTCCGGAGCTGGCAGCCAACTGCGCGGTGAAATGGGCGGCCTCCGACTGGAGGACCAGGCTGCTGCCCTCGGCGTTGGAAATCCGGTCCACAACCGAACCCTCCATGCGAACCAACTGCCCGTCGTAGCGCCCATCCCGACGAGCTTGTTCCGCGATGATGGGAGTGGGTTGCGGACTTCCGCCGAAGCCTTTGAGGCGGAGAATCGTCTCGCTAAGCACGGGAGCGAGCGAGCTGGGCTCCGGAAACCCGACGGCCTCGACGATTTCTCCCGGCGCGATGGTGGGCGCTCCCGCGGTCGCCAGGAGAACTCCACCAGTGTCGTCTTGGACGTACAACCTGCCGGGCCCCTGCATGATTGCCGTGCCCCGGATCCTGACCCGGTGGTCGGGCCGGCGTCCGGGTACGAACTGCTGCAGGCTGTCGATCGGACTCAGCGGCAAGGTGAACGGATCCGCCGGCCCAGGCTCTTCCAGCGACAGCTCGGCTTCCCCCGACACGAACACGTTAATCCCGGTCAGTTGCCGCCGGGTATTGAAGGCTGCGCCACAGACTCCTCGCGCTCGTACTTTGCAGTCGATCCAGCGCGCCGGTCGCCCCGCGGCATGCAACAGGATGATCCGAAACCGATGAATCCCGTTGACCGCCTCCAGGTACCATCGCCCGTTCGCCGGCCTCACGGACTGCACCACCCCGCTCGCTTCGATCCATGTGCTGTCCAGGCGTCCGGTGATGAGGTCGTCGATGGAGGAGTACGCGGGTTCCGGCAGCCGGCTCCTTGTCGGGAGGGGGCGCACTTTGGTCTGCGTGACGACCGGGGCAAACTCGCCGGGGTCACTCACGCCGAGGACCTCGACGTTTTGCCCCGGCGACAAGACCAGACCCTGCAGGCCACGAGTACTTACGAATATGCCGCCGGTCTTGTCCTGGACGAACAGCAGACCGAAGAGCGGGTCGAAGAACGTGACCACGCCACGCAGGTGAACCGGGTAGCGTTCCAGTGCCTGGCGAGCGTTCAACGAACGCACTGCCGCGACCGTCACCAGCTCCGCCGCGCCAGGCAGAGACCGGTCGTAGCCGGAGGTAAGCATGGACAGGGGCATGGCCTCGAGCAGAGAAAGGGCGCCGGACTCCGCGGAAGCGAATCCGACGATCTCCGCCTCGCCCTTCCCTGCCAGAACCGAACCGGCGGAGGGACGCAACCGGATCTCCCCGGTCTGGTCGTGGAGCCAGAGACTGCCTTCAGGGATTCGGGTGGCGAGACTCCCACGCATGCGTATGCGTCCGTCCGGCAGTCCCGCGCCCCCGGCAGCAACCAAACGGGCCGCCGTCCACACCGGGATCTCGGACGGGGGCCGCGGCTGGCGCAGCACCACGATGCTGTCGAATCTTTGTGTCCAGAGCTCCACGTGGACCGGTTCTCCACGGTAGTCGCGGACGACACTCAGGACCCCGGACACCCGGAGAGTTGTGTCGACGAGCTCCGTGATATTCACGCTCGGATGCGCAACGATCCTCACCTCCAAAGGCCGGCCTTGGGAGACCATCTTCAGCAAGCGCCGGCCGCTGCGCTCGACCGATTCCGCCCGCACCACACCCTGGATTTCCACCAGGCGATCCTGGAATCCCTCGGTAATGAGCTTCTCGAGAGGAGCGCGCGCCGGAGCAGTCGTGCCCGACCCGGAAAGGGTCCACACCTGGGCGTCGGCCAAGAAAGAGGTCCCGGAATTCTCGGCGACCGCGCCCCGCAAGCGCACACGCCGGTTCTGTTGCAGCGTGGTGTCCAGATGCTGCGCCTCGACGCGGACCGCGCCGGAGGCGTCCTCGACGAACAGGAGATCGTAGGCCGGATCGACGTAGGTGACGGCGCCCTCGAGTTCGACCAGTGTGCCGGCTGGAACGCGCCGGCTGCTAACGTCGCCTATTTTCCGTTTCGCGTAGTGCTGCCCCTCGCGGGCGCATCCGCTCAGGCACACAGATAGTCCGGCGACACCGGCCAGCAGCAGCCAGCCGACTTGGCGCACGGCTCTCCTCCGTCTTGAGACCGGGCGGATTCTCAGACTCATCCTGTACGATCAACATATCGGCCAGTTTTGCCGGATTCCGGGAACCCAAGGATAAGAAACCACTTGCCCCGTCCGGAACCAGCCTGCGAAGCGCTAAGCTGAAAAAGAGGAGCTCAGTGCCGATGAAGAAACTCTTCTTGTCTCTTGGCTTGGTGGCCGCGACCGCTTTTGGCCAGTACAAGATCGAGTCCGCGGGCGCTCCACCCTCCGAGTTGGCGCCGGAGATCCGTGGCGCGCTCGAACAGGACGGCGCCAGGATCACCGGGCCCAGCGGCGTGTTCTGCGAGGTGTGGCTCCGCGCCAAGGTCCCGGCCGGCAGTAATAGCGAACAGAACGTCAGCTTTACCCAGATGTCGCACGGAGTGTTGCTGGGCGCGATCCGGTTCCCGGTGAAGGGCGCCGACCGCCGCGGCCAGCCGCTCAAGCCAGGCGTGTACACCATGCGCCTGAGCTTCTTTCCGGTCGACGGCGCGCACCAGGGTGTCGCCCAGACCCGCGATTTCGCGCTGCTCACGCCGGCCGCGGACGACAAGGACCTCAACGCCGCGCCAAACTTCAAGCAACTTGTCGATATGAGCAAGAAAGCGTCGGGCACGCCCCACCCCGCCATTCTGAATGTCTGGAGGGCCGACAGCGCCGGGCCCGCCGCACTGAAGCAGGAGGGCGACGACTGGGTGCTTTACAGCACCGTGGGCGGCCAGCCGATCGCGATGATCGTGGTGGGCACGTACTCCGGATAGTGTGCGCGAACTCCGCTACACGACACGTCACGGCGTTACCGTCACCCGCAGCGCCTCGAAGGTCCCGTACCGGAGGGGCTTGAAACACTTGCTCCGCGAGCTGGACGCCTATCGCGGGTTCTATCTCTCCTCGGGCTATGAGTACCCAGGCAGGTATTCACGCTGGGACATCGCCTCGGTGCGGCCGCTCGTGGAGATTGCGGCCTTCGGGCGCGAGATGGAGTTCCGGCCGCTGAACCTGCGCGGCGAAATGCTGAACCGGATGCTGCTCGCGGTTTTGGGCGGCCATCCGCACTGGGGATCTCTCGCGGTCGAGGGGGGCGTGTTGCGCGGGCGGCTGCGGCCGCTGCCCGAGCTGTTCGCGGAAGAGGAGCGCAGCAAGCAGCCCTCGGCGTTCACGATCCTGCGGGCGCTGATCGAAGAGTTCCGGCACGAGCAGGACACGCGCCTGGCGCTGGTGGGTGCGTTCGGCTACGACCTGCTGTTCCAGTTCGATCCGATCCGCCTGCGGCTGCCTCGCATGGGACAGAAAGACCTGCACCTGTTCCTGTGCGACGACATCTACTTCATGGACCGCATGAAGGAACAGATCGAGCGCTACCAGTACGATTTCGATTACCAGGGCCTCGCGACGGCGGGGCTGGAGAGAACGGGCGAGCCAGTCCCGGCGACCGCGCCGCGGGAACCGTCCGAGCCGGTGACGGACCACACCGACGAAGAGTACATGACCAAGGTCGAGACGGTGCGCGAAGGCATGCGCCGCGGCGACTACTACGAGGTGGTGCTACGCCGCACGTTTCGCGCGCCGTACGCGGGCAAAGCCTCCGAGTTGTTCGGCAACCTGCGGCTCCACAGTCCTAGCCCCTACGAGTTCTTCTTCCAGTTCGGCGATGAGCAACTGGTGGGCGCCTCGCCGGAGAGGTTCCTGCGGGTTGAGGGCAGCCACGTCGAGACGTCGCCGATCTCGGGCACGACACGGCGGACCTGCGATCCGCTCCAGGATGCCGAAAACATCCGCGCGCTGTTGAACTCAACCAAGGAAGAGTCCGAGCTGACCATGTGCACGGACGTGGACCGCAACGACAAGTCGCGTGTTTGCGTGCCCGGGTCGGTGAAGATCCTGGGGCGGCGGCTGATCGAATCTTACGCCGGCGTGTTCCACACCGTGGATCACGTCGAGGGCACGCTCGATTGCGGCTTCGATTCGCTCGACGCGCTGCTCAGCCACATGTGGACGGTGACCATGATCGGGGCGCCGAAGAAGGCGGCCGCGCAGGCCATCGAGGATCTCGAGAAGGACCCCCGCGGCTGGTACGCCGGAGTGATCGGAATGCTGCGGCTCAACGGCGACCTCAACACCGGGGTCACGATTCGCACCATCCACCTGCGGGACGGGATGGCCTCCTATGGAACCGGCGCCACCCTGCTGTACGATTCGGTGGCCGCCCGGGAGGAGCAGGAGACGCGGCTCAAGGCGACCGCGTTTTTCCGCGCATTGCGGGGACCGCCGCCAGCGACGGAAGCCCGCGTGGAAACGCGGGCGCGCGCGGGCGAAGGCGTGCGCCTGCTGCTGGTGGACCACGGCGATTGCTTCATCCACACGCTGGCCGACTACGCGCGCCAGACCGGCGCGGAGGTCGTGATTCACCGCGCGGGGTTCCCGCAGGAGCTGATCGCGCGGCTGGCGCCTCACATCATCCTGGCGTCGCCAGGCGCGGAACCAGCGCTGGTGCGGCACGCGGCCCAGGCGCGCATCCCGGTTTTCGGGGTAGGAATGGGAGGGATCGTCGAAGCGTTCGGCGGCGAAATGGGCCGGCTTGAGCGTCCCGTGCACGGCAAAGCATCCATGGTGATCCACAAGGGGCTGGGCGTTTTCGAGGGTCTGCCAGAGCGGTTCAAAGTGGGTCGCTACCAAACGCTCTTCGCCCGCAAAGAAGCGTTCCCAGCCTGCCTGGAGGCGACCGCGGAATCCGACGATGGGGCGGTTATGGGCGTGCGGCACCGGGAACTCCCGATCGAGGCGGTCGAGTTCCACCCGGGCTCAGTTCTGACACTAGAGGAGGGCTGCGGGCCGCGTCTGATCGAGAACGTCGTGAGGATCTACGGGCGCGTGCTATCCTAGCGAGTAATCCTCGCAAGGCTTCATCATGCGTGAACTTCGATACACCACGCGGAACGGCATCGCTGTCACCCGCACCGTGTCCAAGGTCCCGTACCGGAAGGGGAAGGGCCTGGAACATCTTCTCCGCGAGCTGGACACCTATCGCGGGTTCTATCTCTCCTCGGGCTACGAGTACCCGGGGCGGTATTCGCGCTGGGATATCGCCTCGGTGCGGCCGCTGGTGGAGATTGTGGCCTTCGGGCGCCAGATGGAGTTCCGGCCGCTGAACCTGCGCGGCGAAATGCTGAACCGGATGCTGCTCGCGGTCCTGGGCGGACATCCGCACTGGGGATCTCTCGCGGTCGAGGGGGGCGTGTTGCGCGGGCGGCTGCGGCCGCTGCCCGAACTGTTCCCGGAGGAGGAGCGCAGCAAGCAGCCCTCGGCGTTCACCATCCTGCGCGCGCTGATCGAGGAGTTCCGGCACGAGCGGGATACTCGCCTGGCGCTGGTGGGCGCGTTCGGCTACGACCTGCTGTTCCAGTTCGACCCGATCCGTCTGCGGCTGCCTCGCACCGGGCAGAAGGACCTGCACCTGTTCTTGTGCGACGACATCTACTTCATGGACCGCATGAAGGAACAGATCGAGCGCTACCAGTACGATTTCGATTACGAGGGTCTCTCGACGCTGGCGCTCGAACGCTCGGGCGAGCCGGTGTCCCAGGCCGCCGCCCAGGAAGCCGCCGAAGCCACCGTCGACCACACGGACGAGGAATACATGGCCAAGGTCGAGACGGTGCGCGAGGGCATGCGCCGCGGCGACTACTACGAGGTGGTGCTGCGCCGCACCTTCCGCGCTCCGTACGCCGGCAAGGCCTCGGATCTATTTCGCAGCATGCAGCTTCACAGCCCCAGTCCGTACGAGTTCTTCTTCCAGTTCGGCGACGAGCAATTGGTGGGCGCCTCGCCGGAGATGTTCGTCCGGATCGAGGGCGACCGGGTCGAGACCTGCCCGATCGCGGGCACCGTGCGGCGGACCGGCGATCCGATGCAGGACGCCGACAGCATCCGCGCGTTGCTCACCTCGGCCAAGGACGAATCCGAGCTGACCATGTGCACGGATGTGGACCGCAACGACAAATCGCGCGT
The DNA here is from genome assembly GCA_050008465.1 of Bryobacteraceae bacterium. Lineage (GTDB taxonomy): Bacteria > Acidobacteriota > Terriglobia > Bryobacterales > Bryobacteraceae > Fen-330. The sequence goes on from JBEKMO010000007.1 coordinate 48,739, forward strand.
CTCGGTGCCGGGCACGGTGAAAGTGCTGGGGCGGCGGCTCATCGAATCCTATGCCGGGCTGTTCCATACGGTGGACCACGTCGAAGGCACGCTGAAGCCGGGCTTCGATTCCCTGGACGCTTTCCTGAGCCACATGTGGGCGGTGACGGTGATCGGGGCGCCGAAGAAGGCGGCGGCGCAGGCCATCGAGGACCTCGAGAAAGACGCGCGCGGCTGGTACGGCGGCGCGGTGGGCATGCTGGCGCTCAACGGCGACATCAACACCGGCATCACCATCCGAACCATCCACCTGCGGGATGGCGTGGCCTCGTACGGAGCCGGCGCCACGCTGCTCTACGATTCCGTGCCCGAGATGGAAGCGCAGGAAACGCGGGTGAAGGCCACGAACTTCTTCCGCGCGCTGGCGGGACCGCCGCAGGCCAAGCAGGCCGGCCTGGAAGCCGGTCCGCGGGCCGGCGTTGGCGTGCGCCTGTTGCTGGTGGACAACGACGACTGCTTCATCCACACGCTCGCCAACTACGCGCGGCAAACCGGAGCGGAAGTTGTGACCTACCGGGCGGGGTTCCCGCTCGAGCTGATCGCGCGGCTTGCGCCCAACATCATCCTCATATCGCCGGGCCCGGGCCGGCCGGCCGACTTCGGCGTCCCGGAACTGGTGCGTTACGCCGCGCAGGCGGGCATTCCCGTGTTCGGCGTGTGCCTGGGACTGCAAGGGATGGTGGAGGCGTTCGGCGGCAAGCTGGGTGTGCTCAGCTACCCCATGCACGGCAAACCATCCACCGTGATCCATAAAGGGGCCGGCGTTTTCGAGGGCCTGCCGGCGCGGTTCAAAGCCGGCCGCTACCATTCGCTGTTCGCCCGCGAGGACACCTTCCCTGCCTGCCTGGAGGTGACCGCGGAGTCCGATGACGGCGTGATCATGGGCGTGCGCCACCGGGAACTTCCCCTGGAGGCGGTGCAGTTCCATCCCGAGTCGATGCTGACGCTGGAGGGCAACTGCGGGCTGCGGCTGATGGAGAACGTGGTGCGGATCTACGGGCACCGATGCCCAGCGTCCTCATAGCCGGCGGCGGGTTGGCGGGCCTGGCTGCCGCGGCCGCGCTGGGAGGCGCGGGCTACCAGGTCGATCTCCACGAGGCGCGCGGGTTCCTGGGCGGGCGCGCCACTTCGTTTCCGGTCTCGCCCGACGATGCGGAGCTCATCGACAACTGCCAGCACGTCCTGATGGGTTGCTTCACCAACCTGTTGGACTTGTACCGGCGCCTGGGGGTCGAAGACCGGATCAGGTTCTACCGCGAGTTCCACTTTGTCGAGCCGGGCGGGCGGGTCTCGACCATGCGCCGGGGCCTCGGATCTTTCCTGGGGCTCGATTTCCTGGGCGCCGCCGACAAGATCGCGGTGGCGCGCGGATTGCTGGCCATCCGCCGTGAACGGACCCGGCGGCAGGATCTCGACCGGATCACGATGCTCGACTGGCTGCGCGAGAAACGGCAGACCCCGCGCGCCATCCAGCGCTTCTGGCGGCAGGTGCTGGTGAGCGCCATCAACGAGGACCTGGACCGCATGGCCGCGCGGCACGGTTTCCAGGTGTTCTGGCTGGGGTTCCTCGCCGATGCGCATTCCAGCCGGCTGGGCCTGGCGACGGCGCCGCTCCGCGAGCTGTATAGCGCGGAGCGGCTGCCCAACGTTGCCGTCCACCTGCGTTCGCCGGTCGAGCGCATCCCGATCGAGAGCGGACGGGCGTTGGGGGCCGATTACTGCATCTCGGCCGTGCCCTTCGATCGGGTGGCCGCCCTGGTTCCCGAACTGGGCCTGGATGTGAGCGCGTTCGAGCACTCGCCGATCACCGGCATCCACCTGTGGTTCGACCGGCCGGTGCTCGATCTGCCGTACGCCACTCTGCTGGACCGCACCATCCAGTGGGTGTTCAACAAGTCCGAGGGGAAGTACGTGCAAGTGGTGGTGAGCGTCTCGCGCAGCCTGCTCGAGATGCCCCGGGCAGAGGTGATCGCACTGGGGGTGCGGGAACTGGCGGAGTTCTTCCCGCGGGTGACGGAGGCGCGCCTGGAGAAAGCCCAGGTCGTCAAGGAGGCGCGGGCGACCTTCTCCGCACGGCCGGGCATCGAAGCCTCGCGGCCGCCCGCGCGCACCGCCATCCCCAACCTGTTCCTGGCGGGCGACTGGACCCGCAGCGGCTGGCCCGCGACCATGGAAGGCGCCGTGCGCAGCGGCTACCTGGCAGCCGAGGCCGTTGCCGAAGCCGAGGGAAGGCCGGAGAAGTTCGTGAGATAATCGAGGCTATGCGGAGTCTAGCAGCGTTCGCCGCCGTCCTGTGCGCGTTGGTGTTGCCCGCTCGCGCCGATCACCCCATGACCAAGCTTCGCGTCGAGGTCAAGACGGTCAGCGGCAAGCCGGTTGAGCGCGCCAGCGTGGTGGTACGGTTCATCGAAGGCCACTCGGTGATCAAGTTGGGCAAGCACATCGTCACCAATTGGGAGATGCGGACCAACCAGGAGGGCGTGGCCAAGATCCCCACTATCCCGCAAGGGAAGATCCGGATCCAGGTGATCGCCAAGGGGTATCAGACGTTCGGCCAGACTTTCGACGTCACCGAGGAAGAGAAGACCATCGAAGTGAAGCTCAACCCGCCCCAGGCGCAGTACTCGGCGCACCAGTAGGCGGCGTTCAGGCGGTCATTTCCCAACTGTGGCGCGCGGCTCCCCGTCTCCATGAGCATCCCCGTCATGCGGTTCTTCAGCTTCACCGACCGCCGCACCAACAGGTTGCGAAACCGCAACACCCGCCGCAACTTCCGATACCCGGCCGGCTAAACTACGGAAGTTCTCAAGAGAGCCGGTTTCGCGCCGGTCTCGCCGCGGCTGCGATTCAGTTGTAGTGTAGAAGTATGAAGATCTTCCTGGATACGGCCAATCTCGAGGAGCTTCGCAAGGGCGCCGAGTGGGGGATCGTCGATGGAGTCACCACCAATCCCACGCTGATCGCCAGGGAAGGGAACCCGTTCGAGGAGCAGATCCGCCACATCTGCGAGATCATCGGCGGCGACGTCAGCGCGGAAGTCGTGGCCACCGAAGCGGATCAAATGGTCGAGCAGGGCCGCGAGTTGGCGCGCCTTCACCCGAATGTCGTGGTGAAGTGTCCCGTGACGCGGGATGGCATCCGGGCCACGGCGGCGCTGGCCAAAGAGGGCGTGCGGGTGAACGTCACGCTGTGCTTTTCGCCGGGCCAGGCGCTGCTGGCCGCCAAGGCCGGGGCCTACATCATCAGCCCGTTCGTGGGCCGGCTCGACGACATCGGCCAACTGGGGATGGAACTGGTGCGCGACATCCTCGCCATCTACCGGAACTACGGGTTCAAGACACAGGTTCTGGCGGCTTCCCTGCGCTCGCCGCTGCACGTGGTCGAAGCCGCGCTCGCGGGGGCCCACATCGCGACCATGCCATTCAAAGTGCTGGACATGCTGTTCAACCATCCGCTCACCGACAAGGGGCTGGATCAGTTTCTGAAGGACTATCGCAAGGTGTATCGGGACACTTCTTTGGGGGACTGATGGAGGCCGGCAATTGGGTTGCATTTCTGGCGGGATTGGCGGCGGCCGCGTCGGTGGCCGCGTGGATAATGCCCCGCAAGCGGGTGACTCCGGCCGAGCGCGAGCGCAGGCGGCGGTTGACAGTGAGCGCCCGGGGCCGCGTGGGAAGCGCCACCATCACCGACTTTCATGACGGCGTCCTCTCATACACCTACACCGTCGGCGGTGTCGAGCACTCGGCTACGCAGGATGTCTCGACGCTCGCGGATCTCTTGCCCGGCAACCCCGCCACGCTGATTTCGCAGCCGGCCAGCCTGAAGTACTTGCGCCGGAATCCGGCCAACTCGATTGTGCTTGCCGAGGATTGGTCGGGAGTGCGATTCCGTCGTGTTAGCGGGGCTGCCGAAAGCATCCGGGGCGCCTCCGCCGGCGGCGCCGCGAATGGCGCAGAATAGAAGGCATGGCTGGAAGCGCGACCCGGGTGCTGATTGTCGACGACGAAGAGAGTCAGCGCGTGGGGCTGGCCAGCATGGTCGCGGCCTGGGGCTTCACGGCCGAAACCGCCGCCGACGGGCAGGAAGCGCTGGATAAGCTGAGCACATTTCCCGCGCACGTGCTGGTCACCGACCTGATGATGCCGCGGATGGATGGATTCGAGCTGCTGCGGCGCCTGGCGGCCCAGGGCGGCGGGCCGCCCGCTATTGTGGTCACCGCTTTTGGCAATATCGAGACCGCCGTCGCCACGATGCACGACCTGGGCGCGTTCTGGTTTCTGGAGAAGCCGATCGAGCCTCAGGCCCTGCGGGTGCTACTGGAGCGCGCGGCTTCCCAGCAGCGGCTGGCCGAGGAAGCCGAGCGCCTCAAGCGCGAGCTGAGCTACCAGGGGGTGCTGGCCGACCTGGTGGGCCGCTCGCCCGGGATGCGGGGAGTGTTCTCGCTGATCCGCCAGGTGGCCCCGAGCAAGGCCGCCGTGCTGATCACCGGAGAGAGCGGCACGGGCAAGGAGCTGGTGGCGCGCGCGATCCACAGCCTGAGCCCGCGCAGCGGCGGCCCGTTCGTGGCCATCAACTGCGCCGCCATGCCGGAAACGCTCATGGAAAGCGAGTTGTTCGGCCACGAGAAAGGCGCCTTCACGGGGGCGCTGGAGCGGCGCGCCGGCTGCTTCGAGCTGGCGCAGGACGGCACCCTGCTGCTGGACGAAATCGGCGACATGCCCATCGCTACCCAGGCCAAGCTGCTGCGCGTGCTCGAGGATTCCCGGGTACGGCGCCTGGGCGGCAAGAGCGAGATGCTGGTGGACGTGCGGGTGATCGCCTCCACCAACAAAGTGCTGGAAGAGGCGCTGAGGAAGGGCGAGATCCGCGACGACCTGTACTACCGCCTCAACGTGTTCCAGATTTCGCTGCCGCCGCTGCGCGCCCGAATGGACGACCTGCCGCTGCTGGTCGAAGCGCTGCTAGGCGACCTGAACAAGAAGCACAACTGCCGGGTCGTGGACCTGACCCCGGAGGTCCAGGAGCAGTTCCGCCGCCACTCCTGGCCGGGCAACGTGCGCGAGTTGCGCAACGCGCTGGAGCGCGCTGTGATCCTGGCCGGCGAGGGCGTGATCGAGCTGCGACATCTGCCGGCGAACTTCAGCCGTGCGGCCGCCACGCCCAAGGCCGAAGAGGAGGGCGACCCCACGCAGGTCAGGCTGCGCCTGGGCGCCACCATCGACGAGGCGGAGCGGCTCCTGATCCAGCGCACGCTTCAGCACACGCGAAACAACAAGACCCGGGCCGCGGAGATCCTCGGAATCAGCCTGAAAACGCTGCACAACAAGTTGAAGGAGTATGGAGCGGCGGAAGCCGATCCCGAACCGCGACCGTAAGGGAGCGGCGCCAACACCTTTATGTCGCTGACCACCCGGCTGCGGCTGTTCATCATCGCTCTGATGGTGCCGGTGATCACGGCGCTGTCCCTGCTGCACCTCTATTACCTTGGCGCGGCGGCTTTCAACGACGTGCGCCGGCGCGCGGAGATGCACGCGCAGCAGTTGAAGTGGTTCATGAACCAGCGGATCAGGGAGCGGATGGCCAGCCAGCCGGCCCCCGGCAGCCTCGAAGAGCTGGTGGCGAGCGACCCCGAGATCGCCTATTCCATGGAGACCTGGGCCGCCAATTCCCAGGTGATCATCGAGATCCTGGTGGCCGACGAGCAAGGCCGCATCCTGGCGGATTCGATTCCGTCGCGCAAGGGCAGCCACGTCTACGCGCTCCCGGACTTCACCCAGTGGGCGCAGAAGAACCCGTGGGGAAGGCTGAGGGAGGTGTTCTGGGAGCGCCGGGACTACGAGTTCACGCTTCCGCTGGGGGTCGGCGGCCAACGGGTATTCACCCTCAAAGTGATCCTCTCCTCGGTGTTCCTGCGCGACATGCTGTTCCCGCAGGTCAGGAGCATCGGGCTGATCTTCCTGGGCGCCCTGCTGCTGTCGATGGTGCTGGCGGTGGTGGTCTCCAATCTGGCTTTGCGCCCGCTGGCGCGCATCAGCCAGACCATCGACCGCATCAGCCGCGGCGAGTTCGCGCAGCAGCCCCCGGTCTCGGAGAGCACGGCCAGGGAATTCGCGGCGGTGCAGTCCAAGCTGAACCTGCTCGGCCAGCAGGTCCGCGGCGCGCGCCAGGATGCCTTGCAGTTGCGGAGCAACGTCGAGCAACTGCTCGAGAACCTGGAGGAAGTGGTCCTGCTTTTCGACGCCCAGGACCGCCTGGTGATGGCCGGACGCGCGGCCGAGAGGCTGCTGGGCCGCGGCCGCTGGGAACTGGTGGGGCGCAGCCTGAGCGAACTGTTCCCGCCATCGTCGGCGCTCGGCGTCGCCATCCTGAATGCCATCGAGTTGCGCCAGCCGCTCAAGGACCTGGCTCTGGCTCTGGAGCGCGACGGCGCCAGCGTGCGGCTGCTGGTCAACGTCGAGATGCTCGAGGCGTTTCCCGGCCACCAGCGCATTGGGACGCTGGTCACCCTGCGCGACGCCGAGACCCGGCGGCAGATCCAGTCGCAACTGGACGTCTCGGCGCGCCTGGCGGCCATCAGCCGGCTCACGGGCGGCGTGGCGCACGAGATCAAGAACCCGCTTCAGGCGATCACGGTACACCTGGAGCTGCTGAGGTCCAAACTCGCCGGCGAGACCGACGTGGTGGCTCCTGAAATCGAGACCATCGCGCGCGAAATCCAGCGCCTGGACCGCGTGGTAAAGACTTTTCTCGACTTCACCCGCCCGATCGAGCTGAAGATGCGCGACCTGGAGATGGAGACTCTGGCGCGCGAGGTCGCCGCCCTGGTCGGGCCATCCGCGGGGCAGCAGGGGGTCCGGATCGAGCTCGACGCCGAGCCTGGCGAGATTTTGGTCCACGGGGACCCCGACCTCCTCAAGCAGGCGATCCTAAACGTGGTGGTCAACGGGGTCGAGGCCATGAAGGCCGGCGGGCGGCTGGGAATCGAGTTGCGGCAGGAGGGCGGGGAATGCCACCTCAGCATCTCGGACGAAGGCGTCGGAATCCCTCCGGAAATTCGTGAGAAGATCTTCAATCTGTATTACAGTACGAAGGGGAAGGGCTCCGGCATCGGTCTGGCGATGACTTACCGCGTGGTCCAATTGCACAACGGGACAATCGATTTCACCAGCGAAGTGGGCGAAGGGACGACGTTCCGGCTGCGATTCCCCGCCATCGGAAAGGACCTGTCGCGATGAGGATAGTGAGGGCATCGGCGTTCGCGGCAGTGTTGATCCTGGCGTTGCTGGGCCCCTCGTGCAGCCTGTTCCACCGGTCGGCCAAGGCCAAGGTCCCGCCGGCGCCTCTACCGGCTCCGGCCGCACCGGCGTCCCAGCCGATCCCCCAGCCCCCCAAGAGCCCGGAGGTGACGAATCCGGTTCCGCCCGACATCCAGCCGCAGCCGCCGAATGTCCAGCCGCCGCCCGTCGAGCCGCAGAAGATTCCGCCCCCGCCGCGCCGGAGGTCCAGGGTCCCCACAGCGCCCCCTGCGCCCGCCGTCGAAACCGTCCCCGCTCCCCAGCCGCCGCCCCCGCCGCAATTGGAGCAGATCCTCACGCCCCAACAGCAGAAGGCTTACAACGACGAGATCGACCGCAACGTCTCCCGCGCCCAGCGCACCCTCGCCGCCCTCGGCGGCCGCAGATTGAACGACGAGCAGCAGACCTACCTGGAGCGCATACGCGCCTTTCTCAAGCAGGCGGACGAGGCGCGCCGAACCGATCTGTTCCGCGCCAAGAACCTCGCCGAGCGCGCCAGCCTCCTGGCCGACGACCTGCTCCGCAGCGTTCAGTAGCCCGTCTTCCGCGGTACAAAGGAAGTATGGACGGCAATTACATCTACGTGCGGGAAGCCCGCGAGCAGGCGCGCGTGCCCGCGAACGGCATCTTGAGTCAGACCATTCAGAGCGACGAGAAAACGAAGGTGATTCTGTTCGGCTTCGCGGCCGGGCAGGAACTCTCCGCGCACACGGCGCCCTTTCCCGCCACGCTCACATTCCTGCGGGGAGAGGCTGCGCTGCGGCTGGGGAGCGACGAGCAGGAGGCCGTCGAGGGCACCTTCGTCTACATGCGGCCGAACCTCGAGCATGGCATCAAAGCCAAGACCGACGTGGTGATGATCCTGACGATGATCAAGGCGTAGGGGCGGGCCTCACACCCGCCCCTGCGGCCTGTTGAGGGGGTTAACGGGCGGGCGACTAACGAGAGGCAGCCGCGAGCGCTGGCTCGGGGGCGACCCATACCTTCACGATCACCCGGCGCTGCTCCTTACGGGAAGCCGGTGCGGCTTCGCCTTCCGCCGCGGCCTGGTCGACACCGAGGCCGATCATGTGGATGCGGCGCAGCGGCACTTTGTGATCGAGCAGGTAGCGCATCACCGCGTCGGCCCGGCGCTGGCTCAGCGCCAGATTGTACTCCTGCGCACCCGTCTTGTCGGTGAAGCCCTCGATTTCCAGCACGTACCGGCTCAAGGCGCTGGTCTGCTGGATCACCTGGTCCAGCTTGGCTTTCGCCTCCGTCGTCAGCACAGCGCTATTGAACTTGAACAACACGCCTTCCGAAGAAGCCAGCGTCAGGTTGTCGATGTTCAGGAAAGCGTTGGTCACGCCGGTGGTCAGGTCGCCGATCTTGGTCTGGTTCGCCTGGCCCAGCGCCGTGGCGCCCCGCGCGGTCTCCCCCGCCTGGGTGGCCTTGCTGTCCGCCTGCTGCGCCGCGCGCGCGGCGTCGTTGGCTTTGCTCTCTGCCGTGATCGCGCGCTCTTCGACGCGCGAAATGTCCTTCTGTTCCTTGCTGTCGAGTGAGGCAAGGGCCTCCGATTGCTTCTTGTCGACGGCCTCCACGCGCTGCTGAATCGGGTTGGTTTTCTCCAGAACGAATTTCTTGGTGGCGCAACCCGAAGTGGAGAGGGCGACTAGGACTACAAGACCGCTGAAACCTATTACCGTGTTCGAAGTTCTCATGTTTCCCTCACAGGCCACTGTAGCACGTTGGGGACCAGTTGCGAAAAGCTTCTACCTCGCTGACAAGAAAGGAGCTGGCGGCGCGAGGCGCCGGTGCGCGCAGGTAAAATTGCCTTAACCTATTGGTAACATGGTAAAAACTGCAACAGCGGAGTTCCCCGAGCCAAAAATGTTAAGTAGCCGTAATGTCGCTGGGCATACACTGGTAAAGTGCCTGGCGTGGAACGCTATACCACCTACGACCAGTTCGCCTGGTGCTACAGCAAGGGTTGGGGGGAGGACTACCATAAGCAGGCGCGGGTGGTCCTGGAGGGCCACGTGTTCCCGCGTCTGGCCGCCGGTGCGCGCGTGCTGGATCTCTGCTGCGGCTCCGGAGACCTGGCCGTCGTTCTCCAGGCGAACGGGTTCCACGTCACCGGAATCGATGGATCGGACCGGATGCTGGAATATGCCCGCGCGCGAGCGCCGGAGGCGGAGTTCCTGCTCGAGGACGCACGCACGCTCCGCTTCGAGGCCCAGTTCGATGCAGTCCTCAGCACCTTCGACAGCCTCAACCACGTTCTCGCGATCGAGGAGCTGGAATCGGTGTTCCGCAACGTACATGCCGCGCTGGCCGGTGGCGGGTTGTTCGTCTTCGACCTGAACATGCTCGAATCGTTCGAGACGCTGTGGCGCGGAGCCACGGCCGACGTCCAGGACGACGCCGTGGTCATCACGCGGGGAAGCTACGATCCCCTCGAGAGAATCGGCCGCGCCAACATCACTATGTTCCAGCTTGAGGGCGCCTGGGAACGCAGCGACGTAACGGTGCTCGAGAAGTGCTACTCCGAGGACGAAGTGCGCACGGCGCTGGATCGCGCGGGGTTCTACGAACTCTGGGTGCGCGACGCCAGCGAACTCGGGATGTGCGGCGACACCGCCCTGGGCCGGACCTTCTTCTTCGCGGTGAAGTAGCGACTCTATTTCTTTCCGCCCCGCCTGCCCGGCCGGAGCTCGAGATAGCCCAGGAAGAAGAATCCGGCTGCAATCGCCCACCGTAGAGCGATCGGCCCGGCGCGCTCGCCCTGAATCAACCGGCTTACCCCGAGCAACACGAATCCCGCGCCGATGGACACGTACCACCATCCGAACCACCGAGAACGCCTCCGGTTCTCCCGCTCGCGCATCTTCGCCCCCGCAATAACAGCGCGCCCCTTCGATTCTCGCAGGCTTCCTGGAGCCGGTGCACTCTGCCTGCACTTTGCTTGGTACAATGCCTGCCGTGTCCATCGGGCGCTCCGGGCCACACCTGCAATGGAAGCGGGCATCATCGACCACATTCGGCGAATCGAGGAACCAGACTCATGATTCCAGCGATGAATTCAGCGACAGCAGCAATAGAGCTAGCTCGCATCTACGAGCACCTACAACTTAACCTCGAATGCATCCGAAAGATGTTGACGACAGTTGATGCACTCACTCGCACGATTCTGGGGGTTGAACAACTAGCCGAATCCTTCCAGGCAAAGCTGGCAGACGGGCAATGCCTGGCGAATACCGCCGAAGCGATTAAGCAAGTCGATCTGGCGCTTTACGCAATTGGTCTGCAATCCGATCGTTTTCGGTAAGCCACTTAACGGAATGCTGGTTTCGCTCCACATCGATCCGGCGCAGCTCCTGGATTATGGCCGCCCACCAGCCCAGCCGATGCGCGGCGATCACGCGCTGCGGGGGCGGCGCCCCGTCAACGTAGTTTGAGGACGCTGCCCGCAAGCGCCTCGTCGCGTCTGAGCGCTATACTTCCGCTATGATTCCCGCAGGTCTCCTGCTGCTTTCGCTCTCGGTGCCGCCGGACGGAGCGCCGCCCGCGAAAGATCGTTTCGCGCGACTGGACGGCTATCGTATCCATTACCAGAGTATCGGCTCGGGCAAGCGAGCCGTAGTGTTCCTCTCCGGCTGGGGCTGCGACACGTCCCTCTGGCGCAACCAGGTCCCGGCCCTCGCGCGCTACGGGCGTCTGTTGCTAGTGGACTTGCCGGGTCACGGACGCAGCGACAAGCCGGATATCCCGTACACGATTTCGTTGTTCACCCGCGCGGTGAACGCAGTGCTCGACGACGCGCACGTCGAGAAGGCCGCCGTCGCGGGCCACAGCATGGGCGGCATGGTTGCCTATCAGTTTGCGCGGGAGCACCCCGAGAAGACCATCGCGCTGATCTGGGTGGACGGCACATTCGGAGTCCCCATCAACGTCGATCAGCAGATCGCCGAGTTCCTCAGCCGGGCCAAGGAGTTCCGCTCCCCGGACTACAAGGAGAAGGTGAGCGGGTTCATCGACCAGCTCTTCGTGCCGGCTACGCCCGCGACCGTGCGCGAGGAGGTGCGGCAGTCCATCCTGGCGACACCCCAGCACGTCCTGGCGAGCTGCCAGGAAGGTTTTGCCACCCGCGCCACCTTCGAGCACGAGGTCCTGAATGTGCCGGCGTTCGCAGTCTTCAGCGACTTCTGGCACCCGGAACGGTTCATGGACACCTTCAAGAAGTACCTGCCGCGCCTCGAATACGAAGTGCTGAGCGGTGTCGGCCACTATCCGATGCTCGAAAAACCCGCCGAAACCAATGCCGCTCTGGCCCGTTTTCTGGCCAAGATTCAGGCTGAGCTGCGGTAAGCACAGCGTCGCGGGCTAACTGCCCAATCCCTGTAGCGTCGCGAGCACTCGCAGCGGCGCCGGCAGAGAGTGCAGTTGGAAATGCGGACTCAGGAACATGACCGCGCGATAGACGCCCGGGCGGCCAGGAACGTCGGTGACTTCGACACTTGCATAGGCGAGGGGATACAGCGCCTTGGTCTCGGCGCCGGCTGCGTCCGGGTAGACATAGCCCATGATCCAGTCGTTGAGGTATTGCTGACATTCGGTGGCGGACGCGAACCTGCCGGTCTTATCGCGCAGGATCGCCTTCAGGAAGTGCGCGAATCGCGACACGGCCATCACGTACTCCAGCCGGGCCGAAGACGCGGCAGTGGCCGTAGCCGCTTCCGTCTCGAACACCTTGGGCTTGTGACAGGAGGGGACGTCCTGGAACACCGCCATCGAGGTGCGCTTGCGATGCAACAGCGGAACGAAACCCGCTTTGACCAGTTCCTGCGCGCGGCGTTCGCCGATTGCGATCTCGGTAGGGCACTGGATTTCGGCATCGTCGTCGTCGCTCGGGAAGCAGTGGGTGGGGAGGCCCTCCACCAGGCCGCCGGCCTCCTCCCCTCGAATCGCCGCGCACCAGCCGTGGGAATGAAACGCGTTCGCCAGCCGCGCGGCCAAAGCGTAAGCGGAGTTTCCCCAAAGGTAGCCGGCATGCTTCCTTCCCCCGGCGAACTCCTCATACTGAAACGCCTCCACCTGCGCGGCGGCTTCGCCGTAGGGAGGTCGCAGGAGAATGCGCGGCAAGACCAGCGCGGCGTGTTTCGAATCCTCGGAGTCCCGGAACACCCTCCACTTGGCATGGAACGCGGTATCGAAGACCTTGCCGATATCGCGCGGCCGGTTCAGCTCCGTGAAATCGTCGAGGTTGAACATGTCGGGGCTGGCGCCCGCAAGGAAAGACACGTGCGCGGAGGCGGCGACGCTGGAGATGCTCTCGAGAAGCCCGACATCCTCGGGGCCGGAGCTGAAGTAGTAGTCGCCCACCAGGACCGCGAACGGCTCGCCACCCACGATCGTGTATTCCTCGTCGTACAGCTTCTTGAAGAGAGCGCTTTGGTCGAACTCCGGCGCTCGTTGAAAGTCGCGGTGCAACTCGTCGCCAGTGGCATGGAGTACGCGAATCTTGAGCAGCGGCGAGACCGGGGTCCGGCTGACCAGGTACTCCAGCCCTCGCCAGGCCGCTTCCAGCCGCTGGAACTCGGGATGGTGCATGATCTTGGACAACTGGAGGGAGAGTTCCCGATCCATGGAAGCGATGCGCGCCGAGAGCATCGACTCGGTGTCTTTCGATACCGCCATGCGGCCGGCCAGGAACTCAACGAAGAACTCCCGGACCCACTCCTTCCCCAGTTCCCGCTCCTCGAGATTCCTCCCCAGGCGGCCCCGGGTCGCGATTTCTTCCAGCAGGCCTCCTGCAGGGAGCGTGCCCTGGAGCTGGGCCGCCACCCGGTCGAGAGACTCCGGGCTGTGCACGATTCCCTGAAGAGAGTCCTCCAGCGCGTCGTTCATCGAGGCGCGCAGGTGCGCGAGGCTGGTGCGCCTCTCGAGCAGTTCGCGCAGCAGTGGCGCCTGTCTTGCCACGTTCTCCGGCTCGAAGTCGCACAGCCCGCGAAACCGCAGCTCCACGCGCAACGGCGCGTCACCCGGGGCCAGCGTGTTTTCGACTTCGAAGGCCAGCCGGGGCCCTGAGACGCGCAGGACGTCGTCGAAATTCTCCCGGTCGATCTGGAAGAACCTCCGCTCCGCGAGTTTCAGCGGAGGTGTTTCCGGTTGTCCCAGAAGATCGGCAAGCACCCCGACGACACAGGGGAGTTCCCTGGCCTGGACGGTGTCTCCGATCTGGACGTCGTAGGTGATGTGCACGGAAGGCTTGCGCGGCCCGTGCTTCTCGTTCTCCTCTGCCATGAAAGCTACCTCCCTCCAGCAATCAGGGAAGCTCCTGGAGGAACCGCGGGCTGTATCGCGGCTTCACGCGCTCCCAGATCCTGATGTGGTTGTCCGCGGCTGCCGAGGCAAGCGCGGTTCCCTCCGGACTGAACTCGAGGCACTCGACCGCCAGCCGCCCACTCTCGAGAGTTAGCGCCAGGCGGCCGGCGGGCAATTCCCACAGCCTCACCTCCCCGTCGGAGCTTCCCGAGGCCAGCATCGAGCCGTCGGAGCTGACCCCCAGGCACAACACCGAGTGGCGGTGTTCCCGCAGGACCTGTTTCAGCGTCCAGGTGGCAGTCTCCCAGCACTTGATTCGGGCGTCCCTGCTACAGGAGAACAGGGCCTCGCCATCGGGCGTGAACCGCAGGCAATGCACGGTGTCTCTATGGGCGGTGAGGGTCCGCAACGGCGCACCCGTCCGCGCATCCCAGCAGCGCAGTGTTCCGCCTCTGCCGGCGGAGGTCAACAGGCGCCCGTCGGGGCTGAAAACAACCGAATGCAGCACTTCCTGCCCGCTGTCCCAGTCCAGGATCGAGCGGCCGGCGGCGATGTCCCATACGCGGATGACGCCGTCATATCCGCCCGATGCCAGCACTCCGTCCTGGGGATGGAATGAGAGCGAGAGAACCGCCCTGGAATGCCCGAGAAGATCTTGCTCGACCGCGCCGGTTGCGATGTTCCAGAGAACGATCCTTCCGGCGATGCCGGAGGCTGCCAGCACGCCGCCAGCGGGGCTGAAACACAGGCAGGTCACCGTGCCGTCAAGCGCTCTCAAGGTCCGGCAACGGTCTCCGGTCACCGCATCCCTGACCTCGATGGCTCCATCGGCCCCCCCGGAGAGCAGCCACCGCCCGCCAGGACTGAAAGCCAGGCGAAGCACGCCCTTTCCCGCGCCGGCCAGGGTCCGGTTGAGCCGGAAGATGGGGGCCGGAGGTAGGGGCAGGGTTGAACTTGAGGAACCCTCAACAATCGGCGTTCGCCCGGGCATAGGCTCGGTTCATTCCTTGAATGGCACTGTTCTGGCTCGTGCGATTATATCCCATCCACCGCTTCAGCCACCGTGTTTCCTGCCCGGCGGCGCATTGTTCCCCTACGCGTCCTGCAATGATGGCCACGGTTCGCTCCCGCGGCGAGAGGACGCTCAAGGCGCCGGGAGCACGCACCGGAATCCGTAGTCGTGGTTCCGGCTCTGGCTCCCGGTGGTGAAGCGGGCGCCGGAGGTGCGGAGAGCCTTCGGGCGATCGCTGAAGGCGCCGCCCCGCAATACCCTATCGTCGCCGGAGGTGGCCCCGAAGGGGTCCGTCAGAGCGCTGGCCGCATAGGGCGCATAGGAATCCTGGCACCACTCCCGCACGTTGCCCAGCATGTCATACAGCCCGAAGGCGTTGGGCGCCTTCTGGGCCACCGGATGGGTCTTGTCCCCGTCCTTCCGGCCGTACCAGGCGATTGCGTCCAGGTTGGCGTAGAAAGCCTTCTGGCAGCCGGCCCGCGCGGCGTATTCCCATTCCGCCTCGGTTGGCAGCCGGCCGCCCGCCCACTTGCAGAAGGCTCCGGCTTCCTCCCAACTGACGTTGCCCATGGGGTGTTTGGCTTCCTGCCAGTCCTGGTTGTAGCGAGGCGCCGGCGGCATCCGGCCTCCCACAGCCTGCGTGAAGCGCCGGTAAGCCTCCACGGTAACCTCGGTTTGCCCGATCCAGAAAGCTTTGGTGAGGGTGACCGGATGCGCTGGTTTTTCATCATCCCAGCACTCGGTGTCTCCCGGCGAGCAGCCCATCTGAAAGGTTCCGGGCGGAACCTTGACGTACACCAGCCCGTCAGCAGGGTTCACGCGTTGCTCCACCGCCCGAGGCGGAGGCGCGGGACGTTGCGGAGGCGCCGACTCCTGGTCCTTCGGCGCAGGTACGGGCTTCGGCGGCTGTGCCGCGACAACAGGCTTCTTCAGCGCCTGCGGCTCAACCGCAGCTTGCGAGACCACGCGGCGGTCTTGCTGGCGCTGGGTCAGCCGGTACCCAACCAGGACAGCCACAATCACCATCGCAGCCGCGAGAGCGGCCAGCGCCAACCTCTTGCGTCGCGGCGCGGTCTTCCCGGCGTCCGGAACGGGCTTCGGCTCAGCCCGGCGGAAGGCGCTCCTCAGTGCCTCCACGAACTGCGCGCAGTTGTCAAACCGGCCCGCGGGGTCCTTGGACATCGCCTTCCCGAGCACCTGCTCCACCTCAGGGCTCACCCGGGCGTTGAACATCCGGAGGGAGGGCGCCGGTTCAAACAGGATCTTGCTGGCCAGCGTGGCGAACGTGTCGCCGTCGAACGGCTTGCGCCCGGCCAGCGCCGTGTAGGCGATGGCTGCCAGCGAGAACTGGTCCGTGCGGCCCGTGACCCGTTCCCCTTTCAACTGCTCGGGCGCCATGTAGTGCGGGGAGCCCATCAGCATGCCGGTCTCCGTCATAGTCCGGCTCCAGGTGACCTTGGCGATGCCGAAGTCGGCGATCTTCGCTACGCCACTGTCCTGGACCAGGATGTTGCCCGGCTTCACATCCCGGTGCACGACGCCGTGCGCGTGGGCGTAATCCAGGGCACGCGCGGTGTCCTCCAGGACTCTGAGCAGGAACTCCTCCGAGCGCGGAACCTCCGGATCCGCCAGCAAGTCCTCGAGTGTGCGTCCCTGCACGAGCTCCATCACGATGTAGGCGACGTCGCCCTCCTGCCCCACGTCATGGATCGCCACGACGTTCGGATGAGACAGAACTGCCGCCGCTCGCGCTTCCCGCATCAGCCGTTCCCGAAGCGTGGCCGCTTCCTCCGGCGTACCCTGTTCGCTGAGCCGGATGGTCTTGATAGCCACGGCCCGGCCCAGGACGGTATCCACGCCGCGATACACGACGCCCATACCGCCTTTGCCTATTTCAGAGGAGATCTCGTACCTGCCGAAGCGTTGCATGATCCAGGAGATTATACGCCGGAAACGGTCCCGGCCCAAAAGAAAGTCAGCGGCGGAGCCGTTCGTGTCGTGCCTGGGGGGCAACCGGGCGCGGGCCGGGACGGTTTTTGTTACAGAACAAGGTCTTGCAAGACTACAATATTGCGATTAGACTTGCATTATCCCGGGGTGGATCTCGGTATTTCCCGGGGTAGGAGGGTGCACATGCTGGCCACCACGCTGCCGGATATTCGCTTGCGGGACTATTCCCTCGACAACCTCGGCCCGTTGCGGGAACTGCGGGAACAGAGCCTGCACGCCAAAGCCCAGGTCTGCATCGAGCGGGCGAAGTTCGTCACCAGATATCTGCGGGATTTCTCGACTCCGGACGAGCCAATGGAACTGCGCCGCGCCAAGGCGGTGAAGTATTTTCTCCTGAACAAGGCGCCGCTTTTCTTCGACAACAGCCTGCTGGCGGGCACTACCACTTCCAAGCCCTTCGGCGCTCCCGTTTACCCCGAGCTGACGGGCATGGCCATTTGGCCCGAACTGGAAACCATGAGCACCCGGGCGAAGAACCCGCAGGCGATCTCGGTCGAGGACGCCGACGAGCTGAACCGCGGCATCTTCCCCTACTGGATGGAGCGGAGCGTGCTCGAGCGGGCCCGCAAGAAATGCAACAACTCGTACCCGCTGCGCCTGTTCGAACGCCTGGTCTTCTACATCGCCAGCAAGGTCGGCACGATTTCCCACACGGTGCCGTGCTACCGGATCGCGCTCGAGAAGGGGCTGAACGGACTGATCGCCGAAGCGGCGGAACTCGAGCAGCGCGCCGCCGGCTCCGCCGCGCAGTTCTACGAAGCGGTCCAGATTGCGCTGAAGGGCATTCTGGCGTACGCCGACAGCTTGAGCCGCGGCGCAGCCGAGTTGGCCCGCCGGGAAACGGATCCCGGCCGGCGCGCCAATTTCGCCCAGATGGCGGAGGTTTGCGCGCACGTCCCGGCGAACCCGCCGCGCACGTTTCGCGAGGCTGTCAACGCGCTTTGGATCCTGCAGATCGGCGTGCACGCCGAGAGCATCAACATGGCGATCAGCCCCGGCCGCGTGGACCAGATCCTGTACCCGTATTACGCTCGCGACCGGGAATCGGGCGCCCTCACCATTGCCGAAGCGCTCGAGCTCATCGGGTGCTTCTGGCTGAAGCTGAACGACAACACCAACTTGGTGCCGGAAACCGCCGAAGAGCTTTTCGGGGGCGCGGGGACCGTCCCGGCGGTGACCCTCGGGGGAGTGGACGAGGACGGAGGGAACGCGGTCAACGATCTCACCTACCTGATGCTGCGCGCGACCGAGCTCCTGAAGACCCGTGATCCGAGCGTGAACGCGCGCTACTTCTCCGGAGTCAACCCCATCGAGTACCGCGACCGCGCGGCCGAGGTGGTCGCAACCACCAAGGCCGTGCCGGCGTTTTTCAACGACGCCGCGGCGATCGCCACACTCGAGAACCAGGGCATCGCAACCCGGCACGCCCGCGACTACTCGATCATCGGCTGCGTGGAACTGGCCGCCTCCGGCCGCAGCTACGATGCCTCCAGCTCGATCATCCTGAACCTGGTGGCGGCCCTGGAGCTGGCGCTATACAACGGCAAGCGCCCCGCCACGGGCGACGAGCAGATCGGTCCCGTCACCGGCGATGCCTCCTCCTTCACCACCTTCGACCAGTTCTGGAACGCGTTTGCGGCGCAACTGAAATGGCTGATCGGGCAGGCGATCGAATTGAACGAGTGCCTGGGCCGGACTCACCAGGAGGAATTGCCGACGCCGCTGCTTTCGGCGCTGTTTGAGGGGCCGATGGAGAGCGGCAAAGACCTGATCTACGGCGGCGCGCTGTACAACTCCTCGGGTGCGACGCACGTCGGGTTCGCCGACACCCTGGATTCGATCAACGCCATCGAGAAAGCCGTGTACATCGATAAGCGGTACACGCTCGGAGAGATCCTGGCCGCGCTCGGCGACGATTTCCAGAACGCCAAAGAGCTTCATGCCTACCTGGTTTCCAGGACTCCGAAGTACGGCAGCGGCGATCCGATCTCCGAGAAGAACGCGCGCAATCTGCTGCAATTGCTCTACGATACCTACCAGGGCTACGTGAACTACCGCGGCGGCAGATACCGGCCCGCGTTTTGGACCATGACCAATCACGCCGGCCAGGGCAAGCTCGCCGGCGCGCTGCCCAACGGCCGCCGAGCCGGCCGCGTGTTTGCCAGCGGGATTACGCCGGTTTCGCAGGCCGCATCCGACCTGGCGGCGTGCCTGCTGTCGGTGGGCGGCCACGACGCGCGCCTGATTCCGGGCGGCGAGGCTTTCAACCTGAAGTACCCGGCGATCGAAGGCCCCGAGGATCTGAAGAGGTTCGCCGGCGCGATCGAGGCGTACTTCCGCGCCGGCGGCCTCCAGATCCAGTTCAACATCATGTCGTACGAAACGCTGATCGACGCCAAGGCGCATCCGGAGCGTTATCCGGAACTGCTGGTCCGCGTTTCGGGTTACTCGGCCTACTTCCGGGACCTCAATGACGCCATGAAGGACGAGATCATCACCCGGACCGCGTACGATCTCGGCACCGGGACGGCGGCGCCGTTCCCGGAAGGCGAGCGGTCCAGGCTGCCGTTTGAGGAGGGCGCGCCGGACGCGGGGGGCGCGGGAGCGTAATCCATGCCGAATCTTGTGCTCGACCCATTGCTGAAGAAACTACAAGCCTGTTTCGAATCCGAGGTTGCGGACCAGTTCCTCACGGTTCTGCTCGATGCCATGGCGGTCGCCATGCTGGTGGACGCGAAGTGCCGGGAGAGCATCCACGACTTCGAGGCCCGCTACGTCTTCAAGACTCCGGACAAGACGGTCGGCGCAACCGCCACTTTCGCGGGCAATCACATGTCGGTTTCCCAGGAGGTCCTCGATCACCCGGAGCCGAATGTCACGGTCACGTTTCGAAGTCCCAAGGCCTTGAGGGAGCTGCTGCTGTCGCGCACTCCGGACCTGATCGGGGCCATGCTCCGGCAGGATGTCAATGTCGACGGCAATCTCAATTACCTGTATCGTTTCGCGTTTCTCGCGCGGCACTTGCAGTTGATGGCCACCCGATGCGCATGATTGCGCGGCCAGCGGTTGTTTTCGATATTCGCCGCTTCGCCCTGGACGACGGCCCGGGAATCCGGACGACTGTCTTCTTCAAAGGTTGCCCGCTGGCCTGCGTGTGGTGCCACAACCCGGAGTCCATCCGGCCCGCGGCCGAGATCGGATTTCAAAGCCGAAGCTGCATCGGTTGCGGCACCTGTGCGGTGGTGTGCCCGGAGGACTGCATCGCCCTGGACCGCGAGGACCGCGTGGACCGCGCGGCCTGCACGGTCTGCGGCCGCTGTGTCGAAGCCTGCCCGGCGGCCGCCCTCCGCGTGATTGGAGCCGTGTATCCGGCCGAGGAGCTGGTCGAGTTGCTGCTTCGCGACCGCGTGTTCTACGAAACCTCGGGCGGAGGCGTGACGTTTTCCGGCGGGGAGCCCACGCTCCACATGCAGTATCTGAGCGGCATTCTGGAGGCGCTGAAACAGTGCGGCATCCACACTGCCATCCAGACCTGCGGCCTGTTCGATCCAGCGGCCTTCAATCAGTTGCTGCTTCCGTACCTGGACCTGATCCACTTCGATATCAAGCTGATCGACCAGCGGGAACACGAAAAACACACTGGGGTTGGAAACGCGGTCATCCTGAGCAACTTCCGGGCGCTAACCGCGATCGCCAAAGACCGGATCCTGCCCCGGATCCCACTGATCCCGGGCATCACCATGCGCCGCGACAATCTGGCCGGCATCGCGGCCCTTCTCAAGGGCCTGGGTTACGCGGTCTGCGAACTGCTCCCCTACAATCCCGACGGCGCTCGAAAACGGAGGACACTTGGAATCCCCGTAGCTCCCGAGGTGATGGAAACGATGCCGGACGGCGCCACCTGTCAAGCGCTCCAGCAGGAGTTCCTACGATACGTTCAATGAAAGGAAACGGCTATGCAGATCGATTTTCATCATGCGGTCACATACGTTCTTGCGCGGGCCGCCGGTTTCGAACACCCAGAGGCGGACATCATCTCGTACGCCGCGCAGTACGTCGACGATGCGGTTTCGAGCGGAGTGGTCCGCTTCGATAACGACGCCATCGCCACGCAAATCTCATCCGCGCACAAATCCTTCGAGGTGGAGAACTTGAACAACCCGGACAACGTCGTGGTCTGGCTGCCGTTCCATTTTCTGCCGGGTAACGGCGGCAAACCAGCGGGCCAGAGCCCCGAGGGCACCTTCATCCAGAAACTGGTCTGCACGCCGGACAGCCCCATCGCAAACGAGATGGTGCGGGCGTGCATCCTCGACTGTAACAAGCCGTATGGGCTGCACCGTCTCGGCGTCACGATGCACGTGTACGCGGACACCTGGGCCCACCAGGGATTCGCGGGGGTGCTGCACGAGATCAACGAGATCCACGATCTGGAGGAGACCGGCGGCACGCACGTTGTGGGTTCCATCTTCGAGCTTTTGGCCTCCAAAACCGCGCCGCCCGTCGGGCACGGCCGCGCGCTTACGCTTCCCGACATGCCGTTCCTTTCCTGGAAGTACAGAAACGGCCAGGGTGCGCCGATCAGCCGCAATAACACCGACCTGTTTTGCGAAGCCGCGGAGTCGATGTGCAAGGCCATGCGGCGTTTCCGATGCCAGAATCCGGACGCTGCCGTCCCCGGCCTTGCGGCCGAGGACCGGCAGACCATCCGCAGCCTGTTCACGAACCTCACGCAGGAAGATGGCGCGGAACGGCATCAGCAATGGATCCAAGCCGTCCGGACCGGCGCGTTCACTTTCGGCAAGGCGGACATCGCCTACTCCGAGACGGCCTGGGAGAGCGTCGCGTTGCAGCGGCCCGCGGCTGCCGCTGCCGCTGCCGCGGGGGGCGGCTTTGACCCATTCAAGATCCCCGGCTGGCCAAACGTATATCACTATACGGACAGTTTTCTGCAGAGCAACTGGCGGCTGTTCCAGGACGCGGTGCAGCTACACCGCTTCACTGTGGGGCGCGACATCCTCCCCAAGTACGGGATCTGCTCGGGATGACTTTGGAGACTACGATGAATAACTACCTGGATGTCCGCAACTCCCGCTGTGCGTCAGTGGAGCAGGAGCGGAAGCTCTCGCAGGCGCTGGACGCGATTCTCTCGACCGACGCCAGGAACGGCACGGTCGCCATGCTGGGCGCCTGGCAGCGCATTGTCGGCGACAACCGGAAACGCGAGCAATGGAACACCGTATTCGAGAAGATCCGCAGCGTGTTTCTGTGCGGCCGGAGCGTCCCGCTCGACGGCCCCATGATCGGCGTCTCCTTCGGGATCCGCGACAGCGATTACTTCCGCGATACGGCCAGGCTGTTCGGCAAGGAGCGGTCCGCGATCGCCGACCTCGAATGGATGGCCACCTGCTGGAATATGACCTTCGGTGCATCGGGCCTGTGGATGGGGAAGACGTTCGAGCCCGTGACGCGGGAGGTGTTCTCGAGCAAGTGCGCCGGTTCCGCCGCGATGCTCGAACGCTACGACCCGGCCACAACCAGGATCGGGCGCAACTTCTTCCGCGATCCCGCGAATCCGAGTCTCCTTCAGGGCCTGGGCATGCCGGTTCTGACGAAGCTATGGAACCTGCGCGACCGGCCTGGGGATCCGAGTGCCCCCGGCTTCGAGGGCGAGTTGCTGGCCTCGAACCTGGAAAAGGAGAAGGCCATCCCGTACCGGAAAACTGGCGGACTCTTCCTGGCCCTGCCCGCGTGCTCTGTTGTTCCCGAGATGAACGGGAAGGAAGTGTATCACCTGAACTACCGCTGGGCGGCATTCGACGCTGCCTACCCCATGACGCGGCTGATCGACGAGATCGTCGAGATCGACGACGGCGTCTACCTGGGCCAACTCGTGATGGCCACTCGGCACTACGGTCTCGGTACGGTTCACGTCTCCCTCTTTGGCGAACACGAGTGGCGCTTGGGCGAGCCGTATGAGGCCGCCGACCCGTTCGCACCCGGCAAGTACGGCTATCAGAACAACGGCTTCTTCCTGATGATCGATCCGGCGCGCGCCCGGGACGCGTACTCCGATGAAGCGTTCCCGTTCCTGCGGCCGCGTCCCGGCGAGACCGGCTACACGGAGCTCGGCTACGACCGCGTCCCCAGCGTTTCGGTGGCTGGCGCCAGCGCGCCTGGGGATTGGGCGCGGGACCCCGAGTTGCGTGCGAAATTCACTACGTTGCTTCTGGAGGATTCGCCCAAGGGCGCGAGCGACGGCGACGTCCGCGAGGAGTTGCGGGACGGGGAATCCGTTCTCGAGATGCTCCAGCGCATCCAGGGCGAGATCTCGAAAGCGGCCCGGTTCGACGATCATGTGCGCCACTTCGAGAAGCTGAACCGGCTGTTCCGGCGCGGCGTTGCTGCCACAATCGCCGGCGGCCTGTTCCGGGGCCAGGGCCGCGGCTTCAACACCAGCTTCGACGCTCCGGAGCGTCTCGAATGGTACGGTGAGCAAGAGCCGTGCCGCGGCTTCGACTATTATCACGGCGCGACTCTCAACCTCCACTGGGGCATGGCGGACACCTGGTGCCCGGCGCTGGAGCGCAAGTTCGAAGAGAGCAGCCTGTACCCCAGTGCGCTTGCCGATCTGCTGCACCGCGATCCGCGCGGACCGAACCTCCTCAACACGGTCTGGGCGACGATCGGGAGATTCGTCTTTCCGTGGGCGGGCAAGTCGTTCGAGAAGATCAGCGGCCGGAAACTCAGCATGCTGCTGGACGAGAGCCCGGATCTGGCGGAGCGCTATCCCGAGCGGGTGCACGAGCTGGAATCTCACCTGGCGAGTTGGCCGCACTACGACCTGGTCAAGAAGAGCCGCGACGGCTACTGGAAGCAGGACGGCCCCTACGCCGCGCACTTGAAAGCCGGCTCATGGGATCGCGGCATGCCCCCTGCCGATCGGGAGTTCTGGGAGCAAGAAGCGGCGAGCCGGTGGGTGTTCGGCTATAACCTCGAGGATTCGCGCATTCTCGTCGCGGACGCGCTCATGCGCTTGCTGGATATGAACCACCGCGCGCCGGTCCCGTCGATCCAGGATCTCGCCGATGCCGGCCCCTCGCCGTTCGTCCGGCAGGGCTACATGTTCCTGGGCACTTGCGGCCGCGAATCCATCCTGCCCATGAACAGCGGCGCGGGCGCGAAGAAACAGGTCTTCCAGTTCCACTACCGGTATCCGATGATCGGGGGACCCGTGCCCATCGGCTTCTGCCTCGACGAGATCGTAGAGATCGCCGAGGGTTTGATCCTGGGACAATTGATCTACTCGACCGACTTCTCCGTGCCATTTCATTCCTCGACCGCCGCGGAAGAGTTCAAGTACCAGTTGTTCGGCTACTTCCTGCTTCTGGACAACACCTGGGAGCGGCACCGGCGGGCCATCGGCTTCGACGTGAACACATAAGGGCCGCGATTCGCGGCAAGGAGGGTGAGCGCCATGACATCTAGCATCTTCGTAATATCGGACTTACACTTGGGCGGCGAACCGGGATCGGATGACTCGCCTGGCTTCCGCATCCTCACGGGTGTCGGTCAAAGACGGCTGGCCGGGTTCCTCGGCTGGGTGCGCCAGCAGGGCTCCGGGGACCACGAGGTTCACCTGGTCATCAACGGCGACTTCGTCGATTTCCTCGCCGAAAAGGAGTTTGCTCCTTTTACGCCCACCGACGAGGCGGCGACCGACAAGCTCCGGCGCGTGATGAGCCGTACCGCGGCGGTGTGGGACGGCCTGCATGAGGCGGTCTCCGCCGGTGTGCGCATGACCATTCTGCTGGGCAACCACGACATCGAGCTTTCGCTGCCCGGTCCGCGCCGGCTGTTGCTCGAGCGATTGGGGCACGGGTCGGTCGATTTCATCTACGACAACCAGGCGTTCGTCGCCGGCCCGGTACTGATCGAGCACGGCAATCGCTACGACAACTGGAATGCCGTGCGGCACGACCAGCTTCGGGAGCTGCGCTCGGCCCTTTCGCGGCGGGAGCCGCCGCCCGAGTTTCCGCCGCCGGCGGGCAGCCAGCTCGTTCAGCAGGTCATGAATCCGCTGAAGGCGCACTTCCCTTTTGTTGACCTGCTCAAGCCTGAGAACGCCGGCGCCATCCCCATGCTCGCCGTGCTCGACCCTTCGTCCATGCGCGCGGTTCCGAAGATCGCGCAGTTGGCCCGACAATCGGCCCGGGTGCGATTCGACGCGACCGGCAGGCCGTTGGACCCATCCAACATCGCCGAAGAACCCGAGGTGAGGAAGGACCGGGAACTGCTGCAATTGGCGGCCAACCTTGCCGCCGGCGGAGACGCGCAGCAAGTGAGTTTCGTGAGCCGCGCAGGGGATTTGTGGAACCGGCTGCGAACGGCCACCTCGCAAGCGGCGCGGGCCAAGGAGTTCGATCTGCTCTACCGCGGAATCCGCGCCCACATCGAGGAGCACCGGCAGAACTTCGACGTGAACCGCGAGGACGAGAGGTATCTGCGGGCGGCGCAGGTTGCGGTCCGGCGTGGCTTCCGGGTCGTGGTATTCGGGCACACGCACGCGGTCAAGCGTGTCCCGCTGGATTCGAGCGGGAACCCCGCCGGTCCCAAGGACGATCCTCTCTCCAATGGGGGCGCTGTGTATCTGAACACCGGCACCTGGGCGGACCTGATGCGGTTCCCCGAGGCTGTTCTGAACGGCAAGGAGGAAGAAGGGCGGGCGCAACTGGAACGCTTCTCCGACGACCTGGAGGCCAACCGTACGGACCGCTACCGCGAGCAGATCCCGACCTTCGCGCGGATTGAGATCGAGGGCCAACAGGTGAAATCCGCCGATGTGTATCTGTTCAGCGAACCGGAGGAACCCGCGCCCGTGCCCAACGGCCAGCTTGCGAGCCTGATCTACACACCCTGACGGGAGAATCCGCGATGGACGACGACTTTTTCAAGACGATGAAGGCCGCCTGCGGCCGGGTGGAGACGCCCGACGGCGGCCAAGGCACCGCGTACCTGGTGGCGATCGATCGCATGGCCACGTGCGAGCACGTGGTGCAGAGCGTCGCCGAGGGGGAGGAGGTAATTGTTCATTTCGGGGCCGATTCGCGGAACGCGACGGTTCTGAAGAAGGAAGCCGTCGGCGATTCCGCGCTGCTGAAGCTCGACCTGCCGCTCGCCGGCGCCACGCCCCTGCCCCTTGCGGGCCGGTGTGCGCGCAAGGCCGTCTGGGATGGGTTCGGCTTTGTCGGCCTGGCAAGAACGGAGGGGCTGCCGCTGGAGGGCGAGGTGCTCGATCCCGAGCATCAGGACGACCTCGGGCATCCGGCGCTGGTGCTGTTCTCCCCGGAGGTCGCCGCCGGCATGGCGGCGCCACTGCACGGGTTTTCGGGCAGCCCGGTATTGGTGGAAGGGGTGGTGGTGGGCCACATCAAGCGCGTCCTCTCCGACCCCGACAACCCCGGACGCCCGGCCCTGGGCATCGTGTATTGCACCCCGTCCCGCGTAGTGCTCGAGCTGCTGGGCGCCGCGCCCGCCATCGAGCAGGTCGAGCCCCCCGTGGTAGCGTCCATCGCCGACCAGATTCCACCGCTTCGCGCCGGCGAGTACCACGCCTTTGTGAGTTACTGCTCGACGGACCGGGCCTTTGCGCTGGGACTCGTCTGCCGCCTGGAGGGACTCGGCTTCCGCAACTTCATCGACCTGCGGGAACTGGCGCCGGGAGACGATCTGGCCAACAGCCTGCAACAAGTCCTGGCCAAGAGCCGCGCGGGCATTATGCTGATAAGCCGGGGCTGGCTGGATTCTCCGAGGTGTCAACAGGAAGCCAACAGCCTGCTGAAGCGCTCGACCGAGGACCGCGGCTTCCAGGTAGTTCCGCTTCGCCTGGATTCGAGCCCGCTGCCTCCAAACTTGGCCGCGCAATCGTACCTGGACTTCATCGGCAAGGCGGCGCCCGAGGGCGAGAGCCTCAACCGGCTCCTGTGGGCGCTGGTGGGGCGCACTCCTCCCGCGCCGGAGTCGCCGGAGAGTCGGATCGTGCGAGCGGAGCAGGGGCCCACGGACGAACTGGTCGTGAAGGTCCGTGCCGCCGCCGGGGTCAGCGCGGAGCGGGTGTACGAGTTGTGGAAGACCTGGCGGAGCACCGGCTTAGCCGCCGGCTCCGCCTCCCTGTTGGTGGCGCAAACACTGCTCTCGTTTCCGCGGGCTGACTGGGCTCTCGAAGTGCTCGAAACGGCGGGCGATGGTGTGCGAGCCAGACAACTCCGGGCCCTGGCGTTGCGGACCTTGGATCGGCGTGATGAGGCCCTCCAGATCCTGCGCGAGCTTTACGAGGCCGGGCACGTGGATCCCGAGACGGCCGGCTTGCTCGCTGCAAGCTACAAGCTCCGATGGCTGGAAGACCGCGACGACGCAGCCCTGATCGCTGCGCACAACCTTTATCGCGCCGCATTCGACCGCAGCGGCGATACGTACAACGGCATCAATGCGGCCGCCCTGGCGCTGTGGCGGCGCCGGCCGGAAGAGTCGCGCAAGATCGCGCAGCAGGTTCTGGATGCGCTCGAGCCGAAGCAAGAGGCGGATCTCGACCCCTGGGAACTGGCCACCAAGGCCGAGGCGTTTCTCCTGCTCGGCGAAATCGACGCCGCCCGCGAATGGTACGAAAAGGCGGTGGCGCGGATTCCGAATCAGCACCGCGACATCGGCGTGATGCGAAAGCAGGCGCGGCTCGACCTGGTTGCGCTCGGCTTGAAACGGAACGCCCTCGATTCGTCTCTTCCGGTGCCCCGCCCCCCGCGAAAGAAGTAAAGGGGCGCCACGCTGAAACCGACCTCAATAGCCCGAGTGGCCTGAATGCCCCGAGTGTCCGGACGGCTGCAGCGGCATCTCCATGCCGCCGGCAGCGGGCTCGATCGAGTCCACCTGGAGGATCTTCGTTTTCTCGTATAGCGTGCCGGAAATCTTTACTCGCTGGCCGGCGTACTTCTCGGGGGTCTGCTGGTCGCTGAGCGTGTACACGTTCTTGCCGTCGTACAGCGCAAACTTGACACTCTTGTCGTGCTTTACGCATTCCAGCACGCACTTGCTGTCGGGCGACACATTCATCGGCTTGTGATTGGCGCCGCACATCGTGTCGGTGATCACCCCGGTGAAGGTCCCCTTCTCCGCGGTCGCAAGAAGCAGCGCGCCAGTCATGAACAATAGCGTAATTCGTTTCATTCTCCTGTGTTCCTTCCTCGATAGGTGTCCAGAATCTTCAGGCCCTTGGCCTGGTTCACTTTCATCCAAAGCTCGTTGTAGCGGTTGTCGTCGAGCTTCTCCTTGAGCTGGAAGTTGAAGCCCTTGAGGTTGCCGTAGTGGGACCGGGCCCGCTCGAACGTCGTGATCGTCAACTGGTACGGGCCGCTGCTGCTGATGTTGTCGATGTCGGCGATCCGCCAGGTCCGCGACTCGTCTTTTCGGTCCGTCGTGTAGACGACCCGGTCCTCGCCGAAGCCGAGTACGCCTTCCGAACCTCCGAACCGCAGCAGGTGCTTGACCGGAGGCTCCCACTTCGCTTGGACGGCCGCGTCCGGTAACACGGCGACGAATCGCTGGTCGAGGCGGTCTTTCAAGAACGCGTACGCGTCGGTGAAGCTCTCCCCACCCGTGAGGTCGAACCGGTACTCGCGATCGGCTCCGAGCTTCCACTTGTTGTCCTTATACGTGAGAACCCGCAGCGTCTTGGGCGCCATCTCGAGTTGCTGAATGTCCCTGTACGCCCACTGCCAGGCGTGCGTGGACTTCTTTCCCTTCTTGCCGGCCTCCTCGAACGACACGCCCTGGTCGTCGATCACCAGGCTGCCACCGCCGCCCTTTCTCAGATGGTCGTGCCGCGCTGCATAGCGATACGGGGGTTCGCCCAGCGCCAGGGGCGCCGCCGCGAGAACCGCCGCTACGAGCGCGCCAATTGCTTTTTGACTTCGAAATTCCATTTCCAAACCTCGTAGATTGCCGGGTAGACCACCAACTCCAGAATGAATGACGTGAAGATGCCGCCGATCATCGGAGCGGCGATGCGCCTCATCACATCCGCGCCGGCGCCCGCGGACCACATGATCGGAACCAGCCCCATGAACATGACTGCAACCGTCATGAACTTCGGACGGATTCTCTTGACGGCCCCGTGCATGATCACGGCCTGCAGGTCTGTCAAACTGCGGAGCCGTCCCGCCTTCCGGGCATCGTCGTAGGCGATATCCAGATACAGCAGCATGAATACGCCGGTCTCGGCGTCCACACCCAACAGGGCGATGAGCCCGACCCAGACGCCGATGCTCATGTTGTAGCCGAGCAGGTACAGGAACCAGATCGCGCCCACTGCCGAGAACGGGACCGCCAGAACGATAATCATGGTCTTGGCCATGGATCTCGTGTTCAAGTAGAGCAGCATCAGGACCAGGAAGAGCGTTACCGGAAGCACGATCTTCAGCCGCTCGCGAACACGCTGCATCGCCTCATACTGGCCGCTCCATATGAACGAGTAAGCCGGCGGCAACTTCACGCTGTCGCGGATCGCCTCCTTGGCGGCGGCGACGTAACTGCCGATGTCCCGGCCGGCCACATCGACGTAGACGTAGCCATTCAGCATGCCATTCTCGTCGCGCAGCATCGCCGGTCCGCTCACCAGCTTGACGTCGGCCAACTGTGAGAGCGGCACTTGTGTCTGCCCGTCCATCGTCGAGACCAGTACGCGCTTCAGCTTGTTGATATCGCTGCGATAGTCGCGCATGTACCGCACGTTGACCGCGTAGCGCTCGCGGCCTTCCACGGTCGTGGTGACATTTTCGCCGCCCACCGCCGACATGACCACGTCCTGTACCATGTCGATCGTCAGGCCGTAGCGCGCCAGTTCGTCGCGCTTCCAGTTGAAGTCGAGGAAGTACCCGCCGCTGGTGCGCTCGGAAAAGACGCTGCGCGTTCCCTGCACTTTGGGCAGGATGGACTCGATCTCGGTGCCGAGCTCCTCGATCTTCTTGATGTCGGCGCCGTAGATCTTGATTCCAACGGGCGTGCGGATGCCGGTCGTCAGCATGTCTACGCGGGCCTTGATCGGCATCGTCCAGGCATTGGAAGTTCCGGGAATCTTCAGCGCCTGGTCCATCTCATCGACGAGTTGCTCAGTCGAGATGTGGTCGGGCGTGATACGGCCCAAGACCGGCCTGAGCCACTTGGGAGCCCAGGAATCGTACCATGTGTTTACTTTTCGCCACCCCTGGGGCGGCTTGAGATTGATCACCGTCTCCATCATCGAGAAGGGCGCCGGGTCTGTCGAGGTCTCGGCGCGGCCCGACTTGCCGAGCACGGTGTCCACCTCGGGGAAGGACTTGATGATCCGGTCCTGGATCTGGAGGAGCCTCTGCGCTTCGGTTACCGAGATGCCCGGCAGCGTACTGGGCATGTACAGCAGGGACCCCTCGTCGAGCGGCGGCATGAACTCGGATCCGAGCTTCTCGAACACCGGGACCGTCAGAATGACCGTCGCCACCGCGCCGGCGATCACGAACCACTTCCAGCGTAGCGACCAGGCGCACACCGGTCCGTACACCTTGATGAGGATCCTGCTGATCGGGTGACTCTCCTCGGAGTGAATCTTGCCGACGAGCACGGCACTGGTCGCGCGCGCCAGCCAGCGCGGCCGAAACTCGAAATTCTTCATGTGCGTGAAGACAAGCCGCATCGCTGGGTCGAGCGTGATCGCCAGAACGGCGGCAATGATCATCGAAAAGTTCTTGGTATAAGCGAGGGGCTTGAAAAGGCGGCCTTCCTGCGCTTCCAGCGTCAGGACCGGCAGGAACGAAACGGCAATCACCAGCAGAGCGAAGAAGCTCGGCCCGCCCACCTCCTTCACGGCGTTCACAACCACCGTGTGGTAGTCTTCCTTGCGTCCGGTGCGTTCCCACTCCTCGAGTTTCTTGTGCGTCTGCTCGACGACGACAATCGCTGCGTCGACCATGGCGCCGACGGCAATCGCGATGCCGCCGAGCGACATGATGTTCGACGTGAGCCCCATCATCTTCATCGGGATGAACGCGATGATTACCGCGACCGGGATGGTGATGATGGGGATCATCGCGCTCGGGATGTGCCAGAGGAAGATCAGGATGACGATGGCGACAATGATCAGCTCCTCCGTCAAGGTGTGCTTCAGGTTCTCTATGGAGCGGAGGATGAGGTCGGAACGGTCGTAGGCGGTGACCACCTTGACTCCCGGCGGCATACCCGGCTCGATGTCCTTGAGCTTCTGTTTCACACGCTCAATGACATCGAGCGCATTCTCACCCTGGCGCATGACCACGATACCGGCGACGGTGTCGCCCGTCCCGTTCCAGTCGGCGACGCCGCGGCGAATGTCGGGGCCCAGCGTCACATTCCCCACGTCCTGCACGCGGATGGGGACGCCGTTCTGGCTGCGCGCCAGGACGATTCTTGCGATGTCGTCCGTCGATTTCGCGTACCCTCGGCCACGAACCATGTACTCGGCGCCCGTGAACTCGACGAGCCGGCCGCCGACGTCGTTATTGCCGGCGCGCACGGCGTCCACCACCTTGTTGATTGCGATGTTGTACGTTTGCAGCTTGTTGGGATCGACGTTGACCTGATACTGGCGCACGAAACCGCCCAGCGGCGCCACTTCCGCCACGCCCGGAACCGATTTCAGGTAATACCGGAGATACCAGTCCTGATACGACCGCAGATCGGCAAGCGAGTGTTTCCCGCTGGTGTCCACCAGGGCGTACTGGAAGACCCAGCCGATCCCGGTGGCGTCGGGCCCAAGCTCGGTTTGAACGCCTTGCGGAAGGCGGGGCAACACTCCCGAGAGATACTCCAGCGTCCGGGACCGAGCCCAATAGATGTCCGTACCTTCCTCGAAAATAATGTAGACGTATGAGTAACCGAAGTCGGAGAACCCGCGGACGTCCTTCACTTTCGGGGCGCCCAGCATGGCCGTGACGAGCGGGTAGGTGACCTGGTCTTCCATGATGTCCGGGCTGCGATCCCACTTCGAGTACACGATCACTTGCGTATCGCTAAGGTCCGGGATCGCGTCCAGCGGCACGGTCTTCATCGACCACAGCCCGTACAACACGGCCGCGCCGATCAGGATGAAGACCATGAACTTGTTGTGCGCGGCGAACTCAATGACCCGGTTAATCACTGCTTTTTGCCTTCCATCCCCGGCATATCGGCCATCCCCTTAGCATCGGACTTTCCTGCGGGAGGTTTCGGCGGCCTCGCAGGCGTTTCAGGGTTGGCCATTCCGGGCATCCCGGCCATGCCGCCCATGCCTGACGCCGCGGCCTTCATCTGGCTCTCGGAATCGATCAAGAAATTCGCGGAGGTCACGATGCGCTCACCAGCCTTGAGCCCGCTGAGGATCGTGATGCGTTCGCCTTTCTGTTCACCGATCTCAACTGTCCGCGGCTCGAAATACCCGTTGCCGCGGTCCACGAAGACAGTCTTCTTGTTGCCGGCGTCCAGCACCGCATCCGAAGGGACAGTGAGGGTGGCCGCGGACGCGACCTGGATTTTCACGTCCACGTACATGTCTGGCTTCAGCACAATCCCAGGGTTGTCGGCTTCCAGGCGCACCTTGAGGGTTCGCGTCATCGGGTCCACTTGCGGCTGTATGTAAGTGACCCTGGCGCCGAACGATTTTCCGGGGTAGTACGACAACTCAATTCGCGCTGCCTCGCCGACGCGGATGTTCGGAGCCTCGTATTCGAACACGTCCGCCATGATCCAGACCCTGCTCAGGTCCGCCACCGTGTAAAGGTCGGTGTCGGGCATTACTTTCACCTGCGAGAACGCTTTGCGCTCCAGAACGTAGCCGCCGATCGGCGAGTAGAGCGTGATGTTCTTGATCGGCTGGCCCGTGGCGAGCACCTGCTGGATCTGCGCCTCGCTGAGATCCCAGAGCTCGAGCCGCCGTTTGGCGGCCTGAAACAGCGTTTCGCTCTGGTCAATGACGCCTTCCAGCGTGCTCTTGCGCATGACTTCTTTCGCCTTCACGGCCAACAGCAGTTCCTGCTGCGAGGCCAGGAGGTCCGGACTGTATATCGTCAACAGCGGCTGGCCCTTTTCCACGAGCTTGCCGATGAAATCGACGTACACCTTGTCGATCCAGCCTTCATACTTCGTGTGCACATGCGCGATCCGGGTCTCGTCGTAGGTCACTTTGCCCGCGGCTCGAATGGTCTCGGAGCCGCCCGTCACTTCGGCTGTTCCGTACTTCACGCCAATCAACTGCTGTTTTTCGGGGCTGATCTGAACCGTGCCGACCGGAAACGTCGAGTGGTCGTTCTCATAAACCGGCTCGAGCTCGTTGCGGGTCCCGGGATTCAGCCCCGGCTTATCGGACTTGAAATCGGGATTCTGCGGGTCGCGGTAGTACAGGATCTTACCCTTCGGCTGGGTGCTCGCAGTGGCTGCCGGACCGCCATCGGCGTAGACGGGTTCCAGCTTCATGCCGCAGTCCGGCGCAATGCCGGGCTTATCGGACTTGTAAGCCGGGTGCATCGGATCCACGTAGTAGAGGATCTTGCGGCCGCCCGCAGCCGTGTTCGCCGTGCCGGAGGAGCGGAACCAACTCTTATAGGCGTAGCCGCCGAAAAACGCGGCCGCCAGCAGAACCAGGAGGAGAATCGTCTTCAGAGCCTTCATCGCAGCCTCAATCCGTCAACTTCTGTGCGGTCATCTCTTCAAGCCGGCAGAGCGCCTGGTAGTAGTTTGCGAATTCCTCCCAGTAGTTCACCTCGTAATCGAGGACTGTGGTGAAATTGGTCAGCACCGAAAGGAAATCGACGGTTCCGGTCTCATAGGTGGATAGAGAGGACTCGAGCGCCAGGCTGGCCTGCGGGACTACGGTGTTGCCATAAAGCTCCATCAGCTTCCATGACGCCTGCGCCATCAGGTAGTCGCCCTTAATGCGGAACCGCAGGCTCTGGTCAGTCGCTTCATAAGTGCGCCGCGCCTGGACGGCGTTGCTGGCCTGTTCGGCGACGCCCGCACGCTGTTTGCGCCAGAAATAGACCGGCAGCTTGAAATCCACGCGCGCCATGTACATCGGCGGCATAGAGCCCTGATTGAAGTAGCCCGCCGTGAGAGTGTAGTCGGGGTAATAGTCTTTGCGCGCCAGGTTCAGCGCCAGCTCCGTGCGCTCGATCATCTTCTGCTCCCGGCGCAGCATGGGCGATTCCGTGCGCGCGCTGTTGTAGAGCTCGTTCAGGTTCAGCGCGAAGTCTTTGGGCTTGAGGTCTTCCGGCCGTGGCACAGGCGTTCCGGCCGCGCGGTTCAGCAGGCTGTTGATCTCGGCTTCGGCGCTGTTGCGCTCCAACTCCAGCTTCACTAGGCGCGTCTCAAGAATGCCGACCTGCGTTTGAGCCTTGAAGACGTCCTGCTGGGCCGCCTTGCCGACCGTGTAGCGCACCTCCGTCACGCGCAGGAGCTTCTTGAGCAGATCCCGGTTGCGACTCAAGGCATCGGAGGCGGCGTACGCGTAGTACAGGCGGTAGTAGGCTTGCTTTAACCGCGAAACCACGTTCAACTGCACGGCCTGATACTGCTGGAACTCCGCTTCGGCCTCCTTGGTGGCCATGCCACCACGCAGGCCGAGCTTGCCCGGAAAGGGGAACTCCTGAGACACCATGAATCCCGCGTTCGCCAGCGGATCCTTGCCGAGGCCGGCGAACGGTCTTGGACTGCCCGTGCTCTGGTAACCGAGGGAGAACATCGGCTCCGGCAGCGTGCTTTCCTGCGTGGGGCGCTGTCGAGCCGCCTCGTACCGCTTTTGTGCGGCCAGAATCTCCGGATTGCCGCGGAGCGCTTCAGCAAGCAACTCATCCAACTTCAGGGGCTGCTGCTGGCCCCAGGCGAACACCCCCGAAGCCGAAACAAAGACGGCTCCGGCGACAATCGATCGCACCTTCACGGGTTCATCCTTTCTTCGAGACTTCATGCATTCGCCATGCCAACCCAGCCAAACCTGAGCCTGGCGCGCAAAAGTCGGCCCCGCGCTCCGGCAGCAGCCGAGTAACCTGCCCCATTTCGGGCAGATGCCCGCCCGCATTGCCGCATAACGGCCTAGTGTGCTGACGTGGGGCAGCCCTTTCAGGCTGCTGCCGAGCTTCGGCCCGGCGTCTGCGGAACAGAAGCTCCTGAGAATCCGATGGCGCTGCGATTGGTGCGTGGCGTGCTCAATACGTTGCCACCGATGCATGAGTGGCAGGTGCCCTAGAAGAGCGAGAATGGTTAAGAGCGTCACTGTAGCAGGTCTTGCCGAAATGGATGTCACCAGCAAGAGGGCGATATACGCGCGGGTATCGGTCGTAGCACTCGGCATCGCGGCGGCTTCGCTGCTCCATTTCCTGACGCCGCCTTCGCTGATCCTTTGGCACAATCTTTTCCAGCGGCTCTACTATCTGCCGATCGTCTATTCGGCAATCTACTTCGGCTGGCGCGGCGGCTTGGCCGCCTCACTCCTGTCGGCGATTCTGTACATCCCGCACATTCTCATGGCATGGCACCACATGCCCGATTACGCGATGAACCAATACGCCGAGATCATTCTCTTCTTCCTGGTCGGCGCGGTTACGGGAGCGCTGGCCGACCGCGAACGGAAGCAACGGGAAAAGCTGGAGGCGGCCACGCAACAGCTCAGCAAGGTATACCGTGAGCTGCAAGACAGTTTCGAGCAGCTTAAGCGTGCCGACCGGCTCTCCGCCATCGGGCATCTCTCGGCAAGCCTGGCGCACGAGATCCGCAACCCGCTGGCGAGCATCGAGGGCTCTACCGACATCCTCGAGCAGCCGCACATCTCCGACGAGATGCGCCAGGAGTTTCTCGGGGTGATCCGCAAGGAATCACGCAGGCTCAACCGGCTTCTGACGAACCTGCTGGACTTCGCCAGACCAAGGAAACCGGAATTGCAGTTGGTTGACCCCGCCCGTCTCATCGAGTCCGTCACCAGTCTGGTCGCTCCCACCGCAGAGCGCAGCGGAATCACCCTGGAACGCCGCGTTCCTCCGTCGCCCCCGCACGTTCAATGCGATCCGGAGCAATTGAAACAGGTGATTCTGAACCTGACGATCAACGCCATACAGGCGATGGCGGGCGGAGGCTCAATCGAACTCTCGGTCACGGCGTCGGATGGCAACGTGAGGATATCGGTCAGAGATGAGGGCCCCGGCATCCCTGCTCAGGATTTGGAGAAGATCTTCGACCCGTTTTTCACGACCAAGGAGAACGGCACGGGCCTGGGGCTATCGGTGGCGCATCAAATCGTCACGCAGCACGGCGGCGCGATCACCGCGGAGCCGAACCCGGACCGGGGCATGACGTTTTCCATTGTGCTGCCTGCGAGGAGTTACAATTCATGACAAGCACACGCTGGTTTGTGGCGATCGCGATCGCCGCTGTTGCAGTCGCGCTCGGATACGCCGGATTCAGGGTTTACCGTGGCGCGCAACCGGAGAGTTGTTATGCCTGCCAGAGACCGATCCACGCTCATTCGAGGACCGTCGCCGTCGCCCAGGGGCGCTCCCTGCTGTTTTGCTGCCCGGCATGTGCGCTTTCCGAACATGAGCAGGAGGGCAAGCCGGTGCGGATCACGGAATTGACTGCTTTCCTCACCGGGGCGAAGCTCTCGCCGAACGACGCCTACCTGGTGAAAGGAAGCGATGTGAACATGTGCGCGCGGGCCCATGACATGATCGATGCCGACAAACGACCCGCCGGTGTCCTCTACGATCGGTGCTCACCGAGCCTGCTGGCTTTTGGCCAGCGAAGCGAGGCAACGCAGTTCGCGCGCGAACATGGCGGTGAGGTGCTGCCGTTCCAAGCGGTCATGGCTGCGTTCGGCAGGTAGAGGTTCGGGACTCGGGAGAGAACATTGCAGCGGAATCGCATTCTGGTAGTGGACGACGACGAAAGCCTCCGGAGGGTGACGGAGGTCCAACTGCAGCAGGGCGGTTACCAAGTGCTGACCGCTGCCTCCGGTCAGGAGGCCCTCGAACTCCTCCAGAAAAGGCCGGTCGAGCTGGTCGTCACCGACCTGAAAATGCCGGGCATGTCGGGGCTTGAGCTACTGAAGCGAATCCGCGCGGACTACCCGGAGCTCGTCGTCATCGTGGTCACCGCGTTCGGGACGATTGAGACCGCCGTGGAGGCGATGCGGGCCGGCGCCTACGACTACGTCACAAAACCCGTCCACATCGAGGAGCTGAAGCTCACGATCGGACGCGCTCTGGAGCACGTGCAACTGCGCCAGGAGGTCCAGGCGCTTCGCACGAGCCTGGATAGCAAGTACGGCTTCGAAAATATACTGGGCCGTTCCAGTTCCCTGCTGTCGGTGCTCGATATGGCTTCGCGAGCCGCCGAGACCAGCTCGACCGTGCTCGTCCGCGGTGAAACTGGCACGGGGAAGGAACTGCTGGCCAAGGCAATCCACTTCAACAGCCCCCGCAGGGAGAATGCCTTCGTAACGATCAACTGCGGTACGATCCCCAAAGACCTGCTGGAGTCGGAGCTCTTCGGGCATGTCAAAGGGTCGTTCACCGGGGCCGTGGCCCACAAGAAAGGCCGGGCTGAAGCCGCCGACGGCGGCACGCTGTTCCTGGACGAGATCGGGGAAATGCCGGTGGAACTCCAGGTCAAGCTGTTGCGACTGCTCCAGCAGGGCGAAATTGAAAAGGTCGGCGCCGCGGAGACGACCAGCGTGGACGTGCGAATCATCGCCGCCACCCACCGCAATCTCCAGGCGATGATCGAGGACGGCACGTTCCGCGAAGATTTGTACTACCGGCTGGTGGTGATACCTCTGGAGCTGCCGTCTCTGCGCGAGAGACCGGAGGACATCCCGGAACTCGTCGAGCACTTCTTCATCAAGGCAAAAGAAAAGCACGGCCGGCCGGACCTGGCCTTACCTGCTTCACTGCTCCCCCATTTTTGTGGGTACCGGTGGCCCGGGAATATCCGCGAACTGGAGAACGTCATCGAACGGCTGGTCGTGCTGACACGCGGGAACGAGATTACCGTAAACGATCTGCCCGAGTTCCTCCGCCGCGAGCGGCCGGTGCTTGAGGAATTACGCCTGGATCTTCCGCCACAGGGGATCAGCCTGGATGCCGTCGAGAAGGAACTAATTCTCCGGGCGCTGAAGAAGTTCGACTGGAACCAGACACAGGCGGCCCGCTATCTGGACCTCAGCCGGAAAACGCTGATCTACCGGATGGAAAAGTACAATATCCGGCGAGAGCGAGAGGAGGGTGGTCCCAAGCCGCTCCCGTCCTGAGCCGCTCAGTTCGTTTTGCGGCCTTGCCGCGAACCAACTATGAGACTCGGAAGCCCGCGCTGCGCTGATCGCGCTCGCCGTCGCAAACCACCACGCCGTCGCGGATGTGAATGGTACGGTCCGCAAGAGCGGCGTTGTCCGGATTGTCAGTGACCACTGGACGGCTCTTCTGACTCGTGAATGGTCCTCAACGGTAAACGGGATCGCGACGGGATCTCAGCACCACGTGGCCGGTGTCGGCCTGTGCGGCCGCTCGCGCCCGATGGAATGCAAACCGGTCAAGCCAGCCGGGCGAATCTCCGTTTACCCACTCCTTGGCGCCGGGTGGTGCCGGGCTGCATGCGATAGCGGAAGAGGGGTACCGGCCGACGGGCGTGCACCACCGTATCACATGAACCGCAAACCTGGCGCTATGAGGCTATCGAGAACATCAACAGCTCGGGACCGTTCCAGTTGACGATAACCTCATCCGAGCACGCCCGGATGCACTACGGCGGCCGGAAGAGCTTCGAAGTCCCAAGGCGCGCTTTCCGCGCCGCGTGGACGGTGCTGTCTGTCACCGCATTTTGCGAGGCTCGGTAACTCACTCACGCTCCCGGGCGTCCGCGCCGGCCACGTGGTGCAGAGACGCAGGCGCCGGTTCTCGACCACGCTGAAGTAGCGATGCTCCTGGCCGTCCTTCTTCCGCCGGTGCGTTTTCAGATGCATCGCTGTGGGCAGGATGCCGGAGGTTCCGCTGGCTGAAAGGAGGGTAGCTCCGCCCCACACGCGGTTGCGGCGCACCGCCAAACTGGCGGAAGACCGGCGCGAACTGCGAAAGTCCGGTTCTAACCGATTCGCCAGGCCGGATTGTGCGCCGGCCGGCGCCAGCTTCGTTCGTCTCGCCGGCGGCGTCCTGAATCGCGACTTACTGCTTCTTTTCTCGATCCCCCCGGTCGCTATCGGTTGTGACCGACTTCTTGACGGCTTTCCCAACCTTCTCGCCCGCGCGGCCCATTCCCTTCCCAAACTCTTTGCCGGCTGCCAGGGGCTTGCCCTGCTTCATCTCGTGACCAACTTCCTGGCCGCCCTTTCCTACCTCCTGCCCGGCGCCCTTGAAGCCGCCGCCGATCGATTCCGGTCCCACTCCCAGTTTTCCGGCCGTTGCCTCATCCAGGCGCCCGGTGACGGGCAGACCCTCCGCTTCCTGGTACTGACGAATGCCAGCTCGTGTCTGAGGCCCCACGAGACCATCGATGGGCCCGTTATAGAAACCTTTGTCGCTAAGGCTTTTTTGTACCGTTTTCGCTTCTTTGTGGCTGGTTGCCGAAGCTGTCGGGACAAGATTCAGGCCCAGCATCCCAAGAGCGAGAGCCACGGTAGCCGTTGTGATCAGTTTCATTCCTCACCTCTCCTGTCGGCCGGGTTACCCTCCGGGTTTTCCGGGCGACGTGCATCCTGTTGCACGAGCGGTGCCAATGTTATTCCGGTCCGCAGTCCCCAATCTAGAGCGCAATCGCGAGGAGAGAGCCAAAGCCCGCTAAGGCGCGTGCAGATGTTGCCATCGGGAGTGCAGGATCTGCCTGAAACCTACCCGGAACAGCAGATCAAGGCGAGGGCGTGTGGACGTTTCACTCGCGGTTCCGGAGAGTTTCCGCTTTGGCTCCGAAACTGCTGAGAGGAGCGTGACGGGCAAAAAGGAGATCGAGACAAAATGAAACACGCACAGAGTTTTGCACTGGCGGCCTTCGCGGGCCTTATCAGCGTCGCGCTGGCGCCAACTGTTCAGGCGGACACCTGGAACAAGAAAACCATTCTGACGGTGAATGAGCGAATTCAAATGCCGTCCTGCTGTACCCCGGACCACATCGTAATCCTCGAACCGGGGGAATATGTGATGGTGCTGGTGGACTCCATGTCGGACCGGCACATCGTTCGGGTCTTTGACAAGGATCAGCAGCATGTCATTACGACGATCCTTGCGATTCCGAACTACCGCCTGCAGCCCACGGGGAACACCGTACTGCAGTACTGGGAAGTTCCGGTTGGCCAGCCCAGGGCGCTTCGGGCGTGGTTCTACCCGGGAGACAATTTCGGGCAGGAGTTCGCATATTCCAAGCCAAAGGCCGTGGAGATCGCAGCTTTCGTGAAGGCCCCCGTGCCAGCAATCGAAGTTGAGACGGCCGCACCAGAGGAGTTGAAGACGGCGCCTGTCGTGATTGTGGACGAAAGCGGCAAGACCAGCCCAGTGGTGGTAGCGGCGCCGGCGCCAGCACCCGCCGTCGAGCCTCAGAAAGCAGTTGAGGTGGCGGCTGTGCCGACACCCGAACCAGTGCAGGAGAAACTGCCGCATACCGCCGGCTTCATGCCGCTGATCGGCTTGGTCGGACTCCTCTCTTCGGCTGCCTTTGCGGCCCTGAGAATTCGTTCCAGGCGCTCCTCCTAGTGTCGTGTTGAAGTGCCTTGACCGCTTGCTTACGCGCGCGGCTCAGTAGCCGAGCCGCGACCGTGAGGGAGCGGTGTAGGCACTTCCGGTACGGCAGACAAGCAGGAGGCGAGCAAGTTGTGCCAACCCGCCGCGGTCTCGAACTACGGAGACCTCGGCGCGACGGGGGCGCCGGCCCAAGAGACTTTATGCGCTGGACAAGATGCATACGTGCCGAACACATTCTCGCCCTGGGGCTGGCGTTAGCACTGAAAGCACTCAGTGGGCAGACACCGGCGGTCGCGCCACTGGAACAACCCTTCAAACTCACCGCGACCGCCGAACTGGTGCTTCTGGATGTGAGTGTCAAAGATGCGGCCGGTGGGCACGTCTCAAACCTGAGGCGGGACAACTTCCGGGTTTATGAGAACGGGAACCCCCAAGCGATTACCCATTTTGGGAGCGAGGACGTGCCCGTCACGGTAGGCTTGGTGATCGACACCAGCGGCAGTATGATGACGAAGCAGCGAGAGGTCATCGCGGCCGCGCTGGCGTTCATTCAGGCGAGCAATCGGCAAGATGAAGTGTTCGTCGTGAACTTCAGCGACGGCGTGAAGAGCGGTCTCCCCGAGAGCATTCCATTCTCGAGCGATATCGAACAACTGCGGGGAGCTTTGTCGGCGGGCAGGCCCGAAGGCAGGACGGCTCTCTACGACGCTATCCTGTTCTCCCTCAGCCATCTCGAAAAGGGCACGCGTGACAGGAAGACCCTCGTGCTGGTCAGCGACGGCGGCGATAACAATAGCGTGCATGGCTCCGCGGATGTGGTGCGAATGGTTCGGGAATCCCGCGCGACTATTTACACCATTGGGATTTTTGATGAGAACGATAGAGACCGGAACCCCGGCCTGCTTCAGCACCTTGCCCAAGTCAGCGGCGGTGAGGCCTTCTTTCCGGAGCAGCTCTCTAAAGTGGACGGAATCTGCAAGGAAATCGCACACGACATCCGGGCCCGTTACACCATCGGCTACGTTCCGGTTCGGCTTGGCGACAAGGGTTCTCTGCGGAAGGTTAGAGTGGTTGCTTCGCAGTCCGGCCGGGACAAGTTGGTAGTACACACGCGTACGACCTACTTACTTCCGGATAGGCGTCCCTTGGTGGTTCCTGGTGACGATCCGAATCGGAAGCCGGGATCATGAAAGTCCGTATCTCATTCGCGCACGCTCCCCGGGACCCCGTGGCGAAAGTCTCGCAGCCGAATTGGCCGGCACCGCGAATCAACGACTCCGCGCCGCTCCCGGCCGCGAAACCGGCTTTCGCCACGGGCTGCCAGCCAGGCGGGGACTCCCGGAGGCGGCGCACCCGTTGGAGCGCTAGCCAGTACTTGTTCCTGATTCTCGCGATCGTTTCCCTTGGACTGTACGGCTATACATACATGGAGCGGGTTGTATACCAAGCGTATGAAAGCCGGTTATTCGACCGCGCGGCTGGCAGCCGTGCCTCCGTTACGGGCTCCAATCCTGAAACAACACCGACTGGGAGTGTGGTTCAGGCTGCCCGCAAATCCATGCCGGCGCCGGAGCCCGCGTTCCCGATTTCAGTCATTGGACGACTGTCGGTTCCGAGGCTGCGGTTCTCCGCGATGGTACGCGAAGGCGTCGATCGAAGGACACTGCGCGTCGCCGTAGGCCACATTCCATCGACGGCGCTTCCAGGACAAGCCGGAAATGTCGGCCTCGCGGGTCACCGTGACACGTTCTTTCGGGGACTGAAGGATTTGAGGCCCAGGGACGAGATTCAGTTCTCCACGCCAAGAGGGAATTTCAAGTACCGGGTCGAGTCGCTGACGGTCGTCGATCCGGAAAATGTCGAGGTGCTCGCTCCATCGCACGAGAACGTTCTGACCATGGTGACCTGTTATCCTTTCGCATACATAGGTTCCGCGCCCAAACGGTTCGTCGTGAGAGCAAAACAGGTGCCATCGGAAGCGGCGGTGGCGAGCTCCGCCAAACCACCTGGCGAGGAGGAGCGTCAGCGGACTAACGCTGAACCGGCGCCCAACGCGGTTGGTTTGGAGATAAGATAAGGAGGCGGCGACGGTGGGCGAAATGGGAGTGGGCATCAAACACGCTTACGTTGTTCCTCCAGCCCGGGTTCTCGTGATTGAAGACAACAGTTCGGATGTCTTCCTTCTCGAGCGGGCCATGAACAAGCAGGATCTGCGGTTCGAGCTGGTTCACCTGGCGGACGGGGGGGCGGCCCTGGCCTTCATTCGCAGGCAAGGCGC
The DNA here is from genome assembly GCA_050008465.1 of Bryobacteraceae bacterium. Taxonomy (GTDB): domain Bacteria; phylum Acidobacteriota; class Terriglobia; order Bryobacterales; family Bryobacteraceae; genus Fen-330. The sequence goes on from JBEKMO010000007.1 coordinate 91,423, forward strand.
CTACGCGGATGCGGCGGTTCCGAAGCTGATTCTGGTGGACTTGCACCTGTCCAAGTATAGCGGCGAAGACATCTTGCGCGCGATCCGGGACGCCCAACACCTTGCCGGAGTGCCGGTGTGTGTTTGGAGCTCTTCTCAATCCCAGCGAGACCGGGCTATGCTGATGGATCTCGGAGTTGCACGGTTCATCACCAAGCCCGCGGGGCTGGATCAATTCATGGAGATCGGCAAAATCATCAAGGACCTGCTGGAATAGCGCCTGATCGTCGAGCCAGAGAGGCATCGGTGGCGTGTGGCAAAGAAGACCGTCGGACGTGGGCACGGCAAGGCTGAGCGTTCGGCGCGCGCGCCGGAGCCCCTTGGAAAGCGAGCCTCCCCCAATCCGCGGGAAAGCTCCGCGAAAGCTCCCGGGGAGACCGTCTCCCCAACGCCTTTTCAGGGACCACCCGTCGCGGAACCCGCCCCAGGCAATTCATTCCCAATTGTCGGCATAGGAGCCTCCGCCGGCGGACTGGAGGCGTTCACCGAGTTACTCAGTCATCTGCCGGACGATACCGGCATGGCGTTTGTGCTGATTCAGCACCTCGATCCGAAGCACGAGAGCCATCTGAAGGAGTTGCTCGCCAAGGCGACCAAGATGGCGGTCGCCGAAGTGAAGGGCGAAACCCGAGCCGAGGCCAATCGCGTTTACGTGATTCCACCCGGATTCAATTTGGGCATTTCCGGTGGAGTTCTGCGCACCCTGCCTCGCTTGGACAGTGGCCGGAACATGCCGATCGACTCTTTTCTGCGCGCGCTGGCGGCAGACCGGGGCAGCCAGGCGTTCGGCGTCGTTCTGTCGGGAACGGCAACGGACGGGACCCTCGGCCTCCAGGCGATCAAGGCTGAAGGTGGCATCACGTTCGCTCAGGAGAGGCGATCGGCGAAGTTCGACGGCATGCCCGGGAGCGCTATCGCGGCCGGTGCGGTAGATTTCGTACTGCCGCCGGCCGGGATCGCCCGCCAGTTGGTGGCCCTTGCGCGGCAGTTATTTGTTACCCCGGAACTGCGGAAGGCCATCGAGCAGCCAGGTGATGCAGCGATCGAACTGGACGGCGTATTCCGGCTGTTGCGGAACGCCAGCGGGGTGGATTTCACGCATTACAAGCACGGTACAGTCAGGCGTCGCATCCGGCGGCGCATGGCCCTCCGCGGATTCCAGAGGATGGAAGACTACCTCCAGGAGCTTGAGCAGAACCGCGAGGAGGCAAACGCGTTATGCCAGGACTTCTTGATCTCTGTCACAGCCTTCTTTCGGGAGCCCGCGGTCTTCCAGGAGTTGAGAGAAAAGGTCTTCCCGGCCCTTGTGGCCGGCAGAGGACGCGAGAATCCGCTCCGGGCTTGGGTGCCTGGGTGCGCCACTGGCGAGGAGGCCTATTCGCTTGCCATTTCTTGGATGGAAT
>JBEKMO010000070.1:0-26850 GCA_050008465.1 Bryobacteraceae bacterium
TTTCATCCACAAGGCGAGTCACCACTTCGACCTCATCAACTGGTACCTGGACGCCGAGCCGGTGCGGGTGATGGCGCAGGGTGCGCTGCGCAAGTACGGCAAGAATTCGGAAATGCGGGCCAGGGACTGCCGGAGTTGTCAGAACAGGTGCCCGTTCTTCTGGGACATCACGAAGGACAAGCGGCTCACCGAGCTCTACGTCCAGTGCGAGTCCGAAGACGGCTACTTGCGCGACGCCTGCCTGTTCCGGCCGGACATCGACATTTTCGACACCATGACCGCCGAGGTGCGTTATACCAACGGCACGATGATGAGCTACTCGCTGAACGCGTTCATGCCTTACGAGGGCTACCACCTGGCCTTCAATGGCACCGACGGCCGCATCGAGCTGCGCTGCTACGAGAGGCAGCCCTGGGAATCGCCGAAGCAGGACGAGATCCGGGTGACCAGGAACTTCCAGAAGTCCGAGATTCTCACCCTCCCGTGGGGCACCGGTGGCCACTTCGGCGGCGATCCGCGGATGCAGCGCATGATCTTCATTCCCGATACGCCGGACCCGCTGCGGCAGCGCGCCGGGTCGAGAGCGGGCGCGATGTCGGCGCTCACCGGCGTGGCGGCCGTGAAGAGCGTCGATACGGGAAAGCCCGTCATGATCGCGGACTTGATCCGCCTCTGAGGCGATTGCCCGGCGTGGAGACTCACTTGCCCGACCAAGTCTTCTTCGAGTCGCAGGAAGCCCAGTACGAGCTCCTCAACTTTCAGCACGAAGAAGACCTGGCGGTAATAACCGAAGTCCTGTGCTCTCGCGATGAACGCCGCCCGCGGGCTGTCTTCCTGGTGGGCGAACCGGGGATTGGGAAAAGGTACTTCCTCGATGCGGCGGTATGGCGGGCGCGGCGCGCGGGCGCAGCAGTTGAGATGGGCACGATCGACCTGGCAGGCTACGATCCGGCCTCCGGCACACTGGACACCTATGCCCGGCACCAGCTTGCCAAATGCACCCAGGAGCGCGACCGCATCCGCGTCTCCAGGCTTCTGGAGGAGGCGAAACTCGAAGCCACGGCGGGAGGCCCACACGCCTTCGCGGTTTCGGCGCTCTCCATCGCTCTGAGCCTCGAGCTGCCGCTCCAGGACGTCCTGGGTCCCGAGCGCCCGGCACGAGAAGGTTTGAGCCGCCTGCTCCGCCGGCTCACCGAAACGCAAGTCCTCGTGGTCCGCGTCCTGGAAACCGCGGAGCTCCCCGCCACGCTGTCCGCTTTTCTGCTGGAGGAAGCCGAAATCAACCGCAACCTGGTTCTGGCGTTCCTGTGCCATCCGAGGTTCGAATGGCCCAGAGAGGCGCCGCTACCGCAGTCGAAGCGCTTCGAGCTGCTGCCGCTCGAGGAGTACGAGCTCCGTGCCGCCGTGAACCGGCGCTTCCAACCCAATTCGTTCCCCGACGAACTCTTCCGGACGCTCTGGGAGTGTAGCCACGGATTGCCGGGAAGGCTGGCTCTCCAGATGGCGGACCTGCTGGGCGCGGGCCGGATCACCGGGTACCCCAGAGGCGGTTGGCGTCTTGTCGAAGATGGCCTCGAATCGGAAGAGTTCTCCCCGGACCTCCAGCAGCCACTGCGAACTCTCCTCTCCAGGCTTTCACCGAACCTGCGGGGGCCGATTGGCAGCTTTCTGAAATTGGCTGCGCTCGCCGGAGACCAGATCCCGGTCAATCTCCTGCTTGCGCACCTGGGGATATCCGGAGAGGATCGGGAGACGCTGCTCGATCTGCTCGATGAATCCTTCGGCCCGGATTCCAGCCAGCCGCTCTTCCTGGATTTCGAATACCGGCATCCGGGGCTTCCGGGCCAGCTCGTCTATGCCTTCTCCGATCCGATCGCGCGGCTCGAGATTCTCCGGCAAATGACCTCGCCAGAACGGTCGCTCCTCGGGGGTAGTCTCCTGGCCTTTCTGGAGGGCGCTCTGCCGGTCGCAACCCGTGACGCGGCTCGCCTCTTCCTCGAGATCGCGACGCAGGCGGGCTCCGAACAGGAACAGCAGAAGTACGCGCGGGAGCTGGCGTGGTGGATCGGCGGCGACGAGGCCGAGGAGCTTTCAGGATTGCTGCGAAAGGCGCTCCGGCAGCGCCGCATGCCTCCGAACGTGGTTTGGATGGTGGTGGACGGAACGGAATACCGGTGGCCCCCCGGCAGGAGACTCGCGGTTCTCGATGCGCTCCGCGTGCCGGTAATGGGCGAACCGCGGATCGAGGCCAATCTCGGCGCGGCCCAGGACGCCGAGGGCCACCGCACCGACCACAGCGTGGTGCCGATCGAGAGGCTCGCGGAATTCCACTACCGGCGCGCCCGCCTGCTGCACGATATGGGACGGTTCGTAGAGGCCCTGGCGGAAGCCGCCCTGGGCCTGGAATGCGCTCCCATGGAACCGCTGCTGGAGGCCGCGCTCTATGAGGTGGCCGGCCTCGTGAGGCTGAACTTGGGAGAACTGGAAGCGGCCACCCCCGCCCTCGAGCAGGCGCTAGCGATCCGCAGCCGGGTTCTGGAACCCGATCACTACGTTGTGGCTGCCAGCCTGAACAACCTCGCGGAACTCTACCACGCCCAGGGCCGCGATGACGATGCGGAGCGGATGAGGATGCGAATCCAACCCGCTGCCAAGGAAGAATAGCGCCGCCCGATCACAGCAGCGGCGTAAGCCCTTCGGTCCGCACCGTCCAGGTGTCCCGCGGGAAACCCGGCGCGGGAGATTTCGGTCCGCCGTGCCAGCCTCCCGCCATCAGCGCCACAGCCGCCAGCAGCCCTCCGTTTCCGGGCAGGTAGAGCGGCAAGTCGGGCCGCTGGTAGTTGTGGCCGTTCGGCAGGTACAGGTTCTTCGGACTCTCCATCAATAGCGCATCGACGGCAATCTGCGTCTCGCCGAGCCGCGCGGCCGTCATCGCCGTCATCGGAAAATCCCAGCCCCAGGTATCCGGCCAGCGCCACTCCCGCATGACTTTCTTCAGCGTGCGGCGCATGGTCTCGCGATCCACGCCCTCGCCCGGCAGCACGCCCAGGGCGGCGAGCATCGAAGGATGGTCGCGGTTCCGCTCGGTGAACGTCTGCGGGCAGTTCTCGTGCGCCAGGTAGACGCCGTCACCCACCGGCAGCGGCGAGAGATTCCTGCGCACGTGCTCCCACGCCGGCTCCGGATGCAAGCCCAGCCGCTTGCGCCAGAGTTGCGCCAGTTTCAACCCGTGCGCCCAATAGACCAGCTCATAAGTGGGGTTCCAGGTCTCCCGCGCCGGATGGTTCTCCTGCGCGGGAATCACCGGCGGCCCCAGCACATAGCGCCGCCGCGCCGCGTCCCAATGCGCGTACGAGGCCATGAAGTGGGCGGACTCGAAGACGACTTGCGCGTACTGATCCAGCGTTTCGCGCCGCGGCGTGGACTGGAAGCAGAGCTCGGCCAGGCAGATCGGATGCGGCTGCTGCCAGATCAGCAACGGGCCAACCGGCGAAGGGGAGTCGCGGCCCTCCGGCCCCACCATCTTGGGCCAGCGCACGCCGTCGTAGCCCTGGCTCCGTGCCTTCGCACGGGCCGTGGGCAGGATCAACCGGTACCAAGACATGCTCTTGCGGAGCAACGCGGCGCGCCCCCACAACGCGAAATGCGCGGCGTGCCACCAATGCATCTCAAGATGGAACTTGCCGTACCAACTGTTGCAGGTGAGCCCGGTTTCCTGCGGCGGCCGCGAGCCGGCGCACTGGATGGCGGTCAGGTACTGCGACAGCACGATGCGCCGCTCGAGCTCCTTCGCGCGCGGGTCCTTGCTTCCGTCGAGTTCGACGGCTGCGCCGCTCCCCCAGAAGATGCCCCAGTGGCGCTCGCTGGCGAGAAACGCGTCGGCCGGGCTGCCCCGATTCAACCGCCGCGGCACGGGCGAGAACAGGCACATAAAGCCGAAGCGGCCCCAGCCCCGCAAGTGGAACAAGTGCGGCCCGGCCTGCTCCATCTCGTCCATACCTTGCGACATGACACTTACAAAGTAGCGGTCGTTGTTCAACTGGCGCCAGAGATTGAGCTCGTGGGGAAGGCGACTCACCACCACCGTGCGGTGCGCGCCAGTGCTCTTCCAGTCCGCCGCGCTCATCTGCGGCGAGCCGTACGGGAAATCGAAGAGAACCGTCAGCGGCTCGCGCGATTCGATCTCCACCGCCAGCAGGTCCCAAACCGGATGGCAGCAGGTCTTCACCGTGACCCGCTGCTCCTTCACGCGGAAGGAACTGGTCAGGACTCCGGTCCACAGATCCAGGGTCTGGCGGGTGTCCGAGAGGTCCGCCCGGTTCAGCCGCAGCCCGATCCTGCCCAGGTGCAGCCGGTGCGGGTTCTCGCGAAGCCAGTCGAACACTTCCTTCTGCCCCTCCGACCGGGTCGCATAGCCCACCGCCCGGCCGTAGGTGTCGTACATTTCCAGCCGAAGTTCCGCCGCGCCGAGCCCCTTTGGAATGGGGAGGCTCTGCCAGCCCCACTGCGATTGCGTGCAGAGCGGAATGCCGCCCTCGTACGCCTCTGGAAACGTCTGTAGCCCCGTGACGTCCGCGGTGAAGGCGAACTCGCCGTTGCCCACCGAGAGCGGCGCGCGGGGGTTGAATTCCGTCAGCGTGGGGTTGTGCCGCCGCACCAGCCGCTGGCGATCGATGGGTTCCTTGGGCGCGCCACGCGCGAGCGATCCGGCGGCCAGGCAAAGCGGCGTACTCTGGAGGAACCGCCTCCGGCTATGAGTTCGCTCGGTCACTACTTGCCGGCTGGCAGATGGAAATCGACTTTCTGTCCCGCGTTCAGCCTGGCGGACAGGCCGCGGTCCACCAGCGCCAGGGAGGTTTGGTTGTGTTTGCCCTGGGGAGTGATGTAGTGCAGCATGTCGCCATCCACCCAGTACGCCACGGCCGTGTACACCGAGCTGTCCTTGAGCGCGATGAAGAACACCACCGAATCGCTCGCCGACGGCTCCGCCGGCTCGTTCGAAGGGGCCTGGTAAATGCGGGGTCCGGAGGAATCCGCCGGAGGAATCTCCCGGCCGTCCGGCCCGTACTCCGTCACTGCCGGCTTGGCCGTTTCCGACCCGAAATACTGATTGATGATGATCGGCGCGGCCGGCTGTGTCGCATACTGCGGCGGAGCGACCACCGTCACATTGGGAGTCTGTTGGTAGGGATACGGGTAGTCATAGCCACCGACAAAGACGGGATACAGGTACGGAACCACCGCGCCGCCCCTCCGCCCCCGGGATGGAAAGCCCGTGTACGGGGGATAGCCGCTCACCGTCGCCCCAAGCCGGTAGGCAAAGCTTGCCGCGAACGGATCGATCATGGGAGGCGGACCCCCCGTCCCCGGAAACACCACGTTCCCGTAACCGCTCGAAGATCCGTCGGTTCGGACCGAAGCCGCGCCGCCGCGGTGCTGCGCCATTGCACCGACCGAAAACGCCAGCGCCAGGATTGCGGTAACAACACACTTCATGACCACCCTCCCATTGTGAGCTTACCACTGGGACGCGCCACCCGGCGTTGCGGTTTCCGTTGGAAATGGGTAGGATGAGATTTACCCTCCGGCAGTGATTCTTTTGGCGGAAGACTGGACCGAGCAGGCAAACTGCAGGGTTTGATTCGCTCAACCGGGTTCTATGCAAAAGCAGCCCAAGAAGCTTCTGGCCGCTGTGGACGATCTGTTCTTCACCGTGAAGATCGCCGACGCCGCCAAGCGCGCCGGCCTCGACGTCGAGTTCATCAAGAACGACAAGGACTTGCTCGACAAGGCCCGGCAGGAAAAGCCCGCCCTGATCATCTTCGACTTGAACTTCAGCGCCATCCAGCCGCTGAAAGTCATTGCGAAGCTCAAGAGCAGCGCCGAGTTGAAGGCCATCAGCCTCATCGGCTACCTCTCCCACGCGCAGGGCGAGCTGAAGCAGAAGGCCCACGAGACCGGCTGCGACATGGTGCTGGCCCGCTTGGCGTTCTCCCAGAATCTCCCCCAGATTCTCAAGCGCCACTCAGGCACGCTGTAGGACGCTGCCGCTCTTCGTGTGCCCCTCGCGCCGCCTGTCACCGCACTTCAACGACCGCCTAACGGTCCAATCAGCTCGAGATGCTGCGGGGCCGCGCCGACCACCGCCTTGAGCGGGATGGAGCGGTCCAAGGTGGCGAGCTTGCCTTTATGGCGGAGAGCGAGACCCAGCAGGTAGACATCGGTGATCTTCTGGTGGTCCGCGATGAACTGGGGGCGAAACAGGGTCTGGTCCAGGAGCGAGACGGAGTCGTCCCAAAACTGGTGATCGGGGGCTGAGCAGAGCAGCCGGAGACGCGAGAGGACCTCGGCCGGAGCGGCCTCGACGGTGGGGTAGGCGGGATTACTCAACACGCGGATGCAGCCGTGGATCGTGATCGGGCAGGAAGCCCACCCCTGTCTGCGGTGCTGGCCGAACCAGCGATGCGCGTCCTCGTGGTTGGGGTGGGCGGGATCGAACAACGCCACCAAAACATTGACGTCCACCAGTGCGACGCTCATGCTTCGTCCCGCAACTGGTTGACCAGGGCCAGATGCGGCTTCTTGGCCCCGGGTTTCGGGGTGAACAGAGGCACGCCGTTGCGCGTCCGGGACGGGCTCTTGGGTTCGAGCCCCTGACGGGCCAGTTCCGAGACGACCTGTCCCATGGTGGCGCCGCGCTCGCGGGCGAGTTGTCTGGCGACCTGAAGCAAGTCATCGTCCAGATCGAGGGTGGTGCGCATAAACCGTAAGGATAGCACATCGGGCATCATAGTCTGGGATGCTAGATGTTCTGCACCAGGGGCTTGACAAGCATTGCAATTTGCGATACGATTATCGCAAATGGCGATAAACGGAGCGAGACGGACCGGCGAGCCGGGAGGCAGCCCCTGGGTCATGGCCGCCCTGCTGGCCCTGGCCGCCTGCACCGCCCAGATCGCCGGCGGCGGGTGGCGCGGGTCCTTGCGCCTGGATGCTGGGGAGCGCGCCCAGATGGTGGTGGATCTCGCGCCCGCCGCCGACACCGGGCGGGAGGACGGGGAGGGCGGCTGGGAAGCGGTCCTGGAAGCCGGCGGGATTCGTGTGCGGCTGCTGTTGACACCCATGGCGAATTGTGATTAATATATGGCAGATTGTGATATGAGACTCGGAGAGAAGCTCCGGTACCTGCGCGAGGTCGAGGGCGCGCTGCGCGGCTTCAACCGCGCGCTGACCCAGCAGGAGGTGGTCCGCCTGCTCAAGAAAGAACAGGGCAAGGCCATCAGCCAGTCCTATCTTTCGCAGATCGAGAGCGGGGCGCGGCCGCACCTGACCAACCCGACGCGCATGCTGCTGGCGCGCTTCTTCAAGGTGCAGCCGGGCCACTTGGTGGACGACCCGGAGGGTTTCCGCACCGAGCTGATCTCGGGCCTGGGGGCGAGCGAGAACAAGCTGGATCTGTTGCTGAGGGAGGGGGCGGAACGCTTCCACGACGATCCGGAGCTGCGCGAGGCGCTGCTGAAGGTGGCCCGCCACGAGGACTCGCGGAGGTGCGTGGTGCTGCTGGGGGAGATCCTGGACAACCCGGGACTGGCCGAGCGCCTGTTGCAGGTGCTCGGACCGGCCGCCGGAGGGAGGCATTCCCGATGACGTGGGCGGATTTCTATCTGATTTGCTTTTTCGCGGGCTTCTTCCTGAGCCTGGTATCGGTTCTGGCCGGAGGACTGCACGTGGTGCACCTGCCGCATCTGCATTTCGACCACGGCGTGGACCTGTCCCACGGAGACGCCACGGATGGCGGGGGCAGCGGGGAGGTATCGCCGATCAACTTCGGAACGATTACCGCGTTCCTGGCGTGGTTCGGCGGCGCCGGCTACCTGCTTACGCGCCATTCCAGCGTCTGGTTCCTGCTGGTGCTGGGGATCGCGAGCGTTTGCGGCCTGGCCGGGGCCACCTGCGTGTTTCTGTTCCTGGCCAAACTGGTGGTGAAAAAAGAGGACGTATTGGATCCTGCCGACTACGAGATGGTCGGAGTGCTGGGCAGGATCAGCAGCGTGATCCGGGCCGGCGGCACCGGCGAGATCGTGTTTACCCAGGGCGGCACGCGGCATTGCGCGGGCGCCCGGAGCGAGGATGGAGCGGCGGTTCCCAAAGGCACCGAAGTGATCGTCACGCGTTACGAAAAAGGGATCGCCTACGTCCGGCGCTGGGATGAGATGACCAACTCGGGGCTCGAATGAGGCGCCGCCTCATCGCCCCCAAGCAGCGCAAGGAGAGCGCACGAATATGAGTGGAACCCAACTAGAAATTGCCATGTACGTCGGTCTGGCGATACTGGCTATCATCTTCATCATTTCCGTGTGGGCCAGCCTGTACCGGAAGGTGGGGCCGCACGAAGCCCTGATCGTCTACGGCTGGCGCGGAACCCGCATCGTCAAGGGTCACGGCGCGCTGATCGCGCCCATGTTCGAAAACTGCCGGGGCTTGTCGCTGGAGCTGATGTCGTTCGACGTGGCGCCGAAGCAGGACCTGTACACCAAGCAGGGCGTGGCGGTGACCGTGGAAGCGGTGGCGCAGATCAAGGTGAAGTCCGACCCCGAGTCGATTCAGACGGCGGCCGAGCAGTTCCTGACCAAGTCGCCGCAGGAGCGGGAGGGACTGATCCGGCTGGTGATGGAAGGCCACCTGCGGGGCATCATCGGCCAGCTTACGGTGGAAGAGATCGTCAAACAGCCGAAGATGGTGGGAGACCGCATGCGGGCCACCTGCGCGGACGACATGAGCAAGATGGGGCTCGAGGTGATCTCGTTCACCATCAAGGAAGTGCGGGATCAGAACGAGTACATCACCAACATGGGGCGGCCGGACGTGGCGCGCATCAAGCGGGACGCCGACGTGGCCACGGCGGAGGCCGACCGGGATACGGCGATCCGGCGCGCGGTGGCGCAGCGCGACGCGGCGGTGGCCCGGGCGGATGCCGACAAGCAGCGGGTTCTGGCGGAGACGCTTTCGCAGGCCGCGCAGGCCGAGGCGCAACGGGACCTGGAAGTCAAGCGGGCCACCTATCTGGAGACGGTCAAGAGGCAGCAGGCGCAGGCCGACAAGGCTTACGACATCCAGACCAACGTGATGCAGCAGCAGTTGGTGGCCGAGCAGGTGAAAGTGCAACAGGTCGAGAAGGAGCAGCAAGTGCTGGTGCAGGACGCCGAGATCGAGCGCCGCAAACGCGAGCTGATCGCCACCGTGCTCAAGCCCGCCGAGATCGAACGGCAGCGGATCGAGACGCTGGCCGAGGCCGAAAAGCAGCGGCTGATCGCGGAGGCCGAAGGCCATGCGGCCTCGACGCGCGCCACCGGCGAGGCCGAAGCCGAGATCATCTTCAAGAAAGGCGAGGCCGAAGCCAAGGCGCTGAACGTGAAGGCGGGAGCCTACCAGGAGTGGAACCAGGCGGCAGTGGTCGACCGGCTGATCAGCGCGTTGCCGGAAGTGGTGCGCGCGATGGCGGCGCCGCTGGCCAACGTGGACAAGATCACCATCGTCTCGACGGGAGACGGCGGCGCGGCCGGGATGCACAAGATCACGGGCGATATGGCCCAGATGGCGGCGCAGATCCCGGCGCTGTTCGAGACGCTCTCGGGGATGAAGCTCTCCGAGCTGCTCTCGAAAGTAAGAACCATCGGATCGCAAGAGAAAGGGGCATGAAATGGCATTACTGGAACGGGTTGCGACATTGCTCCGGGCCAACCTGAACGACCTGATCGACAAGGCCGAAGATCCGGAGAAAATGATCAAGCAGGTGATTCTGGACATGCAGAATCAGTTACTGCAAGTGAAGACGCAGGTGGCGATCACCATTGCGGATCAACACGTGCTCGAGAAGAACCGGCAGGACAACGCCGACAAGCACGCCGAGTGGATGCGCAAGGCGGACCTTTCGGTGGGCAAGGGGAGAGACGACCTGGCGCGCGCGGCCCTGGAGCGCGCCTTGAGCTGCCAGCGGATGATGGAGAACTTCGAGCAGCAGGTGGCCGACCAGAAGTCCCAGGTGGAGAACCTGAAAACCGTCCTGCGCAAGCTCGAGCAGAAGCTGGCCGAGGCCGAGTCGCGCGCCGATGTGCTGGTGTCGCAGCACCGGCGGTCGCGCGCGCTGGCCAGGGCCGGCGACGCGGAACTGGCCATGCGCACCGACTCGGACGGCGTCACCTTCGATCGCCTCGAGCACAAGGTGATCCGAGCCGAGGCGGTCAGCCAGGCCAAGGCCGAAATGCTGGCCGACAGCGTGGACGACCAGTTGACGGCGCTGGACCGCGGCGAGCAGGTGGAGAAGCTGCTGACCGACATCAAGGCGCGGCGGAATAGCTCGTGACGTCCAGCTCGTAGCTCGTGGCTCGTCGCCGGGGCGTGGTTTGGGGCTGGCGGACTGGTTTTGCGGGGGCGCTGCGAGCTACGGGCTTCTTGCGTAACTTATATAACCATCTACTTGACGTTGGCGGGCGTGAAGCCCACTTACGCAGCGTGAGCAGGGTTCCGGTTCCCGCCGGCATCGGGGTCCGTGCCCCGGAGAAGATTCTGACCGTGATAGCGCAGGGCCGTAGGGCAGGCGCGAGTGCCGCCATCATCCCGCAAGGGGGGCCACGACATGAGCCGCGGTTCCCAGTGCGGGCCGGCTGGCAGCGGCCAGGCGCATCACCCAGTAGATCAATATGCTTGGAGACTTATGGCAGACCATCATGTGAACGACGTGGGTGGGACGCCTGGCGGCCTCGGCCATTTCCTGTTCGGCTTCGCCCTGGCCTGCACCGGCGGATACCTCTTGTCCAATCAAGTGACCGTGGGCGGCTCCTACTGGAGCTTCTACGGCACAAACACCTTTGGCATTACACTCATCCCCATGCTGATTGGCATCGGCATGCTGTTCTGGAGCGGTCGAAGCGTCATCGGGTGGCTGCTCACGACCGCCGGCGCGCTCTTCATCCTGGCGGGCGTGCTTGCCAACATGCACATCTATTTTCAGCCGACGAGCCTTTTCAACACCATCGTGATGCTGGTCCTGCTGTTCGGGGGACTCGGGCTGATCGCGCGCGCACTCCAGCCGTATAGCCCGAAGGCCACCGAGTAATACTGGGTCAAAGTACGGTGACACGGCGCGGAAAACGCGCCGGGGGACAGTGCTGTCACCTCCTCTGCCTCGAAGAATCGAAACGGAAGCACTGACCGCCCGGCGCCACCCCGCCCACTCCCCCCTCCTGGAACGTCGCTAGCCGGGCGCGACGTCCATGGTTATCGGTCTGAGGTCCGCTTCCGCCGGGGACGCGTCAACAGCCTCGAGCGGGCACCTTTTCATCTGCTACGCGCGCGAGGACGAAGAATTCGCGTGCAGCTCGCGCGCGTGCTGGAAGCTGGCGCGATCCCCGTCTGGGAGGATGCCCGCGGTCGCCTGCTTTCGGCGCTGGGCGGCTCGGCGTCGCGCCGGCCAGCGCCGAAATCGGACTGCAACTTCACCAACCGTTCCGTCCCGAGCCGGTGAGACAAGCCGCCTCCCGCCTCCTATTCCAGGAAATACGGCGGATCGAAGTTCGGCGCGTCGCCGTTGCGGCCGGCCATCCAGCGCAGCACGTACACCTGGCGCGGGTTCGTCAGAGAGTGGGTGACCGCGTTCAGGGCGACCTCAAGGACTGTGTGCGCTAGCGGGTCCTTGTAGTAATCGATATCCGGCTCCACCACGACGCAGTCGACGCCGTCGATCTGCTGTGCCTGGCCCTCGTGGAACGTGAGCTGAACGTTGGCTTCACCGAACCGCACTTGCTTCCAACTGCGCGTAGCGCCGGGGTGAAAGAGTGCGGTTCCCGGCTCTGGCGAGAACTGCTTGGGGCCCGCCTGGATCACCTGGTCTATCAGCTTCCGATCCGTCCAGGCGAAGAACCGATCCTGCTTCATGCCTTGCTGCTCCGAGTCGTCCCAGATCAGTTCGCGGATGTAATCCAGTGGCGTGCCGATGGGAAGAAAGACCTGCGACATGGCGGTCACCAGGTTGAAGAAGCAGGCCAGCACAGCCGGCTGCTGTTCCATAAGCTGGGTGTAGCGGTCGTGCGCGGCTGCGTCATCGGCGGCGCCCGCGGCGAGAAGTCTGGCACATTCCTTGTAGTTCTGCTTGAGCGAGTCCCAACCCGCATCCCGAAAACTGAACGTTGCGTCCGTCCCCAGGAGCATGATGTCAACGATCGCGGGCGCCTGGGGATTGACCTTTACGGGCATGAATCCGGCCTGTGAATAGCCGTGGGCCGAAGCCACGACGGTGTAATTGTCGCCGAAGTTGTCGAAGAACGGGAGCGCTTCGACGTTGATGGTGGATGCTTTGAAGTACCCGTTGTGGGGCAAGGGCACCGGGTTCTGGTTGCCGTCGCGGAGCGTGAGCAAGACTTCGCTTCCTGCCGGCATCGCGGTCCGTGCCCCGGAGAATATGTTGACCGTGATAGCGCACGGCCGAAGGGCACGCGCGGGTGTTGCCATAATCCCCTCCTTCCCCGGTCTTCGGGTGTGCATCCAGATCGTACGCCGAGACCGGAGCAGAACGCAAGATGGGGATGGCGACACTTCGTGCGGACTCGAAAGCGCTCCCTGCCCTGAGGTACAATGCCTCTTCGGGTTTTCGTGACGAACCGGTCTAAGCCTCCGCGCCGCAAGTTCCTCGGGCTGGTGGTCACGGCGGCGGCCTCCGCGGCGACCGTGTCGTGCGGCGGTTCCCGGCGCCCTTGGCGTTTCCTGAGCAGCGACGAGGCCCTCACTCTGAGCGCGGTCTCCGAGCGCATCATCCCGACCGACCAGTATGCCGGGGCCGCGGGAGCCGGCGTCGTCGCCTACATCGATCGCCAACTGAACGGCCCGTACCGGCGGTTCCGAAAGATCTACCGTCAAGGGCTGATGGCGATCGATAGCGCCAGCGCTGCGCGCTTCTCGCGCCGCTTCGCCGAGCTCACCGCCGAGCAGGCCGACCAGCTCCTCAAGGAACTCGAAGCGGGCAAGCTGCCGCCCGCGATCTGGGATCCCGCGCAGGCGAAGAGCTTCTTCAATCTCGTGGTCGCCCACACGATGCAGGGCTTCTACGGCGATCCGCGCCACGGCGGCAACACCGATGCCGTGAGCTGGAGGATGCTCGGCGTGCCACCACTTCCCCTGCGCGGCCGCTGGAAGTACGAGAGGCCGCCATGGGCCTGAGGAAGGTCAATGCCGTGGTGGTGGGCGCGGGCGCCGGCGGCGGCATTGTCGGCAAGGAACTGGCGCAGGCGGGCCTGAGCGTCGTGCTGCTCGAGCGCGGCAAATGGTACTCGGCCTTCGATTGCCGCAAGGATGACCTTCGGAACCAGCGCAACAGCACGCTAGGCAACGCCTTCGGCCCCGACGACGAGCGCGACCCGCGCGTGGTGGTCGACCCCAGCGGCCGGGAGCGCATCGTGCGCGGCAGCGAGGGCGGTTACCAGAACAACGCCGCCTGCGTCGGCGGGGGCACCTTCAGCTACGGCGCGATGGCCTGGCGCTACATGGAACAGGATTTCCGCATGCGCTCGGTCTACGGCGCGGTCGCCGGCAGTACGCTCGAGGATTGGCCCATCTCCTACGACGACCTCGAGCCTTACTACGAGAAGGCCGAATGGGAAATCGGCGTGTCGGGCGACGACACCGGGAATCCGTTCCAATCGCCGCGCCGCAAGCCCTTGCCGATGCCGCCGCTCGCGCCCACCCGGGAGCACCTGATCCTCAAGCCCGCCGCTCTGCGGCTGGGCCTGCACCCGTTCGACATTCCGATGCTGCGCAACAGCGTTCCCTACGGCGGCCGCGAACCTTGCATGCGCTGCCGCTGGTGCGTGGGCTTCGCCTGCGAGGTGGATGCGAAGTGCGGCACGCACAACACCGTCATCCCCAAAGCCCTCGCCACCCGCAACTGCGAATTGCGCACCGGCGCAATGGCCAAGGAAATCCTCACCGACGAGCGCGGCCGCGTTACCGGCGTCGCTTACTTCGATCGCGACGACCGGCTGCAAGAGCAGCCCGCCGACCTGGTCATCGTTTCCGGAGGCGCGATCGAATCCGCGCGCCTGCTGCTGAACTCCAAGAGCCGCCTACACCCCAACGGGCTCGGCAATCGTTACGATTTGGTTGGGCGCAATCTCCAGGGGCACACCTACGCGGGCGCCAACGGGCTCTTCGAAGAGGCGGTGTACGACGACCTCGGCCCCGGCGCCAGCATCGCCATCTGCGACTACAACCACGGCAATCCCGGGCTGGTGGGCGGGGGCCTGCTGGCGAACGAATTCATCCGCCTGCCTTATCAGTTCGTCGGCCAGGCGCCGAACCATGTTCCGCGCTGGGGCAAGGCGCACAAGGATTTCATGCGCCACGCCTATCGCCGCAGCATCGCAATCCGTGGGCCTGCCCAGGAGATGCCGGTGTTCGATTCCCGCGTCCAGGCGGACCCGGCGGTGAAGGACTACTGGGACATCCCCGTCGCGCGGCTCTCCGGCGGCCGGCATCCCCATTCCATCGAGGTCGGGAACTTCCTTGCCGCGAAGGCCGAGGCCTGGCTCAAGGAAGCCGGCGCCACGTACACCTGGAAATCCCTCCCCGGCCCCGGCCTCAGCGCCGGACAGCACCAGGCCGGCACCTGCCGCATGGGAAAGGACCCCAAGATCTCGGTCGTCGATCCGTACTGCCGCGTCCACGGCCACGACAACCTGTATGTCGTGGACGGCAGCGTTCACGTCACCAACGGCGGCTTCAATCCCGTGCTGACGATCATGGCCATCGCCTACTATGCCTCGGCCGGCCTGCTGCGCGGCTGGAAGGGAGGAGGCTCAAGCTGAAGGCCAGGACGAGGAACATCGCGATCGCCGGCGCGATCGTGCTGCTCGCGCCGTTTGCCGCGACCTTGTACTACGAAACCGGCGGAGGGACGGGCTGCGCGAGCTGTCACGAGATCCAGCGCTCTTACGACCAGTGGGCCCGGTCGACCCACCGAGACCTGAGTTGCGGCGCCTGCCACGGCGACGCGTTCACGCTGGACCCGGCATTCCACCTGAACAACCTGCTTCGCGTGGCCGGGCATCTTCGCGGGCGCATCTCCGAGCCCATCCGGCTCCGCCAGCCCGATCTGCCCGAGATGCTGGCGCGCTGCCAGAAGTGCCACCGGCAGGAGTTCGCCGATTGGCAGGCGGGACCGCACGCCTCCACTTACTCACGGATCTTCCTCGACCGGAAACACAACGCCAGCCACGCGCTCCAGGACGACTGCCTGCGCTGCCACGGGATGCACTTCCAGGGCGGCATCCGGGATCTGGTCAGCCCGGTGAACACGGCCGGTCCATGGCGTCTACTGGCGCCCGAACTCGCCAACCTGCCTGCCATTCCCTGTCTGGCATGCCACCAGATCCACGCGCACGGCGCTCCGCTGCCCCGCCCCGCGATCCCTGCCGCCACCCCCGGACCGAAGCAGGAGCTTTTCCGCCCGTCGCTGGCGCTCTATGATCGCCGCAACCAGTTGCACTTCGCCGTCCGCCTCCTGCCCCTGCCCGAGATGCGCGACCGCGACCGCCCGGTGAAGATCAGCCCCGATCCGCGCCAGGCGCTGTGCTATCAGTGCCACGCGCCGCTGGCCACGAACCAGGTCGGTTCGGGCGACGACCGCACGGCCATCGGCGTCCACGAGGGCCTCAGTTGCCTGGCCTGCCACCTCAAGCATGGCCAGCAAACGCGCGCTTCGTGCGCTAGTTGCCATCCGCGCCTCTCCAACTGCGGTCTCGACGTCGAGACCATGGATACGACGTTCAAGGACACCAAGAGCTCGCACAACATTCATTTCGTGAAGTGCGCGGACTGCCATCCGCGGGGAGTGCCGGCCAAACCGGGCGCGCGCCGAAGGGCAGTTCCGTTCTCGGATGCGACGCTTACTCTCCGCTGAAGCGGGCGGACGGGAGCAACGTAACACCAGTACAATAGAGCAGGATGCACTTTGAGATCGTCGGCGAAGTCTCGCAGGTTGAGACCATCGCCAGCGGGCGTGCCATCCGAAGACTCAAGTTCTTGCGAAAGCGCTATGGTGGGCGGCATTGGCGCAAACGGAAGGGCATTGCAATGGTTCGCCTCGCCAACGGCTCGATTAGACAGGCCGAAGTGCACTGGGTTGAAGCCCACGGCGTTGGGTGGAAGGGCTTGAAGATCAAGCGATTCTTGGACTGACGATGATGAAGGCTGAGAAAGCACAATCCAGGTTCATGCTCTGCATCCGCAGCGAAGAGTCAGACGATTTGGAACCCCGGAAGGTCTATCAGGTGCTGCCCGACCGGGCGGCTGTGCGCGAGGGCTATGTGCGAGTGATCGACGAATCGGGGGAAGACTACCTGTATCCGGCCGAATACTTCGCGCCATTGAGGTTGCCTGTAGCCATAGCTCGCGAACTGCTGTCCCCGCGCCGCGAGGTGTTGCAGCCCACGGCGCACAGGGCGCGCCGCGCCTGAGCGCAGTAGGCGGTGGGCCGGCGAGGGCACCGGGCGGATTGGAAGCCTGATGAGGGACGAGACGAGCAAGAAGCGTTGGCGCTCCCGAGCGAAGGTGGCGCTCAAGGTCATCGGAGTCTCGATTTTGTTTGCGTTGGGTGCCCTGGAGGTCCTGTGGGAGGATACGGACGTCGTAGGTGGCCTCGGAATGGATGACTCGGGACGACAGGTGCTTTGCCAGACCCTTGACGCCGGGCTCGACAAGTCGGGGGACATCCGGGTGCACTGCGGAGGATTCCACAATGACATCCTTGTTATATCCATGAAGACCAACGCTCCCATCGTCTTCGGCCGGATCCAGCCTGATCAGGTTAAGCAACAAATGACGAGGCCGTACACTGAGTTCCTGCAAGGCTACCAGGGCATTATCCTTCGTGGGGACAAGCAGAATGATACCCTTCAGAAACCAACGACGATCGCGGAGGTCGAGGCGCGACTGAAGGTGCTTGGCGCCAAGACCATTGGCGACTTCTATGCTGCTTGCGGCTTCGACAGGCTCCTGGTCAGGGACGAGGCGGAGAAGGTGAACTACCTCGATCTTACGTTTTCCGGAAAGCGTAACCGAGGGAATCCAGCCTCTGTGCATTAGTCGCTTGCGGGCAAGGGACACGCCCGGCCAGACAAACCCTCTTGGGCCTGGAGTGGTGACAAAGGAGTGGTGCGGCGCGCACCCAGCGCGGCAGGGAGCCGCCTCGTGAGGCGCTGCAGCCTGCGCCGCAGAAGGCGCGGCTGAATACGCAATCGTTAGCACGCGAGAAGGTCATGGCGAATCCTATCTCATACACAATTAAGATTGGAACGGTTGGTGAACTACTGGTCCAACTTCGTCTTCTTCAATACGGTGTCCAAGCGGCGCCACCGCTCAAGGACTCGGGAAACGACCTCATTGCGTTGAGGGGCCATGCCATTCGCTGCGTTCAAGTGAAAACGGGCACACAAGGCGTTCCCAAATGGCCGTGCAAGAAGAAGCTCTACCACCTCCTCGCCATCGTTCATCTTGAGGGTGAAGGAAGTGATTTGGACCTTAATCACAGCACTGTCTATCTCTTATCGAAAGAGGAGGTTGATCGCGCAGGCCGTGAGTGGGAAGCACTCGAAGGCTTCAAGCTCAACGAGCAACGGATCAAGGAGCTCTTCTGTGAGTAGTGTGCTGACACTCCGTTGGAGTTGAACCGGCGGGAGTCGTAGTGCGACCGAACTCGAGCGGCCTGCGGCCACCTCAGCCCAGGCACCGTGTGGTCACCCCGATGCCTACGCCACGCCGGGTGAATTCCTTCGCAACCATTGAGGTAGCAGCCTGACCCGGCGCTCGCCCCCTAACGAGCCGGCTCGAAGAAACTCAGCGCGTTGTCGCCCTGTTTGAGCAGGCGCACGCGGTGGAGTTGGCCGTACTCATCTTCCAGCGCGAGCCGGGCCGGGTGTTGGGCGATCACGAGGGCGGGAGGCCGCTCGCCCAGCGCGCTCAGCACGGCGTCGTACTCGCCCGTCAGGTCGTAGGGCGGGTCGAGGAAGACGATGCCGGCTTCGCGGCGCGGCAGCGCTACGAGGGCTTTGCCGCGCACCACTTCGGCGCGCGCTTCGAGGCCCAGCGATTTCAGGTTCTGGTGGATCACCTCGACCGCGCCGCGATGGTTCTCGATGAAGATCGCGCGGGCCGCGCCGCGGCTCAACGCCTCGATGCCGACGGCTCCCGAGCCGGCGTAGGCGTCCAGGAACACCGCCCCGGCGATGCGCGGGGCCAGCACGTCGAATAGCGTTTCGCGCAAGCGGTCCGGGGTCGGCCGCAGGGCCCGGCCCGGGAGCGATTTCAGCCGCCGGCTTCGAAACTCGCCGCCAATTACGCGCATCGCTTCAACCCACCTGCACCAGGCCGTAGCGCCGCTGCCAGTGCGTCCTGAGGTAGTGCATCGCCTGCCGCAGTTCGCGATCGGCGTCGGGCCGGCCCACGAAATCCGCCGCCTCCCGCCGCGCCGCCTCCAGAATCTCCGAGTCGCGCAGGATGTTGGCGATCCGCAGCGCCGGCAGCCCGGATTGCCGCGTGCCGAAGAACTCCCCCGGCCCGCGCAGCTTCAAATCCATTTCGGCGATGTAGAACCCGTCGCTCGAGTCCACCATGGTGCGCACGCGCTCGCGGCCGATCTCGTTCAGCTTGCCCGTCACCAGGATCGCGTAGCTCTGCTCGGCCCCGCGTCCCACGCGCCCGCGCAACTGGTGCAACTGCGACAGCCCGAAGCGCTCGGCCTGCTCGATCACCATCACCGTGGCGTTGGGGACGTCGATGCCCACCTCGATCACCGTCGTCGACACCAGCACCTTGATCTCGCCGTTCTTGAACCGCTCCATGGCGGCTTCCTTTTCCGATGTCGGCAGCCGGCCGTGCATCAGCCCGATCGCGAACTGCGGGAAGACCTCCGTGGCGAGATGCCGATGCATCTTCTCGGCCGCTTTCACGGCCTGCGTCTCGGATTCCTCGATCACCGGATAGACGACGTAGGCCTGGCGCCCCTCTGCGACTTGTTTCTTCACGAAACTCCACACCTGCTCGATCCGGTCCTCGGTGACGTGCCTGGTAACGATCGGCTTGCGGCCCGGGGGGAGTTCGTCGATCACCGAAACGTCCAGGTCGCCGTAGAGCGTCAGGGCGAGGGTGCGCGGGATGGGCGTCGCGGTCATCACCAGCACGTCGGGATGCGTCCCCTTCTGGATGAACCTAAGCCGCTGCATCACCCCGAAGCGGTGCTGCTCATCGACAATGGCCAAGCCCAGTTTCTGAAACTCGACGTCCTCCTCGATCAGCGCGTGCGTGCCCACCGCGATCTTGATCAGGCCCTCGGCCAGCGCCCGCTTGAACTGCGTTTTCTCGCGCTTGGTGGCCGAGCCGGTGAGCAGCGCCACGGTGTAGCCCAGCTTCGCAAACAGGGTCCGCAAGTAGAAATAATGCTGCGTCGCCAGGATCTCGGTGGGCGCGAGCATGGCCACCTGGCAGCCGTTCTCGATGGCGATGATGGCCGCCTCCGCCGCCACCAGCGTCTTGCCGCTCCCCACGTCGCCTTGCAGCAGCCGGTTCATCGGCGCCGGCGATTCCATGTCGCGGGCGATCTCCCCCAGCACGCGCTTCTGCGCTCCGGTGGGCTTGAACGGCAGCATCTGCTTGATGCGTTCGCGCACCCGGTCGCCCAATTCGAAGGCGATCCCGGGCTCGAAGCGCGCCTGCTTGTGTTTCAGCACCAGCCCGCACTCCAGCCAGAAGAACTCCTCGAAGATCAGCCGGAACTGCGCCTGCGACCGGAAAGCGTTCAGCAGCCGCAAATCGGCCTGCGGAGCGGGGAAGTGGATCTCCTGGATCGCGCCCCACAACTCCGGCAGCTTCAGCTTCTCCCGAAGGCTGGCCGGCAGCGGGTCCGGAATCGGCGCCAGGGTTTCGAGCACGCGCCAGATCAGCCGCCGGAAAATCCGCGTGGTGATCTTGCCCGCCGCCTCGTAGATCGGAACGATGCGTCCGACGTGGAGGCCAGCCTCGGCCCCCCCCTCCTCCTCTTCGCCCAGGATCTCGAACTCCGGGTGGAGCATCGACAGTTCGCCGCTGTAGCTGTCGAACTCGACCTTGCCGTAAAGCGCGATTCTCTGCCCCGGAGCGATGACGCCCGTCAGGTAGCCCGCATGGAACCACTTGGCCATCAGGATGGCCCGGGAGGCGTCGGTGAAGGACGCCTCGAACATGCCCAGGTCGCGCCGCCGGAATCCCGCCAGCCGGGTCGTGCGCACCTCCGCGATCACCGTCGCCATCTCGCCGGGGGCCAGGTCGGCGATGGTCTTCACGTTGGTCCGGTCTTCGTAACGGAACGGCGCATAGGCCAGCAGGTCCTCCACCGTGAGGAGGCTCTTGGCTTCGAGCGTCGCCGCGCGCGCCGGCCCGACGCCCTTCACGTACATCACCGGAGTGGAGAGGGAGAGTTCGGCCAAGAACTGTATCTTAGCAGTGCCACACTTGGTATCATGCCCCCATGCGCCGGCTTCGACCGATGCTCGTGCTCGCGCTTCTGTTGGCCGCCTGCTCCAGCCCGCCGCCCCAGGCCTATGGCATCGGACATCCCATTCCCCTTGGCCCCTGCGTCGTCTCCGTCGAGGGAACGGACCTCTCGAGCTGGGAAGACCGCGCCCTGCTGACCGTTCATTTCCAGCTCCAGTGCTCAACCAAGCCGCCGGGCATGAAACTGTTTTTCCAGGAGTACCGTAACGCATTCTCGCTTCGGGACGGCGACGGCAAGAGTTACAAGGGGTTCCCCTTTCCGGAACCCAAGCGGGGAACGGACCCTGGAAGCATGTTTGAAGCTCTCAAAAAGCGCGCCAAGACCTTTGAGGAGATGATGGCGAACCTGGGCATGGACCCCGATCACTGGAGTGTGATGTTCTCGGTGCCAGCGTACTCCCGCGGCTACACTCTTCATATTGAAAACCGCGCGCGACGGGCGGGCCAGCCCGGCGCGGCCAGCATCGACCTGTACCGCTAGCCGATCCTGCTAAAATAACCATTTCATGCCCAATTTGTTACAGGGCAAGTGCGCCCTGATCCTGGGGGTCGCCAACAAGTGGAGCCTGGCGTACGCGATTGCCGAGGCCTTTGAGCGCGAGGGCGCCGAGCTGGTGCTCACCTACCAGGGCGAGCGCCAGCGCGAGGCCGTGGAGGCCTGCGGCGCCGAGCTGGGCGCTTCCCAGCTCCTGGCCTGCGACGTCTCCAAGGACCACGAACTCGATCAATTGACCGAGGCGCTCAGGGCCGCGCCGGGACGCCTTGACGCCGTGGTCCACAGCATCGCCTTCGCCAACCGCGAGGACATCAGCAACCCCTTCCTGGACACCTCCCGGGCCGGCTACCTGCTGGCCCAGGATATCAGCGCCTACTCGCTGGTGGCTATCGCGCGCGCGGTGGCCCCGCTGATGACCGGCGGCGGCTCCATTACCACGCTCACCTACATCGGCTCGGTGCGGGTCATCCAGAACTACAACGTAATGGGCGTGGCCAAGGCCGCCCTGGAGGCCGCCATGCGCTACCTGGCGAACGAGCTCGGCCCGCGCGACATCCGGGTCAACGCCATCTCGGCCGGCCCCATCAAGACCGCCTCCGCTCGCGCCATCAAGGACTTCTCGAGCATCCTGGATCTGGTCGCCCAGCGCGCCCCTCTGCGCCGCAACACCGAGCCCGGCGAAGTCGCCAACGCCGCCCTGTTTCTGGCCAGCGACCTGGGCCGCGGCGTCACCGGCAACATCCTCTATGTCGATTCCGGCTACCAGATCATGGGGATTTGACATGCCCGCGGCCCCATTCTTATGATGAGGATGAAGCCGCAGTGTACCGGCAAGTACTTCTGTAGCATGACTCCGGCAGGTTTCTCTTTCTGGCTATTCCGATGATTAAAGTTGAAGGACTGACCAAGCGATACGGCCGCGTCATCGCCGTGGACGACATTTCATTTTCCGTGGAGAAGGGGCAGATCGTGGGGTTCCTTGGGCCGAACGGCGCCGGGAAAACCACCACGATGCGGGTCCTGACCTGCTTTCTACCCCCCACCGCCGGCAGCGTCTCGGTGGCCGGTTTCGACGTCCTCGACCAGCCGCTGGAAGTGAAGAGGCGCGTTGGCTATCTTCCCGAGTCTCCGCCACTGTATCCCGAGATGAAGGTTGCCGACTACCTCACTTTCGTGGCGCGGCTGAAGGGCGTGCCCAAGGGCGAGGTCCCGCGCCGCCTGAACGAGGCCTGCGAGAAGTGCGCCATCGCGAACGCCAGGGACAGGATCATTGGCCAGCTCTCCAAGGGCTACCGGCAGCGCGTCGGCCTGGCGCAGGCGGTGATCCACAACCCGGATGTGCTGATTCTGGACGAGCCCACAACCGGTCTCGATCCCAAGCAGATCATCGAGACCCGCCAGTTGATCCGCAACCTGGCGGGCGATCACACGGTCATCATGAGCACGCACATCCTGCCCGCCGTCGAGCAAACCTGCCAGCAGGTCATCGTCATCGACAAGGGCAAGGTGGTGGCCAACGACTCGGTGCAGAATCTCACCCGGCGGGCGCGGGGCGTCGAGGCGGTGGCCGTCGAGGTCGCCAGCCGCGACGGCGCCTTGGACGCTGGCGACGTCCAGCGCCGGCTGGAACAGGTGCCGGGGGTGAGCCGCGTACAGTTGATGGAGAGCGGCGACCAACTCTGCCGGCTGGAAGTCGAGGGGCTCGCGGGCCGGCCGATCCACGACGATGTGGCGCGGGCGATCCTCGACGCGGGCTGGCGCTTGCTGGAGCTGCGCCCGGTCTCCCTGAGTCTCGAGCAGATGTTTCTGGAATTGACCGCGGCCACCCAGGAAGCCGCGACGGAGGCTGCCGCGAAATGAAAAACATCTGGTTGATCTGCCGCAAGGACCTGAAGAGTTACTTTACGACCTGGATCGCTTACTCCCTGCTCACCCGGACGGCGATCGTACTCGGCTTCTTCTTCTACAGCGCCGTAGCCATCTTCGTCACGCGCAGCATGCAGGCCTCGATGATGGGGGGCGGCATGCCGATGGATGTCAACGACTGGGTGATCCGGCCGCTGCTGATGAACCTCGCCGTCATCAGCCTGTTCCTGATCCCCTTGATCGGCATGCGGCTGTTCGCCGAGGAGAAGAACTCGGGCACCATCGAACTGTTGCTCACCTCGCCGGTGCGCGACATCGAAATCGTGCTCGGCAAGTGGCTCGGCGGCCTGCTGTTCTATTGCTGCTTCCTGGCCATTGCCGCGCTGAGCCTCGGGTTCCTGTTCCTCTATGGGCAGCCGGACTGGAAGCCGGTGCTGCTGGGCTTTCTGGGGCTATTGCTGCAAGGCGGAGCATTGATCGCCCTGTGCACCTTTCTTTCCAGCCTCACGCGAAACCAGATCATCGCCGCCGACGCCGGATTCACCATCTGCCTGTTGCTGTGGGTGCTCGATTGGGTCAGCGCCTACGAGACCGCGGCCTGGGCCAAGGTCATGTCCTATATCTCGTTGTCGTCGCACTTCGAGCAGTTCGTCAAGGGCGTCCTGGATCTCAGGGACCTGGTCTACTACCTCGGCATGATCTTCCTGTGGCTGTTCCTGACGACTCGCACTCTGGAGTCGGTGCGTTGGAGGAGTTAAATGCGACTTGCCTGGCTTAAATCGAGACAGACCCACTACGCGGTGTACGCCAGCATCTACATTGCGATCATCCTCGCCGTTCTGGCCACGGCGAACTGGCTGGCCAACCGGCACAACCTGTCCTACGATGCGACTTCCAACAAGCGCTACAGCCTCTCGGACCAGACCATCAAAGTGGTGCGGAATCTCAAGCAGGACGTGACGATCAGCTACTTCGACCGGACCGCGGAATTCGCCCGGGCCAAGGATCTTCTGGAGCGCTACAACAGCCTCTCTCCGAAGCTGAGCGTGGCCTACGTGGACCCGGACCGCAAACCGCAGATCGCCAAGGCCGCCGGCGTGAAGAACTACGGCGCCATCTTTGTGGAAGCCGGCACCCGGAGAGAGGAGGCCAAGAGCCTGACCGAGGAGGAACTCACCAGCGCGCTGATCCGGGTTCTGAAAGGCGGAGCGCACAACGTCTGCGCGGTCACGGGCAGCGGGGAACGCAGCCTCGACGATTCGGGCCCCAGTGGCGCGGCGGCCTTCAAGCAGCTCCTGGAAAAGAATAACTACAAGACCCGCTCGATTTCCTTGCTCGAGAAGGCCGAAGTGCCGGGCGACTGTACGGTGCTGGTCGTCGGCGGCCCCCGGCTCGACTATACCGAACCGGCCGTCAACGCGGTGAAGTCCTATGTCGAAGGGGGAGGGCACGCGCTGTTCCTGCTCGATCCCCCGCTCAAGATGGGCCGCGCCGAAACCGGGGAGAATCCCGTTCTGGCGAAGCTCCTCCAGGACTGGGGTGTCACCGTAAACAACGACCTGGTGCTGGACATGAGCGGGGTGGGACAGTTGTTCGGGCTGGGTCCCGAGGTCCCACTGGTTTCCCGTTACGAGTCGCAGCCGATCGTGCGCGAGATGAAGGGCGGCGCCACGGTGTTCCCGCTGGTGCGCTCCCTGGATGTGAAAACGACCGCCAAGACCAGTCCCGAAAAGCTGTTCGAGACCTCCGCGGACAGTTACGCCACCACGGATCTTTCTTCCCGTGAGATCCGCATCGATCCGAAGAAGGACAAGAAAGGCCCGCTGACGCTCGCCGCCGCTTCCACATACAGCTCCGGAAAGAGCGGCAGCCAAGCGCGCTTCGTGGTCGTGGGCAGCTCCACCTGGGCCGCCAACAGCGTCCTCCCCTCGCGCAACTTCGACAATCGGGACCTGCTGATGAACATGATGAACTGGCTGTCTTCCGACGAGGACCTGATCTCGATTCGCCCCATGGAACCGTCCAACCGGCCCCTCTCGCTGAGCCGGCGCCAGATGAGCGTGATCTTCTATATCTGCCTCATAGTCATGCCCCTGGCCTTCGTGGCCGGCGGCATCAGCGTCTGGTGGAAGAGGAGATAACCGATGCGGACGCGCGGCATGTGGATTGGCGCGGTTCTGCTGGTCCTGCTGGCCGGCGGCATCTGGTGGTCGAATAGGTCCGACGAGGCTCGCGCCAAGAGGCCCCGCGCCGACGCTCCGCCCAAGATCATCGACCTGCCCGAGAGCCAGCTCCGGAAAGTCGAGATCCACCGGGCTGTTGGCGAAACCACCGTGCTGGAGTACAAGTCCGGCAAGTGGGAGATCACTGCCCCCAAACCGTTCGCGGTCGACCCGCAGGTCTCCAGCTCCCTGATCTCCAGCCTGTGCTCCCTCGCTTCCGATCGCGTGGTCGAGGAGAAGGCCTCCGACCTGTCTCAGTTCGGCCTCGCCAAGCCCAGTCTGGAGGTTGTTGCTACCAAGACGGACGGCAAGATCCTGCGCCTTCTCGTAGGCGACGAGACGCCCACCGGCAACAACAACTACGCCAGCCTCCAGGGAGATCCGCGTGTTTTCTCGATCTACAGCTACATCAAGACCGCCATTGGCAAGGACTCCAACGACCTCCGCGACAGGCGCCTGCTTCCGTTCGATCCCGACAAACTCACCCGCGTCGAACTCGCCGCCAAGGGGCAGAACCTGGAGTTCGGCAAGAACAACCAGAACGAATGGCAGATCCTGAAGCCCCGCCCGTTGCGCGCCGACGGCGGCCAAGTCGAGGAGCTTGTCCGCAAGCTCCGGGACGCCAAGATGGACCTCCCGGTCTCCGCCGAGGACTCCAAGAAAGCCGCCGCCGCGTTCGCCTCCGGCACGCAGGTGGCCCTGGCGAAGGTCACCGACGCCGCCGGCACGCAGCAGTTGCAGGTCCACAAAGACAAGGGCAAGAACTACTACGCCCGGAGCAGTGCCGTCGAGGGTGTCTACAAGATCTCCGCCGAGATCGGCGAGGGCTTCGACAAAGGCCTCGGCGACCTCCGCAACAAGAAGGTCTTCGATTTCGGCTGGAACGATCCGACAAAGATCGAGGTCCGCGACGGCGCGAAGCAAACCACGTACCAGAGGTCCGGGGAGAAGTGGATGTCCGCGGGCAAGCAGATGGATTCCACCGCAATGCAGACGGTCATCGACAAGCTGCACGACATGGCGGCCACCAAGTTCCCCGACCAGGGCTTCACCACTTCCGCGCTCGAGCTCACCGTCGCCTCCGACGACGGCAAGCGCGTCGAGAAGGCCGCGCTCTCGAAATCCGGTAACGACTGGCTGGCCCGCCGCGAAAACGAGCCCACTCTCTACCAGTTGGATGCTAAGGTGGTGGAGGAGCTGCAGAAGGCGATCGCCGGCGTGAAAGAATCCGCGCCGCCGCCCAAGAAATGAATGGTCTGCTGACCGACCTCTACGAACTCACCATGAGCGCCGGCTACTTCGCGGCCGGCATCTCCCACCAGGTGGCCGCGTTTGAGCTTTCGATCCGCCGGCTGCCCAGTCACCGGAACTTCGTCATCGTCGCCGGCCTCCCTCAGGTGGTCGAGTATCTGCTCGGGTTCCGGTTCGCTTCCGAGGAGATCGACTACCTCCGGTCGCTGCCCCAGTTCGCCCGCGCGAGCGCTTCGTTCTTCGAGCGGCTGCGCGACCTGCGATTTACCGGCGACCTGTTCGCCGTCCCGGAGGGTACCCCGCTGTTCGCCGGAGAGCCTGTCCTCAACGTGCGCGCGCCCATCATCGAAGCCCAGATCCCCGAGACGTACCTGCTCGCGACGATCAGCTTCCAGACGCTCATCGCCACCAAGGCCGCACGAGTAGCCCAGGCGGCCGGCG
>JBEKMO010000071.1:0-26630 GCA_050008465.1 Bryobacteraceae bacterium
ACGCCCGTTACGAAGTTTGCCGTATTGTCGTAAGGAACAATCAGCGTGGACTGAAACGAGCTCTGAAGTGGAACCGTGCCCTCGGAAGCCGTGCAGGTCGGGCATTTCGTGCGGAAGATCGCAAAACCGCTTACCGCACCCGAGCTGAGCACGTCGGCCCATCCCCAGACCAGGGACGCCAACCCGGGGCCCGCGTCAATGACCAAAGTGGTCTTCGGGTTGATGACCCGGTCCAGTGTCGCTGTGGTGACCGATTGCGTAACGCCCTGCTGCGTGACGCTAAGCGGCAGGCTCAGGGCGCTGCCATCGTCGGCATGGAAGACCAATCTTACGGCGACCGGCGCCGAAGAGGTGGTAATAAGCGAGATCGTGGTGTCCCAGTCGCCGCCCGCCGCTATGTGGGATAGCGTTCCTGCTCGGACCAAGGAGGGCGCCGCAGCTACCGTCAGGCTGAACGGCTGGGTGGCAGCCGCGGAAGCGCTGTCGGTCACCCGAACCGTGAAACTGTAATTACCGGCGGCAGTGGGCGTGCCCGCGATCACGCCCGCGCTGGAAAGCGCCAGCCCGGCTGGCAGAGCGCCGGAGGTGATCGACCACGTGTAGGGAGGAACGCCGCCAGCGGCAGCGAGAGTCTGCGAATACGTCCAGCCGGTAAAGCCCGACGGCAGGGTTGAGGACGTGGTAATCGTCGGCGGCAACCCGCTGATCGTCAGGCTGAACGTCTGGGTGGCAGCCGCGGAAGCGCTGTCAGCCACCCGAACCGTGAAGCTGTAATTACCGGCGGTAGTGGGCGTTCCCGCGATCACGCCGGCGCTGGAAAGCGCCAGTCCGACCGGCAGAGCGCCGGAGGTGATCGACCACGTGTACGGAGGAACGCCGCCACTCGCAGCGAGACTCTGCGAGTACGCCGCGCCGGCAGACCCCGAGGGCAGGGGTGAGGGTGTGGTGATGCTCAACGTCCCGGGTGTGGACGTGGTCAGCGTGACGCCGCTGTAGGCGGCGTAACCAGACAGGTCCAGGTACCAGTCTCCGACCGCCGGGCTGGTGACGGTGATGGTATCGGCATTGCCGTAGTTAAACGACTTCAGGTCGTACAAACACGTCTCAACGACGGCGAACAAAGCCACTTGACAAACGGCGGGTTTCCCCTGCCTCAAGTAGAGGTCCACATCGCCCGCCCCGCCGCTGGTCGAAACCGAGAAGGCGGCCGTCCCGCTGGGAATTGTTATGCGGTAAAGCGTCTCGCTGCCCAGGACGCCGCTCAAACCCGTCAACGTGGCGTTGACCGCCAGCGGTGCGGGCGTCACCAGGGCGGCCATCAGCGATACTCCCGAATACGCCATGTATCCGTCCACTTCGATTTCCCAGAGCCCCTGCGCCGGATTCGCAAAACTCAGCGTCTCCGTGGAGCCGACCCGTACTGAGACGGCGAAGTGCCCGTCGGGGTCGAGGACAGCCAGATCCGCATCGCCGGTGCTGCCGCGCAGCGTCACCTGTAGGACCGGAACACCGGCCGGTACATCCAGATAGGCAAGGCCGGCGGAACCTGTCGTCCCGGAGATGACCATCGGAGCGCCCGCCGTGAGCCGCGTCATCACTGGAAGGAGGTACCCGTGCACCACCTTCCCGCCCTTCCCGTCGGTCACCGTGACTTTGACCCGTTGCGGGCCGGTGAAACCGGCCGTCCAGCGGATTGCCCCGGTCGCGGAGTCGATCGTCATGCCCGCTGGGCCGCTGCTCAAGGCGAAACTCAGCACTCCGTTATTCGGGTTCGACGCAGTGACCGGGTAGCTGTAGGAATCCCCCAGGCCCACCACGCCGGGCGGCGTACTGGTGATGGCTGGGTTCCGGGCGGCCTGGAGGTCCGGGGGCTGATCGTAGGCCGCGTTGTACACAGTGCCGGTGATCACGCCGCCATCCGAGCCGCTGGCGGAATACCCCATCCCATGTCTTGCGAACACCGCCCAGATGCTGGCGCGGTTGGCACCTCCGTTGGCCGCCTGGTCCGCCGAAAGGATGGCGTCGCGGGCGTCAGTCATGCTGGGGTTGCACGGCGTGGATTTCAGGCCGTTCATCACGAGCTGGTCGGTCACCGCTTGGCCCAGGGATTTGCGCAGGTCCCACAGGGTGGCGGCCCAGATCTCGCCGTCATCGTGCACCTCATACCCATTGGCGCCGTTGCCGATATCTTCATAGGTGAACGTGTAGCCTTCGTAGCTCTGCCGCCGGAGACCGTGAGTCGCGTTCTGGGTCTGGTAGTAGCCATAGACCGGATCGTTGTAATAGCTGATGGCGAAGTAGTCCGACCACCCTTCTCCCATGGCCCCGGATTGGACCTGGTACAGACAGCTCATGTTGACTCGGGCTCCCACCAGGCGGTTGCTCACGCCGTGGCCGTACTCGTGAAACGCCGTCTGGCCGGCGTAGTCGGCATCCAGATCGTCGGTATGAGAGCTGGTGCTGCGCGTATACAAGCCCATGCTAAGGCGCGGCGCCGTGCCATCCGGCTTCGGGCTGAAGCTCGAGTTGTCGGTGAACCCTCCGTATTGGGCCTCCCCCAGCACGGCGTCGTTCCCTACCCCTCCCCGGCCGAAATTGTCCGTCTGGAAATTGCCGGCCGCCTCGGTGAAACCCAGGCCGTAGTAATGATCGTGCGCCATGTTGAGAAAGTAGAAGAGGTTGGTCACGGCGGCGGCCTGGTAATTTCTGGGATCCAACCCAAGCGTCCCGTCGCCGAAAGTGAAGTTGAATGCCTGGGTGGGGCTGTAAGCCCGGCCGATCTGCATTCCAGCGGTGTTCACATTGTCGGGACTGTCGTTGCCGTCGGCGTCCAGGTAAGCGTCTGCGTTGTTGCCGGTGGTCACTGAACCGCCGACGGGAATCCATCCGGCCGGAAACGGTACCCACGCGCGCGCGCTTTGCATCGGGGACTTGGTCCAGACGCAGGCACCCGGAGTTTGGCCCTGCGCGCACTGGGCGCCGTCGAAGACTTGGAGGCTGTGCCGGTACAGCAACCTGCCGTCCTCCGCGTCGACCAGGATTTCGTGTGAGCCGTCGGGATCGACGTCCATGAAAACACGCCAAGCCAGCCGGGCCGTGGATGCGTCCAGCGGGAAAATCACAAGCTCCGGCGCGCGCGAGAGTGTTCCCTTCCCGCCTACCGAGGCGCCGGCCTTCTCCGCGGCCTCGTCCGGGCTCAGCGCCGGTTTTGTAGACAGGTTGAGTCCGGGCATCACGTCGCCGCAGCCGACCTGGATCACTTCCCCGGCCGCGCTCAGCGTGAACTTGATCTGGCCCTCGAATACGGGGACCCCATCCAGCGTCTGCATGAACGCCAAGTAGGTAGCATCCTGGGTGACATCCTTCACCGTGAGGCTCAGTTGGTCCACTTCGCCGGGGGCGAACGGAAACACCGCCGCGTGCTCCCGGAGAAAGGCCTTGGCGATCTCCTCCGGCTCCCGCGTCGAGGGAGCGCTCAGAGCATGGCCGTCGCGCAGGTATAACTGGGGCAGGCCCTGCCGGCTCACCACAATGCGGGTGCCCGGCCGGGCGACCTGCTCCGAAACCACGAAAGACTCAACATCTGCAATCCGCCGGGCGACAATCTCCTTGGCCAGGTTCTGCCGGACGACCGCCGGCGCCTCCAAAGAGGCCGCCTGGAGACGGCTGTCGAAGTCGGGCAGGGAACGTTTCTTCTGAAGATTGACCGTTTGGCCCCACACGGAGCCCGCAACAGCGGCCGCAAAAAGGAGAGCACATGAAACCCATCGAAAGGAACATAGTTTGATCATCGGTTCACTCCAAATCGGGATGTGACGCACGCGATCCGCGCGTCGTGTCCAAAGAGCATGGCCGGAACCGCCAACCCGAGTGCAACTACGGCCGGGGGACGGATCGTGATGGAGTGCGCGAACTGGCGCTTGTCTCCCTCGTCTAGGACTTTGGCCTCTGCAAGTCCGGTCATCGTGCGGCCATTCTACTCCCCCTGACTTGGTGGCGCAACAGGGTGAGGGAATCTCACGGCGCAAAGGAGGGGGTCACGTGCGCATGCGCGCCATCAGATACAGCGCCGCCAGCGCGAACACCGCGTCCGGCGACCAGGCCGCCAGCCCCGCCGGCAACTGGTTCACGTTGCCGAACTGCTCGAAGGTCTGCCCCACCGCCCAGTAGGCCACCGCGATCCCCAGGCTCACGCCCACCCCCGCCAGCGCGCCCTTGCTGCCGGTGAGGAAGGCGAAGGGCACCGAGATCAGCGCCATGATGAAAGCGAACAGCGGCACGGCCAGCTTCTTCTGGAGCTGCACGCGCAGGTGCACGGTATCGAACCCGCTCTGGCGCAGCTCCTGGATATAGTCCCGGAGCTGCGTGAAGTTCATTTGCTTGTCCTGGATCACTTCCTTGAGAAAATATCCCGGCGGCTCGTCCAGTTCGGGAAACGTGGTGGCCTGAAAGACCTGGTATTGCGCTTGCTGCCCCGCTCGCAGGTCGCGCATCCAGCCGTTCTCGAAGACCCAGGTCTTCAACGCCTGCGACCACGAGGCGCGCGCCGCGGAGATGTGCCTGGTCAGCCGGAACGATTTCTCGTCCAGCTCGAAGGCGCTCACGCCGACCATCACCTTCTGGGTGGGGTCGAAGTATTTGTAGTAGTAAATGCGCGGCCCCTGGCCGTAGATCCACTTGCGGTCCGGGCGGAGGTAGCTCTGCGGCGGGCGGCCCTTGATCTCGTTGCGCAGGGCTTCCTGGCGGCGGTTGGCTTCCGGCAACACGCGGTAGAAATCCATGGCGAACAGCGCCCCGCTGAAACACAGGCTCGCCAGGAGAACGGGCAGCGACAGCCGGTACAGGCTGACGCCGCTGGCCTTGAATGCCGTCACCTCGTTGTGCTTCGACATCACACCAAAGGTGACCAGCACCGCCACCAGCACGCTGATCGGCGTCGAGTCGTAGACCAGTTTCGGCGTCAGGAAGAACAGGTACGTGAACACCCGGCCGAGCGGAATCTTGTTGTGGATGATGTCGCCCAGCAGCTCGAAAAACGTGTACACGTGCGTCATCAGCACGAAGCTCGCCAGCAGCAACGCGAAGTAGAACAGGAAAGTGGAGAGGATATAGGTGTCCAGGATCAGCGGCAGCAGCGGTATGCGGCCGAACCTGCGCCCGTTGGCCGCCGTGGGCGCGGGCGTCAGGCGGCGCAGGCGCCGCCACAAGGACTGGAACCGCGCGCCGACCGTGGCGATGATGTCGCGGTCGCCGGGCCGCTCCAGCCTCACCATCAGCGCCAGCCCGGCCAGCGCGAACACCACATTCGGAGTCCACACCGCGGGCCCTGCCGGAACCGTTCCCTGCCGGGCCAGGCTGATCAGGCTGATGAACCCCATGTAGTACAGGAAAGCCAGAAAGACGCTGATGACAAAGGCGGTGGACTTACCGGCCTTGCGCGCCGATACGCCCAGCGGGATCCCCACCAGCGCCAACAGCACGCAGGCGAACGGAAGAGCCAGGCGCCGGTG
Organism: Bryobacteraceae bacterium; assembly: GCA_050008465.1. Lineage (GTDB taxonomy): Bacteria > Acidobacteriota > Terriglobia > Bryobacterales > Bryobacteraceae > Fen-330. Next base: position 5,511 of record JBEKMO010000071.1, read on the forward strand.
AAGCTCGATCGCGGCCTCGCCCGAGCGGCGCGCCTCCCGGTACAACGGGCCGGTATCCATCTCGCTGAACGGGCGGGCGGTGCGCACTTCGTTGGGCCGCGATGCTTGCAGCGCCTGGTCGCGCAGCGGGCTGCTGGTGCTGTAATATTTGTCCTGCTCGCCGGCTTCATGCGTGCTGCTGTCGAGCATGTGAAGCTGAATGCGGTTGTTCTTCAGGTCCGGCGCGGCGATGGCCTCGCGCGCCAGCGTGATGGGCGGCCCACCGCTGGATTGTTCGCCCGAGCCGCCGGGGCGTTCCGGCCCCTCCCGCAGGTCCGCCAGGAACACGTTGCGCCATTTCTCCACCGGGCCGGGGATCACGTCGCCTACGTACAGAATCGTATTGGGAAACTGTTCCTGGAACACACGCGGCTGAATCTCGGCGGTCAGTTCCTCGGCCGCCAGCCGGTTCAGTATCCGGTAGGTCTCCCGGATGGACCACGGCGTCAGCCACAGCGAGCAGGCCGCCGTCGCCGCCATCGCCAGAACCGCGAAAGTCAGCACCGGCGCGATCACCCGGCGACTCGGAACCCCGGCGGCGCGCATGCCGATGATCTCGCCGTCGCTCGACATGCGGCTCAGCCCGATCAGAATGCCGACCAACGCGCCGACCGGAAGAGTGTACGTCAGCGTAGACGGTAGAATCAGCGCGAACAGGTAGCCGACCGTTTCCCCGCCCGCCGAGCTGCGCACCAGCAGCTCGAAGCTCCGGCCCGCGCTCTGTAAGAACAGCACGAAGGTGAACAGCACCGTGCCCAGAAAGGCGCCGGAAACGATCTCAGCGAAGATGGCGCGACTGAGAATCCCCATGTCAGTTCTTCAGGGCCGGCGGCGGCACGATCGGCGGTCTGGGCAGCTCCTCCCGCGCCTTATCCAGCTCCAGATCGTCCACCAGGATCGACGGCGCGATGATCGAGGTCTCCGCCGCGAATGCGGCGCCATCCATCAGCGCGAACGGCGCGACATTGTCCAGGAAATCGAAGACCTGCGTTTCTTCCGAGGCGGCCAGAATGTCCTTGAGCGACCGCGTGGTCAAGCCGCGGAAGCGCAATCCGCGGACCAGTTCCTCGCGCCCGTCGGCGTACACGCGGTACACCAGAATGGGCAGACTGACCGGGCGCGCGCTCCCGCCGGATTGCGCCATCCCGGCAAGCATCCGGCGCGCCTCGTCGAAGGACGCCGAGGAGGGGAAATCCATCTTCCGCACGATCATCCCGTAAGGTTTGTTGCGCTCGCGGCAGAGGCCGATCAGCTTCTTCTTGAGCTCCGGGAGGGGCACGGCCTCCGCCGCGCGCACGAACAGGTTCCCGAAGCCCGCCGCTTTTGCGCCGAAGCTCCCGGGCAGGCGAGCGCGACCGTTGGAGGTCTCAAAGCCCTTCACCGGCTGCCGCGTCAGCAGGAAATTCTTGAGGACCCCTTTCTCGACCAGGGCCAGCGGCCGCGGCATCACGCCTTCCAAATCCACCGCGTAATACCCGAACAGCGGCCGGCCGCGCCATTCCTTCTGCGTCGGGTCGTCCACTACGTCCACCCACTCCGGCAGGATGCGCACGCCGAGCCGCCCTTCCAGCTCGCTGGAGGGGAACGGGAACGAACGGCCCGGCGGCGTTACCGGCCGTCGCGGCACGGCCAGGTTCTTGCCCAGCACCTCGGCAAGCAGTTGCGCACCCGCGATCCCCTCGAACAGCACCGGCCCGGAGTACGGCTCGCCAACCCGCGCCTGGGCCAGCGCGGTCAGGTTTTCCGCCACTTGGCGCAGGCCGCGTTCCATCTCAGCCTCGGGCGGCAAGCGGAGGGGATCCAGCGACTGGAACACGATGGCGTCGCGCAGCAGCATCCCGTCGGGCGCTTGGGCGCTGGCGCGGGCGCGCACCGCCATCATGTTTTCCGGGGTACGGATCCGGGTTCCCTCCGAAGTCACCAGGTACAGCATGCCCTGGCCGGACTCGTAATCCACCTCCGACGCAATTACGCCGGGGTAATCCAGGAACGCCGCGGACAGCCTCCGCAGCCGTGCCAGCCACGCGGCCTGGTCCGGCCCGTTCGGACGGACATTCTCCATGCGCTCAAGCGGCGCCGCCTTGGCGAAATCCGGCCACTGCTCGCTCAAGGTCACGTTCTCCAGGGCGGCGCGCTTCCGCGAGTACGCTTCCACCGCCGCCTTGTAAGCCGTGTCGGTGGCCAGCCACAGGTGCTGCCGCAGCACCGGGTAGGAAGCATCCAGCGGGAACTGCTCGACATCGTAGCGCGTGCCGGAGTAAAAGTCGGAGCCAACGTAGTTGGTGTTGTCGAAGGTGTAGTCGCCCACGCGCACCTGGATGCGAGGCAAGCGGTAGCGGACGCGGTGCGAGCGAAGCAGCGCGCCGAGCGTGGCCGACCCCGAGACGCTTTCTCCGTCATGCAGCGCATACTCGATGTAGTACGGCTGCTCGGGGTTGACCGCGCGCAACGCCCGCGACCGCTGCAACTCGTCCTGCATCGCGCGGAGGATCACGTCGTCCTGGGCCAGCGCCGGCAACGCCAGCAGCAAGGCCACCCAGCGCAGACGCCGCCTCACTGCAGCCCTCCCATCGTCGGCGGCGGCAGGAACGGCGGGCGGTCCTGCGACTTCTCCTTCTTCTGGATCTCGATCTCGGAGACCAGAATGGCCGGGGAAACCGCCGCGACCGGGACGTTGCCGGACTCGGCCCCGCAGTACCCGTTGAAGACCTCCGCGCGGTCCGAGGTGGCCAGAATCTTCGAGAAGCTCGCCAGCGGCGTACCGACGATGTCCGCGCCGCGCACCAGTTCGTCCGGGCGGCCATCGGGGTACACGCGATAGACCACGATCGGGATCACCTTGAAGGCTTCGATGCCACGCCGGCTGGTACTAGTGAACCCGCCGGTCACCTGCCGGAAGTACAGGCCATACGGTTTGTTCTGGCGCTTGATCTCGGCGATCAGCATCTCCCGCAAGCGGGCCTCGGAGACCTTCTCGGCGGACTCGACCAACAGGTTCGACTGCCGGGAAACCACCTCGAAGCCCGGCGCGCGCCGCCCGTGACCGTTCGAGCGGCTGAACCCCCGAATCGGCGATCGCGACATCAGGAAGGCCTTCAGGATGCCCCGGTCCACGACCGTGACCGGCTGCGCCTTCACTCCCTCGTCGTCGTACTCGTAGAAACCGTTCAGGGAGACGCCCTGGTATTCCCGCCGCGTGGGATCGAAAACCACCGAGAGAAAACCCGGCAACACGGGCGTCCCCATGCTCTTGGCGAAGGTCTGGCCTTCGGTCTCGTCCTTCTGCCGGTGCCCTTCCATGCGGTGCCCGAAGATTTCATGAAACAGCACCGCGGCGGCGCGCCCGGACAGGATCGCCGGGCCCACGAATGGCTCGACGAGCGGCGCGCGCAGCATCGCGGTCACGTCCTTGGACACCCGGCCAACCGCCTCCAGAATGACCTCGTCCTTCGGCAGGCCGGCGGCCTCCTGGGCCTCGAAGCTCTCGCTCGAAGCCAGGTCCATGCCGTCGGCGGCTTTCGTCCGCGCGGACAGCGAGATGCTGGCGTAGCCGCGGCCGTGCTGGATGCGCGCACCCTGACTGTCGACAAAATACCGAGTCTCGCGCTGGGCCGCGAGCGTCGCAAGCGAGGTCAGCACTCGCGGATACTCCGCAAACGCGGCCGACCACTTCCGAACCCGCGCCGCCCCGTCCTCGGCCTGAAAACTCAGCCGGCCCACCGGTTCCGAGTACACCGCCGGGGCCTCCGGCGCGAAGTCGTCGGAGGCGTCCTCTTCGGCCACCTTCATCTGGCGGTTCTCCCGTACCTTGATCAGCCGCCCGGCGGCCAGGCGGTACAACCGGTCCGTCTCGATCCAGATCCGGCGCTGGATCGCGACGGGGCTGTCTTCGATCGCCAGCTCAACGCCCGAGGTGAACTGCACGCTCTCGCCCGGAATGCGGTGGTAATTGTCAAGCTTTGGACTGCCCACCCGTACCGTGATGTCCAGACGCCGGCCGCGCTCGCTGCGGGCCGATTTCAGCGCGCCCAGCGTGGCCGAAACAGCAGAGTACTCGTTTTCGGTCACCTCATACGCCATGTAGTAGGGCGCCGGATCGGCCTTCTCCTTCAGGATGCGGAAGTTCCGGTCCAGCTCCCCGGCCAGGATCTCGACCAGAGGCGGGGTCTGCGCCAACCCCAGGGAAACGCAGCCGGCCAGCAGGGCTGTTCTCGCGCGCACCGACACGCCACTCAGGATAACAGAACGGGGAAACCGAGCGGAGAAAACCCCTTACCCGGCGTGGCTCATCGCCAGGCTGCGGCTGGACTCGGCAGCGGCAGTCAAGCCCGCCAGCGCCAGACTGTAACGCCCCTGAACTCCCGTCTTCTCGAAGATGTGTTTCAGGTGGACCTTGACCGTCCCGGGGCGGATCCCCAGTTCCCTGGCCACCTCGCGGTTCTTCAGGCCCTGCCCGACCAACTCCATCACCTGCCGCTCCCGCTGCGTCAGGCCGGTCCGCGAGTCGCGCTGCGCCAAATGCTGCTCGTGGAACATGGCCCTTTCCATCCATGTTGCGCCGGAGGCTACCGAGCGCAGGCAGACCAGGAGCGTTTCGACGTCGGCCGATTTCCGGATAATCCCTCTGGCCCCGGCCTGAACAAAGCGGAGCGCCTCAGCCTCCGTGATCGACACGCCCCAAACCACGGCCGCCACAGGATGATCCATAGTTTTCAGTTCCGCCAGCACATCCAGCACCGCCTGGGTGCCAAACGCCTTGTCCAGGATCAACAAGGCCGGCCGGAACAGGTGAACGATCTCCAGGGCGCTCAAGGTCGAGTCGGAGGCGCGGAGGAACTCCAGGTCGGGACTGGCCCCCAGCACGCCGCGCAACCCCTCCGCCGTCACCGGCTGAGTCTCACAAACTGCTACGCTTTTCCGCATCGGATCGGACTCCAGCTCCACGAACTCCGGTGTTCCTCGCAATAGCCGTCCTATCCCTCACACAGCTTTAGTCTTCTTAGGGTGACGATAGTCTCACAATTCCTGAGCGGCGGCCGATCTATTGAATGGAGCGGCCCGCGTGCCGCGCCGGTTATGCTCGACTCGCGCCTCGGCGATCCTTCCCGCGCCCTGCTGGTGTCGCCGGACCCCCGGATGGTCGGCGGACTGAGGCGCCTGCTCGCGACCGAACTGCCTCTCACCGCTCTGACGGTGTTCGAAACCTACCCCAGCCGCGCGACCTTGGCCGAATTCGCGGCCTCCGGCATGCTCCTCTGCTTTCTGGACGTCGCCTCCGATCAGGGGACCGCCTTCGCCGCGATGTCCATTCTCGCCTCTTCCTGCCCGGAGGTGCCGGTGTTCGCTCTGCTGCGCTCCAACGACCCGGACCTCATCCTGCGGTGTTTGCGCCAGGGCGCCAGCGAGTTTCTGATCCAGCCGTTCACCGCGGACCAGTTCCGCGCGGCGCTCGCCAAAGTGTCCCGGTTCCATCCCTCACGCGCCGCCGAACCCGAAAGCCGCACCCGGGTCTACTGCGTCATGCCGGCCAAAGGCGCTTGCGGGGCCACAACCGTGGCCTGCCACCTGGCCTACGCCCTCAAACGCCAGGGTGGCGGCAGAATCCTGCTGGCGGATATGGACGGCCTCACCGGCACCCTAGCCTTTTTGCTCAAGCTCAAGTCCAGCTACAGCTTCGTCGATGCCTTGGCGCACGCCGGCAGCCTCGAGGCGGACGTTTGGAAGGCATTGGTGATCCCCTGTCAGGACGTGGATGTGCTCCTGTCTCCGGAGAACCCGGTGGACGGAATCGGCGATGTCACCGACCCGGCGCCCATCCTCAACTATTCGCGCCGGGCTTATGACGCGGTGGTGCTGGATACCAGCGGCGCCTATGGGGATTGGAACCTCTCCCTGGCCAGGATGTGCGACGACCTGCTACTGGTCACCACCAACGAATTGGCTGCCCTTCACGCAGTGCTGCGCGCCCAAACCTACCTGCGAAGAAACGGCACCGACTGCTCCAAAACACGCCTCGTCATCAACCGCTACTTCGAGGAGGTCGGGCTCCGCCGCGAGGGCATCGAGACCGCTCTCCGGTCCGGAGTCTTCGAGACTCTTCCCAGCGACTACGAGGCCATTCAGCACTCCCTGATGGAAGGCAAGCCCGTTCCTTCGGGAAGCCGTTTCGGGAAGGGAGTTGCCAGGCTGGCGCAGCACCTGACCGGCGGCCAGCGAGCGGGGGAGAAACGCTCGATTCTCTCGGGGTTCCTGAAGAAGCTGACCGGCTGACCTACCTCACCCTCCGCAGATAGCCTCCGGCGTTGAACGTGAGCAGGTACTTTTCTCGTCCCCGGTCCGCCACAAAATCCCGATTCTCCTTCAGGAATTCCTCGACCGCTTCGCGGGGACCGGGCCCGAAGTGCGGCAGTATGGGATGCCCGTTGAAGTGAGTGTCTTCGACGATCAGATAGCTGCCCTTCGTCACCAGCCCGCTGTAGAGACGCAACTCGTTGAGAACATGCTGTTTGGCGTGGTCGGAATCCAACGCTACCAGGACCGTGCGCTGGCCGGAGGCCAGCGCCTTGAACTGCTCGATGACGCCCGGCGAGGTGGACGAGCCCCGCAGATATCGGATCCGGCTGTGCTGCGGAAGGCCGGGATACTCCTCAATGTCCACCGTCGCGACCTGCCCGTGGTTCTCCAGGTCGCAAATCGACGCCATGAACAGTGCGGACCCGCCCTTGTAAGTTCCGGTTTCGATGATCAGGTCCGGACGCAGCTCGTGAATCAGCTCCTGATACACCCAGAGATCCAGCGGGGTCTTCTGGACCTCCGTGCCCAACCAGTGCGTGTCATTGAAGGTCTGGCGGTGGTGGTACACGATGTGAAACGCCGCGATCACCACTTTCTCAGCCCACCCTGGCACGCTCCTTTTCCATGCGTAGACGCCAAACGCCAGGAGCGGCAGCAGGGCGCCGGCCACCAGCAGGGCTGTGACAAGGCAAAGTCTTCGAAACAGGGTCGTCATCGACGCATACCTCCGTGCGGATCCTGGTGGAAGCGTTCCGTCCAGTCCCCGACAAAGCCGAAGAAGACGTCCAGACGGCGGACCGCTCCCGTCCGCTCGAAAACGGCGGAGCTGGTCTCGGCGTCGAGGTCGAGGCCCTGGACCGTCTGGCGGGAGCCGTCCGCGCGGGTTACCTCGATTCGCGGCGGCCCCGAATGGTGGGCCACCACGGGCGTCTGGCAAGTGGTGAACGCCAGCGTGCCCGGCTGGAGTTCGATGGTGCGCTCCTGCCCGTCGAGGTCATAAAAGCGGAACGTCCGGGAGTCCGCCAGAAACTCGCCGCGGCTCAGCAGGTGAGGACGGAACCTCAGGTGTCCGTCTTCGACGGCGACGCCCATCTCTCCGAGCCGCGAAATGAGATCCTCTTTCACCTGACCGGTCATGCCCGGCTGCTGGACTCCCGCAAAACCGGGCGTGTGGGAGTACGGATCGATGGGCATGGCGCCATACGCCTCCGGCGGCTTGTGAACGCCGATGCCCTCGCGAATTTCGCGATAGTGGCGCTGGAGGCGATCGATCACCGCTGCGTCCTCACCCGCGCACGCGGCCCGGTCCAGCGCCTCCTGAACCGCCAGCAGCAGCTTCGAAACCATGTGCCAGTAAATGCAGCCCAGCCCCTCGTACTTGTAGAACGTGCCGGAGCGGCCAGTGAAGGACTGGTGATCGAACACCTCCTCGTACAGCCCGAGGATTCGCGCGCTCTCCTGCTCCGCCAGATCGCGGTACTGGGTGTCCTTCAGCGCCGCCAGCGCCTGCTTGAGCGGCGTAGCGTTCCGGAAGGCCGCGTTGAAGTGAGCCACGCCGTTGACGTCCTGAACCACGATGCGCCGGTCGCCGCACTCGATCATCGCGGCCAGCAGCTTCGATTCCGCGATGGCCGCCGCAGGGAGGTTGTTTTTCTCGAAAAACCCAGGCAGCTTGCGGTCGGGATAGAGGATGTAGCTGTTCTGGTCGGCGCGGTAGAGGCGGCTGCTCCGCAGGGCATCCAGCAGCGCGGCCGATTCGGGGGCGGAGAGCGCGCCGGAGCTCAGCGCCGCGACCTGGCCTTCGAGCATCTCGTACAGGCGGCGAATCACGATCCGGCCGCCGTCCACTTTCATGAGGTTATAAGTGTGATACAGGCCGTCGTCCCGCCGGTTGGCGCGAATCGAGTGGTCGATGTGCCGCAGCGCCGCCTCGCAGAAGGCGCTCAGTTCCGCGACGCTGAGCGGCGACCGATCCCCCGAAAACCCCTGGGCGTAAAGCCGGGCCCGGTAGTTGCTGCCCGCGCTGCCCAGGGCATCCAGGACCGCCTTGCGGTCCCGGCCCGAAATCGGGCCGTCGAGCAGGGGGAGGTGCCGCTCCAGCGCCTCGAGCACGCGGCGGAAGGCTTCCGCGACTTCCGAAGAGAATTCGATCGTGGGCGTCCCGGCGGTGGCGAACACGCCCCGGCAGAAGGACAGGAAGCGGCGCAGGTAGCAGAGTGTCACCATGGACACGCCGTAGCCCACCAGCGCGTTGTTGGCGTCGTTCCACTCCGGCCGCTGCGTGTTCATCCAGAGACCGGCCCCGGGAATGTAGTTGAAAAGCCTGGCCAGCAACAGCACCACCAGCTTTTCGGCCAGATTCGCGCGGCAGGGTGCGCCGTCCGCGCCAAGCAAGGACTTGCCGTCCGCTCCCATCGCGGCCGCGCGCTCGCGGATCTCGCGGTCGCTAGCGGCGTCGAATTCGATGGTGTTGTGCGGGTCCTCGATCAGCGCGGTGTACGGCTTGACGCGGTAGGGAACGTTGGCGTAGGTGAAGACCCGGCGTGTCAAAAGGCTGGGGATCGCGCCGGGATGGTAGCGCGCCGAGACCTCGAGCAGCTTCAACAGGTAGACCACCTGGTGATCGCCCCAGTAGCCGATGAAGGACCACGCGTCGTGCGGATCGAGCACCTCCCAGTCGAAGCCGTCGCGCATGATCCGGTAAGGGTTGTAGCCGTCCGCGGTCGAGGCGCCGGCGAACTTGAAGATCATGCTCTCGACGTAACCCGGGAACGAGAGCGCCAGCGCCTCCCAGTTCTGGAAAATGTCCCGCCAGTTGCCTTGGTAATTGAAAATCGGCTCCCCGTGCTCGCCCTTCACTTCGATGGCGAAGATGTTCCAAGGACGGCTGGGATCGCCGTGACGGCGGCTGAAGGTCAGCGGCAGGTATTCGTGCGCCAGGCGCTCGAGATCCGGGTCCTCTTCGTCGCGCGCCAGCGCCAGGAGACGGCCGTGAAGGAGCGTTTCCGGCAGCGCGTCGAGGAAGGCAGCCCGCCTCTCGGACACCGCCCGGTTGGCTTGGGCGATGAATGCCGTGAAGTCGGAGCGGGAAATCCAGTAGCCGCAGCCGGGAATGCCGCCGCGCATGGTGTTGAAGAGGGCGTTCGAGAAGTGCCGGTAGGAACTGAGATCGTCACCGGTGAGTTGGAGGCCGTCGGCGCCGGCCACGATGCGAACCAGGTTGCGCGTGCCGCGCTCGATGTCCTCGTCGATCCGGGCGCGCAGCTTCTCACCCGTCTTGAGCAGCCGCACCACGGCCGCCACTGCGGCGGCATCCTGATCGACGTCCGCCACCATCTCCCACTCCTGGCGGCCGCCCGCGGGTAGCGCCAGCCGGGAGCTGACGAGGTACGCCCCGCGCCTTCCACGGATGAGCGTCTCCTGCTCTACCGGGTCCCCTTGCCGGAAGCGGTCCATCTGCGCGGAGCAGAGGAGCCGCGTGGGGGTCTCGATGCCCTCGCACCAGACCGTGGTCGCGCGGAGCGCCTCGCTGGGCTCGGGCCGGTCGGCCGGAACGGAGCTGAGCTTGAAAAGGCCCAAGCCCGTCTCAGGCTCCAGTTCATTCTCCTTGTATCCGTCCGCCAGCGTGCTGTACTCCATCTGGAACCGGCGTGTCAGGCCGTGCGGCATCAGGTTCTGGATGCCGTCCAGAAGATCGGCCTCAACGGGCTCCGCATCCAGGTTGACCAAAGCCGAACGCCGGATGAAGCCGAAATGCTCGCTGGTCATCCACGCGCAGGAAAAGGACAGCGACAGGTCGTGGTTGACCTCCTCGAAGACGAGCTTGTTGCCGTAGACGCTCTTCGACAGGCTCCGCGTGACGCGGTACAGGCCCTCGTAGCGCTGCGAAAAGGGCTCCCACAGCGAGGTCCGCCCGCCGCGCGCGACCCGGAGGATCGTCTTGCCGCCGGTCTGGTCCTGGCTGTCGTGGATGCGGTCGTCGGTGCAATAAGGGAACAGGGCGCGGTCGGGATCGCGGCGGCCGGCGGTGAGGGCGCCGGTGCTCGAGACGAACATCCAATGATCCGAGTCGCTGACCAGGCTCATCAGGAACGGCGGCATCGCGTCATAGTGGACGATGCGATAGAAACGTTCGCCGCCGATCTCGATCAAGCCGCCTTCCACCTGGCGCCGGCGGCTCTTCCACGCCGCTTCCGCGACGAAAGCCGTTCGGTCGATCATGGGCCGTCCTTCGCTGCGGGAGCGGGCGGCCGATCGTAGCCCGGAGAGGTCGGCCCCACCGGCATCAGGTCTGGATAGAGCGTCTGCATGGCCAGCTTGGCTTTCCGGCCCTCCGAGAACAGACCCCAGTGGCCTTCCGTGCCGCTCCCCTTCCAGGGCTCGTCGAAAGCCTCAAACCAGAAGACCGTCACGTTGTTGGCCTTCCCCCAGGCTGTAAGTTCCTCGTCGTAGCGCTTCTGCTTCGTCTCGTCGCCGGCCCGCGGGGCGTTTTGTTTCCCCTCGGTGTAGGAGGCCCATCCGGCCTCGCCGAGGACGATCGTCTTCCCCGGATGGGCCTTGCGCACGCTCTCGTAGTGCCGGATCGTCGATGGAATGGCCGTACCGATGTCCTCGCGGCCCCACATGGGGTACGCGTGCATGGTGATGAAATCCACGGCGCTGGCCAGTTTCGCCTCCGGCTGGCGCCAGTAGAGCACGTCGTCGGCAACCGTGACCGGGCAGCTCACCGCCTTCCGGACCTGCTCGACGTACTCGATCATTCTCTCTTCCGTCAACTTGTGGTCCGACCAGGACACCAGAATCTCGTTGCCAACGCTGACCGCCAGCACGACGTCCTTATACGCGTTGGCCAGGCGAATCCCAGTCGCAATCTGTGCGGCGTTCTCGCCCTCGCGGCCGGGCCTGCCGTCGAGCCAGATGCCGAGCATCGCCTTGAGACCGATTTTCTCCCGCCGGATGACCTCCAGGGCATCCTGGGAGTGCTGGTCCGACCCATAGAGACGGATGAGCTTCCAGTTCCTTTCCAGGATCCTGAAATCCTCCAAAATCTGTGCCTGCGTGGGGAACCGGTTCAGTTGGGGGTTCTGACCGGCGCGGTAGCCGGAGTAGCAGATGGCATTGCCGTGCCATTTCTGCACGGTCAGATCGATAGTAGCAGCCGGCCCGGCGCCCCAACAGATTGCCCCGAGCGCCACGGTCACAAAGGCGCAAGCCCACAGCAAGGTTGTTTTCATATCGGGAATCTCCTTCAGGCGCCTGGCTCGATCTCTCCACGGCGCGTCTTGAGATCCGCCTCGATCTTCACCATCAGAGCCTCGTCGAGCGGATAGAGCTGCATGAGGGCGGTAGCGAGGATCATCAGCGCGCAGGGAACCCAGCTCATCGACACCACGATCCCCTGGAGCGAGCGGGCGGTCTGGGGCACGTTGGCGACGTAGCCGACGTAAGCGAGGATGAGACCGAACATCCACGCGCCGATCGCCACGCCGATCTTGGTGCTGAATATGGCCGAGGCGAAGACCAGCCCTGTGCTGCGGCGGCCGGTCCGCCATTCCGCGTCGTCGGCCGCGTCGGCGAACATGGCGAAGACCAGCGGCGAGTTGAACCCAATCACGAAGCTGGAAACGATTTGCAGCCCAAACATAAGCCAGATGTCCTGCGGCCCCGCGAACCAGAAGCCCGCGATCACCAGGGCCCCGATTCCGATCGCCATCATGAAGAGGGGCTTCTTGCCAAACCGCTTTGCCAGGGGCGACGTGATCGAGACAGCCGCCAGGAACGCCAGACCGTTCGACACCAGGAACAGGCCCAGGAGGTCTTCGCGCTTGACGAAGTACTTGAAGTAGTAAGCCGAGGCGGAACCTTTGATGACGAACGCCGCCAGGATCAGGAGCAGCACGCCGACCAGGACCAGCCACGGCCGGCTGCCGGTCAGGTCGCGCAGGTCGCGCTTGAGGTCCGAGTCCTGCTGCGGGGGCGGGACGACACGCTCGCGGGTGCTGGCGAAACACAGCGCGAGCATGATGATGGCGAGGACGCCGTACAGCACCATGGTGAGCTGCCAGCCGCGCGCATCGTCGCCGTGGCCGAAGAACGTGACGAATCTCAGGGTGAAGTACTGGACAAACACCCCGGCGGTGAAGGCGCCGATGAAGCGGATCGAAGAGATGGAGGTGCGCTCGACCGAGTTCGGCGTCATCACGCCCATGAGCGCCGTGTAGGGGATGTTCACCGCCGTGTACAGGAACATCAGCAAGCAGTACGTGACATAGGCGTAGACCAGCTTGGCGCCGCCACCGAGGTTCGGGGTCGTGAAGGTGAGCACGCCCGCCACGGCGAGCGGGAGCGCGAACCACAGGACATAGGGACGGAAATGACCCCAGCGTGTCTTGGTCCGGTCGGCGATGGCTCCCATGACCGGGTCCGCGACCGCATCGGCGATGCGCGTGACCAGTAGCATCGTGCCAACGGCGGCGGCGGAGATGCCGAAAACGTCGGTGTAGAAGATGATAAGGAAGAATTCAAAGGTCTTCCAATACAGGTTCGAGGCCGAGTCCCCAAGGGAGTACCCAATCTTCTCCTTGAGGGAGATGCGGTCTGCCAACGGAGTCTTTTCTGTCACTGCGCTCACGCAATCCTCCGATTCGCACCAGTTCCGCGACCACCGGCCCGATGAAGTCAGTGCCACGGGCTCTTGCGAACCATTGATTCTGCATCGTGGCACAGGCATTCAGCCTGTGCCGGGCTCCTAGGCGCCCCGTATTTCATGGTAAGTGTACCATTGCCTTCACCGAGGCCGCCTCGCGCAAGACCTCCAGCGTGGCCTGAGCCGTGTTCCGCCAGGAGAATTCGGCGGCCCGCGCCGGCCCTGCCTCCGACAGGCGCGCGCGAAGCGCTGCATCGCCCACCACGCTCTCCAGCGCTTCCAGGATGGCTTGCGGGTCGAACGGATCGAACTTCAGCGCCGCGTCGGCGGCCAGCCAGGCCAGCGGCTCGATCGCCGAGCAGGCTGTGGGGAGGCCCGCGGCGAGCGCCTCCAGCAACGGCAGTCCGAAGCCCTCGAAGGTGGAAGGGTAGACGAACGCGCAGGCGTCGCGGAACAGCTCGTACAGTTCTTCACGGGGCACCCAACCCGCCAGGCGGACGGTTTCTCCCAAACCGAGTTCCGCAATGAGGGCCTCGATCGCGGCGGTGTGAAACCCCCGTACGCCCGTGATGATCAGCCGGAACTCGGGGTGGCCCCGCCTCCATTGGGAAAAGGCCCGGATCAGCGGCCCGAGATTCTTGTGCGGATGCAGGGTGGAGGCGCACAGGAGGTAGGGCATCGGAAGCCGCTCTCGGCGCTCGCGCCCCACCTGGAAGAAACGCTCGTCCACCCCCGATGGCACCACTCGCACCTTCCCTTCCGCCAGGCGGTAGACGCGCAGCAGGTCGGCGCAGGTTGCCGGGGAAACCGCCACCAGGAGCCGCGAGCGGTGCGCCGAGATCCACAGGAACAGCCGCCAGAACGGCAGATCGAACCAGCGGAAGTACTCCGGATGGCGCACGTGCTGGAGATCGTGAAACACCGTGACCGCCGGACAGGGGCAGACGGCGGGAGCCGTGAAGCCCGGATTGAAGAGCACGTCCAGCCGGAGCCGCGCGGCCGCGATCGGCAGCAGCGTCTGCTCCCAGAGGAGGCGCGCGGGCCGGAATGACGCGCGCAGCTTCTGTGGCGCCTGCCGGAAATTCGGCTGCGCCGGCGTTAGGTCCGCTCCGGTCTCGCGGTTCGTGAACACTACGTACTCGTTCTCCGCATCGATCCCGGCCAGCGCCGCCAGCAGGTGACGGAGGTAGATCTCGGTGCCCCCGACGCCGCCGGGGATGAGGTACAGCGCGTTGACCCCGATGCGGATCGCCACCTCAGCGAGGACCTTTCAGGCGGCGCTCCGCCTCCGCCAGGCCGCCGCGCGCCTGCTGGTCCGAGGGGTCCAGGCTCAAGGCGCGGCGATACTCGGCGGCAGCCGCCTCCCATTCGTTCGAGTTAGCATAGAGGACGCCGCGATAGAGGAAAGTGGGCTCGAAACTCGGATCGAGCGTGGCTGCGGCATCCAGCGCGGCGAGTGCTTCGGTGCGCTTGCCTTGCTTGACGTATACCCTTCCGATCTCCGAGCTCACATGCGCGTTGTTGCTGAACGCGGCGGCCTCGCGGAGTTTCTCCAGCGCCTCGTCCAGCCGGTTCAGGCACTCGAAGGCGCCCGCCCACTCTATCAGCAGACGGTAGTCGGGCCGGGCCGCTCGGGCCGCGGCCTGGTAACGCTCCAGGGCCAGACCGCACCGGCCCTCGGTATAGTACGCGAAACCGAGCTGCTCTTGGACCCTCTGCTTGCCGGGCGACTTCGAGGCCGCATCCTCCCACAGCGCCGTCGCATTGCTCCAAACCTGGGCGCGCTGGTGCGTCAGCACGCCTGCCATCAGAACAAAGCCCGCGAGCGTCACGGCGAGCGTTCCGCGCGACGTCTTCCAGCGCCGCAGGAATTCCAGCGCGATCAGCAACAGACCCAGGATCGGCAGGTACATGCGCCGCTCGGCGATCGGGTCGACAATCGGCAGCACCGACGAGGTCGGCGCAAGCAGGATCAGAAACACGAAGTAGCCGTAGGAGGCCAGCGGATAGCGGCGGCGGAAGTAGATCGCCGCTGCTGCCAGCGCAGCCAGCCCGATCAGGCCGAACACCGCCCCGTGCTCCAGCACATTGCGCGAGACCGCGAAATCGTAATCCAACGTCTGGCCGTAGGGCACGAAGAACAGGCGGATGTAAACCCAGATGACCCTGCACTGGGTGTAGAAGTACTGAAGCCAGGTGAAGTCCTTCAGGGCGAACCCGGCGGTGTCGGCGCCCCTCACCACGCCCAGGATCACCCTCGCTGCCATCGCCCCGCCGGCCGCCAGCAGCGCATAGAGGCGCCAATTGCGGCGGATACCCTGGAGCGAGAACCCCGGATTCCAGTAGTAGTCGGTCGCAAGCAGAACCACCGGCAACACCGCCGTGTGCTCCTTGGTGCTCACCGCCGCGCCGAACAGGATGAGCACCGCGGCCGCGGCCAGCCACGAGATGGCGTCCGAGCGCCGGTACAGGAAGACGACGAACGCCGCATAGAAGAACAACACGCTGAGGACTTCCGAGCGGCTCGCCACGTAAGCGACCGATTCAGTCTGAACCGGGTGCAGCAGGAAGATCCCGCCCGCGAACGCGGCCAGCGCCTCGCGCGCGAGCCCGCTCGTGCCGGCCCAGGCCAGCAGCCGGCGTGCCACCAGGAACACGAGCACGCTGGCCGCCAGGTGGCACAGCACGTTGAACAGGTGGTAAGACAGCGGATCGAGCTCGTGGAGCCGGTAATTCGCCCAGAAGCTGAACATCAGGAGCGGCCGGACTCCCACCACCCAATCACGCAACGGAGCGTTGGCGAATTCTCGCGCCGTCATGGGCAGGTACACGTCGTCGAAGACGAACTGCCCGCGCAGGGCGGGCCCATACGCCACCAGCACCGCCAGCAGCGCCGCTGCCAGCGCCGCGGCGTAGTGCCTGGGGCGAAGCTCGAACGCCGCCGCGGCGCCAGTTCCGCCCTTCCCCGTCCTCTCAGCCGCGCGTTTGGGTTTCTTCATGAAGCGACCGCAGGTGATACTCGACAATCGCCAGCCTCTGCGCCAGCGCGATGTTCGAGTCCTTCAGCGCCGAGATGATCACCGACAGGCGAAACAGCACCAGCAGGAACAGGCAGCCAACCAGCGTCAGCAGCGCCAGCGGCGGCTGGCCGATTCCCATCAGCGCCGCCAGGCGAACCAGCACCGGATGCAGGCGCGAAACCACCAGCAGAGTCAGCGCCGCCCCCAGCCAGCTCACCGAGTACTCGACGCGGATGTGCGATCGCCGCACCGAGAACAGCACCATCGCGATCAGCACCACCGCCAGCCCCGTCAGGAAGTTTAAGAGTCCCTCCATCGTTGCCTCCGTGCGACCAGTCCGCTCTACTGCTTCTTGCGCTTCCGCTCGTACTTGAGCACGTTCACGAACACCCCCAGCAGCACGTGAGCGATGTAGTAGAGCGATCTCAACGCCGTGATCGTGCTTCTGCCCGCCAGCCGCCGCCGCATGCGGCAGGGCACCTCGACAAACCGGAACGCCTTGCGCTGCAATACCACCAGCGTCTCGATCTCCGGATACTCCAGCGGAAAGCTCCGGCTGAATACTTGCAGCGCCTCGCGGTTCACGCCCACGAACCCGGAGGTCGGATCGCGGACCTCCCGGCCCAGGATCGGCCGCAGCACCAGGCGGAAGAAGCGGATCCCCAGACCGCGCGCAAAGCTCGTATGCTCCTTCCCGCCATCGACGTACCGCGAGCCGATGACCATCTGGCAGGAGCTCGTACGCAGCGCGTCCAGAATCTTCGGGATGTAGAGGGGATCGTGCTGCCCGTCGCCGTCCATCCGGATCACGTACTCATAGCCCAGTTCGAAGGCCAGCTTGTAGCCGGCCTGCACCGATCCTCCCAGGCCCAGGTGATGCGGCAGCGGCAGTACCTCGGCGCCCGCGGCGCGCGCCAACGCGGCCGTGCCGTCGAACGAGCAGTCGTCGACCACCAGCACCGGAACGCCGGGCACCGTCGCGCGAATCTCGCGCACCACCTGGCCGATCGCCTCTTGCTCGTTGAAGGCGGGTACGACGATCAGCAGCGCACCGGGCCCCACGGTGAGACTCATAGCGCCGCCACCTCCCGGGGCGCGATCCAATGCTGCTTGAGAAGACCGCGGAACTCCCGTGGCGCGATGCGCGCCTTGGCTCGCACCTCCCTCCGCTTCTTCCACAGCCGGCGGGCGCGAAACAGCGCGGCGCAGTGCGCCCGGGCGACGATAAAGGCCAGTTCGAGCACGCCGTGGTGCTCGCGGCGGAATCGTGCCGCGCTCCCGCGGTCTTCAAGAACCGAAACTACGTGCCAGAAGTAGCGAGCCAGGGTCAGGAACGGCGCGCGCAAGAGCAGGCCGGCGGGGAAGTTCTTCACCAGGACATACAGCCGGTTGCGCTCCACATAGTATGCCTTGAGCGGCGACACGCTGCCCGCTGTTTTCGAGTACTCGTGGTCCACCACCGCCTCCGGCACGTACTGGCACTTCCAGCCCGCCCATCTCGCCCGCAACCCCAGATCCGTGTCCTCGCAATACAGGAGGAAGTCCTCATCGAATAGCCCGATCTCTTCCAGCATGGCTCGCCGGTACAACGCCGCCGACGCACTCGGGCAGAGCACTTCCGCCGGACTCCCGAATTGCTCCGGCGGCTCCAGGTGACCGCGCTGCTTGCTGCTCCCGTCGCCGCAAATCCGCATGCCCGCCGAATCCAGGCGGCCGTCACTCGCCAGCCGCACCTGCGAGGCAAACATCCCTGCGTCGGGCCACGATTCCGCCGCCGCCACCAGCGCCTCCAGCCAACCCGAATGGGCCACCGCGTCGTCGTTCAGCGTGGCCAGGAACGGCGCGCGCGACTCCCGGAAACCCAGGTTGACAGCCGCGCCGAAACCGACGTTGCGCTCCGGCTCCAGGATCTTGGCCCCAAACCGCTCGGCCTCCGCCTCCCGCGCCAGGTGATTCCCGCTGTTATCCACCACCACAACCTCGAAGTCGCGCCGCGTCTGCCGCACCAGCGCCGCAAGGCACTCCACCAAAGCCGACCCCGCGGTCAGGGTCGGAATCACCACCGTCACTCGCGGCTCAGACAAGTCTCGATTTTACCCGACTGCGCCCCCCACGTCTCGTTGGCCGAAAAGCGATGTGGGCCGCGGCGAGACCAGGCCGGTTAAAGTCCGTCCCCTTTGGCCGATAAGTCAGTAGAGGCCGGAAGTGTATACCCCTCCGCAAACCGGTCCGCTAGCAGGACACCTGCGGCGGGTGTCCACGCTGGCGCGCGAAATCGCGGCGCGCCTGCGCCTCAGGCCAACGGACGTCGACGCGCTCGCCGAGGCCGCCCTGCTGCACCACTACCCCGCGGAAGTGCTGGAACCGGAGCCCTTGAATCGCCTGCTCGCCGACCTCAGACTTGGTTCCCCGCACGGCGCCGCATCGGCCTTCCCGCCTCGCAGGGTCCGGGACGTCCTCGAGCGTTTCCACGCGGGCAGATCCGCCAATGCCGCTCACCTGCTGGCGCAAATCGTCCAGGTCGCCGACTTCTTCGACGAACGTCTGGAGTTCTTCTCCTTCGAGCCGATGAACTTCGAGCAGATCATCGACGAGTTGGACTGGATGGCCAAGGACGGCTTCCTCGATCCCGCCGTAGTGGCCGCCCTGGCCGGCCTTCCGCAAGTCCGCATGCACGAGTTGCTCGAACAGGTGCACAGGCTGCCGGTATTCCCCGCCGTGCTCCTGAGAACTCTGGAGATCACGGCGGATGAAGACAGCAGTTTCTCTCGGATCGAGCGTATCGTCCGGTCCGATCCGGTTCTGGCGGGCCACTTGCTCCGCGTGGCGAACTCGTCGCTGTACAGCCCGTTACGGCCCATCGCCTCCATTCCGCAGGCCATTTCTCACGTGGGCCTGGACACCTGCCGGAAGGTGATGATGGCCAGCGTCTTCCAGCCCCTGTTCAGCTCGACGCCTCTGCGCGAACTCTGGAGGCATTCCCTCGCCATGGCGCGGCTCACCGAGGGCCTCGCCCAACTCTGCGGCCGCTTCGATCCCCACGAGGCGTTCCTGGCAGGTCTGGTACACGATGTCGGCCGCCTGGCCCTTCAGAAGCTCCGGCGCGAGTACGTGATGGACTATCAGCGCCTGATCGAAGGCGGGTGTGAGCCCGTGTTCGCCGAGATGTTGCTTTGCGGATTCGAGCACGGCGCCATCGGTGCAGAGATCCTGCGCTGCTGGACGTTTCCCGAGCACCTGATCGAAGCGGTCCTGCGCCACCACCGTCCCGAGCTCGGCGATTCGCTCCTGGCCTCGGCGCTGTATCTGGCCGAGAACCTCAGCGGCGCGCGGGAAGACATCGCCTCTCCGGCTCGCATGGATCTCGCGCACGCCCGGCTCGGCCTTGCCTCCGAGATCCCGGAAGGGGAAGGTCCACCGGACCCCGGCTGGCTGGATTTCCTGGTCAGCGCGGCGTAAGGTTCTGGTACCACTTCAGCTTCGTCGAGTCGATGCAGGCGAGGTCCGGCCTGCCGTCGCCGTCGAGGTCGGCCACCGCGCAACTGGCCGCCCCCATTCCGCCCTCATCCAGCGGCTGGCGCCTCCAGCGCACCCCCCGTTCGTCTTCCGCCGAGTAGAGGAACACGCTGCGGCCACCGCCACGGTACCCGGCGACAATCTCGTCACGGCCGTCGCCATCCAGGTCGGCGGCCACGAGTGCGTGCCCGTCCACGAACGAATTCTCGATCACGTGGCGGCTCCATGCGGCGCCGTCTTCGATGTACACCGCGACTTGGTTGGCATGCCAGGGCTCGATGGCGCACAGGAACCGCCGCCTGCCGAGCCGGCCTACGGCCACGTCGCTCGATCCGCTCTTGGGCCAGGGCGCCGGGCTGCCTTTCGCCAGCTCCGTTCGCCTCCAGCGCCCGTTCGCGCCCAGCTTGAACAGGTGAATGCCCTCGAAGCTTGCACTCAGAATCTCATCGCGCCCGTTTCCCTCCCAGTCGATGATGAAGATTCCGTGCAGCACCCCGGTAAGATCGTCCGTGATCAGCTCCCGCTTCCAGGCGCCGGGACGGTAGAGAACCAGCGGCACCCGGCCGCGGTAGTCGGGTGGCTCGGCGTTCGCGCCCGCCAGCGGCGCGTTAATCACGACCTTTTTCCCGCTCCCATCGATGTCGGCCCAGCGCAGCCGGTGCGAGGCCGGCAGCCGGTCGATCTCGGTCGCGGTCCAAGGCTCGCGCGGGTCGCCCGCGTGGCGAAGCACCGAGATGACGCCCGCGCTCTTCTTCGGCTCCACAGTGAACTCCTGCGCCAGGACGATTTCCGGAATGCCATCGCCGTCGATGTCCCAGGCGGCCAGATTGATGGGCTGCGCGACGTTAGCCGCCAGCACATGCCGCTGCCAGCCCGGGTTCTCGAACCACACCAGTTCCTTCATCCCGGAGGCCAGCGCGATGAGGTCCGGCTTGCCGTCCTGGTTGAGGTCGGCCGCCACCACCTGGTAGCCGCCCTTCAAGTCCGATGCGATCGTGTGCTCCCGGAACTGGGCTGCCATCAGCGAGCAGCTTAGCAGAGCCAGAATACCCGGCGGCGACACGCTGCTATTGCCTCGCCGGAAGCCGGTCGGGGCTCATAATGCCCTTCCAGAAATCGCCGCCGGCTTCCTCGACAGGCGTCTTTGCCTCGCCCAAGTGGTTACCCTCGAACGTGACCCCCTTCAGAGAACCCGGCTGCACGGAAAGGAACGTGTTCGTGCCGGCCCACGCCCGGCTGCCACGGAGCAGCACTGCCGCGCAGTTGTCCAGGCGGATGACCGGAGCGGCGGCGTTCGGCTGGCGACTCTCGACCCGGTCCAGATCCAGTCCGGTGGAATCGCGGATAAGAAATGCGGGGCCGTCGGCCGCCTCCAGCCGCACGTTCCGCAACTCCAGGCCTTGGGTGTTGAACGCCCGCAGCCCCCGTTTGCCGGAGCCGATGAGATCCGTGATCCGCAGGCCCCAGACCGGCATTTCGGGCAGGCCCTCGATGCTGGCCACCGCGGGCGCTCCGCTGACCGTCACGTTGCTGATGGCGATGTTGCGGAACACCGGCGTGCGCTCGGACACCGGCTCGGCCGGGACCCTGGTGTAGTAGTTGGTC
>JBEKMO010000072.1:0-26353 GCA_050008465.1 Bryobacteraceae bacterium
GGCTTGGTGGCGGATATCGAATGCAGAGGGCGCTACCCAATGCATAACGTGGGCGTGACTATTACAGACGTGGACGCACTCAGCGCCGACAATACGATGCAGAATATGGGCGTATGGAGGCGACCCTTTCCAATAATAGACTTCATTAGTAGAGTTTCGTTGTGGCGTCCGTTGGGAACGTATTCGATGGGGCCTGGCGTTCAGTCCAGGAGCTTCAATGTTGAGATTTCCGCAAGGAACGGTTTCTTTCAGGAGCTACTTCGGGTACGTCGGCTGGCCGACGGCGGTTTGACCTTGGCACTAGTGGTTGCCGCTTCATACTATGGCAGGCGACAAGGCGTGGTATTCCAGCGAGTCAACAAGACTTTTCCGACCGACGCTCTCACGACCGACAAAGACTGGCAGACTTTTGTGAAGATGAAGAGGCTTAGAGTCCCCGAGTGACTGAAATGTCTGGCCCACCCCGCACGATGACGCTCGTGAAGGAAAACCGAGGCTTGGCGTTGAAAGAACGTGCGCCGTTCTTTACTGAGCCGTTGCCGCCGCTGCCGGTGCAGGAGTCGTGGCCGTCTTCTTCGCCGCCGCTTTCTTGGCAGCTACCTTTTTCACGGCAGCTTTCTTGGCAGGGGCCTTCTTTGCGGCGGCTGGTTTCGCTTTCGCGGCTTCCGCTCGGACCCTGGCCCACCGCTTCTTTGTGGCCTCGATGATCGCTTTTCGGCCTGCGGCGCTCATCTTCCGTTTCGGCTTGGCCGGTGCCTTGGCTGGCGCTGGCGGCCCAGATTCTCCCCGGATCTTGGCCCATCTTTTCTGTTGCGCTGCCTTCATCCGGCGTCTGGTTGCAGCCGAGAACTTCTTGCGCCTCCTGGGTGTGGCTGCTGGCGTGGCAGCGGCTCCTGCGGGACCGGCTCCAAGCATCTGTCGCACGTTAGCGATCTGTGCGTCGATGCGCTGCTTCTGAACTTCAAATCCTGCTAAGGCGGCAGTGAGAACTTCTGGTGCGAGTTTGCGTGGTCTGGCCATACGGAGCATTGTAGCGTGAACCTGTCGGGGTCGTCAGGGGCCTGGGTAGGAGACTCACGATTCTTCGGAGAGCCGTTTGTCAAACACTCGGTATCAACGGTGGAATCGTCTCATATGAAGTGGACCGATATCGAAGGCAGACTGCTCCGAGCGAAAGCAACATTTCTGAATCTTGATCGGGACCTGCTCGCCGTCAATGCGAACGAACGCTCAATGACGCACAAGTTCGCCGAGCACCTTCAGCGAGAATTCCCAGGCTGGAACGTAGATTGCGAGTACAACCGGAATGGGGAGTTCCCCAAGGTACTCCGTTGTCGCCTGAACGAGCGGGTTTCTCCAGACGACGAGTACGGCCACACAGTTTTCCCAGACATCATCGTGCATCGTCGAAGAGTACGTAAAAGCCTGCTGGTGCTAGAGGCGAAGACGTCCGGGAACAGTGACGAAAGGGACCGGGAGAAACTGGAAGCCTTCAAAACCGACGAGAACTACACCTACTCGTTTGCGGCACTGCTCCACTTTGTTACCAGGCAGCCATTTGACATCGAGATCGTCCCGTGCTGAAACTGATGCCGAGGGGCGACAGGATGACGGAACTGCTCATGCTGGCGGTTCCGTGACAATGGATTCCGGTAGCACCGGCAAGTAAACCGCAGGAGTCCCTTTCGTCGGAAAACTCGCCAGGAATGTCTGCTGGAGTCCCGGTTCAATCTGTTTCGAGCGCATCAGAAAATTTGTGGAGTCCCGGCCTGGAATCTTAGGGAGAGTACCTTCGCTGAGAATTTCACCGGCCCGCTTCTCCCGATCCCTCCAAGAGTGGATCGGCTCTGATAACACTCTTCCCGGACCAGGTTCAAGTCCGAAAACACTGTGGTGAAGAATTTTGTGACGGCCTTCGGCTCGACGCTTCCGGTTCGCCGCCATCTCCGCAGCCGCCCGGTGGACCCCCGGCATCCACGGAAGGCCGCTCTCGCAAGGTGGGGGAGGCCCAAATGAGAAGACCGAAGCTCGGGAGCATCTACCGGCGCGGCGAAGTCTGGTGGGTTAAGTACTACCGCGACGGGCAGCCCTTCGGGAATCCAGCCACAGCGAAAACTATGCCGACGCGGAACGCTTGCTGAAACGGCGGCAAGGTGAGATCGTTAGCGGCAGGTTCGCGGGCCTCGGGCCAGAGCGGGTCCGCGTGGGTCAACTCCTCGAGTCCGTCATCGAGGACTACACCAGCATTCGCCCTCACTGCCCAAGCCGACCCGCCGCGAGTGGCCCGCGTTCCCTACACCCCCTCCCTGGCAGAGAACAACGTTCGCAAGGGGTTCCTGGAGCACAGCGTCTACCAGCGGCTTCGGGACGAACTGCCGGACTATCTGCGGCTGCTGTTCATGGTGGCCTATCACACCGGCGCCCGGCGTGGAGAGCTGACCCGCATCCAGTGGCACCAGGTGGACTTCACCAGCAACCGCATCGCCCTGAATCCTGGCGAGACGAAGAACGGCGAGCCGCGCACCCTCCCGATCTACGGGGAGATGCGGGAATGGCTCCTCATGGCGAAGGAAGTCAGAGACCTCAACTTGCCGGATTGCCCGTGGGTGTTCCACGAGAAGGGGCGCCGGATTCAGACATTCCGCAAGGCGTGGAGTTCTGTCTATGATCGCGCGGGCGTGCCCGGGTTGCTCTTTCTTTCGGAGCAGGACCTGCTGGACGCGGCGGCCAAGATGGAGCGGCGCCTCCAGAGTCTGGGCACAGTTTTGAGCACAGTCGAGCAGAAAAGGGGCGAAGCGTGGGGCAAAACCGGCCGCACGTTGTTGAATTGAGTGGGGTGGGTGATGGGATTCGAACCCACGACGTTCGGAACCACAATCCGACGCTCTACCAAGCTGAGCTACACCCACCGCATGGGGAGGGGATCAAAGCCAGTTTAACACAGACCCGATTTCTTCCAGAGCTCGTCGACGCGGGCGCGGACCTCGGACGTCATGCGGATCACGTCGGGCCAGGGCCTGGTGAAGCCTTCCTGCGGCCACTTGCGCGTGGCGTCGACGCCCATCTTCGAGCCGAAGTCCGGGAGGCGGCTGGAGTGGTCGAGTGAATCCACCGGGCCGAGGACGAACTCGATGTCGCGCTGGGGGTCGATGTTGTTGAGCGCTTTCCAGGCCACCTCGCGCGGGTCCTGGACGTTCACGTCCTCATCGACAACCACGATGCACTTGGAAAACATGGCCTGGCCCATCCCCCAGATGGCGTGCACCACTTTCCGCGCGTGGCCCGGGTAGGACTTGCGCATGGCCACCAGCATCAGGTTGTGAAACACACCCTCGGCGGGCATCGAGATGTCGCGGATCTCGGGCAGTTGCAACCGCATCAGGGGCAGGAAGATGCGCTCGATGGCTTGCCCCATGTAGAAGTCCTCCATCGGAGGCGGCCCCACGATGGTGGTCGCGTAGACCGGCTTCTTCCGCTGGGTGATGCAGGTGAGATGGAAGACCGGGTAGTCGTCTTCGAGGGAATAGAAGCCGGTGTGATCGCCGAAAGGTCCCTCGCGCCGCAGCTCGCCCAGCTCCAGGTAGCCTTCGAGCACGATCTCCGCCTCGGCCGGCACTTCGAGGTCCGAGGTCTCGCACTTCACCATCTCGACGGGCTTGGAGCGCAGGAAACCCGCGAACAGCATCTCGTCGATGTCCGGCGGAAGCGGCAGGACGGCGGAGAAGATGGTGGCGGGATCGGCGCCCACGGCCACGGCCACGTCCATGCGCTTGGTGTGCCCGTCCTTCAGCAGCCTGCGGTAGTGCTCGGCGCCCTGCTTGTGCGTCTGCCAGTGCATACCCGTGGTGCGCTCGTCGAAGACATGCATGCGGTACATGCCGCAGTTGCGCTTGCCGGTGTCCGGGTTCTTCGAGAACACCAACGGCAAGGTGATAAACCGCCCGCCGTCCTGGGGCCAGCACTGTAGGATCGGGTAGTCGAAGAGGGAGAATCCCTCCCGCCGCACCACCTCCTTGCAGGGCCCGTCGGAGACGTCTTTCGGGAAGAACGACCCCAGCTCGGCGAGTTTCGGCAGCATCTTCAGCTTGCCGATCAGCCCCTCGGGCTTCTGCATTTCGAGGAAGCCGGAGATGCGGGAGGCGACCTCTTCGATGGAGGTGACCTCGAGCGCCAGCTCCATCCGCCGCCGGCTGGCGAAGGCGTTGATCAGCACGGGGATCGCCGAGCCCTTCGGCTTCTCGAAGAGCAATGCCGGGCCGCCTTGCTTGACGGCGCGGTCGGCGAACTCGGTGATTTCGAGCACGGGATCTACTTCTACTGAAATCCGCCGCAGCTCGCCCTCTTTCTCCAGCCTGTCGATGAACTCGCGCAAGTCGGTGTATGGCATAAAATGGAACGAATGACTAATCGTACCGCTTTTGTGACTGGCGCCAGCCGCGGGATCGGACGCGCGATCGCGCTGGCGCTCGGCAAGGCCGGAGCCAGGATCGTGGTGGCTTCGAACGAACCGGAGAACAACGAGAAGGTCGCCTCGGAGATCCGCGAGGCGGGCGGCGAGGCCGTCACCGTATACCTCGACCTGACCTCGCAGGATTCCGTCAAGGAGGCGTTCGGGACGGTCCTCAAGCAGTTCGGGCACATCGACATTCTGGTCAACAACGCCGGCATCACTAAGGACGGCCTGGCGCTGCGCATGAAGAAAGAGGATTGGGACCTGGTGCTCTCGATCAATCTCACGGGCGCGTTCCTGGCCGCGCAACAGGCGCTGCCAGGCATGATGAAGGAGCGCTGGGGCCGCATCATCAACATCGCCTCGGTGGTGGGCCAGTCGGGCAATCCCGGCCAGGCCAACTACGTGGCGTCGAAGGCGGGCATCATCGGCCTGACCAAGTCGCTGGCCCAGGAGGTGGGCAGCCGCAACATCACGGTCAACGCCGTCGCGCCGGGCTTTATTGAAACCGATATGACCGCCAAACTGACCCAGGAGCAACGCGACGGCATGCTGACGAGGGTTCCGCTGAAGCGCGCGGGGCTGCCCGCGGACGTCGCGGCGGCGGTGAAGTTCCTGGCCAGCGACGATGCCGCCTACATCACCGGCCACGTGCTGGCGGTCAACGGCGGCCTGTACATGTGACCAACGCTGCGGTGGAACCGCGCAAAGACTTCGACCCCGCCTACCTGCGGCTGCATGAGAGCGGCGAATTCGACCGCCGCGCCCGCGAGCTCTACGAGGTCTTCCGCGATTGCCATCTCTGCCCGCGCGCGTGCGGTGCCAACCGGCTCACCGGCGAACTGGGCAAGTGCCGGTCCACTTCCCGAGTGAAGGTCTGCTCCGCCCATGCGCACTTCGGCGAGGAGCCTCCGCTGGTGGGCCTGCACGGCTCCGGCACCATCTTCTTCAGCAACTGCAACCTGCACTGCGTCTTCTGCCAGAACTCGGAGATCGCCCACGATGGTGAAGGAGGGCTCGTCAGCGACGAGGCGCTGGCGCGGCTCATGATCGAGCTCCAGCAGCAGGGCTGCCACAACATCAACCTGGTCACGCCCACGCATGTTGTCCCCAACATCGTTCAGGCGCTTCGCGTGGCGATCCGGCTGGGCCTGCGCGTGCCGCTGGTCTACAACTGCGGCGGCTACGAGTCGGTCGAGGTTCTGAAGCTCCTGGACGGCATCGTCGATATCTACCTGCCCGATTTCAAGTACACCGACGGCGCCCTGGCGGAGAAATACTCGGCGGGCGCGAGGAATTACCCGGAAGTAGCCGCCGCAGCCATCCAGGAAATGCACCGGCAGGTGGGAGAGCTGGTGGTGGACGAGCGCGGCGTCGCGTTGCGTGGGCTGATGATCCGCCACCTGGTGCTGCCCTCGAACATCGCGGGCACGGATCGGTTCGTCCAGTTCGTGGCGGCAAAGCTGACCCGCTCGACCTACGTGAACATCATGGCGCAGTACCGCCCCGCGCACCATGCCTGGAGCTATCCCGAGCTTACGCGGCGCATCACGCCGGCCGAATTCCGCCAAGCGATTGCCTGGGCCCGCGAGGCCGGCCTCACGGGGCTGGAGTAATCAGCGAGATTGCGTTCAGGATCAGTTTGAACGTGCCGAAGGACTGACCACGGAACTGCGGGCGGAATCCGAACAGCACCACTCGGCCTCGCCCGTAGCGTGCGTCGATCAGCACGCTCTTGCCGAGCACTGGCTTCTCGCCCGACACCCAGCCGCTCGCCAGCAGGTTCTCCTTGGCGTATTGGACCACCGAGCGCGTCTCGCTCTCCCCCTGGTTGTACTCGGGGAGCAGGGTGATCTCCCACGCGTGGCCGCCTTCGGAGAACACGATCGCATCCTTGGGCATCCCCAACGCCAGCGAGTTCGCGGTATCCACCGTCACGCGGACCAGCGAGCCGGGGCAGTAGAAGCCCGTCTCGGACGACCCTCGCTCGCCAACATTCCGCACCGGCAGCGGGAAAAACTGGATCGGCAGCTCGGCCGCTTGGTCGAAGGCGATCAGCGTGCCGCCCTCCTGGACGAACGTTTCGATCTGATGCAGTCCTTCGATGCCGATGCCGCCGGTATACTCGGGACGCTGGAGCGGCGCCGTCTCGGATGTCTCACCCGGCCGCGCGCCGTGCAGGATCGACGTCGCGCTCTGCGAGGCCAAGATCAGGGAATCGAATCGCGCGCGCAGCCCGCCCTTGCGAACGTCCTGGTTGTGGAGGAGTGTATACGGAATGCGGCGCTCATCCAGCAGCCATTGGGTCCAGCCGGTATCGATGTTCGCCGTGTACGGCTCGTAGAGCGCCACGCGCGACGGCATTGGCTTCGCTTCGCGGGCCAGGGGCGCGATCTCCCCGACGGCCTCGAACGCGGCTTGAAACGGGGCGTCCACCCGGTCTACGCTGACGCCCATCTGCATGTTCAAGGTCCACCCGGCGATGTCGTAAGGCCGGCGGGTGGGGCCGGTGGACCCGGCGCGCAGCTCGGGATACTTCTGCGGCTCGAGCAGGTCCACCAGATAGGCGCGGAACGGCTGCGCCGCCGGGAGCACCCAGGTGCCCGCGGGATAGGTTTTCGACCCGGCCTGGAACTTCGCACGCGCTCTCTCGACCCGGACGCCGGCCGCCGCCAGCCGCCGCAGCATCTCTATCGCGCTCGAACGGTCCCGCTGCTCGGGCGGCAGCACGTAGGCGTAGGGGTTCCCCTTGCGCCCCGCCTCGATCGCGGCACGCGCCAGCTCGTAAGATTTCAGCAAGAAGTGTGAGGAGCGCGCCGCGGCCAAATCGAGAACCGCGAAGTCCGAGGTCAACAAGTAGTCGACCGCGTCGCGGAGACGCCAGAGGCCGCCCTGCCACGGAAGCGGATAGAAGACCGTGGGCTCGCGCGTGGGGAGCCCGTTCGAGAAGCGGTCCGGCAGCTCGCTGCTCTTGTACTCGTGCGGCGTGGCGTAGCCGTAGCCCGCCGTCTCGGTCAGAACGCCGTGCATGTTGTGGAACGCCGGCACCGATCGCAGGCCGCCGTCCCACCAGGCATCGAAGGCCACGAATGAAATCGCTCCGGGCTTGTTCTCGCGCGCCAGCCGCTCGCTGATGGCGGAACCGATCTGGTTGACTCCCTCCATCACCGCCGCCGGAATGTTCGGGTTCAGCGGGTCGGCGTAGGGCGGCACGAAAATCCGCGCGGGGAAAGGCGCGGTCTGGTGCTGGTTATAGACGATCTGCGGAAACCACTCGCGGAACAGCACCCGAGAGACGTGCCGCGTCTCTTCCAGGTTGAGCATGAACCAGTCGCGGTTGTTGTCGTGGCCGGCGTATTTCTGGTACAGCCAGGGCAGCCGGGCCAGCTCGTAAGGCGTGCCGACGTTCCGGCGGTACCATTCCACAACCATGTCCAGCCCGTCGGGGTTGATTACTGGGACCTGGAGCAGGATGACGTTCTGCCGGATGCGGCGCACCTCCTCGCTCTCGTCGCTCACCATGCGCCAGGCCAGCTCGGGGGCGTGCTGCGCGGGGGCCACCTCGCTGGCGTGCAGCCCCGAGTCGATCCAGACGATCGCTTTGCCTTCGCCGGCGAGGCGGCGCGCCTCCTCCGGCGTGGCTTCGCCCAGCGCCAGACGCCGGCTGATCTCGCGGTAGCGCTCCAGTTCCTTCAGGTTCTCGGCCGAGGAAATGAAGGCCAGGAGCATGGGCTTGCCATTCGACGTCCTGCCGAAATCGACCAGGCGGATGCGGTCGCTGGATTGCTCAAGCTTCTGGAAATAGCCTCGGATTTGGGTGTAGTCCGCTAGTTTATAGTCGTCGCCGGGCGTGAACCCGAAGTGCTCTTTCGGAGCCGGGACCGCGGCCCAGCTCCAGATTGCGAGAAGGCCGAGAGCCGGGACCATCCAGAAGCGTTTTCTCATGAGAAACTAAAGAATCACTATTATGACCCCGATGACGGACTCGAAGTTCAAGGTGGGCCTGGTGCAGATGGCCTGCTCGCTGGATCCGAACGAGAATCTGGCCAAGGCCGAATGGCGGGTGCGGGAGGCGGCGGGCCGCGGCGCGCAGGTGGTCTGCCTCCAGGAACTGTTCCGGTCGCAGTATTTCTGCCGCGAGGAAGACCCCGAGTTGTTCGCGCTGGCGGAGTCCGTGCCCGGCCCCACTACCGAGCGCCTAAGCCGCCTGGCCCGCGAGCTCAAGGTGGTCCTGATCGCGCCATTGTTCGAACGCCGGGCGCCAGGCCTGTACCACAACACCGCCGCCGTGATCGGCCGCAAGGGCGAACTGCTTGGCATTTACCGCAAGATGCACATCCCCGACGACCCGCTGTACTACGAGAAGTTCTACTTCGCGCCGGGCGACCTGGGCTTCCCGGCGTTCTCGACGCCCTACGGCCGCATCTCGGTGCTGATCTGTTGGGACCAGTGGTATCCGGAGGCGGCCCGCGCCGCCGCCCTGCGGGGCGCGAGCGTCCTGTTCTATCCGACTGCCATCGGCTGGCACCCGGCGGAAAAGCAGGAGCACGGCGCGGCCCAACTCGACGCCTGGCGCACCATGCAGCGCTCCCACGCCATCGCCAACGGCGTCTACGTCGCGGTGGCCAACCGCGTGGGCCGCGAAGGGCCCGCCGAGGGCGGCATCGAGTTCTGGGGCTCCTCGTTCATCGCCGATCCCTTCGGTCAGATCATCGCCGAGGCGACCGAAACCGAGGAAGCAACCCTGCTCGCCGATTGCGACCCCCGCCGCATCGAGGAGGTCCGCCGCAACTGGCCCTTCCTGCGCGACCGCCGCATCGACGCTTATGCGCCGCTGATGGAACGGTGGGTGGGATGACCCGGGACGCGGAGCGCAAGCCACCCGTCCGGTTGCGCCGCTCGGACACCTCCAAGCGCGCCCGGCTCGAGGCCCTGCTGCGGAGCAAGATCTGGCCGACGATCCCTCGCGAGATTCTCGCGACCACGATCACCCGTGACGAGGAAGCGAGAATCCTTGGCTACGGCCCCGGGGGCCATTGATTCGGGAGGCCTGTCGTGATCCTGCAATGTCTCGACAGCAATCATCGGTTGCTGGACCCGGTGCAACAGTCTTTCTCTGTGCTCGGCGTCACGAGGATGATTTTTGCGTGCAGCCCCTGAATCATATCCATTGCTCGTGCGGGTGCACCAAGTTCGAGTTCAGGGCTGGCGTTGAGATACACTACCCAGTCAAGGCGGCGGTCGAGTACTTTCTTCAAGGCGCCGGGGAACTCCTCGGGAGAAACAGGCTTACCGTCCAAGAACCAGCGGTTCTCCTTATCGATTCGGAGAACCAGCGGCTTATCCGATTGGCCGTACCTTGGTGTCTTGAGACTCCGGTCGGAGGTGAGAACCCAAATTCCCACCGGGGGCGGCGTGTACGTCACGACGTACATAGAGATTGCCAATAGCGACAGCACCAATCCTGCGCAAAGCCCATACGACGGCAGCCCCGAAAAGAGCGCTCTCCGCGGGAACCTTCGGAGAGGGCCTCCGCTTTGAGGTCCGAGGTGCGGAGCCGCGGATATTTCGAGGGCGGTCGATCGCTCAGCGGTCTGCATCGCGGGCAACAGCAACAGCCAAACTCCACCCATGAGCACCAACATCCCTGAAACCATGGACAGTTCGTCGTACAATTCGCTGCGACGGTTGTAGCCTGCCCAATCTGCCTCGATCCTCAGCCTGGGATTGCCCTTGTTGAGAACGCTCGTGTCCGAGAGCACATCGATATCAAGTCTGTACCGCCCGCCGGAGAATCTGACAATGCCCAAGAAGGGCCCGGATACTTCATATGCGCCATTGCTGCCTCCTGATAACTCGACTCGCCCAGCATTGGACAACACCCATTGCGTCTTGAGAGTGGCGGGCGTCTCATTACAGCCCCCGGTCAGACACTCGAGATCGCCGAGAGACGGCGTCCTCTCGACCAGAATCTCAACGGAGTAGCCGGCATCCAGATTGATGCTGAACTCCTCCGTCCTGATGTGACCACGCGACAACGAGACGGGCACGTCCAGAGGAATCAGTTTCAGAGTCGCCAGCCAATACATGGAACCGGCATATAGAGCCAAACCGGCGAGAATGAGGGCAATCGCAATTCACCTCAAGGAAGGCATGGCTGTGTCTGTGTAGACTCCGAGGGCGCAACCGAAGTTCCTGCCGTGCGAACATATTATGCGCCACAAAAACCGATCAGTCGAGCAGCACCTTCAGCGCGCCCTTTTCGGCGGCCCGGGCGAAGGCCCGCGGAGCCTCGGCCAGCGGGAAGCGGTCCGAAATCATCTCCCGAAGCGGCAGCGCTCCGCTGCGCAACAACTCGAGCACCGGCTCGAAGCGCCCGCAGCGCGAGCCGATGAGCGTGATTTCGTTGACCACCGCCGCCGCGGCGTCGAAGGCCACCTCTCCGTGCACCGTCGACTTCATGATCACCGTGCCGCGCGGCCGCGCCATCGCGATCGCCTCCCGCAGCCCTTCGGCCGCCCCCGTGGCTTCCACGACCCAATCGTAGGCGGAGCGCGGCAGATCGGGGGCCACCTCGACCGCCGCGGCGATCCGCAGCTTCTCCGGATGCCGCCCGAACAGCCGCACCGCCGCGCCATGCGCCGCGAGCACCAGCGCGACCAGCAGCCCGAGCTTCCCGTCGCCGAGCACCGCCACCTCCCCGCCCCGCGGTATCGTGACCTGGTCGAGTATCTCGCAGGCCGCCGCGAGCGGCTCGGTGAACACGGCGTCCTCGGTCGCGATCTCCTCCGGCAGCACGTGCAGGTTGCGCTCCGGCAGCGTGAAGAACTCGCTGAACGCTCCCGGATGCTTCACGATCCCGAGCACGGTGCGGTGCGGGCAGTGGCGGCCCAGCCCGCGGCGGCACCAGTCGCACTCGCCGCAATCCAGGTTGATCTCGCCCACCACGCGCCGGCCCGGCAGGCTCGCGTTGTCCGCTTCGGTCACTTCGCCCACGAACTCGTGCCCCGGCGTCCCCGAGAACCCGTAATAGCCCCGCTGAAGCTCGAGATCGGTGTTGCAGATGCCGCCGCAGATCAGCCGGATCAGCGCGAGCCCGCGCGGCCGCTCCGGCAGCGGCGCATCGCGCACCTCCACACATCCGTTTTCAATGTGAACGGCCAGCATACGACACCCAGTATAATCAGGGTTCATGCTCGCTGAATTGGTGTGCTTTGAACCGAAGTGCCGCGCGCGCTACGGAATCACCGAGGTCATCTATAACTGCCCGCGGTGCGGCGCGTTGCTCGAGGCCGGCTACTCGGGTTGGGAGCAGGGCGCCGGCGCGCTCAAGAAACTGTGGCGCGAGCGCCGGCTCAGCAACGGCCCGCTCGATCAGAGCGGTGTCTGGCGCTACCGCGAGTGCATCCCCTTCCTGGACTCCTACGACCGCGTGGTTTCGCTGCGCGAAGGAAACACGCCGCTCCTGGACGCCCCGCGCGCCGCGGCTTACGGCGGCCTCGATCGCCTGCTGTTCAAGCACCAGGGCTTCAACCCCAGCGGGTCGTTCAAGGACAACGGGATGACCTGCGGCGTGGCCCAGGCGCTGCGCCTGGGCATGACGCGGGTCGCCTGCGTCTCCACCGGCAACACCTCGGCCTCGATGGCCGCCTACGCCAGCGCCGCGGGCTTGCAGCCGGTCATTTTCATCCCGCATGGCAATATCTCTTACGGAAAGCTGGCGCAGGCGCTCGAGTACGGCGCGCGCACGCTGCAAGTGGAAGCCAATTTCGATCAGATCCTGGCGCTGGTCCGCGCCCTCGCCGAGCGCCTCGGCATCTACCTGCTCAATTCCATCAACCCGTTCCGCATCGAGGGGCAGAAGACCATCATGGTCGAGATGATGGACCAGCGCGACTGGAATCCGCCCGACTGGATCGTGCTGCCGGGCGGCAATCTGGGCAACACGTCGGCGTTCGGCAAAGCCCTGCGCGAAATGGTCGAAATCGGCCTGATCCCCCGAAGCCCGCGCCTGGCGGTCGTGCAGGCCGAAGGCTCCGCACCGTTCTATGAACTTGCGAACTCCGCCGACCAGACCGCGCTCCGGCCCGTCACCAAACCCGAGACGCTGGCCACCGCCATCCGCATCGGCGACCCGGTCTCGTGGCCCAAAGCACTCCACGAGGTGCGCTCGTCGGGCGGCGTGGTGGAGAAAGTCAGCGAGCAGGAGATCGCCGACGCCAAAGCCCAGATCGGCCTGTGCGGCATCGGCTGCGAGCCGGCCTCCGCGGCGACGCTGGCGGGCATCCGCAAGCTCACCGCGGCGGGCGTGATCCCCCGCGGCGACGATGTGGTCGCGGTTCTCACCGGCAACCTGCTCAAGGATCCCGACTACATCTATCGCTACCACACCGGGGAGCTCACCGCCCCGAGCGGCGATAAAATCGCGCCGACTTACGGCAACCGTCCCATCGTGGTGCCCAACGACCCCGACCGGATCGCGGCGCTGCTGGCCTGATCAGCGGTGTTTGAGTTCGGCCCCATGCAGGTAGGCGGTAAGGTCCGCCATCTCGGTGCCGGCGAACTGCGGCCACGCGAGCTTCTGCTGCCGCATCCGGTCGAGCATCGCCGGCCCGTGCTTCCACAAGGCGGCTACGAGGTCGAATGAGGTCATCTTTCCGGCCAGAGCCGATCGGGCCGGAGCGCCGCTCGAGGGATTGTCGTGACAGGCGGCGCAGCGCTTCGTTGCGAAGAGTCCCTTGCCCCGCTCGAGGTCTCCCCGTTCCTCAAAGAACTGCAAGGAGATCAAATAGCCCACCAGTCGGCGCATCTCCTCGTAGCTCAGTTGCGGCGGCTTATGCGAGATCCGGAAAGGATGGTTCCACATGACAGCGGCGAAATCCGTCAGGCTGTAACGGGTGGGGCGAGCCTCCAGGGCGCGGCTCCCCGTGTGGCACGCGGCGCACCCCTTCACGGCGAAGACCGTCTCTCCGGCAACGGCAGAGGCTGGTGAGAACTCTACGCTGCGGCCCCGGTTTCCCACGCGGCCTCGCAGGTACACCAACACGTCCGTCAGCTCCTGCGAGGAGAGCTGCGGATACGGGATATGGCTTCGGTCGAGTTCCCGCCTCATCTCGAAGGAGTGGTTCCACATCTCGCAGGCTAGCGCGATGGGGTCTTCCATCGACTGCCAGGCTGCGACGGGCCGGATGCCCTCGCGGACAGGGGACTCTATCCCGTGACATCCCGCGCAGCGCTTGGACCGGAAAAGCTGCCGGCCGCGCCGGGCGGTGCCGGGACTTTCGAAGTAGCGCGCGGCGAAGAAATAGGCGAATAGGTCGGCCGCCTCCTGCTGGGAGAGCTCGGGCCTCGCGATTCCCTCTCGCTCCATGGCGGCCCACATCACGGGAGCGTGATTCCACAACCTGCCCGCCAAGCTGTAGGGACTGAAGCCTCGCTCCACGATCCGCCCCAATTCGGGCGCACTCTTCCCGCCCTCTCCGTTGATGCTATGGCAGGCGATGCAGCGCCGCGCGCGAAACACTTCCTTGCCGCGATCCGCGTCCCCGATCGTGAGACTCCGCGTGCCACAGAAGCCGGCGCCGGCGATGGCGAACAACCCGAGCAGTTTCCCGATTCGCTCCATGCTTGCTCGTTCTACCAGTATGGGCCGCGGCGGCCGGCCGGGCAAACTCCTTCGTGTAAAATCGCATCGGCATTTCCAAAGAGCGATACTGTCCACTTTGTCTTCGTGGGGCGGACCTCCGGTCCGCGGGCCGACGTCCAGGAGGACCGCCCCACAACTTCGTGCGTCGGTTGAACCCCTACTCCGCCACCTCCGCGGGCACCCGGCTTTCCGCCGGCGTCTTGCGGCGCCACCAGCGGGCGAAGCCGGAGCTCAGGTCGTCCAGGAAGGTGTAGACCACCGGCACCACCAGCAGGGTCAGCAGCGTCGAAGTGATCAGGCCGCCGATCACGGCGCGCGCCATGGGGGCGCGGAACTCGGCGCCCGATCCCCACTCGAACGCCAGCGGCAGCATCCCGAAAATCATCGCCAGGGTGGTCATGATGATGGGGCGCAGCCGCACGCGGGCGGCCTGGATCAGCGACATCGTCAGAGCGTAGTGCGCCAAATCTCCATAGCCTTGGTGAGTGACTCCTGCAGCCAATCGTCGAAGCGGTTACGGACCGTGCCGGCGGCCTCGCGGTAATTGATTTGAAACATAGTCTCGCAGGCGCTCGTCGCCTTGGTGGTCTCCCGTTCGCCGTCCGCGGTCTCAAGGCGCTTGTAGAAGCCAACGGAAGCCGCAAGGATGCCACGATACTCATAGCCGATCCCATGGAAGGAGACCAAGATCTCCGATTGATCCTCGGTTCTCATGATCAGCCGGGCCCAGTCGTGGTAGATCCCTGGGTTCGCAAAGTAGCCTAGCGCCCTGGCGACCTCGATAACCTGGCCCTTGAAGAAGTATCGTCGTTCACCCTCGTTGGTCTCTGAATCGATACGGAATCCGAATTCGGCGGAAAGACCACCGAGGTCGGTGTGCAGCCTAGCGGCTAGCCGCACGAGAGCCTCGCAAGTTGCTTGATGAAGGTCCCTCGCGGTCCCCTTCGCTATCTCGAGCCGCTGTTGGTGAACCTGCTTTCTGGCAGCGAAAGCAGTGCGAGCCGCCGCAATGATCTGGTCCATACCAGCTTCCCGCTGAACACCCCCGGCGATACTGAGAACCTTGACGAACGTTCTCCTCTCGACGGCGCTGAACAGCTTGATGAGCGGACGAAGATCCCGTCGGTCGGCTGCTTCCAGGGCAGCGATATACGTCTCTCGATCCTGACTGTCGACCAGGGTTAGGGGGAAGTAGTTGTCCTTGATGAAGACGTAACTTGCGATGAGCCGCGCGAGCCGTCCGTTCCCGTCTTGAAACGGGTGAATCTGTGTGAATACGTGGTGCAGCCAGGCTGCTTCTACCTCAGTCGCCACACCCTTGCGCTCGTGTTGTTGATGGAGTTCTAGCATCCGGTCCATCTCGGATGCGACGTGTTCCGGTGGACAGTATTCATGCACGGAACCGTTGGACCGCTGCGGGTTGTTGGGCAGTTCTTTGTACTTGCCCTTGACGAGAGGCACCTCGACATAACGGCCTAAGGTATCCAGCGCGGTCGTGGTCGACTGATGCTGCAGCAGAGCGGAATGCATTTCCTTGATCACGCTGGTAGAAAGCGGTCGATTCCCCCTGACGAGGTCGAAAACGCCCTCCACAACCGACTGATGCACCTGAATGATTCGCGCCACCTGTTGGGGGTCCTTGTCTGTAGCGCTATGGGGGATCAAACTAGCATCAATCCCACGGTCTATGAGGAGCTGCGTGACCCCACGATCCAACGAGTACGCTCGCTCGATGATCCCGCCTTCGATCGCGTACTCACGAATCAGTCGCTTGGTGAACTCGGAAAGGCGATCACCCTCCTCTAAGCTATCCTTCTGCTCCACCCAAACCCTTCGCAGGGTTCGGAGTTCGGCGTCGGCGAGAGACGCGTGGTCATCCGGCAAGTCCTCGAAATGGCTCCATCTGTGGAAGTAGTTCGCTGTCATACGGCACCCTTCTCCCATTCTCACACCCAGGAGACACGGTTCAAAGGCGGGATTCAGCCCGGAGGAGCCTCGGCAGAATGGAGCGGTGCCGCGTCAACTGCGGGCCGTCGACACAAGGCCGCGAGACCTCAGCCGCCGTAATCGGCCTACTCCGCCACCTCCGCGGGCACCCGGCTTTCCGCCGGCGTCTTGCGGCGCCACCAGCGGGCGAAGCCGGCGCTCAGGTCGTCCAGGAAGGTGTAGACCACCGGCACCACCAGCAGGGTCAGCAGGGTCGAGGTGATCAGGCCGCCGATCACGGCGCGCGCCATGGGGGCGCGGAACTCGGCGCCCGATCCCCACTCGAAGGCCAGCGGCAGCATCCCGAAAATCATCGCCAGGGTGGTCATGATGATGGGGCGCAGCCGCACGCGGGCGGCCTGGATCAGCGCCTCGCGCCGCGGAACCCCCGCCCGCCGCTGCACGTTGGTGAAGTCCACCACCAGGATGGCGTTCTTGGTCACCAGGCCCATGAGCAGGATCAGCCCGATCATGGACATCATGTTCATGGTGTCCTTGACCAGGTACAGCATCCCGGCCACCCCCACCAACGAGAGCGGCAACGACAGCATGATGGCCAGGGGCTGCAAGAAGCTACGGAACTGCGAGGCCAGAATGGCATAGATGAGCAACACGGCCAGCAGCAGCGATTGCCCCACGTAGCCGAAGCTCTCCATCATGTCCTCGTACTCGCCGGTGAACCCGACGCTGTAACCCGGCGGCAGCTCCAGCGCCGCCAGGCGCTGCTTGACTTCGGCGACCACCTCGCCCAGCGACCGGCCCTGGGTGTTGGCGCTGATGCGGATCTCGCGCATCAGGTCGCGATGCCGGATCTTGGAGGGCGCGGTTCCGGTCTCGATGCCGGCCACCTGGCTGAGCGGGATGAGGGAGGCGCCGCCGCGCCCCGGCAGGTCGAGTTCCAGCAGGTCGCCACCGCGGCTGCGCTGGGAGGGATCGACCCGCAACCGCACGTCGAAGCTGTCGCCGTCGGGGTCCTCGAACTGCGATACCACCTCACCAGCCACCAGGCCACGCACGGTGGAGGCCACCGTACCCAGATCCAGGCCCAGGTCGCCCGCCGCTTTGCGGTTGATGTCCACCCGCACCTCCGGCCGCGGCTCCTCCTCGCTGGTATCGACGTCGGTGGTCCCCGGAACGGCCTGCAACTCGCTCATCAGCCGGCGGCTCAGCGGCGACATCCTGGCCAGATCGGAGCCGCGCAACACCAGTTGCACCGGCCGCGCCTCGGCTTCCAGTTGGTCCGCCTCCACCACTGCCGTGCGGATCGCGCGGAAGCGCTTCAGGCGCTCACGCATCTGGGCCTGGATCTCGAGGTAATGCGGACGCAGCTTGCGGTCCTTCAGCTTGATGAAAATCGCGCCCTCGTTGATGGGCTGGCCGCCGCTGCCGCCGATGGTCGTATAGGTGTAGGCGACCGAAGGGTTCGTGCGGATCTCCGCAACCAGTTGCCGCGCGATCTCGATCGAGCGGTCCAGGCTCACGCTGGGGTTGGCTTTGTAGCTCACCTGGAACTGGCCCGGGTCGGCCTGCGGCATGAACGCCGAGCCGAGCCGCCCGAACAGCGCGAAGCTGGAGACGATGGCCACCGTCGCAATCACGACAATCGCCCAGCGGTGGGAGAGCGACCAGCCGAGCGCCTCCGCCACCAGGTTGCGCAGCCGGTCCACCTGGTCGTTGAGCCTCGCGAGACCGCGCCCGAACCAGGAACGCGGAACGGAGGGGTCCGCGGCCGGATCGTACCAGCGCGAGGAAAGCATCGGGTCGAGCGTGAAACTCACGAACAGCGAGACCAGCACGGCGAAGCCCACGGTGATGCCGAACTGGTAAAAGAACCGCCCGATGATGCCGCCCATGAAGGCTACCGGCACGAAGACCGCCATGATGGTGAAGGTGGTGGCCATCACCGCGAGGCCGATCTCCGCGGTGGCCTCGCGCGCGGCCGTGAAGTGGTCCGCGCCGGCGTGCATGTGGCGCACGATGTTCTCCCGCACCACGATGGCGTCGTCGATCAGCAGCCCGATGGCCAGCGACAGCCCCATCAGCGTGAGCAGGTTCAGCGTGAAACCCAGCGCGCGCATAACGATGAAGGCGCTGATCACCGAGACGGGCAGGGCCAGGCCGGTGATGACCGTCGAGCGCCAACTGTTCAGAAACAGGAACACGATCAGCACGGTGAGCAGGCCGCCCACAAGCATCGTGGTCTGCACGTCCTGGACGGAGTCGCGGATGAAAACCGAGCGGTCCACCGCGGTGCGCAGACGTATATGACCCGGCAGCTCTTTGTTCAGCTCCCGCACCGCGCGCTCGATCCCATCAGCCACTTCCACGGTGTTGGCGCCGGACTGCTTCACGACATCCAGCGCCAGCCCGGGCCGGCCGTCCAACAGCGATGCACTGCGCCGTTCTTCGATGCCATCCACCACCCGCGCCACTTCCGGCAGAAAGATCGGCCGCCCTTGCCGCACCGCCACGATCAGGTTCCGGAATCCGTCCACCGAGCGGAACTTGCCCGCCACCCGTACCAGGGGCTCCCGCTCGCTCTGCTCGAGCTTGCCGGCCGGCAGGTCCATGTTCTCGCGCCGCAGGGCGCCCGACACCTGTGCGTAGGTTAGCCCGAAGGCCCGCAGTTTTTCGCGATCCACCAGGACCTGGATTTCGCGCCGCGCCAGGCCCAGCAGGTTCACCTGGCCCACGCCGGAGACGGTCTCCATCCTCTTCTTGATGACCTTCTCAGCCAGCGAGGAGAGCGCCTTGATGTCCGCCGTGGAACTCTCCACCGCCAGCGAGACTATGGGCATGGCGTTGATGTCGATCCGCTGGATCACCGGCTCCTTCATGTCCTCGGGGAACTGCGACCGTATGGCGTTGATCTTGGCCTGCGCGTCCTGCTGGGCGGTGTTGATGTTGGTGCCCAGCCGGAACTCGGCCATGATCACCGAGAGCCCTTCGGTGGTGGTGGAGGCGATATGCCGCACGCCCGAGATGGTGTTCAGAGATTCCTCGATGCGCTTGGTGACCTCGCGCTCGACCGTCTCCGGCGAGGCCCCGGGATAAACGGTCTGCACGGTCAGGAACGGAATCTCGATGTTCGGAAAGAGGTCGACGCTCAGCTCGCGGTAGGAATAGACACCCAGCGCCACTAGGGACACCGCCAGCATGGTGGCCAGCACCGGCTGCTTGATGGAAAGGTCGCTGAGAAACATGCGGACCTACTTCCCCGCCCCGCCCGAGGCCGGCGCCACGCGCACACCCTCGGCCAGCTCGATGCTCTGCTCGGAGATCAGCGCGTCGCCCGGCTGGAGCCCGGCGGCGATCTCCAGGCTGGACTCCCGCTCGCGCCCGATGCGCACCTCGCGCCGCGCGGCCTTGCCGCTCTCCACCACGAACACGTAGGAGGTCTTCGCCGACCGGTCGTCGCGGTAGACGGCGGTGGCCGGGATGATGACTGCCCGCGCTTCCACCCCGGTGAGGATCTCGCCCTGCGCGAACATGCCCGATTTCAGCTTGCCGCCCTCGTTACTCACCTGGATGCGGACCTTGGCCGAGCGCGTGTCGGCGTCCACGCCCGGGTTGATCTCGATGACGCGCCCCTCGAAGCTCTGGCCGGGGTAGCTGTTCACGGTGAAGGTCGCCTTCTGCCCCGGGCGGATCGGCGCGAGATCCGAGGAAGCCACCTGGCTTTCCAGTTCCAGCCGGCGGTTGTCCACCAGCGCCAGCACGGCCGTCGTCGGCTCGACATAGGCGCCCGCGTTGATGTATTTCCTCTGGATCACTCCGGCCACCAGCGCGCGGATCGCCGTGTCCCGCAGGCGCTTGCGCGCCGTGTCCAACGCAGCTTTGGCTTGATCGAGCTGCGCCACCGCGAGTTGCGTCTGCGCGCGGGAATCCTGCTCGGCGAGTTCAGCCGCCTTCAGGTCCTTGTCGGTAATGCCGCCGGATTTGACAAGGTTGCGCGCCCGCTCCAGCTCCGAGCTGGCGTACGACGCCGCAACCCGCGCCCGCGCCACCGTAGCCTCCGCCACCTGGACCGCCGACTCGGCTTGCCGCACCGCCAGCCGGGGGTTCTCCTCGTCCACCCAGGCCACGGTCTCGCCCGCCGCGACGCTTTCGCCCTCTTCCTTGGGGAACTTCACGACGCGGCCGGTGGTTTCCGCCTTCACG
This sequence comes from Bryobacteraceae bacterium, assembly GCA_050008465.1. Lineage (GTDB taxonomy): Bacteria > Acidobacteriota > Terriglobia > Bryobacterales > Bryobacteraceae > Fen-330. The sequence goes on from JBEKMO010000072.1 coordinate 20,244, forward strand.
TCGACCCGCGAGCTGGATACCAGGCTTCCGGTCACCGGCACGGTGGCATGAAACGGTTGCGCCTCGATCCGCATCACGTTCACGCGCACCGGCGCAGCTTCCGGCGCGCGCACGGCGGTCTTCTGGTTCTGGCACCCCGCGAGCAGCCCCGCCGCCACCACGATGCAGCCAATCTTCGTTCGTCTCATGGATCACTCCCAGGGCCTCTCGCCCATTGCCCAGCGCAAGCTGGCCCGCGCCACCGAGTAGTCGTACAGCCCCCGCAGCAGGTTGGTCCGCGCCAGCGAGACCGCGGTCTGGGAGTCGAGGATGTCGAGCGGGGTTGCCGCGCCGTACTTGTAGTTGCTCTCGGTCATCTCCAGCACCTTCTCGGCCTGCTTCAGGTTGGCACGCGCGGCCACCACGGTCTCCCGCGCCGCCGTGAGTTCGTCCAGCCCCTGCTGAAGCGACAGGCGCACCTGCTGCTCGGTCTTCTCGCGCTCCAGCCGCGCCATGCGCTCGGCGGAGGTCGCCTGCCAGACCAGGCCGCTGCGCTTGAATCCGTCGAACACCGGCAGCGTGAAATTCACCGTGAAGTCCCAGTGCGCGAACTTCGAGCTCAGAAGGTTCGAGGGCAGCCGCGACAGGATGCCGTAGTCGGCCGTGAAGTCCGCCCGCATTTTGTTCTCGGCCCGCGCCAGTTGGAGCTGCACCGCGGCGCTGCGCTCGGCGATCCGCAGCCGGTTCAACTCGGGGCGCCGGCGCATCGCTTCGCGCGTGAGCGCCTCCAGGTCCGGCTCCTCCCAGGCCTTCTCCACGAACTCGCCCGAGACTCCGGTGGGCGCTTCGATCGGACGCCCGAGGTAGTAGTTCAGCAGGGCGCGCGCCTGCCGCACCGCATTGCGCGCCCGAGCCAGGTCGGGCTGGCCGTTGGCCACCGCCACTTCCAGGCGCAGGACGTCCACCTCGGTAGCGACGCCGTTCTGGAACCGCGTGCGCGCCATGTCCGCATGAACCTGCTTCTGCTGCTGGGTCTCGGCCACCTGCCGCTCGTACTTCTCCGCCCAGAGCAGCCCGTAAAACGCCCGGACCACCTGAAGCGCCAGGTCCTGTTCGGTGCGGTCGATATCCGCCAGCGACCCTTCGGCCTCCACCGAGGCCAGCCGCAACGCCGTTCCGACCTTTCCCGCCGTGTAGAGCGGCTGCTTCACCGTGATGCGGTAGTCGAACAGGTTGACCCCGGTCGGTACCAGGACGTCCTGCAACTCCGGGGGGAACTTGTCGATGCCCGAGGCGTTCAGCAGGCTCGGGTCCCGCACGCGCGTGAACATGCCGTTGATGGCGATGTCGGGAAGCGCCTGGGCGCGGACCTCGCGGATCTTCCCTTTGAGCGCATCCGCCGCGGTGCGCGCTTTGGCCACGTCCGGGTGGTGTTCGAGCGCGATGCGCACCGCCTCGGGCAGCGTCACCGTGTCCGTCTCGGCCGCCGCCAGGGACACTCCGAGTGTAAGAAAGATGAAGTACCGTCTCATAAAAGACCCTTGGTAAGGGCGCGGAGCCGGTCAATTACTTGAATACGCAAATCCTGGTCGAGCGAGTTCACTCCGAATAGATCGGCCATCCACAGCCCGTCGGTAGCCAGCCGCACGATGGTGGCCAGCACCGGATCGATGCCGTCTGCCTCCAGCACGGCCTGGGTCGACCGGGCCGCCTCCAGCAATGGCTCGAGCAGCGACGGTTTCGTCGCCACAGCCGCCAGCAGCCCGGCGGCGACCCGATCATGCGGCGCCGAAAGCGCCGTAGGGACCGGAAAACACGCGTCCACATACGCCCTGGTGTTGCGGCCAGGGGTCGACGAGTCGACGGCCGCCAGCCGCGCCATCTCCGCCCCAAAGCGTTCGGAAAGCCGCGCAATCATCCCCCGAACCAACTCGTCCTTGTTCGGGAAGTTATACAAAACACCGCCCTTACTGAGCGCAGCCTCATGCGCGACCGCGTCCAGTGTCAGGTGCCCACCCCCATCCCGCAGCACCACCCGCTCGGCGGCATCAAGAATCCGATCTCTGGAGCTGATCATCTGATAAAGGACCAGTATACCGTCCGGACGGTACAGTCGGCAACCGGGGCGGGGTCTGCGAGGCCCCGCGGTTCCTCACCACGTTGTACCGAAGCGCACCCGCCGCGCCGTCAGTGCATTCTCGCCGGTGGGCCGCTCACTCTTGCGGCAGGCCGCTCACACGACGATTGCCGACGCTTTGGTCAACCCAAGCGCCGTTGTCGTTCCCAATCCTGCCTCGATGGGGGCTTACAGGAGTGATCCTTGGGGGTGTTTGCCTTTGAGCGGCAGGTGTGTCTGTGGGGCCTGTGGGTGGTATGCTGGCCTCGATGCGGAAGAAGGTGACAGATCTTTGGAGCGCCATCCGTCAGCTTCTTTCCCTTCGCAGTTTGCTCGATGTACTCGGCTTGAGAGGCTTCGTTATGGCCGCTCTCACGGTCGCAGCTTTGGCGGTATGGAGCTACGTTGAACGGATGCCGGCTCCAACGCTAGCTGTGCTGACCCTGCTCTGCTTTGTACTTGTCCTCCTTGCGTGGTTCCTGGTTCGGGTGTCGAGGATGATTCCGACACCCCTGCATGGTTCTCAAGAAGCTGCTACCACGCCAGACCAAGCAGCCCGTCAAGCGAGGCCGACCCCGGCTGACAGCCCGGAAATCGTCATCGACTACATCTATGCCGAGGACAGCAAGGACCACCATGACGCCAATGCTCCTCTGGTAGTCAGGAACATATCCAGAACCGCCCGCGCGTACAACGTCGAGGTCCTGCCCCTGAAGACGGCGGAGGGAGTTGTCACGTTCGACCCGGGGCTGATCCCGTACATTGAGGCGCCTGGGGAGAGCAACGTGTTCGCCTTCATTGCAGACGGCTCGCCCCTTTTCAGGCGGCGGCTTCCAGAGTTCCTCTACCGGTCCTACAAGGACACCAGCGCCCAGGAGTTGTTTGGAACCAAGGTATTCACCATTCAGGTCAGGTACAAGGGGACCGGCACAGCCGCATGTGAGACTGAATGTGAACTGCAGTTTCGTCCCTGGAAGAAGCAGACTACGGTCGGACGGATAACGAGGAGGGCTCTGCCAGAGACCCCGAGCTCCCAAGACTTGGCAAAAACAACTCGGTCTTTGCGGGAGAACTTGCGGACACTCCACGACCGGTACGGTGAAGCGTCGGATTTTTGCAAGTATCCTCTATCCAAGATCTGGCGCCCATACAGGGGGACGCTCGATTACGCGCAAGACATCAGGGATGGGCTGGAATGGACGAAAGGTTTGACCGAACTCCTGACCAACTCCAAGAACGCTTTCACAGCCGGAAACAAGCTGAGTGCCTTCGCCGATCTTCTGATCTCCGCATACCTTACCAAGTTCCTGGACACTCCATATGCTGACTGCATAGACGCTTTGTGGAAGCTGGAAGAGGCAATCAAGAACTCTCTATAGCCGAACAGGACCGGCGCGATCAACCGTTCGATTCCGATCGCTGGTGGCTTCGAGTCACTGTTATCACCCAGCGACCGGGCAGAGCTGGAGCTCCGTATATGCCGTACACGGCACAGTCTCTCGGTGAACGCCCGTCTGAGCGCCAGCAGATCTTCCCTAATCTGAGGAGGATGCACAGACGTCGAAGCGAGATCGTTCATGGTACGTACGATTTGAACAAGAACGCGATCGGCGAGTTTGTTACGGCAGAGGAGTTTGTCCGACGTCAACTAGTTTTCCCGACAGGGAATTCTAATTGTCGCCCTACAAGCCTTCAAGGAGCTGGACCCGATCCCGCAGTACAAGGCGACGGCTAAGCTCGCGGGCTTCCTGGAGTCCGCCCGGCTGTTGTGAGGACTTGGATAAGGAAGCGCCAGCTCACGTGGGCTCGCCATTCTGATTTGCGGTCTGTACGTACCTGCAGCTTCGCCGGTAATGGCAAGAGTGGTGGCGACCACGAGAGAGATCGCCACCTGTTGCCTCATAGCCCAGGTCCGCGGCGTCAACTGGCGTACGTTTTCATCTTGCGCACAAGGAGCCACAGGCCTGTCAGTTCTACGATGAGGTACTTCACGACATGTATCACCGCGACAATCGTCACGGCTAACTGGAGGACCCTACCTTCGCATTCAAGCGGCATGACACCCTCCCGGTGAGACGTTCAGAGTCCGGCTAAGGCGGTGCTCTGAAGCTGCGACGTCACGCCACCTGAACCACCAAGGCTTGCCGACTTTCCGCGCGGAGAGCACCTGAGTCGCGGCCCAATGCCGGACGGTTCGCTCAGGCACGGATAAGAATTGCGAGACCTGATGGACGGAGAGTAGCTGTTCTCCCGAGCAGCAGCGCATCTGCATATACCCTCCTTCTGCTGCCAAAGGACTGGCAGCTCGTGGTTGACAAGTGGTTTTGTTTTCTGAATGAACCCTGAGAAGGACGGGATCGAGACTCAGATGCGAAGCGGCCAGATCCCCAATGCCGAAATCGATGGGCCTTGCGGAAATGGCGACGTCGCCACGACGTGAGAGGGAGTCGAATCGACGGAGTCAGAAGATGCGGCAGGTGGCTCTAAGGGTACGCTCTTCCGGGCCAGCACAGTAACGTCACTGAACGGACCCACATGTACGACGACCGTCTGGAGGGTTTTCTCAGCCCCGTCGAGATCGATCTCCTCGGAAGCCCATGGTGGGCGCGAGATTGAAAGGTGGGCATGAAACCCCTGGAACTGGTCCAGCAGGGAGCTAGGGAGTGGGCGCACTGTGATCGCGCGGAGCCGTCGCCCTGACAAGACGGCCGCAACCTCATATGCGCCGTGGGAATCAGAGTGGTTCAGGACAACGAACGGTCTGTCTTCGCGTCGGCGCAACGGCTCGGAAGACCACATCGGCAGATCGGGATCTGCAGGGACGAAAACGGGCTTTCCATCCCAATCGATGAAAGCAAAAAGAGTGTTTGCCGATAACGAGGATAGTCTTTGTTCCGACTGATCAACTGTGTTCCTGACAGACAAGGCATAGGTACCGGAGCTACCGAGCGTAACGGCCGCCGTCAACGTACTACTTCTCACAGCCCAGTCCTCGCCTGCGTGCCAATTGTATCCGTACGGCGAGGCACCACCAGAGACCATCCAGTTCAATGACGAGGGAGGAACGACAAGCCGTAGCATCGAGGCTGACGCGAAATTACTTCCGATCACGCTGACGGTAAATCTGGTACCAACCTCGGCGGTCTGGGGGTGGACGCCTGAAACAGTAAGGACGTACGGCGAAGGCGTCTCACGCGTTGCTCCCCCAATGGGTGGTTTCGCGAAACCGGGCGCCTTGGCAGCATTCCCAATCCCAAGCTTCACCTCGGAGGGTGGCGAACAGAGGAGCGTGTCAGTGATTTCAACCGCAGCGTCCCGAGTCAAAATGCTCTTGCGCTGCGTGGTTGTTGCGCACGAACGCGCAGCGGTTTGCGAAGCCAGCGGCGAAGATGAAGGATCGCTCGCACTTGCGGGTAAGGCGCGTAGAGGCACTATCAGAGTTATCAGCGCCGTGCCGATATGCGGAATCGCCCGACGCACGACCGTAGCATCCTCCTCTCACTACCATTATAGAGCCGACTCAGGCAGAGGCGACCATCTTCCGGCAAGAGTTTTCGAGCACCCAAGCGCTACTGCGCACGTCACCTGTCGCGGATCTCGCCGGAGGGCCGAATGGACAACCTCCGGACGGACCGCTACCCAGTTATGAGTCGCATAGAAGCAACTGGCTGGTGTTTACAGGCCACTCGGACGTAACGTCATGTCGTAGAAGTGCCGCGACGGGATTAAAAACGACAGGTTGCCGAGGATCTGCCGACTGCAAGCACGTTTCGGGCCAAGCGGCCTTGGGGCGCCCTTCCTTGACAGTGGCGACGGGTTAGAGTCAGCCATTTGCCGCAGAAGGTCCTCCGCCAGGCGTCTTGTGCGTGCCAAGTTGGGACCGTTCATACCAATTTGACATCAAACATAGAGTATTAGATCATTGGGGCAGGAGGAGTCGCATGCGTCCCCCTGCTCAGATTGAACCGTGGCTTGGCACCGAAGACCTGCAGACCTGGGTGCGCGAAGCGGCCGA
>JBEKMO010000073.1:0-25312 GCA_050008465.1 Bryobacteraceae bacterium
GCGAAGACACGGAAGGCGCCGGGCACGCCCGCGGGCAGTTGGCGAAACCACGAATAGGCGGTGAACACGTAGGTTCCCTTTCCGTATGGGACGTACAGCGTGCCGCCCGGTTTCGGGGTTTCGCCCGGATCGTGCGATTCCATCAGCGTGCGGTAGCGCGGGTCCCATTCCGAGGGGAAGTACAGCCCGCGCTCCTGCACCCAGCCTTCGAAGTCCGCCGCGGTAATCCGGTTGGGCTTCTGGAGCAGAGGGCTGGCGGGGTCGGGAAAGCTCACCGGCGCCTCCTCGACCGAGACGCGGTCGCGGCCGACTCGAATCGGGTACGGGCCGATTTTCTCGAGGGAGGGAGTGGAGGGGCCGAAGTCGAGAACGTTGTACTGTACCACCAACGTGCCGCCCTTGTCGACGTACTCGAGGAGCCGGTGCTGGTTGGCGCGCAGGTCGGGTCGCACGTTGTAGGCGCGCACGCCGGTCACGATCGCATCGAACCGAGCCAGGTCGCTCGCGGCCAGGTCGTCGGCGGTGAGCAGGGTGACCTCGCAGCCGAGCTGCCGCAGCGCCTGGGGCATCTCGTCGCCCGCGCCCATCACGTAGCCGATTCGCTTGGCCAGGATGCGGATGTCGGCGCGTACCGCGTCCACGGCCGAAGGCGGGAAGACCGCCTGCGGGCGAATGTGCGGGTAGGCGACCATCTGCATGCCCGAGCCGATGCTGCGATCTCCGAGCCAGGCGTGAGCGAGAATGCTCCCTCGCGCCGCGGAGGCGGGCGGCGCGATTTCAAACGCTAGCGTCATCTGCTCGCCGTCGCCGAATTGGAACTTCCTCGAGGCCGGCTCGACGCGCCAGCCGTCCGGAGCCTCGAGGCGCACCTCGCCCGCCGCGCCCGCGATGTTGCTCTTGATCGCCACCTCGACCTTCTTCGGCCGCTGATCGGGGAACACGACCACAGGCTCGGTAAACTCGAGCGCCACCGGCGGCACGATGATCACCGGCCGCGTGAACTCGCCCCGCAGCCGGTCCACGTAGCGATTGACGACCGGACGGGTCAGCTCGAGCTCCTCGGAGCCCACGCGCAGGCGGAAGCGCGCGCGCAAAACCGGCGGGTTCTCCGGCGTGCCAGCCAACTGTTGGTCCGGGATGCCGTAAGCGTCTCCGCCCCGCGGCTCGACCAGCCAGTAAGGTTGCGAGTACTGGGCGTCCTCGGGGACCTTCCAGGTGAGTTCGCGCGTGCTGGGCTGGTTGAACGGAAGCTCGACGTCCATCGCGTTGTCGCGGTCGAGGGAAATCCCGGCGAGGCGAATGGCGAGGCGCGAGCGGTTGAGCGCGGTGGTGTGCACGGTCATGGTGGAGCCGGGGACGAACTCGGGGCGGTCGGTCGAGGCGTCCAGCCACAGCCCCGCGCACAGCGCCACCGCCTCATCCAGTTCCGCCCGCTTGCGCTCGGCCCAGGGGTCCTTGAGGGCCGCCATGCGCTTTCTGGCTTCGAGCAGCAGGGGCACAACTTTCTCCGGCTGCGCGGGGTCAAGCGAGCGCGCCGCCTCGGCCAGGATGCGGCCCACTTCGGCGCCGCCCGGCACGCGGTTCCAGGTGGTGTCGACGCCGTCGAACAGGTCCTTCGAGGCAGGCTCGCCGGCCACCGGAACTAGGGAAGCCGTTGTCGCGCCGCGCCGCCGCGGACTTCCCATCCCCTGGCTGGCGTGCATGCTCCGGCTCAAGCCCGCGATCTCGATATAGGAATAGCCGAGCACCGGGTTGTAGTCGCCCGTGTCGATGCTGATCTGGCCCGCCCCCTCCGCCGGGCGCCCATAGACGTTCCACACCGCGCGCTTGGCCTGCCAGGGTGCGACCCATTTCAACTGCTCGGGGAAGCGGCTTGGGTCGGCGGCGGCGGAAAACGCCTCCTTGCCCAGCAGCGCGGAGGCCTGGTGATGGCCGTGCCCGTCGCGAGCGGTTCCGGAAAAACAGAAGATGACGGCGTCGGGGCGGAACTTGCGGATGATCCATACCAGGTCGGCGAGGATCGCGTCGTGCCCCCATTTGTCGAAGGTCTCCTGAGGGCTCTTGCTGAAGCCGAAATCGATGGCGCGGGTGAAGAACTGCTCGGCGCCGTCGATGCGGCGGGCGGCCAGCAGCTCCTCGGTGCGGATCAGGCCGAGCAGGTCGCCCTGCTCCGGGCCGAGCAGGTTCTGGCCTCCCTCGCCGCGGGTCACCGAGACGTAGGCGGCGCGCATCAAGCGGCCGCGGGCGAGCCAGGCGAGCGTGGGAGTGTGTTCGTCGTCGGGGTGCGCGCCAATCATGAGCGCGCTGCCGAGCACGTTCAACCGCCCCAGCGCCAGGCGAACCTCGGCGGCGCCGGACAGATTGGGTTGGGCGCTTGCGGCCGCGGCCGCAAGCAACAGCAGGGCCGTGGCCCTGAAGCGTAGGGATAGCATCTACCTAGATGGTAGCCCGAGACTCCTATTCCTTGCGGATCTGCTGGGAGAGGTAACGGTCCAGGCCGATTTCGGCGATCTGGTGGAGTTGGGTCTCTTCCCAGTCGACGTGTCCCTCTTCGTCGGCGAGCAGCTCCTCGAAGAGTTCCCGCGAAGCGTTGTCGCCGGCCTCCGCGCAGAGCTTGATGTTCGCGTTGTAGCTGGCCACGGCGCCGAGTTCGAGCGCCAGGTCGTTCTCCAGTTGCGCCTTGACGTCGGCGCCGATGGTAAGCCGGCCCAGCTCCGACAGGTTCGGCGCACCGTCGAGGAAGAGGATACGCTCGATCAGGTGTTCGGCGTGCTTCATCTCGTCGATCGACAGCTTCTTGGCGTGGGCGTGGAGGCGTTCATAGCCCCAGTTCTGGCACATCTCGGAGTGAAGCATGTACTGGCTGATGGCGGTCAGTTCAGCCTTGAGCGCTTCATTGAGCGCTGCGATGACTTTGCTGTTTCCCTTCATTAAAGGTCTCCCTCTCCTGCTAAGGATATCAGATTAACGGCGCGCAATCCTTGGTTTGACACGCTTCCGCGCCGCCTGTTAGGCTTCTGGTTTGAAGCGGACTGCGCTCAATCCCGTTCATCGCCGCTCTGGGGCGCGGATGGTGGACTTCGGCGGCTGGGACATGCCGGTCCAGTACTCGGGGATCATCGACGAGCACCAGGCGGTCCGGCGCGCAGTCGGGCTGTTCGACGTCAGCCACATGGGCGAGATTGAGATCCGGGGGCGGGAAGCGTTCCAACTGGTGGATTTCGTCACCACCAACGCGGTGGCGCGGCTCGAGCCCGGGCGGATTCAATACACCGGGCTGCTGTACGGGCACGGGGGGTTCGTAGACGACATCCTGGTCCACAAGGTGGAGGAAGACCACTACTTTCTGTGCGTGAACGCCGCGAACCAGGAGAAGGACTACCAGCACATCCTGGCGGCGAACCGCTGGGCGGCCGAGGTGGAGTTCGCGAGCGATCGTTACGCGCAGCTTGCGATCCAGGGGCCGATGGCGCTGGCAACGCTTCAGAAGCTCACCTCCACCGGGTTGGCCGGCATCCGCAACTACAACTTCGTGGACGGCGAGGTGGCGGGTGCACCGGCGCGGATCGCGCGAAGCGGATACACCGGCGAGGACGGGTTCGAGGTTTACCTCGCGCCCGAGGAGGCTGCTCGAATCTGGGACGAAGTGATGGGGGCGGGCCGCGAGTGCGGCATCAAGCCGTGCGGGCTGGGGGCGCGGAACACGCTGCGGCTGGAGGCCAAGATGGCGCTCTACGGCCACGAGATCGACGCCGAGACGACGCCGCTCGAAGCCGATTTGGGCTGGATCGTCAAGCTGAACAAGGGCGAGTTTCTGGGGCGCGAGCGCCTCGCCATCCAGCAGCGGGAGGGGGTCCGAAGGACGCTGATGGGCTTTGAGATGCGCGGGCGCGGCATCGCCCGCGACGGTTACGAAGTCTACGTGGATGGCTCGCCGGCCGGCTGGGTGACCAGCGGTGGGCCGTCCCCCACATTGAACAAGAACATCGGGCTCTGCTATCTCCCCGCCGAACTCGCAACCGTCGGCCAGTCCATCCAGGTCTCGATCCGCGGCCAACTCGTCGAGGCGGTAACGGTCCCAACACCCTTCTACAAGCGAGCGAAATGAGCACATATCCCGAGGAGTTCCGATACACGAAGGACCACGAGTGGGTGCGGCTGGAAGGCGAAATCGCCACCGTCGGCATCACGGATCACGCCCAGCAGGAACTGGGGGAGATCGTCTACCTCGATCCCCCCAAGTTGGGTGCGCGCGTCGAGCAGGGCAAAATGTTCTGCTCGGTCGAGTCGGTCAAGGCCGCAAGCGATGTCTTCTCGCCGGTCTCGGGCGAGGTGGTGGAGGTGAACGAGCCGCTGGCCAAGGAGCCCGAGAAGCTGAACCAGGACCCGCACGGCGCCGCCTGGCTGGCGAAGATCAGGCTTAGCGCGCCCGAGGAGATCGGCCGCCTCATGACGGCCGCCGAGTATTCCAGCTACATCGGCGAGAAGTAGGATAAGCCTCCAGGCTTGTCCAGGAGTGTCCCATTGCGCTATCTTCCTAAGTCGGATTCCGAACGCCGCGAGATGCTGACCGCGTGCGGAGTCAGTTCGCTCGAGGGCTTATTCGCGCACTTACCCGGCGAGGTCCGCCTGAAGCGGCCCCTGGCGATCGAGAGCGGTAAGTCGGAGTACGAGATTCTCGAGTATTTCCGTGAGCGCGGGCGGGATGGTGCGGCCGGCTACGCGTGCTTTCTGGGGGCCGGCGCGTATTTCCACTACCGTCCGGTGCTCGTCGATGCGGTGGTTTCGCGGGGCGAGTTTCTCACTTCCTACACCCCCTACCAGGCCGAGATTTCCCAGGGCACGCTGACGGCCATCTTCGAATTCCAAACGATGATGTGCCAGCTCACCGGCATGGACGTGGCCAACGCCTCGATGTACGACGGCTCGACCGCGGTGCCCGAGGCCGCCATGATGGCCGCGCGCATCACCGGCCGGAAGCGGCTGCTGGTGGCACGCACGTTGCATCCGGAGTACCGCGAAGTGCTCGAGACCTACGCCCGGAACCAGGGGCTCGAGGTGGTGGAGTTCGGCTACGAGCCCGCCAGCGGCGCGCTCGATCTGGAAGACCTGGAGCGCAAGCTCGACGCGGGCGTCGCGGCGGCGATCGTGCAGTCGCCGAATTTCTTTGGCGTGGTCGAAAACGTGAACGCGGCTGCGGAACTGGCGCACGGCGCGGGGGCGCTGCTGGTGGACGTGTTCAGCGAGGCGGTGGCGCTCGGCGTGCTCGCTCCCCCGGCTGGCGCGGACATCGTGGCGGGCGAATTGCAATCCTTCGCGATTTCGCCGAGCTACGGCGGGCCGTTCGCCGGAGTCATCGCCACGCGCGAGAAGTACATCCGGCAGTTGCCCGGCCGGCTGGTGGGAGAGTCGGTGGATACGCGCGGCAACCGCGCGTTCTGCCTCACGCTGGCGACCCGCGAGCAGCACATCCGCCGCGAACGGGCCACGTCGAACATCTGCACCAACCAGGCGCTGATCGCCCTGATGGCGACGGTCTTCATGACCGTCTACGGCAAGCAGGGCCTGCGGGAGCTGGCCGCGCAGAATCTGGCCAAGGCGCACTACCTGGCGGGCAAGCTGCCGTTGCGCTTCTCCGGTCTGTTCTTCAATGAGTTCGTCGTCACCGTGGACGACCCCGAATCTGTCAATCAGGCGCTGCTCGAACGGAAGATCATCGGCGGCCTGCCGCTCGCGCGCTTCTATCCCGAACTCGGCAATGCAATGCTACTCTGCGCCACCGAGATGAACCGGCGCGAGGATATGGATGCGCTGGCGGGGGTCGTGGGGGGGACGAAATGATCCGTCAGGTTCGAACCCACGTGAGTCAGAACGAGCCGCTGCTGTTCGAGCTGAGCTCGCCGGGGAAAGTGGGCTATCAACTGCCCGAGCTCGACGTGCCGCCGGTGGACGCGGTCGAGGCGCTGGGCGCGGAGAACGTCCGTGCGGAGATCGAGGGGTTCCCCGAAGTCAGCGAGGTGGAGGCGATTCGCCACTTCACGCGCCTCTCGACCTGGAACCACGCGATCGACCTGGGCGTATACCCGCTGGGCTCCTGCACGATGAAGTACAACCCGCGGATCAACGAGCTGGTGGCGCGCACGGAAGGCCTGGCGTGGGCGCATCCCTACCAGCCGGAGTCGCTGGCCCAGGGCGCGCTCGAGATTATGGCGCGCCTGGAAGCGGCGCTGCTCGAGATCACGGGGATGGACGCCATCACCTTGCAGCCGGCCGCGGGCGCGCACGGGGAGTTGACGGGCATCCTGGTGGCCCGCGCGCTGCTGGCCTCCCGAGGCAATCCGCGCAAGAAGGTGCTGATCCCGGACTCGGCCCACGGCACCAACCCGGCCACCGCCGCCATCGCGGGCTATGCGGTCGACAACATCAAGTCGAACGAGCGCGGGATGATCGACGTCGAGGCGCTGGCACGCATCGTCGACGACGACGTGGCCGCGCTGATGATCACCAACCCGAACACGCTCGGTGTGTTTGAGGTGAACATCCGCGCCATCGCCGAAATTCTCCGCGCCAAGGGCGCGCTGCTCTACATGGACGGGGCGAACATGAACGCGCTGGTGGGCGTGACGCGCCCCGGCGACAACGGCGTGGACGTGATGCACCTGAACCTGCATAAGACGTTCTCGACTCCGCATGGAGGCGGCGGGCCGGGCAGCGGTCCGGTGGCGGTGAAGGCGCAGCTTGCGCCGTTCCTGCCCGTTCCGCGGCTCAAGCGCGACGGCGGCGAGTGGGCACTGGATTACGAGCGCGGGCAATCCATCGGCCGCGTGCGCGCCTTCTACGGCAACTTCGGCGTGCTGGTGCGCGCGCTGGCCTACATCATGGCCCACGGCGGCGAGGGCCTGCGCAACGCCACGCTGGATGCCGTGCTGAACGCCACGTATATCCGCAAGGGGATCGAGGCGTATTACGACATCGCGGCCGAGGCGCCCTCGATGCACGAATGCGTGTTCAGCGACGCGCGGCAGGCCAAGCGCGGCGTGCGCACCGGCGACATCGCGAAGCGGCTCATTGACTACGGCTTCCATCCCTACACCGTCAGCTTCCCGCTGATCGTTCACGGCGCGATGATGATCGAGCCCACGGAAACGGAAAGCAAGCGGGACCTGGACCTGTTCATCGACGCCCTGGTCTCGATCGCGCGCGAAGTGGAAGTGGAACCGGAAACGGTACTGAAAGCGCCGCACTCGGCGCGCATCAGCCGCGTGAACGAAGTCCGTGCGGCCCGCAAACCGGTGGTGCGGTGGCGGCCGCCGGGGTAGCGGGGACTGCTCGCACGAAAGCTCCCAGCACCGGATCGTCGAGCACGCGCTGCCAGCGGCGCTGCTTGGCTTCTTCCTCCCCGAGCTCTTCGACCTCGCGCAGGTGCCTCTCCTGAATCTCCCACTTCATCTGGACGCAGTCGAACTCTGTGTCTCGTTTCACGGCTCTATCACCTCTCGCAACGAACCGCACAACCGCCGAATACCGAGGTGTCCGCGTACACTCGGAGCGTCTTCACGGCCACCATTATCCCCCTCTCGGCCGTGTAGCGGCGACAGCCACGGGTGCGCGACAAGAAAGTGGAGCAGCAGCGGACGTGCTTGATTCTGCCGGACCGTACGAACGTACGCTACGCCGGGTTCCGAACCGCGACCGCAAGGGAGCGGACCGCTTGCTCGCGCGCGGCGCGGAATCAGGGATCGCGGGCATCCACAGGAATGTCGGCCACTCAAAACGGCTCATCGGCTTTGGAGGTGCGGCCGCAGCAGCGGGGCAAGCTGGCTGGCGTACACCTGGTGGCCGAGCGGGTTCAGGTGGCCGTCGAGGCGGAAGAACAAGTCGTGGCGGCGGGCTTCCTGGCGGAATTCGCGCGTCACGGTGAGGAAGGGGAGGCCGGCGCGGCGCGCGGCGCGCTCGATCGCTTCGTCCGGCTTTGTGGATTCGAGCAGGTCGGGGCGGGTGGCGAAGCCCAGTTGCTTCATCGCCTCCAGGCTGTGCCCACTCGCATAGGGCGGGTAGGGGATCGATACGACGAGCGCCTCGGCGCCCCACCTTTTCGCGAGCTCTCGGATCCGGGCCAGTTGGGCGGACATCTCGTCGATTTCGGCGCGCGTGGCGGGAGCTTCGAGGTCGCAGGTGTCCAGAAGGAACGAGGGAAATCGGATGGAGTAGTAGAGCAGCCCGGGGTTCAACTGCCCTTCCAGAAAGGCTTCGCGGATGGGGGCCGCGAGGCCGTCGAATTTCTGGCGCTCGGCGGGCTCCATTTGCGCGGTGAAGTCGGTCACCTGCTTCTTCCAGATTCCGGCGAGGTCCTCGGCACTGACGTCGATCTTCTTGATGTCGCTGCCGCCGATCCACTGCATGAGATTCGGATAACGGTCCGTGAACCAACCGCTCATACGGCGGCTGGGGGCCTTTTCCGCGCTCTGATGCAGGTCGTCGGACTGCACCACCGCCACGATGACGAGGTCGGGCCGCAGCAGCGGAATCGCCTTCTCGGCGAGATCGGCGTAGGAACGCGGGTAGCCGCCCGGGGCGCCGAGATTGGCGATCTCGACGTTGCGCAGGCTGCGTTCCAGCACCTTGGGCCAGGGTTCGTCGTTGTTCACTCCCCAGCCGTAGGTGAAAGAGTCGCCCAGCACGATGGCCCGCCGGCCGGGCGCTTTGCCGCGGCTGAAATCGCGGTCGCGGAACCCGAGGTTGTTGATGCGCGCCACATAACTGAACTCCCGCGTCGTGTGGCGCACCACTGAGGACGGTCCCCAGATCAGGCCGGCGTTGCGGTGGCTGGAGTAGAGATACACGCCGGCCGCCCACTCCAGCGCGAGCGTCAGCAGGAACGCGACGCCCGCCGAGGCGGCCGCGATGAGCGCACTAGTCAGGGCCGAACGTGTACGCATGATCTTGCCTTGTGCCGGGGGCCTGCTCTTCCTTGCGCAGAAAGCAGTTGCCGATGGCAAGCGCGTCGAGCTCGGTGTTGAGGAAACAGCGGAGCGCGTCCTCGGGAGTGCAAACGATGGGCTCGCCGCGCACGTTGAAACTGGTGTTCACCACGACGGGGCATCCCGTGCGCTGCTTGAAGAGCGAGAGCAGTGCGTGGTAGCGGGGATTGGTTTCGCGGTCGACGGTCTGTATGCGCGCGGAACCATCGACGTGAGTGACCGCGGGGATCGCGCTCCGCACCGCCTTGAGCTTGTCGAGCCCGCGCAGGCGCTGTTCGCCCTCGCTCAGTTCGCGCAGCCGGGAGGGGGCGACACTGGCCGTCAGCAGCATGTAAGGGCTGTCGGCATCCAACTCGAACCACTCGCGCACGTCTTCGCGAAGAACGGAAGGCGCGAAGGGCCGGAAGGATTCGCGGTGCTTGATCTTCAGGTTGAGCGCCGACTGCATGCGGGCCGAGCGGGCGTCCGCCAGAATCGAGCGGGTGCCCAAGGCGCGCGGGCCGAATTCCATCCTGTCCTGAAACCACCCCAGCGTCTGTTCCCGCACGAGCGCGTCCACGCTGGTCTCCAGCAGGCGCCCCTCATCGAGCACCTCGAAACGCGCGCCCGCGCGCCGCAGCCGGTCCTCGATCTCGTCTTGCGGGAAGCTCGGGCCGAGGTAGGCACCCCGCATGGAATCGCCGCCGGGAGCGATTTCGCGCGGCTGCGCGCGGTAGAGGTGATAGGCGGCCAGGGCCGCGCCGAGCGCTCCACCGGCATCCCCCGCCGCGGGCTGAATCCAGATCCGCCGGAACCGTCCCTCGCGCAAAATCTTTCCGTTGGCGACGCAATTCAGCGCCACGCCCCCGGCCAGGCACAAGTCGCGGGCGCCCGTTTCGGCGGCCAGCGCGCGCGTCAATCGCAGCACCGCCTCCTCCAGCACCGCCTGAACGGACGCGGCCAGGTCCATGTGCCGTTGCTCGATGGGCGCGCTGGGGTCGCGCGGAGGCCCGCCAAACAGCGCGTCGAACTTACGATTCGTCATCCGCAGCCCGGTGCAGTACTCGAAGTAATCCAGGTTGAGGTGGAAGGAGCCGTCCGGCTTGAGGTCGATCAGGTTCTCCAGAATCGCCTGCGCGAACTTAGGTTCTCCGTAAGGCGCCAGGCCCATGAGCTTGTATTCGCCGGAGTTGACTTTGAACCCGGTGTAGTAAGTGAACGCCGAGTAGAGCAGGCCCAGCGAGTGCGGGAAGTGCAGCTCCTTGAGCACTTCGAGGTGGTTCCCGCGGCCCAGGGCGACCGAGGTAGTGGTCCATTCGCCCACGCCGTCCATGGTGAGCACGACGGCCTCCTCGAAGGGCGATGGAAAGAAGGCGCTTGCGGCATGGCTCAGGTGGTGCTCGGCGAAGAGCATGCCGCGGTCCCAATCGAAGCCCTCGCCGAATTGCGTCAGCGCCTTTCGCAGCAGGTTCTTCT
This sequence comes from Bryobacteraceae bacterium, assembly GCA_050008465.1. Lineage (GTDB taxonomy): Bacteria > Acidobacteriota > Terriglobia > Bryobacterales > Bryobacteraceae > Fen-330. The sequence goes on from JBEKMO010000073.1 coordinate 10,437, forward strand.
GGAACAGTTTCTCGCGCGCCCACAGCGGGGCGGCCATCCGGAACGACCGCAAGCCGCGCGGGGCGAAAGCTACGTAGGTTTCCAGCAGCCGCTCGAATTTCAAGAACGGCTTCTCGTAGAAGACGACGTAGTCCACATCGCGGAGCGTGCGCCCGCCCTGGCCCAGGCACCAGGCGACCGCGTGGCGCGGGAAACGCGCATCGTGCTTGATGCGGCTGAAGCGCTCCTCCTGCGCCGCGGCAACCACCCGTCCGTCCTCGAGCAGGGCGGCCGCGCTGTCGTGGTAGAACGCCGAGATGCCGAGGATACGCATTCAGAAGATGCTGTAGATGAAAGGTGCAATCGCGGAGCTCTGGGCCAGCAGCAGCAGCGCGCCGAACAGCACCAGCAGGACAACGATCGGCAGCAGCCAGAGCTTCTTTCTCGTTTTCAAGAACAGCCAGAGTTCGCTGAGGAAGGCCATCAGTGCTCCTAGAATTGGCGGGGCATGGTGTCGGGCGCGGGTCCCGGAGGGTCGCGCTGCTTCCAGTAGGATGCTGCGCCGGCGTCGAAGCGCAGCCCCAGCGGATCCCGTCCTTGCCGGCGCCTCAGGAATCCGATCGGAGTCACCACCAGGTAGAACAACAGCGTCGCAACTAGCGTGCTCAGTACCGCGCTCACTGCGAGGGCGAGACGCGTCAAGAGCCATCGAACGGGAGAAAGAACCGAGGGGCGCAGCAGGCCCACCACCGCGAGCGCGCCGCTAAAGGCCAGCGCCCACCAGCGCACCGGCCGCCGCACCAGCAACGGCCACAAGCCGAGTACCGCGAGACCGGCCGCCAGCGCAAAACAAAAAACCCGGTCGGACGACTCGGGGGTCTCCTCTTTTCTAGTGAAATCCTCGTGAAAATCCACTGCGAGCGAATTCTAGCACGTTTGGGCCAGCGCGCCGCGAGCGCTACCGGAAGCCGATGCCCTTGAGCACTACGCCGAGGTCGCGCTCGTCGCCGGGCGCTCGAAAGGTCTGGTCGAGCGCCAGCACCACAGCGACGAATCCCGAGGAGGCTGCAAACGGGCCCGCGGAGCGGAGCGTGTATTCGCCCGGCTCGGAAAACGTCTGCTCCGCCACCACCTGGCCGCCGGCCAGCAACTGGACGTGGCGGGCGGGCGAGTTCTCGGGGATCAGGAAGGTGGCCTCGAGCGTTAGCGGGCGGCCGGGCGCTTTCAGCGTGACCACGGCGCGGCGGGCGGTCCAGCGCCAAGTGCCCGATTCCAGATTGTAGAGTCCGCTGACGATGTGGTTCTCCGCTTCGGGCGCGTCCATCGTCAGATACGCCAGAGTCGGCTGCCGCTCGGCGACAAGCTCAGCGCGCACGCGGTCGATTGGCTTCACCGAAATGTCAAAGGGGCGCAGGCCGGCCGCCGCGGTGGAGTAGCCGGAGCGCGAATCGAGGCCGATGAGGCGAAACGGCAGCCGCGAGGAGATGGCTTGTTCAGCGAGCAGCTTGCGCGGGGAGTTCCCGGGCCGGGAGAAGGCGCTGAGATCGCTGGTGAGCACCAGGTCGCCCACCCGGAGCGCGGTGTTTCGCAGGAGCGGGAGCGCGCCCTCGGCCTCCGCGTAGTAGCGGAAGCCCCACTCACCATTGATCCAGGTGCGCTGGCGCGCGATGTCGCTTCGGACGCTTTCGACAAATCGCCGGTAGCCGTCCCAGTGGTCGTAGTTCGCGGCGGCGAGCGCCAGGCCAAGAGCGAGGCTCGCGGCGACGCCACCCGCCAGGAGCGCGGTCCGCTTCTTCAGCCTCCGGACCGTCAGCAGCGCCACCGGCGCGGCAATGGGGAGCAGGTAGCGGGCCGAGCCGGCGAAGAACATCCCCAGGGCCAGCAGAAAGAACAAGACGACCCAGGAGGCCAGGAAGCGCTCCTCCGCGTTGCCGGCTTGGACAGCGGCGCGCGCGCAGGCGAAGAAAACCAGCGCGCCCAATCCCCAGGAGGCCCAGAACAGCGGGCTGGGATCCACGAACGCGAGCGCCGCCGTGGCTACGAGGATCGCCGCCACGGCTCGCTTCGGCACGCGGAAGAAGGCGATAGCGGCGAGCACCGGGAACACCAGCCAGGCGGTATGCACCGTGAGCGCAGCGGCGTTGCGCAGCTTGGCCACCCAGCGCTGGAGCCCGTAGGTCTGGAAGTAACCCGAAAGGACCGAAGCCGGCCACACGCCACGGGACAGCCGTTCCCAGAGTTGCCAGCCCACGAGCGTCGCAAGCGGCACGCCGAGCACTATCCAAGCCGGCCACCAGCGCGAGCGCCGTAGCAGCAGATAGGCCCCCAGCACCGGCACCAGCGCCACGCTCTGATAGGCCGCCAGCGCGGCCAACGCCATCACAGCGGCACTCGCCGCCAGCGCCCAGGCGGAACGCGCGTCCACCGCGCGCACGAACAGCGCGATCGCGGCCATCCACAGCGCCAGGAACGGCACGTCGGCTTCGAGCGACGTGCCGTTGATCACGAACGCGGGCGTTGCCAGGAACAGCAGCGTCGCCAGCAGCGGTTGCGGCGAGAAGCGCCTGGCGAGCGACAGCATGGCCAACGCGGCGATCCAGGAGAAGGCGATGTAGGCCGCGTGGTAGGTGCGCTCGGAGATGTCGCCGGTGAGCGCGAGCAGGCCGGCTAGCGTCCAGGTGTTCAGTGGCGGGTGCGGATGCCCGCGCATATCCACAATCACGCCCTGGAAGGCGTAGTGCGCGCTGTGCGGGTGCAACGGGTCGGTCTGGGCGTACTGGGCTCCGAGTAGGTAGTAGACGTCGTCACCCTGGATCGGTTGATTCAGGAAGGGCAGGCGCAGCAGGAGCACGAAGAGCAGGCACACCAGCTCCGCCACGCCGCGCCTATTCACGCCGAGCCTCCACCAACTCGAAGAATCCGATCTGGCCGTGGAGGCCCTGGTCGGGCCGCGCCACGTCTCCGCCGCCGTACCAGACCCGGACGACGCCGTCGCGCAACTCCACCGTCGGATCGCACACCACCTGGCTGTTCCACCCCGCGCCGCCCGAAAACACCGGCTCCTTGCTCACGCGCTCCCACGAGACGCCATCGCCAGACCGCGCGAGGCCGATCCGGCGGCGCTCCCGCGCATCGCGGCCGGTGTAAAGCATCCAGTACCAGCCGCCCCGCGCCCAGACCGCGGGCTCGCCCAGCCCGGCTTCGTCGAACGCACCCGGCTCGCCGAGCTCAAGAACCGGGCTGCGCCGCAGCTTAGTCCAGTGGATGCCGTCACCGGACATCGCGACACCGAGCCGCTGGCGCCGCGCGCGGTCCTGGCCCAGGTAGAACATGTAGAGGGTTCCCGAGAACTCGACGACGTACGGATCCGCCACGCCGCGTTCGTCCCAACTGCCGCGCGGGCCGGCCGCGAGCACTGGCGCCGGCTCCTTTCGCCAGCGGAGCCCGTCGACCGATCGCGCCAGCCCGATGCGCGGCATCCGGCCACCCTGATACCAGCACAGGAACTCCCCATTGCGCGCGAGCAGGCTTCCGTTGGCGGCGATGTAGTCGCCTTCCCAAGTGGCGGGGTCTGGCGAAAGCACGCGCCCCCGCTTCACCCACTTGAGGCCGTCTTCCGAGGTGGCGAGCCCGGTGTGCCAGGTGCGGCCATCGTAACCGGAGTAGAGGTTGTAGTACAGATTTTTCACGCGGATGACCGACGGGTTCAGCGCGTCGGAGGCGTCCCACTCACCGGGTGCGCCGCGGCCCAGCACCGGGGCGGTGACGGCCTCGCGCACCCGCCAGGCGATCGCGCGCTGCGGGCCTCCGAGCGGCGGCAACGTGAAATCCGCGTAACGGCCGCAACCCGCCGCGAGCAGAACCGGCAACAGGGCGATTGATCTCCTCACGCCACTCCCAACCATACACCAGCTTCCAGGACGGCCGCGACCGGAATGTTCTCCATCGGCTCCCCGGGGCGGCGGGTCGCGATGATGCGAACGCGCGCGCAGCGCGGCGCCCATATGGCGGGGTCCGTGGGGCCGAACAGTGCGACGACCGGCGCGCCTGAGGCGGCCGCCAGGTGCGTGATGCCCGAATCGTTGCCGAAGTAGACCCGCGCGGAGGCGAGCCAGCAGGCGAGTTCGTACAGATCGTCGAAGCGCACCGCGTCCTCGAGCGCTTCCTCGGGCCCGGCGCACCAGCGCACAGGCATGCGGGTCGCCAGCGCGCACGCCAGCTCGCGATAGCGCTCGAGCGGCCAGTTCTTCCGAGCGCTGCCGGAGAAGGGGTGGATGACGGCGAACTCCCCAGGTGCGCGGGGGCAAGGAATGCGCGGAATGGCAGGCCCACCCCCGCCCCCCACCTGCCGCAGGTAGAAATCGGCTGCGTGGAGGCCCGGACCGCTTGTTAACGCGCGCGGCTCGGCAGGCAGGGCGGGGAGAAACTCGAGCGGGAGCCCGGACACCGCGGCGCGGAACTCCGGGCGATTCGCGCCGTACCAGGAGACGATCGAGTCGAAGCCGGCCAGCGTCTCCAGGAGCGCGGAAGGCGGTTCGCGACCGGGAATGCCGGCCAGGTCGAGGCCGGTTGTGGCGATGGCACGCACGCGATCGGCGAACCGGATCAGCGGCACGTTTTGGCTGGCCACCCAGACCTCGGTCCAGCCGGTGCGCAGGAACTCCATCGCGGGCAGCGCAGAGATGCAGTCGCCGATCGCACCCGGGCGGATAATAAGGCGGCGCAAGGCGGGTTACTGGATCTCGTACGGCAGCCGGATCTCGAGCGTCACCGGCCGGTAGCAGGTGTCGTGGCTGCACGCCTGGTAGCGCAACTTGCCGAGGAGAACGCCGGGGCCGCGCTCCGCCTTCGCCTCCACCTTGAACCGCGTCAGGATCTGGAAGTCGCCCGAGAACACCGACAGCGGCGTTTCCGAGAACTCGTACTTCTCGATCTCCGGCTTGGGGAAGACGACCTCGGCCGGCGTGAGCGGACCGGGCTCCCAGCGCAGGCGGATGGGAATGAGGTAGTCCTCGGCCGGCGCGTTACTGTTCACGTGATAGCCGCCTTGAATATGGACCGCGAGCTTGGCTTCCACCCTGCCGTCGCGCTTCGCCATGATCTTCGGCGGCGAATCCACCGTGAGGTGATTACTTTGTGCGAGCAAGGAGGGTTGGCCGGCTAGCGCCGCGAGTGCCAGCAGCGCCCTGGGGACTATCGAGAAGTTGATTGAGGTCTCTTTCATATCGGCTCTTGCTCACCAGTCCTTCGTGAATCGCCGCGATCTTCCCCTCCCGATCGATGAGGAAGGTGGTCGGCAGCGCCTCCACGCCGTCGTAAAGCTGCGCCACCTCATTGTTGCCCATCAGGACGCGGTAGTTGATGCGGTATTCCGAGATGAACGGCTTGACGGCATCCCAGCCCTCTTCGTCCATCGAGATGCCAACCACGGCGAACCCCCGGTCCTTGTGCTTGCGCTCGAATTCCGTGAACCACGGAATCTCGATCCTGCACGGGTCGCACCAGGTGGCCCAGAAATTCAGCAGCACCACCTTGCCGCGGTAGTCCGCAAGCTGTACGGTCCTGCCGTCGGAATCCTTGAGCGCGAAGTTGGGCGCCACCTTGCGAGGCGGCCTCGAGCAGGAACACGCGCCAAAGGCGAGCGAAACCAGCAAGGTGGAGACGATCTTTCCGCGCAGCACGATTGCTTCAATTATACCGTCTGCCGCCCCTGGCAGCCCGTGGTGAAAGTCCTGCACAGACTGAAGTCCGTGCCACGGGCTCCTGCAACCCATTGATTCCGCATCGTGGCACAGGCACTCAGCCTGTGCCCCTGGGGCCGGCCAGCGGCCCAGTCACACCCGGAGTTCCGGGCGGCCGAGCAGGGTTTGCAGCCAGACACGACGGCCCTCGCGGAACCGGCGAGCCAGCGTGAACTCCTCATGCGCGCGCGCGCCGGCGAGCAGCCAGGCCGCGGAGTCGCAGAAGCTCTCGCAGACGTAATCGCGCCAGCGGCGGCTCCTGGCGGCGCGATCGCCAGGCCGGAGCTGCCGCTTCCTGCCGTCGGCCGACCACCCCAACTCCCCGCGCGCGTGCCGGCGCAGTTCGCCCTCCAGCAGGGTTTCCCAGGAGCGCCTGAGCCGGTTGCCGGCGCGCAGCCAAACGAAATGAAACACTTCGTGCAGGAAGATCCGCGCGAATTCCGCCGGCAGGCCGGGCAACTCCGAACCCAGCACAATCTCGCGCTGGCGCAGAAACGAGCCGGCGTGGACTTCCGTGCCCCGCGACCCACCCGAGATCAAGCGGCCGCCGTGGGCCCGCAAGTCAGGCGCGAGACGCACCCGGATCGGCCTTCCGTCCAGCTTGGGCGCGCGCCGCAGTACGGCCTCCAACCGCTGGCTCAGTCCTTCGGCTTCGGCGTCTGCGCTGGCGCCGGCTTGGCAGGCGATGACGGCTGCGTGGCCTCGAGCGTCATCTCGATGCCTTCCTCTTTGATATCGACGCTCTTCTGCACCGAATTCAACCATGCCCTGAATTGCACGTCCTTCAGTTCATTGGTGATGGTGACCTGCGCTTCTGCGAACGGTTGCGGGCCCAGCTCCTCGACTCGAAACAGGTAGAAACCGTTGGGCTGGCGCACCGGCTCGGTCACCTCACCGGCTTTGGCCGCGAAGATGGCCGACTTCACAGCGCCGGAAATCTGGTCCGACTTCTTGAAGGTGCCAAAATCGCCGTCCTTGGCCACCGAGGTGGGATCGCCGGAGTTCTCCTTGACGAGCTTCACGAAGTCCGCCCCGCCCCGAATCTGCTTCAGAAGATCCTGGGCCTCAGCCTTGGCCTCCTCCTCGGTGAGGATCTTCTTGCCCTTCCCGTCGGCCTGCGAGACGGGAGCGCTACTGAACGGGATGTAGATGGCCTTCACCCGAGCCTGCATGAAGCGGTCCTGGTTAGCCTCGTAGGACTTCTTCACCTCTTCGGAGGGGACCTGCATCTCGTTGAATTTCTCGCTGATCCGGGCCTGGGTCAGCATTTGCATCCGAATGTAGTCGAGCTGCTCTTTCCAAGGGCTCTGCTGGTCCAGTCTGGCCTTCTGGGCCTCCGCATAGAGGCGCCTCATCACGCCATACTGCTCCAGGAACTGGCGGCGGTCCTTGAGCGCCGCCTGCTGCGCCTGGGGCGGATAGGCGCGCAGAACCGTCTGGAGGTCGCCGGCGGTCACCTTGCTGCCGTCGATGGTGGCGACGACTTGGCCGGGCGGCATGACCAGGATGCTCTGGACCGACGCCAGCGGGATCGTTTGGGAGCCGACCTGGACCGGCGCGGCCGCCTGGCCGGCATTGGCTGCGGGGGGCTTCGAGCCCTCCACCGCGGCCTTGGCCGCCGCCGCGGCCGCTGCCATCGGATCGGGCTTGGCGGCAGGCGCTTGCGCCCACACAGCCGCCGCGAACAGTAAGGCAAACAGGAAAGAGATTCTCATCAGTGAAGATTCCTTCGTTGGGGTAACTTGCATTCTAGCACGCGCGGGGCAGGCGGTTTCCGGCAGGCTGGACGGGCTACCTGCTACTTCCACTGCAAGACCCAGCCGCGCGCGGGCACTTTGATGGCAGCGCCGTTCAGTTCGACCGCGGCCTCCTGGCCGCCGAAGTTCTCTATTACGTAGCTCCCGCCGGCGAACAGGTACAGCCCCACCTGATTGGGAGCGTGGAAGGTAGTGTTCAGAGGCTGGAGCATCAGGGCGCGAATGGGGTCGAGATCCTGCTGCGTGAGGCGGAGCAGCGACTTGGGATCGCCGCTGACCGGCAGAACCCGCACGTTGCGCGCCTTCACCAGCTTGGGGTCGAGCCGTTCCGCCAGGCCGTCGGTGAGGAGCGTGGGCCGCCCGGAGGCGATGAAGAAGGCCACCTTGGTGACGAACTCGGGGTCCTTCAGCGCGTGAACGGAGAAGAACGCGGCCGGAGCCTCCGCGGGGAACTGATGACTGGGGTCGAGCGGCAGCCCCAGCATCCCGGCGTAATCGAAAACGTACGGCTCGTTCAGCCCGGGGCTCGCGGGCGGCTTGTAGGCGGCGATGCCGATGGTCGGGCGCAGGCGGATCTCCTCGGCTGTCGCCAGCAACTCCGGGATGTTGGCGCGCAGCGCCTCGACGTCGGCCGGGCCGGTGTCGCGTCCGAGCGCGCCGTAGCAGAACAACATGCTCTCGCGCGCTCCGGCGAGCACCGTCTGCCGCGCTTGCTCCAGGTAGGTGGGCGGGGTGGTCCTGAGCGGATCGTACCAGCCGCCGCCGGTCTTCTTGCCGCCCAGCGCGCCCAGCCAGCGCATGATGAAATAGGCTCTGTAGGGCATATCGCCACCGCGGTCGCGATCGCGCGTCTCGGTGCCCACCCAGATCTTGTCGAAGTCGGCGGTTTCGCGCACCACGTCGTAGCCGCGCTCGTGAAAGCGGTCGTACCACTGCGGGTACTTCAGGATCAGCCGCGCCTTGCGGTTCACCCGCCTGGACGCTCCCAGAACGCGCTCCCGGGAGAGCCGCCACATGAGCGCGCTGCGGTAGTCTTCCCAGGACTGGCCGGCAATGGGCCAGATGCGGCCCCCGATATTCACCGTCTGCGACCGCCGCGCGGCGTCGCACTGCGGGCAGGTGCAATCGGTGAACCAGAAGTCGTCGATCATGATTTCGTCGAACAGGCCCGCCGCGTACTCGAAAATCGCCTGGACCCGGTCCTGGGTCGGGTGATCGGTGTAGCAGGAGAGCGGTTTCCACCCCGTCGTAGGCTTGCCCACGCCGGTGGTGGTGACGCAGCCGGAGACTTCGATATCGGCTGCGCGGAATCTCTCCTTGGCCTTCTGCAAGGCGGCGCGCTCGGCCTGGTAGCCATCCCGGAAGGTCTCCAGGTAGACCTTGGTCACGCCCGTTTTCCGGCACCAGTCGATGGCGGCGTCCAGGCCCGCGTCGTCCGAGAGGCGGTCACGCACGTCCTGGGCCGTGAAGAGAGTCGAGAATTGGTGGACCTGGCGCTTCTGCCGGGCCAGTTGCCAGAGGTCCGCGGCCCTCGCCGCGCCAGCCGCCGCCGATCCAATCAGTATCAGTGCGATCCAGTTCTTGCGCATGCCGGTGATTCACCCGAACAGTTCTTGCGCGCGGCTCAGCCGCTCAGTGACCCGCACGCCGTTTGCGCACTCGATGGGGCACGACGAGCACTCGCGGCAGCGCACGCCGGCGAGGTTCCCGGGCAGTTCGAGGAACCGCTCGCGGCCGAGCGGGAATTGCCCGTAGCCCTCCGCGTAGGTGAGGTACCGCAGGACATCCGACACCGGCAGTCCTTGCGGGCACTTCCCGTCGCAGCGCCCGCACATCCGGCAGTAGATCGCGCGGATCTCCTCCACTCGCGCGGTCAGGAGCTTCTGATCCGCATCGGAGAACGTCTGCGACATGGCCTGGGAATTCTGCTGGAGTTGATCGGCGTCGGTCATGCTCGGGATGGTGGTGGCGATGCCGGGGTTCTTCAACACCCACTTCAACGCGGCAGCGGGCAGGCCCTCACGCGGCTTCTGGTTCCTGCCGCGCATTCCGCCGCCCATCACCTTCATTGCCACCACGCCCACGCCCGCTTGGTGCAAGGCGGCGATGGCCGCATCCATGGCAGGGTCGGTCATAGTGAAGTTGTAGGTGGCGAGCACCACCTCCATCTTCCCGGCCTTGAGCGCAGCCACGGAGATCGCGGGCAGCCGGTGCGTGCTCACCCCGATGAAACGCGTCTTGCCCTGCTTCTTCGCGACCTCCTGCGCCGCTACCAGTTCGTCGGAGATCCCCGCGGGGCTGCTCTTGCCGTGCAGATACCAGATGTCGAGGTAATCGGTCCCCAGCGTCTTGAGGCTGGTCTCGAGCTGTTCGAGCGCCCCTTCCTTGGTATTGGCCTCGGTCTTGCTCGAGAGGACGACGTTCTTCCGCTGGTCGCCGAGCGCGGCGCCCACCATCCGCTCGTTGTTGCCACCCTGATAATTGCGGGCGGTGTCGAAGTAGTTGATGCCCATGTCCGCCGCCCGGGCGATCACCGCGGGGTCGGAGGTGATCATGCAGCCGAAGCCGACCGTGGTGACCTTCAGCCCCGTCTTGCCCAGCACGCGGTAGCTGAGTCCCGTCGCGCCGGCGGCAGGACCGGCCTGGAGGGAGAGGGTGGGAAGCGTGTTCGCCGCGGGCAAGGCCAGCCCCGCAGCCAGGAAATTACGGCGGGAGAAGTCGGAGTTCATCGCAGGTTCCGTGGTCAATCGGTCGAACCTGTTATTATCCACGATTTTGCCTTGGCCAGGGGGCCGGCGGCGGCCTGTGGCCAAGTCAGGCGGGCGCGCCGTAACGCATTGGTAACCTTGGGGCAACACGGATGCCACATTAATCTTGGGGAACCCACCGAACAATTCTTCTCCGAGGATCGTCTAAGGAACTAAGAGGGCAGTTCCAGTGGCAATGGGCAACGCAATCTGTGGGGCGTCACGTTTCGCAGGCGACATGAGCATTCCCATCAGCACCGATTCCCAGCGCGTCAAACTCGCGGCGCTCCGCGCAAGAACGGACCGGCAACTGGTGGGACTCATCCACCATGAACTGGATCGTGGTCTAGATCATGCACGCGCGTCCTCCACCGGGGAGCGTGATCGCGCGGAGCAACATCGGGCGAAAGCAGAGCGTGCCTACACGACTGCACGCAAATTGCTGCCGGCCATCTACCATCTGAGCCAATCGGAGCGGCAACAAATCGAAGCCAGGCTGTGGGGACTCCGTGCACTGCTGGACGGCCGATCGGCATCGGGCGGGCCGAAAGCAAGAACAGCGGGCGCCTGAGGCAGCGGCCGGTTTACAGAGGGGACTTGGTGGACCGCAGAAGGGCCACGAAGGGTAGAACTGTCTCATCGTGGGGCATCCGTGGAGCACGCTGAAGCGAACCAGGAAGCCCGGCTCAGCGAAGCGCCAAAACAAACCTCGTCGCACGCCGGACGAATTTCGGAGCCACCCAGCGTGGGGGACTTCGCTGGATGGTCGTGTTGCCGTCGAAGTCCCCGAACACTTTCTGCATTTCCGGTGCCAGCTTGTGGAGAGGCCGGCCGCTCCTATCCGTTCCCACCGAGCTGATCCTTACGGCCTTCTTCAGCAATCGGCTACTTGCATTGCCCTTCACCAGAACCAGGCGATCCTTCTGGTCTTCGAAGACGTCGCCGTGCATAACATGGAAGTTGCTTCGGAACAGCCCCGTCAATTCCGCCCGGCTGAGGGATGTAGCCAAGCCTGCCCGCGCGACCTCGAAGTAGCCGATGATATACAGGGCTGCCGGGCAATCGAAATCCCAACCCCTGAGGCCCGCGTAGAACACCAACAGGCTGCCTTCGCTCAGCCGTCGCAGTGACGCCTTCGGGCGCGTCGGGTCGCCGTACGTGAACGTCTCAAACTCAGGGTCCAGGTGGACGGACTGGTCGAAGAGCCTTTCGCGGCGAGCTTCAGGGAAATAGTCGATCCACCTTCGACCCGCTCTGCCGAGAGTGCTCCCATACGTCCTCTTGTCAGCCCCTTTGCCTCCGAAGCTGTCTGGAATTGGGATGTACTCGAATGAACCGTCGCGAAAAAGAGGGCCGTGGATCCCCCCGGAACCCGTGTCTATGCCGACTCTCAACAAGACGACTTGCATGTCTTGCTCCCCTTCGGCTTGTCATGATCCTTCTGGCAAGGCTCCCCGTGTTTCCCCGGAGGCTTGCCTTGCCTCTCCAGCCATTCGACAAACCGGCGGATGAACTCCGGATCAAAATCGCTTCGGAACCAAGGGCCGCGCTTCTCCAGCTTGGGGAATGGGATGTCGATGGCGTTCGCTCCAAAGTAGTAGAAGTGCCGCGAGATGAGAACGAATTGCTCGGGCTTCTCAAAATCGACTTTTGGTGGTTCGTTGTCCTCCCGTGCTTTGAATCGGGGGCAGGCGTAGTACTCCTCACGCGTCAGCTTCTTGTCCACGCGCATTGCGTAAACGAGCTTCCCGTGCCCTGCGCTCTTCCGTTTGTCGGCCCCACCGGTACCTACGACCCAGTCTCCCTCTTCCGCCAATTCGACAATGTTCCTCCGCGTCCCGCCAGGCTTGCGGTACTTGCATCGGCAAAGCGTGCACACACGAGAATATGGGTTGGGCGCAAGCCCGGTGTCGTGGTGAACGACATAGGAGTAGAGCTTCATAACGTGCTCGTCCGGAGCACCCCAGTATCCTCTGTTTCGCCGGCCGCGACAAGCGCCACGCAGCCTCGACACCCGGTCCGCAGGACTCGGCGCGGGAGAGGGGATTCCGCTCTCGGCGAGCATTCTGTAGACTGTAAGGTGAGTGGATTTATGCAGCAGAGCCTAATCACTTCCGACCCCAAGATCATGATGGGGAAACCGGTCGTTGCCGGGACCCGGATCACGGTTGAACTGGTGCTCGAAAAGCTGGCGGCGGGAGAAAGCATCGAGCAGATCCTGTCGGAACACCCCCGGCTCACGGCGGAGGGCATTCGCGCGGCAATCGCTTTTGCCGCCGAAGCCTTGCGGGCTGACGTTGTGTATCCGTTGGAGAAGCTGGCCGGGTGAGGATCGTCGCCGACGAGAGCATCGATAGGCAGATCGTCGAACGGCTGCGGGCCAGTGGCCACGAGGTTCTGTTCATTGCGGAGATGGAACCCGGCATCGACGACGAAGCCGTTCTCGCTCGCAGCCGTGAGCAGGACGCGATCCTGCTCACGGCGGACAAGGATTTCGGCGAGCTGGTATTCCGGCAGCGCCTGCTTCACAGCGGCATCCTGCTCGTTCGGTTCGCGGGACTCGACCCCGACGCGAAAGCCCACCTGGTTGCGTCTGCGGTCGAGCATCATTCCGAAGCGTTGAAGCTTGGGTTCGCCGTGCTCACGCCACGCGCCTTTCGCATTCGCAAGACGGTCTGACGCGGCCTCGGCCGGTCTACCGAGGGGATTTGGTGGACGGCGCGGGACTCGAACCCGCGACCCCGGCGTTGCGAACGCCGTGCTCTCCCAACTGAGCTAGCCGCCCACACCTGGCACGCGCTGCTTCAATGATAGCAGCACCGCCGGCGGGCTACAATCAGCAGTGATGGAGCCGCTGGACGACCTGCTGAAGAAGATGGAACGGGAATGGGACCAGCGCGCCCGCAAGAACGCCCTCTACTACGTCAACACCGGGCGCGCCGACTGGAGCGAGGCGGAGTTCTTCCAGTCCGGGCGGCGCGAGGTAGAGGAGCAGATCCTCAACGACATGGGGAACATCTGCCAGGGCAAGGACCCCGGCCAATTGCGAGTGCTTGAGATCGGCTGCGGCGCCGGGCGGGTGACGCGCCCCCTCAGCGAGGTGTTCGGCGAGGTGCACGGGGTCGACGTGAGCGGGGAGATGGTGCGCCGGGCGCGCGAGATCCTGGCCGGCCGGCCCAACGTGTTTTTGTACAAGAACAACGGCCTGGACCTGTCGGTTCTGGGGGACCTGAAGTTCGACTTCGCGTTCTCGATTGTCGTGTTCCAGCACATCCCCCGCCACGAAGTAGTGGAGAGCTACGTGCGCGAGGTCCACCGGGTGCTTCGCCCCGGAGCTTTGTTCAAGTTCCAGTTGCAGGGGGATTTGCGGGTTCAGAATTCACCCGACGACACCTGGATTGGCGCTCCATTCTCCGATCGCCAGGTGGTCGAAATGGGCCGCCGCTGCGGGTTCGATCCGCGTTACCGAAGCGGCTCCGGCGAGCAGTATTTCTGCGTCTGGTTCTTCAAGAACGAAGGTGCGGTGTAGCGGCCGGGACAGCGTCCGAGGCGGACTCGCTACCCGGCTGCTGGTGGCGCGCTGCCCAATATCTCTTCATCCGCTGGGAAACCTGGGCCCGCTCGGCTACGGTCATCCTTCTGCGGCCCCGGCGGACGCGGCTGACCGGATGCACCCGGTCAACGCCACGCGCTTTCAGTTGTTCGAGCGAGCTGATGAGCCTGTCGACCCGCTTTTTCTCGTCGTACAGGGTCCGAATCGCCTTGTAGAGATCCACCTGCGGCTCCTGAGCACGCGCGGGGCGGTTCTCGACCCACCCCATGCGATTCGCCTGCTATCGTATAACGAAATCGTGACAAAATCCAGCTTTATCGTTTGAGGAATGGCCAATGGGCCACGAAATGGTAGCCCAACCGGGGCAGTGCCAGGTACAGCGCGCCGGCAATCACCACCAGAATCGCGCCCGTCCAGTACAGCGCCTTTTTCCACGGGAATTGCTGGTGCTCACGATGCAGCGTGAGCAGGTATCCCGCGAAAATGCCCACGAAAAACAGCGCGCACATGGGCACGGCGAACAGCATCATGTTGAACACGTCCGGGGTGGGGGTGACCACGGCGGCGATGATGGTGATGATCAGGATGGCGTAGCGGCTGTGGCGCAACAAAAAGGCCGGCGATGCGATGCGCAACAGGGTGAGGAAGAAAATCAGCACCGGCAGCTCAAAAACCAGCCCGATGCCCAGCATGACGTTGACGAACAGGTCGAAGTACTCCGTCACGGAGACCATCGGCTGGATGTTGATATCGCGGCCGATGCCCAGCAGGAATTCCAGCCCATACCGGAAGGCGAGAAAGTACCCGAACAGGCCGCCGGCGATGAACAGGCCGGCCGAGGAAAGCACGAACGGTACGGCCCAGCGGCGCTCGCGCCGGTACAGACCGGGCGAGATGAACGCCCAAATCTGGTATAGGACCCAGGGCGAAGCCAGGAACACGGAGACCAGCATGGGCACCTTCACCCAGACGGTCGTGAAGGTCTCCATGGGCGTAATCTGCACCAGTTTCTGCTGGTATCCGAGGTGCTTCAGCGCCACCGTCGCAGGCTCGCTGACGATCCTCCACAGGTCGTTGGCGAACCACAGGCAGAAGACGA
>JBEKMO010000074.1:0-25138 GCA_050008465.1 Bryobacteraceae bacterium
GCGCCGGGCTTCAGGTAGACGCGGATGATGTTGGTGCGGTCGTCGTTCCACCAGCGCTGGTAGACCGAGCGGTCGATCAGCACCGTGCCCTGCTGATCGGAGAAGTCCCGCCGGATGCCCACCACCGGCAGCCGCAGCATGCCGCTCGGCGTCCCGAGTTCCAGCGTGTCGCCCAGTCCCACTCCGCGCAGCCCGGCAAAGCTGTCCGAGATCATGGCGCCTTGGCCCGCGGCCGTCAGCCGGTACATTTCGCGCGCGTCGCCGGCGATCGGCTTGCCGTGCACCTTCTGGGCCAGTTTCGCCACTTCCACGGCCACGACCATCACCGGAACGCCGTGGTACAACGTGCGCGCGCTGCGAACCATCTGTGCCTGCTCGACCCCTTCGACGCGCTCGAGCTCCGCGCCCGCCGTGCCGGGCAGCGTCCAGGAGTAGGAGGCGAGCCATTCGGAACCCTCGACGTACAGATCCGGGTTGAGCGTCGTGTCCATCCATTCCGTCACCGACAGATAGATCGAGGCCGAGACGCCGCCGAAACCGACCACCATGGCGATGGAAAGCATCAAGGCCGACACGGTTGCCGAGGTCCGCCGCGGCGCCTGAATCAGGCTGTCGGCCGCCAGCGCGCCCTCCACCGGACGCAGCCAGCGCAGCGCCGGGCGGATCATCCGCGTCACCCACAGCGCCACCATCGGCGCGAGCAGCAGTGCGGTAACGACCGCCAGCGCGTAGCCCGCGTAGAAGACCGGATTGGAGCGGCCCAGCCACAGGCAACCCACCGAGAGGACCGCAGACAGCGCCGCGACGCGCCGCCGCAGGCTGCCCTCGCCCGCCGAGAGCACCTGGTACTTGCCCTTTTGCAGCGCCTGCACCGGGTCGACCCGCGCGGCGCTGCGCGCGGGGATCCAGGCCGCCAGCAGGCTGGTGGCAATGCCCAGCAGCAGCCCGCCCACGATGATCCGCGGGTCGATCGCGACCTCGTCGAGCGCCTGCTTGACGCCGTAGATCCGGCTCGTGAACCCGCCCACGTACAAGGCGATGCCACGAGCCATCAGCGCGCCCGCGCCGATCCCCGCGAGCGAGCCGATCGTTCCCGCGACGGCGCTCTCGCCCAGGAACAGCATGCGCACCTGCGCCCGCGTCGCGCCCAGCGCCCGCAGGATGCCGATCTCCGCCCGCCGCTGCGTCACCGCGATTGCGAACGAGTTGTAGATGATGAACATCCCGATGATGAGCGCGAACATGCTCGAGACGTTCATCGACATCGAGTAGGCGCTGAGCATGGCTTCGAAGTGCTCGCGGCCCGCCGAGGGCGGCGCGACGTCGAATCCCGGGCCAAGCGCAGCAGCGATCGCCGCGCGGCACTGCTCGACGCGCACGCCCTCTTTCACCCCGACATCGATGCGGTCGAACCGGCGGCCCCGGCCGAACACCTTCTGCGCCGCGTAGACGTCCATCACCGCCAGGTTGCCCCCGAAGGCCCGCCCCAGCCCGCCCGAGCGCATGATGCCGCGAATGGTGAAAGACTTCGTGCCCTGCGACGTCTGGAGCGGAATGCGGCTGTCGATCGCCAGATGGTTGCGCTCGGCGAATTCCTTGGCCACCATGAGGGAATCGGGCTGCGCCAGAAACACCAGCGGGTCGTCGATGATCGCCTGATCCCCGCTTTCCAGGTCGTAGTCGCGCAGGCTCCGATCGCCGGTCATGTCCACGCCCAGAATCAGCAGATTGCCCTGCCCCTTGATTCCGGTGTCCGCTACCGCCTCGACGACCGGAACGGCCACGCGCACTTCGGGCACGGCCTGCACGCGATCCAGAACCGCCTCATCGAAGCCGAAATCGCCCGCGGAGATCTGAAGCTCGGCGGCTCCCGCGATGCGGCCGACCGTGGTGCCGAAGGAGGCCAGCACCGCCTGGTTCGCCGAGTGCATCGCGACCAATAGGCCAACGCCCATGACGATGCCGGCGACCGTCAGCGACCAGCGCAGGACGTGCTTGCGGAGGTACGGCCAGCTCAGCAGCCGCAGCAGGATCATCGCCGCTCGTCCCCCGCGATATGGCCGTCGCACAAGGTCAGCATGCGCGGGCAACTGCGCGCGACCGTGGCGTCGTGGGTAACGATGAGGACCGTGGCGCCCAGCCGCTCGTGCACGTCGTGGACCAGCTTCAGGATCTCCGCGCCGGTGCGCGTGTCGAGGTTGCCGGTGGGCTCGTCGGCGAGCAGAATCGGCGGGTAGACCGATAGGGCGCGGGCGATCGCGACCCTCTGCCGCTCGCCGCCCGAGAGTTCCTCGGGCGTGTGGTCCAGGCGATTCCCGAGTTGCACCAGTTCCAGCAGCTCATGCGCGCGCTCGTCGATCTTCTTGCGAGGCCAACCCCGCAGGTGCAGCGGGAGCGCCACGTTCTCCAGGCAGGTCAGCGTCGGCAACAGGTTGAAGAACTGAAAAACGAAACCGATCTTGTCGCGCCGCACCCGCGTCAGTTCGTCGTCGGAAAGGCCGCCGAGCGCGCTGCCATCGATGCGGATCTCGCCCTCGCTGGGCCGGTCCAGCCCCCCGATCAGGTTCAGCAGTGTCGATTTGCCCGAGCCGGACGGCCCGACAATCGCCACCATTTCCCCGCGCCCGATCTCGAGATCGATGTTCTCGAGAGCGACCACTTTCCGCTTCCCATCGAATACCTTGGAGACTCCCGCCAGCTCGATCATCGGCCTAAGCTCTCATCATGCCATGCCTTTCGCTCAGCCACGGGAGAGACTTACAGAGCTTCGACCGTCAATCGAGATCCAGCGCTGCCTTCAATCCCCCCTCCACCTCTCTGAGGCACTCAGGCGGGAGAGTGCCGGCTTTCCTGGCGAGCTTTGCGCGTTCCAGGGTGGTCACTTGATGGCACACGGCAACGCTCGTTCTCGGCAGGCCGGCAATGCCATCCGGCATGAGGACTACAGTGGGCCCACGTTGCGCCTGGGATGCGGATGTCGAGATCGGGACTACGATGATCGACCTCCAGCCGGGAGCCTGGTTGAAGCCGTCGTGAGACACCACGACTACGGGACGCCGTCCAGTCTGTTCGGAACCCGATCGCGGAGCCAGGCTGGCCCAGTAGACGTCGCCCCGCTTCATTTCCGCTTCCTCCCGGCCTCTGCCAGGTGCTCGATTCCGGCCGACTCCAGTTCGGGGTCCAGGTCGAGGACAGTACCGGCCATCTCCTCTGCGTAGGCTGCGATTGCATCGTGTCTCGCCTTGCGCGCCTGGTACCGAAGCCACATGTCGACGGCCTGGCGCGCAAGCATCGTCGCGGGTACCTGGGCTCGCTCGGCCTCTGCCCTGAGTTGGCTGTAGGTTTGCTCCGGCAGTGGAAGGTGAAAGTTTTTCATGCGGTCACTCTTGCCATCCAGTATGCCACGAATTGATGGCATGATGTAATGGCATGAGCGCCCGGCGATACGAACTTGACCCAAGCGCCCCCCGGCTGAAATGATCGAAGTTCTTGTCAACGCGCTTCTTCGTACCCTTCGTGCTCGCGTTGTGCTCGGTGGTCGCTTGCGCGCAATCGGACGCGACCCCCACCCTCACCATCCCCCGGGTCGCCAGACCGCCGAAGCTCGGCGATTTCCTCGCCGGCACGCCGCGCGAGAGGGAGCTCACGGTCACCGACTTTCGCCAAATGGACCCTGGCGACGGCAACCCGGTGAGCCAGCCAACCACCGCCTTCCTCTCCTATGACGACAAGAACCTGTACGTCGCCTTCATCGCCAAGGACGACCCCAAACTGATCCGCGCCCGCGTGGCAAAACGGAAGCAGATCACCACCGACGACCGCGTCACCATCAACATCGATACCTTCCACGACCACCGGCACGCTTACTGGTTCGACGTCAATCCGTACGCCATCCAGCTCGACGGCATCACCACGGACGGATACGGGGACGACTACAGTTGGGAGGGCCTTTGGTACTCCGAAGCGAAGATCACCGCAGACGGCTACGGGGTGCTCATCACCATCCCCTTCAAGACCCTCCGTTTTCCGGACGCACCGAGACAACGATGGGGCGTCATGCTGGGCCGCTTCATCCAGCGCAACAACGAGTTCTCGATGTGGCCCTTCGTCACCCGCCGCAAGCTCCCGCAGTTCGTGGCGCAGTTCGGGCACCTGGAAGGACTTGAGAACATTTCGCCCGGCCGGAACATCCAGTTCATTCCTTACGGGCTCCTCTCCGGCGCCCGCTACCTGGATCGAACCACCGACATTGTCCCGCGGATCGCCACAAAGACGGATTTCCGCGCCGGCATCGACGGGAAGGTCGTTCTCAAGGACGCGCTCACCCTGGACCTGACCCTGAACCCCGACTTCAGCCAGGTGGAATCGGATGAGCCCCAGGTGACCATCAACCAGCGTTACGAAGTGTTCTACCCCGAGCAACGCCCCTTCTTCATGGAGAACGCCTCGTACTTCAGTACGCCTCAGGACCTGTTCTTCTCGCGCCGCATCGTCGACCCGGAGTACGGAGTTCGGCTCACGGGCAAACTCGGCCGGTGGGGCATCGGCGTCCTGGCCGCCGACGACCGCGCGCCCGGCAAGACCGTGCCATCCTCCGACCCTCTATACGGCCGGCGCGCCACCGATACGGTGTTGAGCCTGCAACGCGATTTTCTCCAGGACTCTCACGTTCGGCTGTTTGTGACCGATCGCGAGCTGTCCTCCAGCTACAACCGGCTGGCCGCGCTCGACGTCCGGCTGCACTTGAAGCACGACTGGTTCCTCACCGGGCAGGCGGTCACAACCCGGACTCAGCCGCTCGCCGGCCGCAGCTATTCCGGCAACGCCTGGTACGCCCAGCTCAGCCGCAGCGGCCGCAAGCTTCAATACTCCTCCACCTACACGGATCGGAGCCCGGCGTTCCGCGCCGACCTCGGCTTCATTCAGCGCACGGACATTCGCGAGTTCAAGAACCAGGTGGCGTACAAGTGGTGGCGGGAGAAAAAGACGCTGGTGAACTTCGGGCCGGCGATCACAATTCTGGGGAACTGGAACCGCCGGGGACAAACGCAAAACTGGGAAGCCGACCTCGAGTGGGACATGCAATTTACGCGCCTCACCAGCTTCACCGTAATGCGCACCGAGGCCTTCGAACTGTATCAGGGACTGGGGTTCCGCAATAACTACAACACCTACACCTTCGCGAGCGCGTGGTTCAAATGGCTGGAGGCTGCCAGCTACTACGCGCACGGCTCCGGGGTCAACTACTACCCGGCCGCCGGCTACCGGCCCTTTCCTGGCGACTGGCGAAGCGGCAGCCTGGATCTGAACCTGAGGCCTACCCGCAGGCTCCTGCTGGAGGAGAAGTACATCTACGGCCACCTGCGAACCCGCCCCGGCTGGCAATTCACGCCCACCCCGACGGCGGTCTACAACAACCACATCGTGCGCTCCAAGGTGAACTACCAGTTCTCACGCGAGCTCTCGATCCGCGCCATCGTCGATTACAACGGCGTGCTGCCCAATTCATCCCTGGTAGCCCTCGATCGCACCAAGCGCCTTAGCTACGACCTGCTGTTCACCTACCTGCTCCACCCGGGCACCGCGCTCTACGTCGGCTACACCGACATCTACGAGAACCTGATGTTCGACCCCTCCCGGCCGCCCTATCTTCAGCTCGCGGGCTTCCCGAACCTGAACACCGGCCGCCAGGCCTTCGTGAAGCTGAGCTACCTGTTCCGCTTCTGACCGGCGAGGGCGAGCGTTTCCCGATCTCCGACCTCGACAGCAAGTTCGGAGGCGGCGGGCAGGCAGCGAGGCCTCCTTCGACGTTCACTCTGACAGGCGTGCTTCCAGGGCGCTCAGAAGGGCTTGGAAGTTCGAGCCCTGGTGTTGCTCGGGAGTGAGGGCGTTCATGTCGCTGAGGATGTCGACGATGCGGTCGATTGTTTCGCGGATCTTTGCGTACAGGTTCAGCTCCTTCTGAGAGCCTTCGAGGTGCTCCCCGCCGACCTTCTTCAACTCAGAGTCCAGTTCCGCCTTCTTCTGCTCCCAATACTTGATGTAGCCGAGCCGCCCCATCGCGCTGTAGATGTTCGCGTCTTCCAGAACTACCGGGAAAACGCGGTCGCGGATGTTTCCCCGAGCGTCGATCTCGGTGAGCTCGAACATGCAGTCGGCCGATTCCAGATAGTCCTTGGACACGACCACGACGATGCACTTACCCCGGCCGATGCGCTGCATGAACTCGCGGATCGAGTCCCTGTAGCGCATCTTGCTCTTGTCGCGGTGGAGGGTTATACTGCGGTCTTTGCAGAGTTTCTCGATCTGATCGACGATTGCTTTGCTCGGTTCGGTCCAGGCGTAAGAGACGAAGACTTCTCCCTTCGTCGCTGGCTCGGGGGCCGCGCGTTCATCAGGCCGGGTGGCACGGAGCGCAGCGGGAAAGATGTCCCGGATCAGGGTGGCGGCGTCAACGAGTTCACCGCTCTCGTAGCACTGGATCCCCTTACCGATCCGCACGAAGTTCTGCAGCGCGCTCAACTTATACGCGAACGGCTCTGGGCGCTGTCGGCAGACTCCGCAACTGCACGGCAGGTACTTCTCGTACTTCAGACGAGGGAAGGAGCGGTGGATGAGATCGAGATGGTCGTCTACAATGGCCAGCAATCCACTCGTGTCAGGACCGGCGACGCGGACGGTGATCTTGCGCCTCGGGTAGTCCTCGATCACCTCGGCCCGGGCGTCGTCACGTTCCAGGATCACCCCGCTCTTCCAAACCAGCGCCTGGTCGGCGATGCGGTGATGCAGCGCGACGATCAAGCGCGTAATCAAGCCCTTTGGCATGAAGTCGTACTCGTAGCGGAGGACCAGGTTTCCGCGTTCGTCCCACTCATAGGCGGGTTGGGTGGAGGAGAGGAGCTGCGGGGCGATGTAGCTCTTCTCGTCCGGCACCCGGTAGCAGAACTGGAACCTCATCATGAGCCGCAACAGCTCGTGCCGCATCGGCGCATACATGTCCTCCGACCAGATGCGAGCCAGGTCCGCGGGGCCGAAGCGGCCACGGTTGTTGATGACGGTATGATCGTCCAGCACGCGGTAGACGGCGTCGGCACCCCACTTCGGTTTCAGGATGACCGTCTTGCTCAAGACGGGGTCGTCCTGAAAGTGCAGACAAATGCCCAGGTCGTGGAGGTAGCCGCTCAATTGCAGCTTGTCTTCACGGCGCTTGAAGCCATGCTCCTGGCAGATGGCGAGGTACTCGTCAATGCCGATGTGGTTGCGTGGGTCTTTTTCGAGTGACTCCCGCACGCGCTTCCAGGTCCGGGGCAAGGGCGTGCCGATGTGTGGCAGGCGCTCCAGTTCTTGCCGGATTGCGGCGACGAGATCGTCCAAGCCGCGGTTGGTGGCGAGATTGGTTCGGTAGGCCTCTTTGAGGTTGGGGAAGCGGGCGCGCAGGCTGCCCAGGTTGATGTCGCGCTGGCGGTCCTGCCTCTCGTTCTGGACGATCAGCAGGGGACTGCGATCGCTGAGTAATTCGACGGCTTGAAGCCAGTAGTTGAAGTCGGTGTCCTCCTTGCGGTCGTCCGCCACCAGCGCATAGAGAGAGCGGCGGGTGAGGAAGAACTGGTGGGTGGCATGATAGACCTCCTGGCCACCGAAATCCCAGATGTTGACCCGGAGGTCCCGCAGGAGCAGTTCCTCCGCAGCGTCATGCTTCACCCGGACGGCTGCGGGAAAGCTCCAGTGGAGGACTTCAATGCCCTCGGTCGAGGACTCGCCTGGCTTGAGTTCGTAGTTGCGGTCTTTGATCTTCTGGGCAAGCGATGTCTTGCCTGCGCCGGCTTCGCCGAGGATGAGCAGCTTGGCTTCACACAGGTAATCGACCCCGGCCTCTTGTTGCTGGCGCCAGTAGTTCTTGATCGCATCGACCCCTTGTCCGACCACCTCAGGTGGAGGAGTTTCGATGGGCTGGCCGTCGACGTTGAGAGTTCTCAGGTTCTCCAACTGGAGAATCGTTGACGGGATCTGTTTGATGTGGCCTTCGTATCCCCACCCGCGGTCGTAGCGCAGGTTCAGATCAGCGAGCATTCTGATGCGGAAGAGGACCTCCGGGATCTCGGTGAACCGGTTGAGGTGCAGATCCACGTACTCGAGACGGGCTAGGCTGGCCAACGAATCCGGGAGCGTCTCCAGCTCGTTCAGGAATAGACGCAGTTCGGTGAGATCCCGCAGATCAGCCACCCAATCGGGGAGCTCACGGAGCCCGATGGCGCTCAGATTCAACCAGTGCAGACCTTTCAGGTTCCGGACGCCTGCGGGGACTTCGCGCAGCAGCATGCCAAACAGAACGAGGCCCTCCAAGTTGTGGAGTTGTCCGATGGAGTCGATGAGCGCTCGAGCCTTGGGGGTTGGCTCGGGTATCGGGGTGTCGCTGCGGATCTCGGCCAGGCCGACTTCAAGGTGGCGGAAATTTGGCAAGCTGACGATTTCCGGAAGCAAGCGGGTTGGTTCGGGCAGTTCTTCTGTGTTTACGTCTATGCCCATGACGTTTTCGCGTGAGAGGCTCTCGCGGCAACGGAGGTATGCGCTCCAGTCGAGGACTAATCCGGGGATATCGGGAACCTTCCGAATCGGGATTCCGGTGAGATCCAGGCGCTTCAGGTTCGGCAACTCACGAATGCGCTCGGGCACGACACCGATATGGTTCCCCCAAAGGTCCAGCTCTTCGAGGTGGGCAAGCTCGTAGATCTCGTCTGGAATTCGCTTCAGGTCGCGATCGCTGAGAACAAGCGTCTTGCTGCGCCTCTGGCGAATGTCCTCGATTTGCACTTCATCCGCCGGGCTTAGAGCCATTGCACAGCAATATATCAGAACGCGGTCCAGCTATGGTAAGAGCATGGGCGAGCGGACATTGCGGCCGAGCGCGTCCCACTCGAGCTTTCCAGAGACGCCTTGGTACGGCGAGAGCGCTTGGATGGCATCGCGGAGGCGGGCGCGGTTGAGGCCGGTTTTGCGGATGGCGGAGACTAGCAGGGTGACCGCATCGTAGGCGTGGGCGGCGGCGGCGTCGGGGGGGTGCTGGAAGCGGGCGGCGAAGCGCGCGCGGAAGTCGGGGGCGATTTCGGCGAGCAGGAGCGACGCTCTCGAAAAGACCGGCCCGGTGAAGCCGCTCGCGCGGATGGCCTGGATCACTCGCGCAGTGTCTTGAGCGTCGGCTAGGACCACGACGGCTTTCACGCCTGCCAGGCGCTCGGCGAGCGCCGCGGGGTGCTGGGCGCCTGGCTCGAACTCGACGTGCAGGGCGGGCGTTAGTTTCAGCTCGGCCAGGAACGCTCGGGAGTCGTGGTCGGTGGCGGAGAAGACCGCGAACGGCACGCCCGCGCGCTTCACGGCTTCGCTTAGCAGCGGCGCCTGCAAGTTGTCGCCGGGCGGAACGGAGAAAATCCAGGGCACGTTGGCGGCGTGGATGCCGCGGTCGGTGCCGGCCGGATTGACCAGCGGGACCTGCGCCTTCGCCACCACCTGCTCGGCTAGGTGCGTGGTGGCACCGTCGATGCCGCCGACGATCGCCCAGACCTTGTCGTTGTACACCGCGCGCACCAGTTGCGCCGGGCCGCCGGACCACGGATTCTCCGACCACGCCGGCACCAGGCGGAACGGCAGGCCGCGATAGCCGCCGCCGCGGTTGGCCTCGTCCACGGCCAGCGTCGCGCCCTGCCAGAGCATCCCGCCCACCGGATGCGCCGGATCGGAGGGGCCGAAATACCCGATCAGAACCTCGTGGAGATCCTTCGGCTCAGGCTCCTCGCGGCCGGGGCCTTCGTAGGTCCTGGGATGGCGGCTGGGATCGGCGTAGGGCTTATCCTGCGCCAGGACGGCCAGCGCGAGCCCGAATCCGATCCAGCAGCGCATCATGGGTTCGGCACGATCGCTCCGGTGGAGCGGTCCACGCGGTCGCGCGCGGGAATGTAGCCGCGCGGGATGTTCAGGTCCTGGCGCGAGTGGTACTTCCAGGCGCCGTTCTCCCGCCGCGCGAGGAAGACCTCACCGAGGTCGTCCAGGGCAGCGCTGAACGGAATGTCGCCGGTGACGCCGGGCCAGGGCTTGGAACGATACGCGAGGACGTCGCGGATCTTGGCCCGGTTCAACCCCGCCACTTGCGTGGCCCAGATCAGCAGGTTCATGCCGTCGTAGCCATGCGCGGCGTAGGTTTCGGCTTCCTGCCCGAAGCGCTTGCGAAACGCCGCGCGGAACTCCTCGAGCTTGGGGTCCTGGCGGTCGGGGTTCCAGGGATAGCCGCAGATGACGCCCTCGGCGTTCTTGCCCGCCAGGTCGGTGAACTCGGGCGAGACGGTGCGGTCGCTGGCGAAGTACGGCTGGTTCATCCCCATCTTGCGCATCTGGTTGAGGATGATTGCGCTCTCGCGGGCGTCGCCCCAATGGATGACGCAATCCAGGTTGGCCTGCTTCAGGCGCTCGAGTTGCAGCGAGAAATCCTCGCCGCCCACCTTGTAGGCCATCTCGATGAGGACCGGGCGCTGCAAGCGACGCGCGCCATCCATCACCTCGCGCACGCCGAAGCGCCCGTAGCGGTTGCTGCTGCGGATGATGCCGATGCGCTGGTAGTTCATCTTCCGGATGATGTAGTCCTCCAGCAGGTAGGTCTGCTGGCGGTCGTCTCCGATCACGCGCATCACCCAGGGGATATTGGTCTCGATGAAGGTGGGGTCGGTGTCGCCGGTGTTCAGCATCACGATCTCGGCCTTGAGCGCGACGCGAATGGCGATATGGGAATTGGCGCCGTCGATAGTGCCGAGGATGGCCCAGACATTGTCCTTGTAGGCCATCTTGATGATCTCGTTGCCGGAGGCGCCCCACAGGCCGTTGTCGTTCACGGTCACCATCTCGAAGGGGATCTTGCGGCGCAGATAGCCGCCGCGCGCGTTGGCCTGCTCGATCGCCAGCCGCGCGCCCTGGAGCATCTTGATGCCGAGGGCTTCCTCGTGACTCTTGCCGCCGGTGGCCACCGAGACGGTGGACATGATCGGCCCGATGAAGCCAATTTTGACCGTCTTCAGATCGGGGCCCGGTTCGGGGATGGCGCGGCCCGGCCCGGCGTACTCCATCTGGAGCAGGAAGAACTCCTTGTAGGGCTTGATCGCGCCGTAGGGCTCGATGTCGGCGGGCGTGTTGGCGTAGTTCTGCTCCTGCTTGAGGCGGAGGTCGGGGACCTCGTAGGGTCCCACTGCGTTGATGCGGCGCAGGACCTCGGCCGTATCGGGATCGATCAGCGCCTTTAGTTCCGGGGGATCCTGCTGTTGCGCGAACAGCACGCAAGCGGCGAGCAAAGCGAATGGCAGTCTCATTGGGCACCTCCTGCCACCACGGGGCCGCGCTCTTTCAGGCCCGCGTAGTAGTCCGTGCCGATGCCCCAGGCCAGGCCCTTCGAGGTGCCGATCCAGACGTCGTTGCCATCGATGTCGGCGGAGATGATGAAGTTGTGCGGCACGTTGAGCCCAGTGTCGACGGTCTCGAGCACCTGCTTGTCTCGGCTGACCACGGCGATGCCGGTGTGCTTCTTCGGATCGCGCGTGTAGGCCACCCAGGTGTTCGTCGGGAAATCCATGATCGCGCCGAGTCCCTTATCGGTGCAGAACCAGGCCTCATTGCCGCTGCGCGCCTTGATGTTGTTCATGAAATCGCTCGGCACGCCCGAGTCCTGGTTGTAGTATCCGCGCCAGTGGCGGCCGTCGTAGCGGGAAGCGCCAAAGTAAGTCGAAACCCACATTACTCCGTCGATGTAACTCACCCCCGTCGTAATCACGTGGACGAGGCCGTCATCGCGGTACAGATCGATTTCCATTTCGCGGTCGGGGTCGAGGTATTCCTTCCAATGGCCGGTGGCGATGTCGTACTCCAGAATGCCGCTGCCCCAAACGGCCAGGTGGACCTTGCCGTCGGCGTAGTTCACGCCGTAGTTCCAGATCTCCTCCATCGGGGCGTTCTTCTCGGTGAAGATGGTCCACTCGCCGGTGACCGTGTTATAACGGCTCGCACCCGCGGTCGTGGCGGCCCATACGTTGTCGTTCTCGATCGCCACTGCGTAGACCACGTCGTTCACCAGCCCGCTGTTCAACTGGTGCCAGTGGTCGAACCGGCCTCCGCTGAGCCGCGCCAGGCCGCCGCCGAACAGTGCCAGCCAGACGTCGCCGGTCTTCGGATGCACGGCGATGCCAGTCACCACGCGCCAGGGCAGGCCGTCCTTTTCCGTCCAGCTCTTGATCTTGCCGGTGCGCTTGTCGAGCATGGCCAGCCCGTTCTCGGTGCCGATCCACACGCGAGGGCCGTCCACTTTCACCGCGAAGATGTGGTCGTTCGGCAAACCGTCGGCGACCGTGAATTGCTTCCAGTGCGTGTAAATGTAAGGCAGTTTTTCCGGTGGCCCAGCGGCGGCGAGCATCCCAGCGGCTGCCGCGGCCAAAACTACGGTCGATGCAAGTCTCATTGCTGCCTCCCTAGAGTGTCTTCAAATATTCGATCAGGTCGTTGAGCTGATCCTTGGTCATGTCGTTGGTGACGCCGTGGGTGTCGTAGGGGTTGTAGACCGTCCAGATCTCTTCCAGTGTGGCGGCCATTCCGTTGTGCAGGTACGGCGCGGAATCGTAAATGTTGTTCAGGTGCGGCACGTCGAACTTCCCGGTGCGGTCGTTGGTCTGCTTCGTGCCGACATCGTGGATGCGGCGGTCGGTGAAATACGGTGGTGGGTGGCAGGTGAGGCAGCGGTCCGTCACGCGCATTTCGCGGCCGTCGTTGGTGGTGGTGCGTTCGTAGACGGCCTTGCCGCGCCGCTGCGCCGGAGTGAGCGCCGCATTGAGCGCGCGGAAGCGGTTGGGCGGGCGCGGGATGGTGGTGATGTAGTAATCGAGCGCGTCCAGCTCCTGGGGGTTGAAGGGCACCAGCCGGGTGAAGAACACCGCCAGGCGCGGCCCGCACTGGCGCTGGAGGCTGGGGTTGGTTCCCTCCCACTTGAACGGCGCGGTGTCCAGGATGCCGCGCAGCGTGCGGTTGTCCACCGGGCTGATGCCGATGCCATCCGCCTCGATGTCGTACGCCAGGCCGTCCACGTGCCCATCGGGGTGGCAGGAGTGGCAGGAATACTGCCGGTGGAAGGTGATCTTGGCGCTGTGGAACAGGCGCTCGCCGGTACGCTGCCGGGTGATCTGCTTGGGCCCGCCGAGGTCGATGACGCCATCGGGTGCCAGCCTCCCGAGATCGATCACACCGATGGTATCGTCGAGCGAATTCGCCACGTAGGCCCGCTGGCCGTCCGGGGCGACGACGATGCCGCGCGGGCTGTGGCCGGTCGCGAGGTGCTTCAGGATGAACTCGGTGGGTTTGCCGAGATGGTTGGGCAGCACGTGCTCGCGCTCGTACTTCGAGGAGCGGCCGATGAGGCCGGTGAGCGCGGCCACATCCACTACCGCGACGCGGTCGGTTCCCGAGCTGGTCGCCAGGGCGTAGCGTCCGTCCGGCGTGCAGGCGATGTCGGTGGCGTCGGCGAAGCCCAGGTCCGGCTCGTCGAGCAGCACTTCATCGACGCCGCCGTCGCGCCAGAGGACGGCCAGGCCGTTGGTGATAGTCCAGCCTTGCATCAGGCGCGTCATGGGGACCAGGTTCTTAGTCCGGTTCATGGTGGCCAGCGCGAAGCGGCCGCTGGGATGCCAGTCGATCCCGGTGATGAGGTTGGCATCCGGCACGACAACGCGGTTATTCACGGTGCCCCGCTCAGTTTCGATTTGCGTGACCTCGGAGACGAATGGCGTTCGCTGCGGCGCGAAGCGCGCGAGCGTATTGGTGACCAGGATGGAGCTGCCATCCGGCGAAAGCGAGAGCGACCACGGGGCCCGGCTGGCCGCGAGGTTCTTGATCCACTGGAGCGACGCGGCGTCGAACACGGAGATGTCGTCCGAGGAGGTATTGAGCACGTAGAGCAGCTTGCCCTGGCGGTCGGTGGTCACGTCATGCGGCTCGGTGCCGGTGGGCAGGGTCTTGAGGACCGCGCGCGTGGCCGCGTCGATCGCCGAGACCGTGTTGTCGAGGCGGTTGGTGACAAAGGCGCGCTGGCCGTCGGGCGAAAAAGCGACGCCGGTTGGATTGCCGCCCACGGCGATCTCGGCGACCTTCCGGCGCGTGCCGAGATCGACCACGATCACCGAATCGGCGGCCTCGCAAGTGACCCACAGCTCGCGGCCGCCGGGCCGGATGGCCAATCGCAGCGGAGTCTTGTAGCGCGGCTCCGGCGGGTCGCCATTCGCCGTGGCGGTCCGGGTGGGGTGCGCGATGTTCTTCACCGCCGCGTCGTAGTTGAAGGTCTTCGCGTCATGGCAGGTGAGGCAGGTCTCGCGAGTCACCTTGCGGAGCCCGGCCTGGGTGGCGGCGCGCTTGTCGAGCATGATCGCCTCGGCCACGTACGCGCTCCCCGGCCCGTGGCAGGCTTCGCAGCCCACTCCCTCCTCGATGCGGACGGCGGCCAGGCGAGCCGGGACCGCCGCCGGAGCGTGGCACTTCAGGCACCCGGGATCGCTCTGCGGGTCCACGACACCCTTCTTTTTGGCCTGCTCCAAGCCTGCCGGCGTGGCGAGGGTGGCCCAGGCGCGCGCGTGCGCGCTCATCTGCCACAGGCTGTACTGGTAG
The DNA here is from genome assembly GCA_050008465.1 of Bryobacteraceae bacterium. Classification (GTDB taxonomy): domain Bacteria; phylum Acidobacteriota; class Terriglobia; order Bryobacterales; family Bryobacteraceae; genus Fen-330. The sequence goes on from JBEKMO010000074.1 coordinate 14,677, forward strand.
CCCATACGTGGCCCGCTGTGGCACTTGCCGCACTCGGCGGCGCCGGCGTATTTCGGCCCTTTCGCCTCCGCGTCCGGCGGCGGAACGGCGGCGATGGGCGCCGGCTTGGGGTCCTTCGCCAGCGGATGCCGGATGGTTTCCAGGCCCTTCTTGAAGTCGTATTGGGGCGTGTGCAGGACGGCCACGTGGGAGCCTTTCTCGATGTGGCAGTTCAGGCACTCGCGCTCGCCGGGCATGCGCAGGCCGGCCTTCATGGCCGCCTCGTGATCGCGCATGACAGCCTCGGTCATGTACTCGCTGCCCGGGCCGTGGCAGCCCTCGCACTGCACGCCGTCCTCGAAGCGGAAATCGGGATCGCGCTCCCAGTCCTCGGTGTGCGCGGCGGTGGCGTGGCAACCGAGGCAGATGGGCGCCTGCTGGGGTTCCATGCGCAGCCCGCTGAGCTTGGTGATCTCGCGCGATTCGGGCTTGGCCAGCGAGGCGTAGGCCTGGCTGTGCTTGGTGTGCAGCCACTGGCTGTACTGGTTGCCCATGCTCTTGCCGCCGTGGCAGGCGGCGCACTCGCGCACCCCCACGTAGACCGGCTTCTTGGGCGCGGCCCAGGCGGCCGAGAGCGCCAATACCAGAAGCGTGCCCTTGCGTATCATGGCTTGACCTTGGTGGCTTTCGCCTCGTGCACCAGCTTGAGAAACTGGTTCGCCTTCACCTTCTCGTATCTCTCGACGGCGCCGTCGGGCCAGCGAATCTCGACCAGGTCGGCGTAGGCCGCCTGGCCCAGTCCGAAGTGCAACCGCGGATCGCCCTGCGACATGTAGCCGCGGGACGGAATCAGGTCCTCGATCTGCTTCAGCTTTCCGGTGGTGACGGTCACGCGCGCGCCGATCGCGTCGCGGGTTCCGGTGGGGAACTTCAGCTTCGCGTCGACGGTGAGCCCGTTGTTCCGGTTTCCGCCGTCGTTGCGCAGCAGCTTGGGAGAGTCGTTGAGATTCACGACCAGCAGATCGATGTCGCCGTCGTTATCGATGTCGGCCCAGGCGACGCCGCGCCCCACGTACTTCTCCTTGAAATACTGGCCCGAGCGGTCCGAAACGTCCTCGAACGTGCCGTCGCCCTTGTTGCGCATCAGGCTGGCTTCCTCGACGTACTCGTGGTGGGCGTCGCCGTGGGCGATAAACAGGTCCAGCCAGCCGTCGTTGTCGTAGTCGAACATGACGGCGCCCCAACCCGCGTACTGGCCCAGCGCCTGGGACAGCCCGGTCACCACCGTGCGGTCGAAGAACGTCCGCCGGCCGTTGACCAGCGCCTGCTGGAACAGGATGCAGTAGTTCAGGTTGGGAATGAAGATGTCCAGCAGCCCGTCGCGGTTCACGTCGCCCACTACCGGCCCCATGGACGAGACGCCCTGCCCGTTCTCGCCGAACGCCAGGCCGAAGTTGACCGCCTTCTCCACAAACGTCCCCTTGCCGGTGTTCTCGAAGAAGTAATTCTCCATGGCATCATCGGCGACGAAGATGTCGAGCAGGCCAATGTTGCGGAAGTCGGCCACCGTGACGCTCATGGCGCGGCCGTCGGGTTTGTAGAGGCCGGCCTCCTTGGTGACGTCGGTAAAGGTGCCGTCGCCGTTGTTGCGGTACAGCGCGTTGGGCTGGCCGCTGTAGCTCAGCGGTCCGGGATATCCCGCGGCCGGGTAGAAATCGCGGAACTTGCCGTCGTCGTAGAGCAGATAGTTGCCGACGAACACATCCAGGTAGCCGTCGTTGTTGTAGTCGAACCAGACCGCCGACAGGCCCCAGCGATTGCTCTCCAGCCCCGCCTTCTTCGTGACGTCGGTGAACGTGCCGTCGCCGTTGTTGTGGTAGAGAATGTTGCCGTTGTAGTTGAGCACGTAGAGATCGACGTGCCCGTCGTTATCGTAGTCCGCCGCCGAGCAGCCCGAGCTGAACGCCCCGTTGCCGCCGACTCCGGCCTTCTCGGTGACGTCGGTGAACGTGCCGTCGCCATTGTTGCGGTAGAGCCGGTTGGAAAGCTTGCCCCGCAAGTCGCGGCCCTCGTTGCTGGAGACATTCTTGGTCCAGGTGCCGGTGACCAGGTAAATGTCCATCAGGCCGTCGCCATCGAAATCGAAGAAGCAGGCGCCCGCGCCGGTGCCCTCGACGATGTTGTCCAGATGATGGTCGCCGTAGCTGTGCTTGAAGGTGATCCCGGCTTGCTTTGTGATATCGGTGAACACGGGAAGCTCGGGGGGAGCGAGGGCCAGGGCGCCCAGGGCGGCCAGACAGAGCAGGACCATTCGTCTCATCGCTGTCCTCCAGGGGGAAGCGCGTCCCAATGCGCGCCCAGATCGATCCACTCGGCGATGGCCCGCTTCTCCTCCGCAGTGAGCGCCGGCGATCCGGCCGGCGGCATCGGCGCGACCGCCGCGGCGGCGACGCCGTCCCAGGGCCTGGAAGTGTTACGCCCGTAAATACGCCAGACCAGCGGGCTGGTGCGCGCGCGGCCCGGCTGGACGTGCGCCAGCAGGCTCTGGTAAGCCGGCTGCGCCGAGGCGAGCGGAAGCGGCGCCGCGGCGTGGCAGTTCGCGCACCTCGCGGCGAGGATGGGCACGATGTCGCGGCGGAAATCGACCGTGCGCCTGCGCTCGGGCGCAAGCGTGAGCTTGACGGCCGGGTGCGTCAGTGCCTGCGCCATCACGTTCTCGGGTGTGCGTTCGCCGTCCTCATGGCAGCCGATGCAGCCGCGGTTCTCCCTATTCTTCGCCCAGATCCACGCGCTCGAGCGCAGCGCGATCCCGTCGGCGTCGAGCGCCTGGAGCTGGATGGGGAGATTGGCGGGCACCTGAATCTGAAACGACCCGTCCGGGTCGACATCGATCTCGCCGAGCAGGCGGCGGTGGAGTAGAGGCGGGCGCGCCGCCGCCGTTGTTCGTGGCACGCCTTCGAGCACCCGAAGCCGCTTCACGCTGCCCGGCGGCATCCACGTGGGATCGGCGAAGTCCGTCGTATAGACACTGAGGCAGTAAAGCGTCGCATTCGGCTCGCTTTCCTCGACCACCGAGGACCGGCCGTCGGGCTCGTTGCGCGGCGCCACGAGCTTGGCCTGAATGTTGTGGAACCGCGGATCGGCGAAGACCAGTTGCGCGCGCCCGGTTTCCGGGTCCAGGCGGTAGATGCCGTGCGTGCCCGCGCCCGCCGCCGGCCGCCGCGAGATGAGCACCGCCCCGTCCGGCAGCGGCGAGGGCGAGTGGTACAGCCCGTCCGCGGGGACGGTCAGCGCACGGTAGGAATGCAGGTTGCGCCGGAGGCTCAGCGTCGAGACGGTCCCGGCGCCGTCCCAGGCCGCTTGTTCCCCCTCGATGAACACCACCATCCGCTTCGCCGTCGTGCACGCCATCTGCTGGATGCGCCGCCCCTGCTCGCCCGAGAAGGCCGCGTAGTCCGTGCCGTCCAAATTGATGCCGAACAGATTGACGCGCGCGCCGTGCCAGGAAGAAAACAGAATGCGCCCGTCGGGCGTCTGGAACGGGTCGAAGCTGCTTGAAGCGGTGTAGGTCAGCCGGCGCGCCTCGCTGCCGTCCAGCCGGACGGAATACAAACTCGACGCCAGGACGGCCCCGTGCTCGTTGTATTCGCCCGCGGCCGTGCTGACGAAAGTGACCTGGTAGATCGGCCGGGCGTCGTTCAAATAGAACAGCGCCGACTGGTAGACCGGGCTGCGGCAATCGCCGAGGCCCCGCGTGATCTGGCGCGGGCCCGATCCGTCGGCCGCCATTTCGTAGATGTTCCAGTGGTCCGAGGCGGTTTTTCTGCCGGCAAACAGAATCCGCTTCCCGTCGAAGGAGACCTCGGGGTCCGCGGCGCTTTCGAAATCCTTCGTGAGCACGCGCGTGGTTCCCTCCGGTGAGAGCAGCACCAGGTGGCCGCCGCGGCCGTATTCGGCGGGCAGCACGGCGCGGGGCGCCAGCGAGTCATCCGGCGGGAGTTGCGTGAAAACCACCGGAGCGCTGAACTTCACGGAGACCCCTTGGCTCCCGGCCGACGCTCCCGCAAGAACCGCCGGGATTACCCAGAGGATGCGGAGCACAACCTCGTTCACTCCGCGGTTTGCCGCCGAAAAATCGCGATCGCCTCGATTTCCACCAGCAGGTCGGGCCGGCACAGGTGCGCCTGGATACCGGTCGAAGCAGGCAGCGGGTCCAGACCCTGCGCCTCGTAGAAGGCGGTGCGCTCCTCATTGAATTCAGCGTAGTCGCGGTCGATGTCGCGGAGGTAGCAGGTGGTGCGGACGATGTCCTTCCAGGTGGCGTCCTCGGCCTCCAGAAGCGCCGTGATGTTGTCGTAGGTGCGCCGCGTCTGCGCCCGGAAATCGCCCGGATACAGCGTCTCGCCGTCCGGCCCCACGCTGGCCGTCCCGGAAATCAGCAGGATGCTGAAGGCGCCCAGGTCGATCCGCAGCCCGCGCGAAAAGGAGCTCGGGCGCTCGTAGTGATAGGCTTCATTCAGCGCCTGTGGGGCGCTGATCGCCTTCTTGACCATCTCGGCATCCGGAGTCATGCATTCTAATAGGAGTTCTTCCATCCTCATGATAATGTCCCTGAAGCTCTCTATGTATATTAAACATCCAGATTCCAAAGGAGAAAATAGGCGGAACAAAGTAATGGAAACCTATTAGGTGGGGCAGACGATCGCCTTTTGTCGTCTGCCGTCCTCGCAGGCCACGGAAAACGATGGCCTGCGCCACGATCAGCCCGCCCGGGTTACAGACGGAATCCCATGTCCCGCCCCACCAGGAAATCCACCGCCGGCGGATGCGCCCCCAGCCGGCGCAGCAGCAGGGTCACCTGGCCGCGATGATAGCTCTGGTGGTTCATGAGGTGGAGGAACATTTGCCAGAGCGGATAGGTCCACTCCTGGCCCCGGGTGTTGGTGATGGTCAAGGGAAGCGCCAGCGCGTCTTCGGTCAGGCCCGCCACGTATTCCCGCAGGTCGCGCTCCACCGCGCTCCAGCGCTCCGTAATCGCCGCCAGCGTAGGGAATTCCGCGGCCGCCGGCAAGGCTTGCGGTGAGCGCCCTTTCCAGCGCTCCAGCCAGATCCACTCGACCCCGACCAGGTGCGCCAGCGTGCCCCGAATCGACGAGAAGCTGGCGCCCAACGGGGCCAGGAACTCCTCCGGGGTCAGCTTCGCGCAGACCTGAAGCTGGCGGTCGCGCGCCCAGTGATTGTGTTCCAGCAGTTCCCGCAGCACCGGCAAGAGGTTCATGTCATACCAGTCTAGTCCCGATTCACGCTATGCGGTGTAAGCTGAAGCTAGTGAGATCCGCTCTTTCCTCTCCCACCAGCCGCCTGCTGATCGGCCTCGCGGTGACGCTGGCCGCGGTGGCCGTGTTCTCGCTGTACGCCCTGCGCCAGATCGCCGGCTTGCGAGACCTACAGACTAGCACGGTGGACCGCAACCGCAAGGACTCCCTCCAGCTTCTGCGCATCCAGAACAACCTGAATTCCCTGGGCCTGGCGATGCGCGACATGCTGGACCCCGACCCGCCCTACCCGCTGGAGGCCTTCAAGGGGCAGTTCGCGCGCAGCCGCATGGATCTGGAAGACGCGCTCAAAGTGGAAGCGCAGCTTGCGCCCGCGGCGGCGGGCCCGGGCCGCCGGCAGTACGTCTCGAGCCGGGTGGAGCAGTTGTGGGTCTCGGTGGACCAGTTGTTCGCGCTCGCCGGGCGCGACGACGCCCGGGCGCGCCGGCTCATCCGCGAAACCCTCCAGGCGCAGCAGGCGGCCCTCACCAATACCGTCGCCCGCCTGCTGGTGGAGAACAACGAGGTCGAGCAGTTGGCCATGACGCAGATCCAGGCCATTTACGACCGGGTCGAACGCCAGGTCTACTTCTTCCTCGCGGCGATGCTGCTGATCATCTCGCTCACCAGCCTGTACCTGATCCGCGCCAACCGCCGACTCTTCAATCGCCTGGCGATACTCTCGGACCACCGCAGCGAACTCGCCCGCAAGCTCATCACCGTCCAGGAGGAGGCGCTTCACTCCATCTCCCGGGAGCTGCACGACGAGTTCGGTCAGATCCTCACCGCGATCGGAGCCATGCTGCGCCGCGCCGAGAAGCAGGGCCTCCCCCCCGACTCGCCCTTCCGCGAGGAGTTGCAGGAGGCCCGCCAGGTGGCCCAGACCACCCTCGAGAAGATCCGCAGCCTCTCGCAGGTGCTCCATCCCACCATTCTCGACGACGGCGGGCTGGAGAAGGCCATCGACTGGTATCTCCCCACTTTCGAGAAACAGACCGGCATCGCGGTGAAATACGAGAAGAGCGGAGCGTTTCCGGCGGTCCCCGACCGCATCGCGATCAACATCTACCGGGTGCTCCAGGAGGCGCTCAACAACGCGGCCCGGCACTCGCATGCGCAGACCGTCTGGGTCCGGGTGCGCTTCTCGCCCGACCGCTTTCGCCTGGAGGTCGAGGACCGCGGCGCCGGCTTGCCCGCCGAGGGCGATCCCTCGATGCGCCGCGGAACCGGCCTGGTGGCCATGCGGGAGCGGGCCGAACTGCTGCGTGGGACAATCGAATTCCTGAGACCGGGAGAGAAGGGCACGCTGGTGCGCCTGGATGTCCCGCTCACCGAGGATGCAAGCGTATGAGCAACCAGATCTCGGTCCTGTTGGTGGATGACCACGCGCTGGTGCGCAAAGGCTTTCGGCGCATGATTGAGGACGACCCCGGCATTCGCGTGGTGGGCGAGGCCTCCAGCGGCCTCGAGGCCGTGCAGCTTTCGCAGCAGCTCAAGCCGCAGGTCATCGTCATGGACATGGCCATGCCCGAGATGGATGGCGTGCAGGCCACCCGGGAAATCCTCAAGCGCATGCCCAAGACCGCCATCCTCATCCTCAGCATGTACGCCCAGGAGAACTACGTCCGTAATGCCTTCGACGCCGGCGCCCTGGGCTACATTCTCAAGAACGCCAACGACATCGATCTCGCCAGCGCCATCAAGGAAGTGGCCGGCGGCACGCGCGTGCTCGACCCCGGCCTGATCACGGCCGAGCGCGAGCCCGAAGACTCTTTCGACCGGCTCACCCAGCGCGAGAAGCAGATCCTGCAAATGATCGCCGAGGGCAACTCCAACAAGGAAATCGCCGCCCTGCTGGGCCTCAGCGTCAATACGGTTGCGGTGCACCGCGCCAACTTGATGGACGCCCTGGGCATGCACCGCACCGCGGAGCTGGTCGTCTACGCCATTCGCAAAGGATTGGTGAGGATGCCGTGACCCGGCGAGATTTCCTTCTCGGGCTTCCCGCGCTCGCCGGCGCCGCGCCGCCGGCTGCACCGGGCTTTCGCTTCGAGGACGTCACCGCCCCCGCGGGCATCGCCTTCCGGCACAACAGCGGCGCCTTCGGCGGCAAGTACCTCCCGGAAACCATGGGCTCCGGCTGCGCCTTCCTGGATTACGACAACGATGGCTGGCAGGACATCCTGCTGGTGAACGGCATGGACTGGCCCGGCCATCGCCAGGGGCGCACCACCATGCGCCTCTACCGCAACAATCGCAATGGCACCTTCACCGACGTCACGCACCGCGCCGGGCTCGACGTCGAGATGTACGGCATGGGCGTCGCCGTGGGCGATTACAACAACGACGGCTTCCCCGACCTGTACATCACCTGCGTCGGCCAGAGCCGCCTGTTCCGCAACACCGGCAAAGGGACCTTCGTCGACGTCACCCAGCGCAGCGGCTTGGGCGGGCGTACCGGGTTCTCCAGTTCCGCGCTGTGGTTCGATTACGACCGCGACGGCCTGCTCGACCTGTTCGTGTGCAACTACGTGAAGTGGTCCGAGGACCTGGACGTCTTTTGCACCATGGACGGCAAGCAGAAGGCCTACTGCACCCCCGAGGCTTATCGCGGGGCGAGTTGCTGGCTGTTCCACAACCAGGGCGACGGCACTTTCGAGGACGTCACCGCCGCCAGCGGCATCTTCGACTCCAGCTCGAAATCCCTCGGAGTCGCTATGTTCGATTACGACCTGGACGGCTGGCCCGACCTGTTCGTCGCCAACGACACCGAGCCGAACAAGCTCTATAAGAACCTGGGCAACGGCAAGTTTCAGGACGCGGCGTTGCGCGCCGGGGTGGCCTTCAGCGAGGACGGCCGGGCGCGCGGCGGAATGGGGGTGGACACGGGGGACTACGACAACTCCGGCTTCCCCAGCCTGGTGGTGACCAACTTCGACAACGAGATGCTGGGCTTCTATCGCGCCAGCAAGGGCGGCATGTACGTGGACCAGGCGCCGCGCTCGGAGATCGGCCGTCGTTCCCGCCGCAGCCTCGGCTTCGGCTGCTTCTTCTTCGACGTGGACCTGGACGGCCTGCTCGACCTGCTGGTGGTCAACGGCCATATCGAAGACACGGTGACCACCGTCCGCCACGACGTCGGCTACGCCCAGCCGCCGCACTTGTTCCTGAACCGCGGCGCCGAGGGGTTCCGCGACGTGGCGGGCGAGGTGGGCGGCGGGTTCGCCAACCCCAAGGTCGGCCGTGGCGCCGCCTTCGCGGACTTCGACCGCGACGGCGACCTGGACGTCCTCATCACCACTAACCACGGCCCCGCGTATCTCTACCGCAACGACCAGACCTCCGGCAACCGCAGTATCCGTTTCCGCCTCGTCGGCACCAAGTCCAACCGCGACGCCATCGGCGCCCAGGTGCGCGTCTTCCACGGCGACCAGACCGGCTCCCGCCTGGTGAAGAGCGGCTCCAGCTACCTCTCGCAATCCGAGCTGGCCCTCACCTTCGGCCTCGGCAAGCGCGACAAAGTCGACCGCGCGGTGCTCACCTGGCCCAGCGGCCGCACCGAAGAATACAAGAACCTCCCCGCCCGCCGGCTCTGGGAATGCACCGAGGGCAAAGGCGTTCGGGATACGGGGGGATTCTAGGCGGCGCGCCACGGTCGCTGCGTTCCGGGCGCGCTCCTCGATGACCGGGCCGAAGCCGACTTATCGTTCCCTATCAGAGGCAACCTTCCCAGATGGCCCTATCCAGGAAGACTCGCACATCGGATCCGCAGGCATGTTCGTTTTCAACTGGCTCTGTGTCTGCCGCCGCGGGCCACCACTCGCAAAATAAGCGCGATGGGCTATCATTGTTTTCTAGGTCATGACAAAATCACGTGAAGACCGTGTTGCGAACCTCGCTTTGGCGCTGAAGCTGATGACTGAGGATGCAGGAGAAAACGCTCTGTATCGCATAGACATCAACATCAACGCAGAGCGTTATAGACAAATCTACGCCACAACGTGGAAGGAGCTGCTTGACCGAGGCCTGGTTGAGTACTTCTTCATCGACACGTATCACCTGACAACTCTTGGCTGGAGAAACGGAGTTCAGCTTATGAAGCTCCATGAAGAGCCGGCGTTCAGACAGAAGATGTCAAAGCTGGCCGCGATTCTGAAGGATCAAGTAACGGGACGACGAGAGGAGCGATACCTCCACGTTTCCCAAGCTGCTCGAATCACCGGATTGCCAGAAGATCTCATCTACAACATGCTTGAGAGCAAACTCCTCGACCATTGTTTCAACATGAACGGAGCAACGCTACAAGCAGACGGCACAATTGTGGTTCCGATTGATTTTGGTCAGGAGCCATTGTGACATTGTCGAAAGAGGCTCGTTCACAGAACCTCGGAAAAGTCGGTTTATCGGAATAAGGAAGGAGACCGGATGGCCACCCATCTTTCGGCGCGTCTTGTTTGGCACGAAGATGCCTGGAACGGGAAACTTTGCCAGCGCCCGGACTTGAACGTTTCCTGCGTCATGCACGAACACGTGCGCGAATGGCGCAATGAAAAAGAGAACGCAGATCGCGAGATCAAAGCCGGTGGCAACTGGCTATCGGAGTTAAAAGGCTGGCAGCCACCATGTGCGCGCGATCCGGGCGCCTTCTCGGAGCGCGGCTTTCGCATTGTCCATAATGATCCTCTCGACTTTCGGCGTTTGCCATCCGTTGAGGAGGATATTCCGGCATATTCCTTTTGTCCATCGCCCTATCGTTGGATGCGCGAAGAGAATTTCCGGGCAGTGTGTGAAGTCGAGAACTTGAAGATTCGGGGTCCAGAGGATTCGAAGAAGGAACGAGGGTGGGTATTCGAGCCCGACCGCCAGCGAGTTCTGCTGAAGCAGTTCTGGTCAAAACTCGAGAGGAAACGATCACTCGTCTTCTTTTACTGCAATCAGGCCAACCCGCTCAACGAAGAGGCGGCGCGAATCATTGTCGGTGTCGGCCGCATCATGAGCGTGTCCGGTCAGCTTTACTTCGGCACGAAGGCTGGATACGCCGATCGGTACCCGGTTTGGTCCCGCTGTGTCACGCACGGGTATCCGAAGGAAGGGCTCCGCCTGCCTTACCAGGAGTACCTACGAGGCGGGCACGACTTAAGCAAGATCGCCTGCTACGTGCCGGCGGG
>JBEKMO010000075.1:0-24874 GCA_050008465.1 Bryobacteraceae bacterium
GGGGAAGGGTCCCCGCCAGCCGCCAGGTGACAAACACGATGGAATCCTCCGGAACCCAATGCGGCAGTCTTCTTCGCCAAAACATGCAGTATGGGGCCGGCGGCAAGACCGCCGGCGCTACCAAAAAATGTAGAAACTCCAGAGGCAGTCCCTGGGTTGCTACAGCTTCTTCAGCATCTCCAGCACTACGTCGCCGACCACCTGAAAGCTCGCCGCACTCAGCTTGTCCATGGTGTCCTGATCGGTGTGCCAATAAGAGTTGTCGGGGCCGTAGTCGAAATCGATCAGGTCCAGGGCGTTGACGCCCTTGAGCAGAAACGGCACGTGGTCGTCTTCGATCACCGCAGCCTGCTTCAGAAAGTGCCGGGAGAGTCCCAGTTCCGCGGCCGTGCTCCAGGCCAGTTCGCGCAGCCGCCCCGAGGAGTTCAATTCCTGAAGGATGCCCAGGTCCCGGTCGCCGATCATGTCGACGTTGACCAGCGCTTTGAGACGGCCCAAGGTGCCGTCCGCGCTCCAGCGGGCTGCCAGGTGCCGGCTGCCGTAAATGCCGTCGCTATCCGACCAGTGCACGAACGCCTCCTCGCCGTCCAGCCACACCACGTAGACATCGTCCATGACCCGCCGCGCTCCGAGCACCCGCGCCAGTTCCAGCAGAAAGCCGGTGGAGGAGCCCCCGTCGTTCGCGCCGACGAAGTTCGTGCCCGGGATCGCCTTGGTGTCGTAGTGCCCGGTGAGGGCCACCGCCCGGCCGCTGCTCCCGCGGAAATGCGCAATGATGTTCTGCATCCGGACGGGGCCCAGCGGCGTCTGCGCGGTGAACGGGTCCACCGTGATCTCACAGCGGTCCAGCTTCAGTTGGCCCGTGATGTACTGCTGCAATCGGCGAATCTGTTCCGAGCCCGGTGGCCGCGGCCCGAACGAGACCGCTTTGGCGGTGAAGGCCAGCGCGGAGGCGCCGCTGAAGCCGGCCGGCGATCGGGCCGGTTTCTGCGCCCACAGGCTCAAGGCTGCGAGCAGCACTAGCACTTTCTGGCGGTGCATAGGTATCCCAGCGTGAAATTCCGGTCCCGGTCCAGGAAATCCAGCGCAGGCAGCAGCAGGGCCGGCGGCGCCAGTAGCAGCACGGCGGGCACGTTCCAGATGCCGTGGAAGAACCGCAGCCCGCTCAGCAGCCGGCGCGACAGAAGGCGAAAATAGCCCCCGGCGGCGAGCACGTGGATATCCACGAATCCCGCCCTCTCCAGCAGCCGCCGCACCCCGTACCGCGTGAACCGGTAATAGTCGTGCGGCGCCTGGTGCACTTCCCACTCCTGCGGCACGATCAGCAGCAGCCGCCCCCCGGGCTTCAGCACGCGCGCGATTTCGCCCACGGCTCCGGCGGGCTCGTGAACGTGCTCCAGGGTCACGATGTTGATTGCCGCCTCGAAGCAGCCCTCCGGGAATGGGAGCGCTGTCAGGTCAGCCACCGCGTCCAGATGCCGGTAGTCCCAGGAGGCATCCCCGACCGCCAGATCCACGCCGCAGTAACGCTGCCTGGCGAAGCACGCGGCGTGCTTCCCCTCCCCCGCCCCGGCGTCCAGCACACGCGCTTCCGGCGCCAGGGCGGCCGCGAACTCCTTCACCGCGTCTTCGATCCGGGCCTCGAAATTCAGGATGTGCCGGTGCAGGAATCGCGGCAGGTGGCGCTCGACCCACTGGAAATTCATGTCTTCTTCCGCGCCTCGATCATCACCGTCGAACCGGCCCGGCACGCCGCTTCGACCACCGTGAACGGCAACACCGCCACCACCAGGGCGAAATACAGCAGATCCTTTGCCAGCTTCCAGGCCGGAGCCTCTCGCATCCCGCGTACCCGCCGCGCCATCGGGTCCAGCCACGGCGCCAGGCTGGTCGCCAGGCCCGCGGGGTTGTCCCGGAGCGAAAAGTACTTCCGGCGGAGCACCTCAAAACCGCACAAATCCAGCAGCGACTCCAGATCGCGCGCCCGGTAGTTCACCAGGTGGCGCGGAACGTCCACGCCGCTCCAGTTCTCCCCGAGCAGCAGGAACTGCCAGCACGCCGCGTTCGGCGTCTGCACGATCAGCCGCCCGTGGGGCCGCAGCAACTCGTGCGCCGCGTGCAGGTGCCGGCTGGGTTGATCCAGGTGCTCCAGCACGTGGAACATCGTGATGGCCGCGCAACTGGAGGCTGCCAGCGGCGCTTCCGTCAGGCTGCCGTGGATCGCCGGAACCGCGTTCACTCGCCAGGCGACGCTGGCCGCTGGGAACGATTGATCGATGCCCAGCACACTCGAGCCTTGCTCGCGCAATACTCGCAGGAACAGCCCCCCACCGCATCCTACGTCCAGCACCGGACCGCTCTCCCGCGAGTCCTCCAGCGCCCGCTTGACGAAACTCACGTGGTCGCCCAGGACGAAGCGCCGGTAAGCCTCTTCCAGCCGTCCAGCCGCCGTCGCGTCGGGCGCGAACCAGTAGTTCTCCGGGTAGTACCGCCGCAGCTCCTCGGGCTTGGGACGCGGGTCCAGGCGAAGGAGCCGGCAGGCCCGGCACTCGACCACGCGGAATCTGCGTTCCGTGATGCGGTAGAGGCGGTCTGTGGTCTCAAACAGGACCTCGGCCTCCGCCGACTTGCATGCCGGACACGAGCCGCCACCCGTCAGGCCGCTTGCCGGCTCAGCGCCCTCAGCGAGATCCGGTTCTCCAGAATCAGCTCCCGCACCTGGCGGGGCGTCAGCTTGCGGATTTCGCGCACCGTCGCGCGTTTCTTGAGCATCCGCGGCAGCATTCGCAGCGCTGCCAGATCCCCCTTCAGCAACGCCATTGCCGCCTGCAACTTGCCCCGAATCCCCGGGTAGCGCCGGATCTCGCCCTGCCCGCGGGCCGCCGCCCACACTCCCGCGCTCAGCCGCGCCGCGTAGTACGCCCCGTTCAGCCACAGCAGGCTCCAGGGAAACAGCTTTGCCGCCAGAAGCACGCGGTTGCGTTCGATGAGTTCGAGCCGGCGCGCCGAGCCCAACCCCAGCGTCGCGGCCCGGTGATGCCGCACCACTGCCGCCGGCACATACAGACAGCGCCATCCGGCAATCCGGCCGCGCAACCCCAATTCGGCGTCGTCGCCGTACGCAAAGAAGTCCTCATCGAATCCGCCGATCTGGTCTAACATCGCTCTTTTGTACATCGCGGCGCAACCGTCGGGCCACAATACCTCCTCCAGGGCGTCGTATTGTCCCAGGTCCTTCTCCCCCGATCCGCGGCCCCGGTTCTGCCCATCCGGATAAATCAAGTGGCCCGCCTTGTCGATTCGCCCCGGGTCCTCCCAGACCAGGATCTTGGAAGCCGCCATGCCCACGTCCGGCGATCCCGCCAGCGCGCCTCGCAGTGCCGCCAGCCACCCCGCCTCCGCTTCCGCATCGTTGTTCAGCAGCGCGATGAAGCTGCCGCGCGCGCACGCGATGCCCTGGTTGTTGGCGGCGCAGAAGCCCCGGTTCTCGCGGTTCGCCACGACCCGCAATCCCAGCTCCGGCCGCCCAGCGAATTCCCGCTCCGCCAGTTCCACCGAGCCGTCCGTCGATCCGTTGTCCACCAGAATCGTCTCAAACTCCGCTCCAGCCTGCCTGGCCAGCGATTCCAGGCACGCTCGCAGCAACTCGCGCCGGTTCCAGTTGAGCACGATCACCGAGATGTCGGGGTTCGCGAGCCGCTCCACTGTTTCTGGTATTATAGCCCTCGGGATCGCTGGATATCTCGGTATGAACTCCATCGGAGAGCGGTTGCGCCAGGAACGTCTCCGCCAGGATTTCAATCTCCAGCAAATCGCGGAGCTTACCAAGATCAACCTCGTCTTTCTGGAAGCCATCGAGGCCGACGATCTGGAGAAACTGCCCGGCATTTTTTTCACCCGCAGCTTTGTCCGCCAATATGCCCGGGCGCTGGGACTCGACGAGGCCGACTTCGACCAGGAGCTGAACCGGCTTGCCGCTTGCGAGCGCGTGCCCACTATCGAGCAGCCGCCGGTCTCGCCCGAAGCGCTCAATGTGCCGCCCATGGCCGCCAGAGGACGGCGTGCCAGCAGGCAACGCCCGCTCGGTTCGGCGGTCGTTCTCCTGCTGATCGTCGCCGCCTGCTCGGTGATCTTCTGGCTCTGGCAGAGAACCCGCGAAATCAAGCCCGCCTCCTCGGGCCAGTCCGCTTCCGCAACGGCGCCACAGCCCACCGCCGCTCCGGCGCCCCAGCCGGCCTCTCCACCGCCCGCCCCCTCCACCGAGCCCGCCCCGGGACCGGCCACCGAGACCGCCGCGCCGGAGACTCCACCGCCGGGTCAGACGGCTGCCACGCAAACCGCTTCAATCCAAGTTCGGATTCACGCGATTGAGGCCACCTGGGTCCGCATCGCCGCCGACGGCAGGTACCTGTTCAGCGGCATCCTCCGGCCGGACGAAACCCGCCCCGTGGAGGCCAACCAGTTGGTGCAACTGCGCATCGGCAATGCCGCGGGCATCGAGGTCTCCTGGAACGGCAAGCCGGTGGGGTCCATCGGACCTGCCGGCCAGGTGCGAAACGTGGAGTTCACCGCCGCCGGCTTTAAGGTTCTAGCTCTTCCCGCTCCAGAGCGCGTGTCGCCCGGCGACGAGCCTTGAACCGCTCGCGTTTCTGCTCCCGCTCCAGCAACAGCAGTTCCAGCCGCCGTCGCCGCTTGATCCCGTCGTCCACCTTGCGCCAGAACTTGCGGAAGTAAGCCACCGCCGACACGATCGAGACGCCAGCCACGCACCACATGAAAACCATCGCCGCCGGCGCCAGCACCCGCCAATGCATCCCCACCAGCACAATCGAGACGGCAATTACCTGCGCCAACATCTTGGTCTTGCCCAACTCGCTGGCCCGGATCGTGTAACCCGCCGTCGCCGCGATGCTCCTCAGCCCGGTGACCGCGAATTCCCGCCCCACGATCAGAATCACGATCCAGGCCGGCACCACCCGCACCTGTACCAGCGCGATCAGCGCCGCCGAAATCAGCAGCTTGTCCGCGATCGGGTCCAGCAGCGTGCCCACCGTCGTCACCTGCTTCCAGCGCCGCGCCAGGTAGCCGTCCAGCAGATCGGTCGCCGACGCCGCCAGGAAGATCGCCAGCGCCAGCAGGTCGTTCGTGACGATCACCCCCCACATAGTGATCATCAGATCCTCCTGCACCAGCGCCGCCACCAGCAGTGGCACAAAGAATATGCGAAGCAGCGTCAGCAGGTTCGGCAGATTCATTTACCCCTCAAATATAGCGCGACCGCCCGTCCCCTACACGGCGTATTCGGCCAGCCGCTCCCTCAGCGACTGGGAAACCTCGGCCTCGATTTCGCAGTAATCCCCCTCGTAGCGCGTCGCTCGCACCCGGCCGAGTTCGTGCAACAGGCTGACCTTGGCGCCCTCGCCCAGCGGGAAACGGAACGTCGCCGCCACCACCGGATCGAACGGCAGCACTTCATCGATCGCCGCCAGAAGCTCCGGGATGGCCTGCCCGGTGCGCGCGGATACCGCGACCGCCAGCGGCTGGATCGCGGCGTGCGCTCCGGCCAGCCACCGCCGCCGCACCGCTTCCGGCTCGCAGATTCCGTCCGGTGCGAGGTCCGTCTTGTTGAGCACCAGAAGCTGCTGTGTCTCCGCGGCGCCGATCTCCCCCAGCACCTTGACCACGTGCGCGATCTGGGGCTCGGCGTGTGGGGAGCTGATGTCCACCACGTGCAGAATCAGCGCCGCCTCCTTCACCTCTTCCAGCGTCGCCCGGAAGGCCTTCACCAGCGTAATCGGCAGGTTGCGGATGAACCCGACTGTATCGCTCAACAGGATGCGCCGCCTCGAGGGCAGTGTCACCAAGCGCACGGTCGGATCCAGCGTGGCGAACATGCGCGCGTCCGCCAGCACCTCCGCGCCGGTCAGCCGGTTGAACAGCGTGGACTTGCCCGCGTTGGTGTAGCCCACCAGGGCCGCCGTCGCCAGCGGCACCGCCTGCCGCTGCCGCCGCTGCACCGCCCGACCGTTCCGCACCGCCTCCAGGTTCTTCTGGATCTTGGCGATCCGCCGCGCGATCCGCCGGCGGTCGGTCTCCAGTTGGGTTTCGCCAGGACCCCGCGTGCCGATGCCCCCGCCCAGCCGCGACATCTCCACTCCGCGCCCCGCCAGCCGCGGCAGCAGGTAGTTCAACTGCGCCAGTTCGACTTGCAGTTGTCCTTCCCGCGTCCGCGCCCGCCGCGCGAAGATATCCAGGATCAATTGGGTCCGGTCCACCACCTTGCGAGCCAGCGTCCGCTCCAGGTTGCGCTGCTGGGTGGGCGTCAGGTCGTGGTCGAAGATCACCACCTCGGCCTCCTCGGCCTGCGCCCGCAGCGACAGCTCCTCCAGCTTCCCCGACCCGATCAAGGTGGCCGCTTCCACCCGTTCCCTGGATTGCAGGATCCGGTCCACCACCCGCGCCCCCGCGCTCGCGGCCAGCACGCACAGCTCCTCCAGCGATTCTTCCGCGGAGTAGTCGAACGTACCGCCAGCACTCGTGAGCCGGTTACCTGCCCGCCTCTTCAGTTCCAGGCCGACCAGAATGGCGCGTTCTTGCACGGCGTCGGCCAAAACGATATCAGCTCTCCGGCGTTTCCGGCGGACTCGGGTTGGCAGGCTGCGGGCTTCCCGCCGCGCCCGGCCCCGCTGCTGCCGTATATGCGTGGCTCGGCTTCGAAATCACCACGGTGGAGATCGCGTGCTTGAAGATCAACTGCTCCTGGCTGTTGGATTCCAGGATCAGCGAGTACTTGTCGAAGCTCTTGATGCGTCCCGACAGCTTCACCCCGCTCATCAGGTAGATCGTCAGGAAGGTCTTGTCCTTCCGCGCGTTGTTCAGGAAAGCTTCCTGGATGTTCTGCGCTGGCTTTTCCATCGTGTTCTCTTTGGCCCGCGCGCTTATTCTACCAGATTGTGGCCCGCCGAAACCTCTCCCGCCGCCGCAGCCGCCGCCTGCTCCTCGCAGCGCACGCAGAATTCCGCCCACGGCACCGCCTCGAGGCGCTTCGGGCTGATTGGCTCGTGGCAGCTCGGGCAGGTTCCGTAGGCGCCGCGGGCCAGCCGGTCCAGGGCCGCCTCCAAGTTCCGCAGCAGTGCGATCTCCAGCCGGTTCTGATTCAGGAACAGCCACTCGTCATGGTTCTTCTGACACCAGTCCCCGAAGTCCAGCGGCTCCTCGAGACGCAGCACCACCTCGGCCGCCCGCCGCGCGGAAAGCCCTGCCCGGACCTCTTCCGCCTTCTGTTCCAGCACGCGCCGGTACTGGTCCAGCCGGCTGGCGCTCTTCAACGCATTCCCCTCGGCGATTGACACAGTCTGAATAAAATAGCACAACTTCTCCAAAAAGTCGCAAAAAAAAAGACGGCCGCTTCCCAGAACTCACCCCCCCCCCCGGCCCCTGCGCGACAATCAGAGGCATGGAGAACCGGGAAATCGCCCGCCTGCTGGCCGAAACGGCCGACCTGATGGAGATCGCGGCTGAAGATCCCTTTCGCATCCGCAGCTACCGGAACGCGGCCGCGGCGATCGAGGGCTTCCCCGAGAGCATCCTCGGCATCCTGAAGGACCCCGCGCGCAAGGTCACCGACATCCCTAGCATCGGCAAGGGCATGGCTGCGAACCTCGAGGAGATCGCCGCCCGCGGCTCTTTCGAGCGCCGCGACCTGCTGCTGGCGAAGTACCCGCCCACCGCGCTCGAGCTCCTTAAGATCCAGGGCCTCGGGCCCAAGACCATCGCCCTGCTCTGGGAGCACTACCGCGTCAGCACCGTCGACGACCTCGAGCGCATCTGCCAGGAGCACAAGCTCCGCCTGCTCCCGCGCCTCGGCGCCAAGCTCGAGGAGAAGATCCTGCGGTCGATCTCCGGGTACCGCAAGAGCGCGGGCCGCTTCCTGTTGAGTTTCGCGGATGAAGTCGCCAGCGAGCTGGGGCGCTACCTGGCCGAGACGCCGGGCGTCGACGAGGTCACACCCGCCGGAAGCCTGCGCCGCGGCCGCGAGACGGTCGGCGACCTGGACCTGCTGGTCACCGGCCCCGCTGCCGCCCAGGCGCTCGACCGCTTCGTCGCGCACCCCCGCGTGAGCGAAGTGCTGGGCAAAGGCCCCAACAAAGCCAGCGCGAAATTCGGCCCCCAGTCGATTCAGGTGGACGTCCGGGCGCTGCCCAAGGAAAGTTACGGCGCCGCGCTCCAGTACTTCACCGGCAGCAAGGACCACAACATCGCCCTGCGCGCGCGCTGCCTCAAACTGGGCTACACGCTGAACGAATACGGGCTCATCCGCCTCGATGGCAACGCCAAGGTGGCCGGCGAATCCGAAGAGGAGATCTACCGGAAGCTCGGCTTGGCCTGGATCCCGCCCGAGCTCCGCGAGAACCACGGCGAAATCGAGTGCGCCGCCGAGGACCGGCTGCCCCGCCTGATCGAACTCGCGCAAATCCGCGGCGACCTGCACGTGCACACCGTCGAAAGCGACGGCCGCGCCACCCTCGACGAGATGGCTTCCCACGCCAAGGCGTTGGGCTACGAATACACCGCCGTCACCGATCACTCGAAGGCGCTGGCCATGGCCAACGGTCTCGACGAGTCCCGCGTGATGGCCTTTGCCGGCCAGGTGCGCGAGCTTAACAAAGACGGGCTCGGCATTCACGTCTTCTCGGGCATCGAGTGCGACATTCGCAAGGACGGCACAATGGACCTGGCCGAGGACGCGCTCGCCTCGCTCGACCTGGTCATCGGCAGCGTGCACAGCTACATGAACCTGGAGGCAGCCGAGATGACCGACCGGCTGCTGCGCGCGCTCGAATGCCCGTACCTGCGTATTCTCGGGCATCCGACCGGGCGCCTGCTGCTGGCGCGCGAGCCGTTTTCGTTTGATTTCGAGCGCGTCGTCGATGCGGCTGTCCGCCGCAACGTTTGGCTTGAAATCAACGCCAGCCCCGAGCGCCTGGACCTCCACGACACCCTGCTGCGCGCCGCCAAGGCACGCGGCGCTCGCTTTGCCATCTCCACCGACGCCCACCATCCCCAGCACCTGCTCAACATGCGCTACGGCGTCACCATGGCCCGCCGCGGCTGGCTCGAGGCGGCCGACGTCGTGAATACGCTACCATTGAGTGAGTTTAGGAAGAAAATGGCTCGTGGCTTGTAGCTTGTGGCCTGTCGCCGGGGCCCGGATCACGCCACCGTGATCCGGTTTTCGCACGCCGGCAAAAGCAGGGGCGTCACTGGCTTACGGGGCGCCGGCGACAAGCCACGGGCCACAAGCCACAAACCGTCTTCGCACTATGTCACCCACTCTTGGCGGGCTTAACGTCCCCATCGACAGGCACACCCTGGCCAACGGCATGCGCGTGATCTTCTCCGCGGACAATGCCGTCCCGGTGGTGGCGGTTTACATCGTCTACGGCGTCGGCGCGCGCGCCGAGGAAAGAGGCCGCACCGGGTTCGCGCACCTGTTCGAGCACATGATGTTTCAGGGCTCGCGGAACGCCCCGAAAGGCGCGCATTTCAAGCTGGTCGAATCCAACGGCGGCTACCTGAACGGTTCCACCCACCCCGACTACACCGACTATTTCGAGGTGCTGCCCTCCAACAAGCTGGCGCTCGGCTTGTGGCTGGAGGCCGACCGCATGCGCGCCCTGGCGATCAACGCCGAGAATCTCGACAACCAGAGAGATGCGGTGAAGCAGGAGCGCCGGCTCTCCTTCGACAACCAGGCTTACGCCACCGCCGTCGTCGAGCGCTGGCCGCAACTGGCTTTCGACAACTGGCAGAATTCGCATTCGCTCATCGGCTCGTTCGAGGACCTGGACGCCGCAACGGTCGAAGACGTCGCACGCTTCTTCAAGACTCATTACGCTCCCAACAACGCCGTGCTGGTCGTCTCCGGCGACATCCGCATCCCCGAGGCGAAAGAGCTGGTGGAGGCCTATTTCGGCGATATCCCGCCGCAGCCGCCCCCGGCGCCGCCCGACCTCACCGAGCCCCCGCGCACCGAAGCCCGCTTCGAGATCTACCCCGATCGCCTGGCCAAGGTCCCCGCGGTGGCCATCGGCTATCCCGGCCCCTCACGGCGCTCTGCGGACTACAGCGCGCTGGTCATGCTCGACCTCCTGCTCACCGGCGGCGAAAGCTCGCGCTTCCACCAGAACCTGGTCAAGGGCAACAAGTCCGTCATCCAGTACGCGGCCAATCTCGGCTGGCCGTTCTCCAGTCCGGCCGATTACAGGGACCCCGGCCTCTACGGCATCTACCTGCTCTACAATCCGGCCTTCACCGGCGACCAGATCGTCGCCCAGGCCGAGGAGGAAATCGCAAGAGTGTGGAACGACGGCGTGGACGCCGAAGAGCTCGATCGCGCCCGCACGCACCTGCGCTCGAGCAGAATCCAGGAGCTTCAGAGCTCGCGCGCCCGCGCCTCCTTGCTCGGCCGCTTCGAACTGCTGGACGGCAATCCGGATTTCATCAACACCGAGCTCGAGGACTTTCTCGCCGTGACTTCCGAACAGATCCAGGCGGCGGCGAAGCAGTATTGCGACCCGGGCAAGCGAACCGCGCTCAATATCCTGCCGGCCGCCCCCGCCGCGCCCCAGGAGGGTCAGGAAGACTAGTTCATGGATCTCACCAGACCTCCCCACACGCCCGCTCTGCCCGTCTACAGGCTCCCGCCGGTCCTCGAGACCGAATTGCCCAACGGCCTCGCCGTCCTGCTGATCGAGGACCGCCGCTTTCCGATGGTGACCGCGCGCCTCGGATTCCAGGCCGGCTCGAAGTATGACCCGCCGGACCTCCCCGGCTTGTCCGAAAGCACCGCGACCTTGCTGACCGAGGGCACCTGGAGGCGAACCGCGCGCCAAATCGCCGAGGAGGTGAACGGCATCGGGGGCTCGATACATGGCAATTCCTCCGCCGACCTGCTGGTGCTGGGCGCGAATGCGCTCTCGGAGTACCTGCCCAAGCTGCTCAACCTGATGGCCGATGTCGCCCGCAACGCCAGCTTCCCCGACGACGAAGTCGAGCTCCAGAAGCAGAACCGCACTCAGGAGCTGCTCTCACAGCGCTCCGACGCCTCTTTCCTGGCGGACGAGAAATTCATCGAGCTGCTCTTCGCGCCGCACCCGTATTCCCGCCAGGACCCCACCCTGGAATCGATCGCCTCGCTCGACCGCCTCGCGCTGGCCGGCTTCCGCGACCGTTGCCTGGCCCCCAACAGCGCCGTCCTGGTGCTGCTCGGGGCGCTGCCGCCGTCCCAGCAGGCGCTCGAGATCGTCCGAGCCGAATTCGGCTCCTGGCAAGCGAAGGAAGTGCCCCCGCCGCCCCCCGCGCACTTCCCGGAGCCCAAGCGCACCATCGTACTCGTGAACCGCCCCGGCTCCGTCCAGGCCGATATCCGCATCGGCCGACTCGCCGTTTCCCGCCACCACCCCGACTACTTTCCGCTGCTGGTCGGCAATGCGATTCTCGGCGGCGGCACCAGTTCCCGCCTGTTCATGAACATCCGCGAGCAGAAAGGCTACGCCTACGACGCGCACTCTTCGGCCCAGCCGCTCAAGGAATCCGGATCCTTCGCCGTGGTGACCCAGGTGCGCAACGAGGTCCTGGCCGAGGCCATCGATGCGCTGCTGGCCGAGATGAGGCAGATCGGCGCACAGCCGGTTTCCGCCGGTGAGCTCGAGGACACCGGAAACTACCTCAGCGGAGTGTTCGTGATCCGCCTGGAGACCCAGGACGGCCTCGCCGCCCAGTTGGCCGCTGTCAAATTGATGGGCTTGCCGCTCGCCTACCTCGAAAACTACACCACCCGGGTGCGCGCGGTCACCCCGGACGACATCCGCGCCGTCGCCGCCAGGTACGTCGATCCCGAGCGGGCCGCGGTGGTCGTGGTCGGCGACGCTTCGAAGATCTCCCCCCAGCTCGAATCCTTCGGAAAGGTGACGGTCGAGCAAGCCAAATGAAGCTGATCAGCTCGCGCCTGCGCTACAAGTGCTCGATTTTTTCGGTGTCCGAAGACCACGCCGTCGAGCCCGGCGGATTCCAGATTCGCCGCGCCGTGGTTCACCATGGCGGCTCGGCGGTGATGATGCCGGTGGATGAAAACCGGCGCCTGCTGCTGGTGCGCCAGTATCGCCTCCCGGCCCGCGCTTCGCTGTGGGAGTTTCCCGCGGGCCGCGTCGACCCCGGCGAGACTCTGCTGGCCGCCGCCCGGCGCGAACTCCTCGAAGAGACCGGCTATCGCGCCCGCAACTGGAAGAAGCTCGTCTCCTTCTACGCCAGCCCGGGCTACGTGTCGGAAAAGATGACCATCTTCCTGGCCACCGGATTAACCGCCGGCCAGGCCCGCCCCATGGAAGACGAGAAAATCCGTTGCCGCTGGTTCACCGCCCGGGAACTCGATGCCCGGATCCGTTCCGGCAAGATCATCGACGCCAAGACCCTGATCGGCTTCCTGCTCTGGAAACGCCGCAACCCCTGACGAAAGTTCGGCACAGGCATTCAACCTGCCTCTGGAGTTTCTGCATTTTTGGGTAGCGCCGGCGGTCTTGCCGCCGGCCCCTCCCGGGTAGATTCTTCCTGCCGTACGGAGCGAGGGTTCGCCGGATGTGTTGAAGGAACACACCGGCGGCAAGACCGCCGGCGCTACTGTTTCTTGGCGGGCGGAGTAGCCGGCTTGCTCGGCGCGGCCGCAGGAGCAGCCGGAGCGGGCAGCCCGGAGCCCTTATCGTACAGATCCACGATGTCGCGCGTGATGTCGATCGTGTTCGAGGCGTACAACACCGGGTTCTGAGGAACGCTGACGTCCAGGATCAGGGCGTAGCCGCGATCCGCGGCGTACTTGTCGATCACCACCATCATCTTCTGGCCAAGCTCCTGAAGAATCCGTTGTTGTTCCTGATCCAGTTCCGCCTGCGCGTCGTCGGTTTGCCGTTGCAGCAGCTTCCGCTTCAGCTCGATGTCGCGCGCCAGCTTCGCTTTGGCTTCCTCGCTCATCGTGTTCACGCCGGTGCGATACTGCGTCTCCAGCGCCTGAATCTCCGACTGCTTCTGTTCCACTTCCCTGCGCTTCGGAGCGAATTTCGCATCGATGTCGGCGGCCGCTTTCTGGCCGTCTCTTGTCTGAATGATGGCGTTCTGGATATGGATGATGCCCACCTTGGAAGGCGAAGATCCAGCCTGCGCAAACGCCAGAATCCCAAAGCTCGCCGCCAGCAGCGGGGCCCTAAACACACTCTTTCTCACGTGTCAGACTCCTTTGAAGCCTTGATAATACCATACCGCTCCTGTCAACCCCGCGACAGTCCCACGCGGCTGCCTTTCAGAACGTCCTGCCGATCGTGAACCGGAAGGTGCTCCTCTTCTCGAACAGGGGATAGGCCTGGCCAAAATTCGCCACCGAGTTGATGAAGGTCGCCTGGTTCGGGAAAAGCGAACGGTCCGCCACGATCGGCGGCTGTATATACTGATGCACGATGGTGGGATTGTACGCCCAGTAGACCCGGAAGGGCGCATTGACCACCGGCAGCAGCACCTGAAGCTCCAGGCCGGTCGAACTCCGCATCTTCTGAGTCCCGGAAGCGACCTTGACCCTGTTGCTGAAGCCCGCCGATGGAAAAGCGGCATTTAGCTGCGTCACCCGGTCCGCGGTCACTTGGAGCTGATCCGGCCGGACGATCTTGTCCATGCCCGCGTCGAAGAACACCGCCAGCGTCACCGGTCCGGTGATCGGAATCCGGTATTCGAAGTTGCCGATCGCCTGCATGTCGCCGCCCGGGAAGATGATCTGGTAGGCCGGTATGGTCATGGTCACCGCCGTGAACGACTCGATCCCGTTGGTGATCGTCTTCTGCATGCGCGGCGAGCCGTCCGAGTTCAGCACCGGCACGGTAGCCGAGCTCGGCATGTACGCCAACGGGCTCACCGCCCAGATGTCGAACCCGCGCACGTCCTGCTCGCCGCCGATGTAGTAGCGGTTGAAGGGTGGCGCCGACCTCCCGCCGTAGCCGCTCACGAACGAGCTCATCAGCCGGATCCCGATGATGTGCTTCTTATTGGTCGGCGCCGGGTGGAAATAGGTCATGCTGATGGTGGGCTGCACCAGGTTCACGTTCCCCCCCATCTTGCTGTTGGCGAACGCCACGGCGATCGACAGGCTCCGGCCCCCGGTCGGGTTGAGGGGGTGGTTCACCGAATTGTACGTGTAAGAAGGAGTGATCTGGCTGGTCTTGATCCCGGTCAACGCATTCGGCCCGTTCAGGCTCTGATAATTGAGGTACTCGAAAGTGTTGGTCGCCGCCGTGGTCAACGGCGTGTACTTCGAGTCGCTGTACCCGTAGCTGACCCCGATACGCGCGAAACTCCGTCTCAGCGGATAGCTGGTGAACACCGTGAACCCGCGCCCGTTCTGGACGTAGTTCATCAGGTTCTGCGCGCCCAGCGCCTGGTAATAACCGATCAGGTTCTGTCCCGTCAGGATCGACGCCTCGCGCCCCTGATCGTAGTTGAACCGCTGCGTGAACACCGTGAAGCCCAACTGGATGGGACGGCCCAGGAAGTACGGCTCGGTGAACCCCAGCGTGACGTTGCGCAGGCGGGTGCCCAACTGCGACTCGAGCGATAGCGTCTCGCCCAGCCCCAGGAAGTTGTTGGTCGAGTAATTGAACCCCACAAAACTCCCGGCAATGCCGGATACGCCGCCCGTCAGCCCGATCGTGTTCTTCCCTCGTTCCTTCACCTTCAGCAGGATGTCCACCGTGCTGCCGCGGGGGTCCCGCGTGATCTGCGCCGCGTCTTCCTTCTTCAATGTCTCGAAGTAGCCGAGCTGGTTCAGCCGCAGCACGCTCATCTCCCACATCTTGCTGTTGAACAGGTCGCCTTCATCCACCAGCAACTCGCGGCGGATCACCTTGTCGCGCGTAGTCGTGTTGCCCGTGAAATCGATGCGCCGGATGTAGAACTGCTTACCCTCGTCCACGTTGAAGGTGACGTCGAGCAGGTCGGTGCCCGCTACCGGCTCCGGCACCGGGTCCGGCACGAAATCGATGTAGCCGTACATGCCGTACAGGTCGCGCATCTTCTCGATGCCCTTGCGGAACTTGCCCGTCGAGAACACATCGCCCGGCGACATCAGGAACAACTTGGGCGTCAGCGCTTCCGGCACCCGGAACAGCTTCATGCCCACGTAGTTCCAGTTCCGGATCCGGTACCTCCGCCCTTCCTCCAGCGGAATCGAGATGTCGGCGCGGATGCCCGGGCTGTTCATATAGAAAAGCGGCACCCGGAACTTCCCTCCCCCCACCTTGCGCAGCGTTACCGTCTGCTCCAGCGCCCGCGCCGCGAAGTATCCGCGGTCCTGGTAGAAGTTGCGGATGCCTTCTTTGTCCTCCTCCAGCTTCGACAGGTCGTAGGTCTTCGCGAAGATGTTCTCGAGCAGGATCGAGTGCGGAATCCCAATCGGCCGCAGGTTCTTCATCGCGCGGGTCACCTCCCGGTCGCTGAAGACTTCATTGCCCACGAACTCGATCCGCCCCACCTTCACTTTGGGTCCCTCGTTCACCCGGAAAGTCACTTCCAGCGACGACGGCGGGATCTGTCTCAGCTCCGGCGTGACGGTGGCGTATTGCCGGCCCCGCTCCGCCAGGTACTCCTTGAGCACCACCGCGGCCCGCTGCACCTTGTTCTGATCGTATTGCGACTCCACCGACAACCCGACGTGCCGCTCCTTGAACCGGTCCAGGATCTCCGAGACCGTCACCGACTTCATCCCCTCGTACTTGATCGAGCGTACCACCGGCCGCTCCACCAGCACGAACCGCACGATCACCCCGCTGGGTCCCTGTTCCTGTTCCAGCGTGATGTCGTCGAATCGCCCCGTATTCCACAGCGCCATGAAGTCCCGGCGCAGGGTCTCGGCATCGAATCGATCGCCCTTCTTGGTGAAGATCATGGCCCGCAGCGTGTCCTGCGGCACCCGTCGCGCCCCGCGAAACTCCACCGCTTCGATAACGTCCGGCCGGCCGGCCACTGGCTTGGGCGCTTCGGCGGTCTTCGGCGCCTCCATCTGCGGTCTTACCTGAGGGGGAGCAGAGGGCTGTTGCGCCGGTTTCGGCGGCTCGACCGCCTGCGGAACCGATTCGAAGGGATTCTGCTGTTTCTTCTGCTGGGGTGGCGATGGTTGCTGCGTCTGCGCGCCCGCGCTCAGGCAGCAGACGCAAACGGTCAGTAGCCACAGGCACCCGGGCCTGTCAAACCTCATGCAAACCTAGTTCCTCTCCACTCTGCGCTCTTCTTGTGACGTCGAACCGCCTGGCGCGGTTTCACCCCTGGGGCCCAATTCGGCGCAGAACTCAAACTACCAATTCTAACCGATTGCCGGCGGCACGGCTGGGCGCCCGCCGCTATCAGACTGGGCCCGGCGCCGCTTCCCCCAGAAAGTGCCTGCGCGCCGATCGCAGTCCGCTGGGATACCATGCCAGCACAAATCCATACACCAGGTGCGCCAGCAGCATCGACCGTGGCGGGCTGTAGATCAGCGCCAACGCCCCCAGTTTCCTCCAGAACAGCACTTCCGAGAAGTGGTACCACACCAAAGCCGACAGAATGCCCAACAACGCCACCCGCAGCCGGTTCCGCGATTCGCCGATCACCATCCCGAAGACCAGACCGACCACTCCCGCCACGAACAGGTGCAGCGCCAGTCCCGCCACCGTGATCGTACTGAAGCGCAGCCGCAGCACGTCGCGGCCATAGAAAACGGAGGCCAGCAGATTGGGAACGATCCAGATCGATTGCCGGTCCACAGCCGAGCTCGCAGCCAGCCAGCCGAACATCGCCAGCCCCCCCAGCACGCCCGTCTGGATGCCGGCCAGCGCGCGCACAAGCAGGGGAGACACTCGGTCCTGTTTCCCCGGACCCATCTAAAACAGCCTATACTAACACATGCGCAGTCGTGAACAGGCGCAGGCTGAGGTCGCGAACAACTGATGAATCGTCGCGTTGTGATTACCGGCATCGGGGCAGTGAGCCCGAACGGCATTGGCAGAGAAGCGTTCTGGGAAGCCACCCGCAATGGCCGCAGCGGCGTGCGCCGCATTACCCGGTTTGATGCCTCCCGCTTTGCCGTCCAGGTGGCTGGAGAGGTGGTCGGGTTCTCCGAGGAGGCCTACATTTCACCCAAGGACCGCCCCCACGTTTCCCGCGTCGCCCCCCTGGCCATCGCCGCGGTCGAGGAGGCCCTGGCCGACGCCGGCATCGAGCCCCGCCGCATGTCCCGCGAGGAGCTCCGCCAGATCGGCCTCATCCTCGGCTCCGGCGGCGGCAGCCAGGAGTTCACCGAGGAGCAGTACCGCCTCTACTACGGCGGTAAGGTACGCCAGTGCAGCGTCTACGTCGTCCCCACCGGCACCATCGGCACGCTGGCCGGCGAGGTCTCCATGCACTTCGGTCTTCGCGGCCTCAGCCACGTCATCTCGACCGGCTGCACTTCCTCGACCGACGCCATCGGCTACGCCTACCGCAACATCCGCTCCGGCGTGCTGGACGTCATGGTGTCGGGCGGCGTGGACGCCCCCATCGCTCCCCTCATCCTCCGCGGCTTCATGCTCATGCGCATCATGACCACCCGCTGGAACGCGGCCCCCGAGCGC
The DNA here is from genome assembly GCA_050008465.1 of Bryobacteraceae bacterium. Lineage (GTDB taxonomy): Bacteria > Acidobacteriota > Terriglobia > Bryobacterales > Bryobacteraceae > Fen-330. Next base: position 17,679 of record JBEKMO010000075.1, read on the forward strand.
GCTTCCCGCCCCTTCTCGCGGGACCGCGACGGCTTCGTCCTGGCCGAGGGCTCCTGGTTCTTCGTGCTCGAGGAACTCGAGCGCGCCCGCGCCCGCGGCGCGAAAATCTACGGCGAAATCGCCGGCTACGGCTCCACCTGCGAGGCCTATCACCGCGTCCGGCTCGAGGAGTGCGGCGAGGAACCCGCCCGCGCCATGCGCCTGGCCATCGCCGAGGGCGGCATCCCCCCCGAAGCCGTCCAGTACATCCACTACCACGGCACTTCCACCGAGCTGAACGACCGCATCGAAACCCGCGCCACCCACCTGGCCTTCGACGGCCACGCCCGCAAGCTCGCCGGCTCCTCGCTCAAGAGCATCATCGGGCACCCGCAGGGCGCCTGCGGAGCCGCCGGCATCGCCGCCACTCTGCTCGCCATGCGCGATGGCGTGCTGCCCCCCACCATCAACCTCGATGTTCCCGACCCAGAGTGCGACCTCGACTACGTCACGGAGGTCGGCCGCCGCCTCGATCTCGAATACGCGCTGTCCAATTGCATCGCCTTCGGCAGCAAGAACTCCGCCATCTTGCTGCGTAAAATCAATTGACGAATTACGATTTCGTCATTGACGATTGGGCGGCCAATCGTCAATCGGCAATGACTCAATCGTCAATCCTGTTTCGAGCGGAATCATCTTCCGCCCGCGCAGCCATTTTTCAAACCGGCTTCTCACTTCCTCCAGATCGACCGCGAAGCCGGCCTCCAGCACGCCGTCCTCCGCCGGCAATGTCTCGTCGAACGCGCTCGAGCCGGTGAAGTCGCGCAGGAAAAACTGGTCCATCCACGCCTTCGGCGCCGGCGATTCTCCGCCCTCCCTCCGCAACGTCACTCTCAGCTTTCTGGCGAACATCGGGCCTCCGTTTCGAGCAGGGCCCGCTTGCGCTCGAGGCCCCAGCGGTAGCCACCCAGCCCGCCGTCGCCCCGCACCACCCGGTGGCATGGAATCACCACCGAGACCGGGTTCGTGGCGCACGCCCGCGCCACCGCGCGCGCCGCCGTGGGCCGCCCGATCGCGCGGGCGATCTCACTGTACGTGCGCGTGCCGCCGTATGGGATCTTGCGCAGTTCCTCCCACACCCGCCGCTGGAACGCAGTCGCGCGGATGTCCAGCGCCAGGTCCAGCGCCGGCTGCGCCCCCTCCAGGTGCTTGACCAGCGCCCCGGTCCATCCGCCCAACCCCGCCTCGTCGCGGCGAATCTCCGCTTGCGGAAACTCCTCGCCCAGCGCCGCCTCCAGTTGCGCGTCCGAATTGCCCAGAGAGAGCGCGCAGATGCCACGCTCGGTCGCCGCCACCAGCAACCGCCCCAATGGACAACCCACAATCGAGTAGGCGATCCGAACGCCGCGCCCTCCCCGCCGGTAGGTGGCCGGTGTCATCCCCAGTTGCGCCGCCGCCCGCTCGTACAACCGGCTGCTCGACCCATATCCCGCATGATACAAAGCGTCTGTCACTTCGCCCCCATTCCGCACGCGTGCCTTGAACGCTCCCAGCCTCTGCGTATCCGCGTACTGCCGCAGCGTCACGCCCAACAGGCGCTGAAACATGCGCGACAGCCGCCGCGGACTGAGACCCAGTTCCTCGGCCAGCGTCTTGAGCGGGCACGGCAAAAGATGGCAGGCCAGCTCGACCACTTCCGATTCCGCTTTCCGCCGGTCCTGCGGCCGGCACCGCCGGCACGCCCGGAAGCCCGCGCCTTCGGCCGCCTGTGCGGTCTCGAAGAAGCGCACCTGCTCACGCCGGGGCCGCCGCGCCGGGCACGACGGACGGCAATACACCCCCGTCGAGCGCACCGCAAACACGAACTCCCCGTCGAAAGCTGCATCCCTCCCCGCGACCGCCCTCCAGCATCGCTCGTCGTCCATAGCTTGAGCATAGGGCAGCCTCAGCCCGCAAATCTATCCGCTTTCAGCCGCCAAACTGCTACACCGCCTTCAGCTCGTGCGGGAACTCCTGCTGCGTCCGCGGCACACGCCTCCCGTAGTTCTCGACGCCTTCATAGAACCGCTGCCCCGCGAACCGCTTGCGGTTGCGCGCTACCAGCAGCTCCAGGCGCCGCATGCGCTCCGCGGTCGGTGGATGGGATTGGTAGTAGGAACCCATTTCCGTCACCACCGCGCGCGCCAGCTCGCCGACGGGAGTTCGCGCCGCCGGCTCCGGGGGCGCACCGAACACCTGTCTCATGCGCAGTAAGGTCACCACGCCGGCTTCCGGGTTGTAGCCCGCCTGAGCAGCCAGGCGAAAGCCCTGGGCATCCGCTTCCAGTTCCTGAAACTTCGAATACCCCCGCGCCGTGATGCGCCGGACCAGCTCCACCGCCTGGCCCAAGTCGCCGACGCCGGCTTTCTCGAACGCGGCTTCGTACTGGTACAACTCCACACAGTGCCTCAGATCCACGTGCGACATTTCGTGGCCGAGTATCGATGCCAGCTCCGCTTCGGAATGCAGGAACTCGAGCAGGCCCGTGAACACAAACACGTGCCCGCCGGGCAGCGCAAACGCGTTGACAATCGGAAACTGAACTACATGGAAACGATATTGGATTCCCTGCCGCCTCAGGTGCGGCGCGAGCGTGGCCCCGACCTGCGATACATACGTTTCCCAGGCCGGGTCGGTGGCGCCGTTCGCGGTCATGGTGGCGGCCAGCCGGTTCCCCAGCTCCATTTCCTTCTGGTCGGACATGCGCGTCAGGTGGAAACCGAACTGGTCGGCGTCCCTCAGCAGGTCCCCCCAGATCTCGGATGTCGAGGACAAGCTCACCTCGGTTTGCATCTCGCCCAGCCACACCGCGGCGCCACACCCCAGCGTCGCCGCCAGAACAATTACCAGCCCATATGGTTTCGTCATGATCGTCCCCTATAAGTAGCGCCGGATCCGCTCCCGATACCGCGTGTACATCCACGACACGCCGAGCAACAGCAACCCCAGCACCACGAACGAGAGGATGCGGTTGGGCGTGTCCAGTTCCCGCAGATCGTAGAGGAAGAGTTTGAAGATGCAGAAGGTGAACAGCAGCAGGCCGCAGTAGCGCAGCACGCGCTCGCGGGTCGGGAAGCCCGCCACCAGCACCACCAGGCCCTCCAGGCCGCAGGCCACCGTCAGAAGACTCCCCGAGACTTCGCGGCAAATCAGCGCCGTCAGCAGCACCGTGGCCAGCAGCGAGAACCCGGCGCGCGACCACAGATCCAGGCGGCTGGCATCGCTCTGGGGCAAAGCCTCGCGCCGTGGCGACAAGAACTGCGCTGCATACAAAGTGGCGATCACCGCCGCGCCGATCAGGATCCTGCTCCAGACACCCTGCAAGCTTTCGGGCATGTAGAAGTTCGTATTCCAGCTCCGCACGAACGTCAGCGTCCCCACCGCGTAGCTTTGGCGGCGCAGATCGCGGTTGTTCCAACGAACCCCGAGAACCAGCCAGACCAGCCCCAGCAGCGCCCATCCCACCACCGCCAGGGTGCGCCCGGCTTCAAACCGCACCAGCACCACGGCCAGGATCGCCGGCGCATACAGGTACCATCTGCGGAGCGTCTGGTCGAGCCCCGCCCGGCTGAGCCTCCGCCAGAGGTAGTACTGCATGAGGATGATCGGGACCACCGTAAGCACTCGGTGCGAGATGCCCGCGGTCTCTCCGATCGTCGTGAAATCAGCCAGGAACAGGCGTCCGAAGGCCATGACCGCGACCACGTGCCCGTGGAGCCGCAATCCGGTGAGCGGCAGCCCGATGCCCATTTCAATCAGCAGCAGCCCCAGGACTCCCCAGCCCAGCGCAATCAGCGGGGCGGGCAGCACATACCACAGCAGCGCTGCCAGGAAGGTCGTGCCGGCGGCCCAGCTCATTTCGCGCCGCGACACACGCTCGCTGTCGCACAGGCGCTCGCCTCCCAGCCGGTACATGCGGGCGCCCGCGCCGTAGGTCGCCAGTGCGGCCGCCGCCAGCGCCCACGCGTTGTGAACCACCGTGACACCGCCGCCAACCACGTTGACAATCAGCACCGCCGAGAGGCCGCACAAGGCCACCGCGTCGCTTTCCCAGCGGAACCACTTCAACCTCAGCCACAGCCCGATCTCCAGCAGCGCGGCCGCCAGCGCCAGCCAGCCGATCCCCACGAACTCGTGAGGCAGCGCCCACCACAACCCAATCGCCACCAGCGCGGCGCCCGTCGCGGAGCACACGTCCCGGAAAAGGCTCCGCTCTTCGTCGGAGAGCCGAGCGAAGCGGATCAATTGCGCGGCAACCGCATAGGTCAGGATCGCCCCGGCGCCCAGCCACTTCCAGGGCTGGCGCTGCGGATCGACTCCCTCCCCCAAGGCATTCACCACCAGCAGCGTGCCCCAACCCGAAACCGCCGCCACGCAGGACTGGATTCGGAACTCCTGGCGCCGCCCCCAAAATCCGATCTCGAACAAAACCACCGCCAGCGCCAGCCAGGCCAGACCCAGGTATTCGAGCGGCGCCTCGAACCCGATCACCATCATCGAGAGCGCGAACGCCGCATAACTGTAAGCTTGTCCCGGCCGCTTCAAGATGCGGTTCAAGTAGAACACCGCCGTGCTGAGGAGCGCCACCGGAGTCCACGCCTGGATGCTCCAGCCCCTGACCGTGACCTGATCGCCGGCGGCAACGTCCACAAACAGCAGCTTCGCCAGGGAGGCGCCAAACACCGCCCCAGCCAGTTGGCGCAGGTACCGCTGGCCCAGCACCAATCCGGCCACGAACAGCAGCTCCGCCTCCGCCAGCAGGGCCAGGTTGACGTGAAAACCGGAAAAAGCCAGGAACGCGGCGATCGTACCCAGCGCCGTGGCCACCGTGATGGCTGCCTCGTAGCCCGAAAGCGCGCGCTCGAGCGGCTCCGTGTCTTCGGGGAAACTCGAGGGGCGCCGGAGGACGCCTCGCAGAATCGCACCGGCCAGGTAGGCCGCCGCTGCCCCCGCGAAGAACCAGTACAGCAATGCCGGAGCGGCCTCCGTCCATTTCAGATATGACAGGCCCGCCACACAGATGGCGTTCAGCGGGAACAGGTACGCCGCGGTTGCGGTCAGCGGCTGCCGCCTGGCGGCGCGCAGAACGTCGAATGCCTCAAACAACAGCCAGTACGCCGCCAGAATGCACTGGGTCTCGGCCACCGGCGACGTTCCCGTCGACCGCAAGGCAGCGGTTCCGTAAGTGGCGATCAGCCCGAACAAGGCCATCGGGAACCAGGAAAACCGGTGCGCAAGGTACAGCAGCGAGCCGGCCAGCGGCACCAGCGCAACCACCGAGAAAGGTCTCACGGGCGTGACGGCGAGGGCGACGAACGCGGCGAAGTAGGCCAGTCCGGTGACCACCTGGGATCGATAGCGCAGCGAGTGAACGATCATCCCCGCCGCCACGCCTGTTAGCAGCACCGCCGCCAGCCACGGATCCCGTACCACCTGTGCCGCGGGCAGCGCATACATCGCATAAGCCGTCGCGTACAAGGCCGCCCAACCCGCCCCCAGTAGCCCGCGCGCGAACACCAGGTAATGCGCCCGCCGCTCCAGAATCATCCCTCCCGCCAGCAGCGAGCCGCTCACCGCCAGCGCCAGAGCCACCCTGCCTGCCGGTCCCAGCATCGTGACCGAGTAGCTCAGAAACAGCGCGATGCCCACCACCACAATCACCGCGCCGATCTTGTTCAGCCAGCTTCCCCCAACCACCGCCTCCCATTCCTGTCCCGCCATGGTCTCCCGCAGCCGTTCCCCCCAACCCGGGGGCGGCGGCGTCATCACCACCGGCTCCGGAGGCGCAACCGGCGGCGGTGGCGCAACCGGCGGCGGTGGCGCAACCGGCGGCGGCGCGGTCACAGGTTGCGGCGGTGGAATAGGCGGAGGCGGCGGTTGCTCCACCCACACGGGCTGCGGAGGCGGAACCGGCGGAGGCGGCGGTTGCTCCACCCACACGGGCTGCGGAGGCGGAGCCGGTCGAGGCGCCGATTCCTCCGCCCTCACGGGTTGCGGCGGCGCAGCGGCTCGAGGGGCTTTCTCGAGAGACGAGACGCGCCCCTCGAGTTCCCAGATCCGGGAAGTCGCCCGCTGCATCCGCTCCTCGAGTTCTTTCAGCCGTCCCGAGTGCGTCGACGCGCGCACCAACAGAATCACCACCAGGATCGGCACCACCACGATCACGAGCACCGCAAGGCCAATCAGTCCGTCCATCCGCGCCTCCAAGCCATCATGAGCGGCAACCGGTTCGAATATGCCGCGACAATGGCCTCCCTTTCAACCAATGCTTGGGAAAGCCTATCACAACTCCGGGCCGGAAACCGCCCCCGGCTGCTAAAATCAAAGCAATCCCGATGGTTTCCCGTGAGTTGCAGCGGCAAGCGCTATTCGAGTCCCTGGACCGGCGCATCCTGTGCCTGGACGGCGCCATGGGCACCATGCTGCAACAGGCGGGCCTGACCGCGGCCGATTTCGGCGGCCCGGCGCTCGAGGGCTGCAACGAGGTCCTGGTACGCACGCGGCCCGACGTCGTCCTGGGCGTCCATCGCGCCTATCTCGCCGCCGGCGCCGACGTCATCGAGACGGATACCTTCGGCGGCGCCCCCATCGTGCTCGCAGAATACGGCCTCGAAGCCGATGCGCACGAGCTGAACCGCCGCGCGGCCGAACTGGCGCGCCAGGCCGCCAATGAGTTCTTCACCCCGGAACGGCCGCGCTTCGTGGCCGGTTCGATGGGCCCCACCACAAAATCCATCAGCACCACCGGGGGCGTTACCTTCGCGGAACTTCGCGAGGCTTACTATGTGCAGGCGAAGGCGCTGGCCGAGGGCGGCGCTGACATCCTCTTAATCGAGACCTGCCTGGACACCCGCAACGTCAAGGCCGCCCTGCTCGCGGTCCAGCAAGTCATGCGCGAGCTGGCGTCGAAAATCCCGGTCATCGTCTCCGGCACCATCGAGCGCAGCGGCACGATGCTGGGCGGTCAGGCCGCCGACGCCTTCTACGTCTCGGTCGCCCATGCCGACCTGCTGGCCATCGGCCTGAACTGCGCCACCGGCCCGGAGTTCATGACCGACCACCTCCGCACCCTGCACGAAATCGCCTCGACGCGCATCTCCTGCTACCCCAACGCCGGCTTGCCGAACGAGGAAGGCGCCTACCTGGAAACGCCCGAGTCGCTGGCCCGCCAGCTCCAG
>JBEKMO010000076.1:0-24473 GCA_050008465.1 Bryobacteraceae bacterium
AGCGGAGGGCGCGTGCCATTTGCGTCTCCGTATTGCCACGGGCGCCCGCGTGTGCCATGGCTAGAGCTGCCGATATGCCATAGGGCGAGAGGAATAGGTTGCCCTCGGACCAGCGCAGTTGGCGATACAGATCAAGCCCAAAGGCGGAAACGTCTTGAGCGAGAGTCTCTACGGGGAGGAGCTTCCTTCCAGTCCCCGTTTCCTGACCGATTGCTGTTTCTGTCATCGGGAAAGTCCCCTTGTCTTTTGAGTATGTCGGTCGGTTCAGGTTGCTGTGGCGGTGGTTCAGACGCTCGGTCTGGGCCGGGCAGCAAAGCAGGAGAGCTCCGGCGATCCACCGCGTCTTCATCCGGTAAGCCAGGGTGCGTCGAGCATTACCTGACGCCAGGTCCAGCCGGCGCTGGTGACGATCCGAACCAGGGGATAGCGCAGTTGGTCCACGCTGAAGCGCCAGGAGTAGTTCAGGTCGGGCGTGATCCGCCCATCCTGCAGTCTGTCGCGCAGTGTCTCGGCCGGCAGCGGCGCCGCGCCCGCCAGCCCCGGAAAACTGGCGGCCCAGGTCGACAGCCGCACGAAGGCCCACGAGACGAACAGCGTGTAGACCAACACGCCGCCGATCGGCGCCGCTATACCGGGCTTTTGGACGAATTTCGGCGGTCCGGTCCCTCGCCGCGCGCTCGGCGAGGACCCTTCCAGCCGCCGTTGCAGTGCGCTGCGGTTCGCGCCGGTGACACGAACCACCTGCGCGACGTCCTGAAACTGAAACCAGGCGAACCCCTCTGTCTCGATCGGCACGCCTTCATGCCCAGCGACCTGCGTGAGAGGGGGAAGCGTGCCGCCGTATTCAGCCCTCAGACATGCAGCCGCAACTGCGGCATCGGTGTACCGAACCGTCAAAATGGAAGTACCATCCGGGTGGGTGGCGAGCTTCGCCTCCGCGACATCGAGCATGGCTCCGGCGATTTCGGTGACCGCGGGTTCGGCCTCTTCCGTCAGCGCCGCTGCGCGGTCTTGCGATGAATCTTTCCATGCCTGCGGTCCGAATATGGCGAGGCCGGCGACCCAAGGCAGCAGGATGAGGCCGGAAAACGCGCCGAAGAAGACCATGCCGCGACGGTCCTCCATCGACAGGTACAGCACCGTCGACACTGCCGCGCCTATCGGGCCGAAGGCGGTCGCCAACAATGTCGGCAACTGGTCCACGCGTCTGGCGTGTAACCAGCCAAGGAGCAGCGACACCGCAGCCAACAGGATGAAACCCGCTATGATCGCGGCCGCCATCAGGTTGACGCGAGTGTCCACGCACGCTTCCTTCGGCTGCCCGTAGACAGACGTAGCCTAGCACACGGCGCAAGTCGCATCAATCGGCTGGTGGCACAGTGAGTAGCCAGCATAGAGATCCGGGCCGAAACCTCACCCCTTGTGGTTGTTCGGCGCGAAGCGGCGGACGAAGTTGGTGTCGAACCTGCCGCCCAGGAAATCCGGATCGGCCAGGATGCGCTGGTGCAGCGGGATCGACGTGTGGATTCCCTCGACCACGAAGGTCTCCAGAGCGCGCTTCATGCGGGCGATGGCCTCGCTGCGGTCGTGGCCGTGAGTGATGAGCTTGGCCACCAGGGAATCGTAGTAGGGTGAAATCACGCCGTCGGTGTAGGCCGCGGTGTCCACGCGCACGCCGATGCCGCCGGGCAGGTTGAGGGCCGTGATGCGGCCGGGCGAGGGGGCGAAGGTGACCGGGTCCTCGGCGTTGATGCGGCACTCCAGCGCGTGCCCGCGGGTCCGGACGGGCAGATCGATGATGTCGGGCAGTGCCTGGCCGGCCGCGATCAGGATCTGGCTCTTGACCAGATCGATTCCGGTGATGAATTCGGTGACCGGGTGCTCCACCTGGATGCGGGCATTCACCTCGATGAAGTAGAGCTGGCCGCACTCGTCCATCACGAACTCGACGGTGCCGGCATTGACGTAGCCGCAGGCGCGCATGGCCTCCCGCAGGGAGCCGGCAATGCGGCCGCGGAGCTCCGGGGTGACGCAGGGAGAGGGCGCCTCTTCGACCAGCTTCTGGTGACGGCGCTGGATGGTGCACTCGCGCTCGCCCAGCACCTCGACGTTCCCGTGCTGGTCGGCCAGGACCTGGAACTCGATGTGCCTCGCCGATAGAATGTACTTCTCCAGGTACACATCTGCGCAGTCGAAGCTGGCGCTGGCCTCCTGCTGAGCTTGAACGAACTGGGAGGGAAGTTCCTCGGGCGAGCGGACGATGCGCATGCCGCGGCCGCCACCTCCGGCCGTCGCCTTGAGGATCACCGGGTAGCCGATCTGGGCGGCGATGACCAGCGCCTCATCCGGCGACTTGACGACACCCTCGGAGCCGGGCAGGGTCGGGACGCCAGCGGCCTTCATGGCGGCGCGGGCGCGGTCCTTCAGACCCATCAGGCGGATGACGTCGGGAGGCGGGCCGATGAAGCGGACGCCGGAGGTCTCGCAGACCTCGGCGAAATCGGCGTTCTCGCTCAGGAAGCCGTAGCCCGGGTGAATGGCGTCCACGTTGGTGATCTCGGCCGCGCTGATGACCGACGGAATATCCAGGTAGCTGAGGCTGCTCTTAGCCGGACCGATGCAAATGGCCTGGTCGGCAAAGCGCACGTGGAGGCTGTGGCGATCGGCTTCCGAGTAGACGGCCACCGTCGGGATGCCCAGCTCCTTGCAGGCGCAAATGATGCGGAGCGCAATCTCCCCGCGATTGGCAATCAGGATTTTTTCGAACATGCGCGACTCAGGCGGGTCGAATGAGGAACAGGGCTTCTCCGTACTCGACGGGCTGGGCATTGGCGGCCAGCTTGCTCACAATGGCGCCCCCGGTCTCGGCTTCGATCTCGTTCATCAGTTTCATGGACTCGATGATGCACAAGACGTCGCCGGGCTTGACGATGTCTCCAACGCGCACGAAGGGAGGCGCGCCGGGCGAAGGCGCCTCGTAAAACGTGCCGACGATCGGGGATTTCACGGTGACCAGGGTGGGATCGCTCAGCGGGTCCAGCGCTGGTGCCGCCCCGGCGCCCTGAGCAGTGGGCGTCGCCGGCGCGGCCGCGTGCTGGCTGTGGTGGGCGACGCTTTCGGCCGGAATCACGTACTCCTGAAGGTGACCGCGGGTGGTGCGGCGGATGCGGACCCGGTTGTCGCCGCGCTGTACTTCCAGCTCGGCGATTCCGGTCTCGGTGACAACTTGAATCAGTTCGCGGATTTCATCCAAGGTCATGGCAGTAAGAAACATCGCGGGCGGGCTTGAAACCCGCTTCTATAGTATCAACAGGTCCTTCGAGGTGGGCGTCAGGACGCTCGAACCGGACTGGGTTACGACGACGGTGTCCTCGATGCGAATGCCTCCGAACCCTTCCAGATAGATGCCGGGCTCAATCGTAATGACCATTCCCTCGGCCAGCGGAGTCTTCTCGCCCTTGCCGAGGCGCGGCGCTTCATGAATCTCCAACCCCAAGCCGTGGCCGGCTGCGTGGACAAAAGCCTTTTCCAACTTGCCGGCGCGCAACACCCGCCGCGCGGCGTGATCGATCTGCTCGGCGCGAATGCCCGGCCGCACCGCCGCGATGGCGGCCAACTGGGCTTCCAGCACGGCCCGGTACATACGCCTGACTTTCAGGCCCGGCCGTCCCAGGAAGGCCATCCGCGACATGTCGCTCGCGTAGCCCTCCCGGCTCGCGCCCACGTCTATCAATAGTAGCTGATTGTGCCGCAAAGTGTTGGCCGTGGGGTGCGCGTGGGGCAGGGCGGAGCGGGGGCCGGCGGCGACGATGGTGTCAAAGGCTGGCCCGTCGGCGCCCAGCAGACGCATCTGGTAGTCCAGTTCCGCGGCTAGGTCTCGCTCGGAGACGCCGGGGCGCGCACGCCGAATGGCTCTCGCGAAGGCGGCGGAGTTGGTCTCGACGGAGCGCTGGATCAGCTCGATTTCGGCCCGGGACTTCACCATGCGCTCCGCCTCGATCGCGCCCGCTAGCGGGACCAGCGATGCGCCGAGCGTCAGTTCCCTGTACAGCCGCTCGTAGGCCTCGTATCCCAGACGGCCCTTCTCGAAGCCCAGGCGCCGGAACTTCTTGCCCGCGGCGACCTTCATTACCGCGGGATAGAGAGAGCCGCGCGCGATCCTGAGCCGGCAATTGGTTTCCTGGGCCGCCTGGATCTCGTAGCGGGGGTCCGTGAACAGCACCGCGCCGGAGGGCCAGAGCAGAACCAGGCCGTTGCTGCCGGTGAACCCGGTCAGGTAGCGCACGTTGGGCGCGGCCGAGACGATGAGGGCATCCGCATTCCTATCGGCCAGCGCGGCGGCAATCCGGCTGCGGCGGGCGGAGAATTCGTCGGCGTGCACCGGATTACTCGGGGAGGAGCAGCACCTTGCCGCTGGTCTTGCGGCCCTCCAGATCGCGGTGGGCCTGGGCGGCCTCGGCCAGGCGGTACGTCCGGTCGATCCGGACCTTGAGCTTGTCGGCGGCGATCCAGCCGAGCACGTCGTCGGCGCGCCACAGGAGTTCCAGGCGCGTGGCACAGTAATCCCCGAGTCTGGGGCGGGTCAGGAACAGCGATCCCTTCTGGCTGAGCAGCAGCGGATCGACGGCGCCGATGGGGCCGCTGGATTGGCCGAAGGAAACCATCATTCCGCGGGGGCGGAGCGCATTCAAGCCTTTCATGAAGGTTGAGGCCCCAACTGAATCATAAACCACATCTACGCCGCGACCGCTGGTGAGGCGCTTGACCTCCGGCTCGAAGTCCTGGCGGGCGTAAAAGATGATGCCGTCGGCGCCCGCTTCCAGGGCCAGATCGGCCTTGGCCTGGGTGGAGACCGTGCCCAGCACCCGGGCCCCGCGCATCTTGGCGATCTGCACCAGCAGCAGGCCGACACCGCCGGCGGCGGCGTGCACCAGCGCGGTGTCGCCCTCCTTGAGCGCATAGGTCGAGACCGCGAGGTAGTGGGCGGTCAGGCCCTGGAGCATCGCGGCGGCTGCGGTTGGGAAGTCGATCTGATCGGGCAGCTTGACCAGCACCGAGGAAGGCACGATGGCGTACTCGGCGTAGGCCCCACGGGACAGGGCGTAAGCGACACGATCCCCGACAGCGACCTCGGGCGCGTCCGGCCCCAGCTCCTCGACGGTGCCGGCGGCTTCCATCCCGATCGCCACGGGCAGGGGGGCCTTGTACAGGCCGGTGCGGTAGTAGACGTCGATGAAGTTGACGCCGGCGGCGGCGATCTTGACGAGTGCATGCCCGGGGCTGGGCTTGGGCCGCGGAACCTCCTGAACCTGCATCTGGTCGGGGCCGCCGCAGGTGTGGACAAGGATGGCTTTCATGGGTGTGCACTTTTGGTGTACCACAGAAGAGAGGAGGCGCGCGAGACCATCGTGAAAATCGTCAGCATAGGAGAAATCCTGTGGGATGTCTTCGGGGAGACGGAGCGTCTCGGCGGGGCGCCATTCAACTTCGCGGCGCACGCGCGGCGGCTGGGACACGAGGTTGTGTTCCTAAGCGCCGTGGGCGACGACCAGCGCGGACGGCGGGCGCTCACGACCGCTGAAAACCTGGGGCTTTCGACGAAGTTTGTCCGCTCGGTGGTGGACCAGCCTACCGGCTTCGTCTCGGTGCGGCTCGATGCCGCGGGCCAGCCGGATTTCACCATTCACCGGCCAGCGGCCTACGACTGTCTCGAAATCGGCGAGGACGACCTCCGCCAGCTCGCGGAGTTCCAGCCCGACTGGGTTTACTTTGGCACCCTGCACCAAATGGACCCGCGGGTCCGCTCGGCCACTCAAAGGGTGCTCTCCGCTGTGCCAGCAGCCCGGCGCTTCTACGACATCAATCTGAGGGCGGGCTCGTACACGCCCGCCCTGGTTTGCGAGTTGTTGCGGCAGGCGAACGTGGTGAAACTGAACGACCGCGAGGTTTCGAGCGTCGAGGGGTTTCTCGGGTCGCCCCACGGCGGGTTCGAGGAGTTCTGCCGAAGCGCGGCGAAGCAGTTCGGATGGGACGCGGTGTGCGTAACGCGCGGTGAGCAAGGCTGCGCCGTTCTGGTCGACGGTGTCTACGCGGAGGTGGAGGGCTATCGCGTGCAGGTGGCCGATACGGTCGGCTCTGGCGATGCCTTCGCCGCCGCATTCCTGCACGGGCTGGGGGAACGGTGGGCCGCCGCCGAGGTCGGGGACTTCGCCAACCGCCTCGGTGCGCTGGTTGCCAGCCGGCCCGGGGCGATCCCCAAATGGACGTTGGAGGAGTGTCGCGCCCTGAAGCGAGGGCCATTACCGGAGCTAGCCTAGAGCCGCCCGTTTCAAGAGTGACCTCCGACGGAGGTGGTGGGGCGGACTACCTTGCACGCGAGCACGCGCGGGATGGGCGCGCCGCTGAAGGTCTGAGCGGGGGGGCCGACGCCGATCTACAATGTGGAAATCGCATGCTCGCATTCCTCCTGTACCTGCGCACCTTCGTTCGGACGCGCCATGATCTTGGCCTGGAGATTCTCGCCCTGCGCCAGCAACTCGCCGTTCTCAAACGCCAACGCCCCCGGCCGCACCTCGACACCATCGACCGTCTGTTCTGGGTGGTGCTGCGGCGCTTCTGGTCGCGGTGGACGGATGCGCTCATCGTGGTCAAGCCGGAAACCGCGGTTGACTGGCATCGCGCCGGATTCCGTTTCTACTGGCGCCTCCGTTCGCACGGCGGCAGGCGCAAGATCGGCGGCGACGTGTTCGAGATCGTCAGACGTATGGCGCGTGAGAACCCCGCTTGGGGTGCTCCGAGAATCTATGGCGAGCTGCTGAAGCTGGGCGTTCAGATCTCCGAGCGCACGGTCTCGCGCTACCTAGCCCGCAGGCCGCCGCGATCTGGTGATGCCGCCAAGAACTGGCTCGCCTTTCTCAAGAATCACCGCGAAGTACTCGCGGCGCTCGACTTCTTCACCGTTCCCACCGTCGGCTTCCGCTTGCTGTACTGCTTCTTTGTAATCGACCATGCCCGGCGCAGGATTCTGCACTTCAACGTCACGGCGCACCCAACTGCCGATTGGGTCCTCCAGCAGCTTCGTGAGACATTCCCAGGCTTCGGCCGCCAGCGCTACGTCATACTGGACCGCGACGCCAAGTTCAGTCCGCGGGTACTCGACTTCTTCGACTCCTCGGGAATCGAGCCGGTCAGAACCAGCATCCGCAGCCCCTGGCAGAACGGCGTGGCCGAACGCTGGGTGGGCAGTTGCCGCCGGGAGTGCTTCGATCACGTGATCGCGCTCAACGAAGCCCATCTGCGCCGCCTCGCCCGCGAGTATGTGGCCTACTACCACCAGGACCGCACTCATGACGCGCTGGGCAAAGACGCGCCGGACGTCCGCGCGATCGAACTGAGACCGACCCAGACGGCAGAGTTGATCTCATTGCCGCGGCTCGGCGGTCTCCAGCACCGATACACTTGGAAGACCGCGGCCTGACTGGCCTCCGTGTTCTTCGGTTTCTCGACGACACCAATCGCCATCGACGACGCAGTGTTCCCCGAAACGTGCGCAGCCCGCAATTCAATGCTCTCCTTGGCTGAGCCCCAGCACCCGAGAGTCTCCACTGAAGGCATCGGGACTCGGACTCACAGCACAATCCTGGGCCGTCCGCCTGCCGACAGCTCTGATTGATTCCTGGATGTAGTTTTGGCGACCCACACCTGACGTGATCTTGCGGCCGTACATGCCGAGCACGTTTCCTTCGAGATTGAGGATCGGGAATACGACCGAGCCGTTCATGTGCTCGTGGCCGCTCTCGGCGCGCAGAATGCCGAGCCGCTGCAAGCGCCCGCGCAGCTCCGCGCCCTCCTTGCGATTCTTGTCCGGCAGCGCGAGGCCGAGCTTGCGGCTGGCGAAGCCCAGCTTGAAGTGGCCGATCATCTCCGGATGCGTGAGGCCGCGGCTTTCCAGGTACCGCAGTGCTTCGGGAGAAGCCTTCAGCGTCTCGTGGTAGAACTCGACGACGTCGCGCAAGGTCTGCTGGTCGTCGGCCTCCAGCGCGACCGGCGATTCCAGCTTCGCCGTCGAACCTCTGCGCAACACGCGGCCGTCGCCGGCGGCTAAAGAGGGATGATCGGCTCTCAGCAACTCGACGGCGTGGCGGAAGCTTACGCCTTGCGTCTTCATGACCCAGTCGATGGTCGAGCCGCCCGTCTGGCAGGCGCCCAGACAGTGTCAGACGTTCTTCTCCGGCGTCACCACCAGCGACGGCTCGTGGTCTTCGTGGAACGGGCACCGTCCCACCAGGTCCGCCCCGTGCCGCTTCAGCTGGATGCCGAACCCGGTCACCAGCCGCTCGAGCGGGATCTCCCGCTTCAGCCGCTCGATCTCGTCGTCGGGAATGCGCGCCATGGAAAAGGGCCTCCTTCAGAAAACCTGTCAAGTGGAAACGCAAGAAAGTTACGCTTTTCAAAATAGCGTATGATACCGTAGTAGTCAAGGTGCTCGTTTTTGACCCTTATACTGGCTCTGCAATGCCTCGTGTTTCCAAGCTCTCCCTCCCCCCCATCGACTGGGGCAAAGAATCCATCGGCGAACGTGTCGCCCGGATCAGAAAAGAACGCGGCTACACGCAAGTCGAGCTGGCGGGCAAGATCGGCATCCTGCAAACGCTGGTCACCGACTACGAGACCGACCGCCTCCGGCTCACCGCCGAGATGGCCGTCCGCTTCGCCCTGGCGCTGGATGTCTCGCTCGATGAGTTGCTGCACCCCAAGGTCTCCAAGACCAACGGCAAGAAGCCCAGCCGCAAGGTGCTGCGCCGCCTGGAGCAGATTGAGGCCCTGCCTGGCGCCCAGCAGTCGGTATTGATGAAGACCATCGACACGTTTTTGGAGAACGCCGCGTTGAAGTCCGCGCGGCGCGCCTGAGGAACGCTATGGACAGACAGCAAGCGCACCAGTTGCTCGATCGGCTCGGCCCCGCCCAGTTGGACGCCATCGCCAAGCTGCTCGAAGTGATGATCCGCGAGGAGGACGACGAGGAACTGACCGCGGAAGATCGCCGCGCTGTGGCCGCTTCGCGCGACTACTTCCGGCAGAACCAGGAAGGCGGCATTCCCTTCGAACAGGTGGTGGCCGAGTGCGGCTTCACCATGGACCAGGTCCGCCGCCACCAGGGCGAGTAATAGTCCCCGTGAAGAAAATCCGCTTCCACCCGAACGTTGGGGAAGAAGTCCGCGCCATCGAGCAGCGCGCCGCCCTGAACATTTTGACGGCCATTCACCGCTACGCCGAAACCGGCGCCGGCAGGGTGAAGCCGCTGAGCGGTGAGTTCGAAGGGCTACTTCGCCTCCGCGCCGGCAACCACCGCGTGATCTTCGACGAGACGGAAGACACCATCACCATCCACCGCATCCGCGACCGCCGCGATGTGTACCGGTGAACCGCAACGGCTGGTGGGTCAGCCCCTGAGCCGGTGCGAAGCGCTCGGAACTCTCGTTTTCCTCACCGGACCGCAACTGGCCGAGTAGACCCGCTTCGCATCCATCGCCGAATTCCATGGACCAGGAAACCCAGCAGGAGGCACTGAAACGCAAACCCGATCACCAGCAGCAGATCGAAAGCCGACGCTTTGTACGGCGCCGGGAGGAGCCGCCAGCGATCACACAGAAGGTCAGTGGTGGCGTTTGCCAACCAGTATCCAAACGGATCCCATGTGATGGCCAGGTTGAAGATCACGGGGGGACGAAACAATCTCCACAGCACGATTTCTAAGACCTTGAAGCCAGCCCCGCAGGTCATGAACAACAGTGGTAGGCCGCGTACTCTCATGGCGTTCACCTAGTGGGCGATGCGAGGCGCATTGCCCGGGACGACCGGACCGTACAATTGCTCCCGCATGCGGTTCTCCCAGTCCAGCGCCTTCCTGTTCGTGTTTTGCAGCAGCGTTCCCGTGATGTTCGCGTAGGCATGTCCGAACTCGTGCCAGGTGACGATCTTCGTGTCAAATGGCCATACAGACCACGAAGGCCTTTGGTTCTGCCCGGCAAAACGCGTTGCCCCCAGTAGCGTATTCGGGTCAAGTACCCGGTTCGTGACATTCATCTGTTGCGGATTGACGAGCACACGCGTGTTCTTGTTGGCTCCGTCTTCTCCAGGCGCGAAGGTCGCAGCTCCTGCCCACCTGCTCAAGTCGCGCGAGGTGAGGCCGAATTCGACGACCTTCTTGTTTTCGACCAGATTTCCGAGATCCTTAGCCGTTGCGGCCAGGCCCTTGAACTCACCGACATCGCCTTTGATGCCCACGAAGTAACGCGTGCTATCGCCATCCTTCACCTCGTTGATGTACAACCGGGCGGCGGCCTCGTCACTCTTCATCGACCGTTGCAGCAGCTCCAATTCCTTCTTCCGTTGTTCTTCGTCCCCGAGAAGCTCGATGGCTTCCCCGGTGGCGTCCACGTAGCGCAGCGGATTGTTCCGGGCGTAGACGTAGAGGTTCCAACTCTGGGGCTCTCCAATGTGCTGGTCCATGATCGGCTTGTCAGGGCTTGTGAACCTCCCCTGCGCCGAACTCAGATACCTGGCCCCGAAGTAATCGAGGCCGGTTTCGGTATCCCGTTCTTTGGAGGTAAACTTCAGCCGCACGGTGTCTGCTCCGTAGCAGGACACACCGCTGCGCGGGCTGCCCCACGTCGCCAGGATCTCTTGACCGAACGGCTGGTAGTCGTGGCATTCCGTTGGCGCGCCGCTGCCATCCGTCACCAGCCGCGTCGAGCCCAGGTGGTCCAGCGTCAGATACTGCACCCCTAGGCCGTTGCCACCCTCGGTCGCGTATTCCGCCGCAAGCTGCCCCGCCGCGTCGTACACGTACACCGTCTGGGCGCCGCTCTTGTCGTCCCGCCGCACTCGCCGGCCATCGGCGTCGTAGGTGTAGAACTCGCGCACCAGCGCCACGTCCCACGCCGCCGGGCATGGCACCTCCCCGTTGTTGCACGTCGCCACCATCCGGCTTTCTCCATCATAGCCGTAGCTCCGCCCCGCCGGGTCCTTCTTCACCGCCCCCCGCTCCTCGTACTGCCAGATGCTGTCCGCGATCCGATTGGTGGCCGGGTTGAAGCTGGCCGGCTCGACCAGCCCCACGCTGTCGTTCACCCGTGCGGCGATGCGGCGGTTGCCCCAACGGTCGTATCCGTACTGGTGACACCAGCCGTTGGCCGCCAGGTTCCCGCTGGCGCACACCGGGTTGTTGGCGTTCAGGGGCGCTCGACCGCTCCCGCCAGACGGTTGGCTTTGTCGTAGCTGTAGGAGTCTCAACGGAATCCAGGCTCGCCGGGGCGCGGCCAGAGTGCTCCAGGATCAGGGCGATGATTTCAGCATCCGCCGGCATTGGCGGCGCAGGTGCACCGCGGCGGCGTACAACAGCAGGTAGAGGAGGGTGAAAGGGAACAGCGCGAGGCGGGCTAGCGTGCGGACGGCGCCGGGGCCGGCCAGGCCGGCGCGGAACAGGAGGAAGTGGCCGATGATGCGCCAGTTCGAGTAGTCGACCCAGAAGTAGTCGCAGTTTTCGTTGATGACGAAAACCTTGGCGGGGAGGCGGGCGGCGATGACCCACTTCCACTTGGCCAGGATGGGTTCGTCGGAGCAGATGATGCCGACGAGCGAGTAGTTCCGGGCCAGCAGCTCGGCGAAGAGACGCCGCAAGCCGGCCCGGCCGGGGTACTGCGAGACGCGGAAGACGGCGGTTGCCGGCTCCGGCGGGAAACCCGCGGGAAGGCCCGCGTAGCAGGTGACCAGATCGACAGCGACCTGCTCGCCGTGGTTGCGGCGCAGCAGCGGCAGCAAGCTCTCGGAAAGATGCCGGGAGCCGCTTTCCACCAGCAGGACGCGGTCGAACGCCGGGATGCGACTTCGGAAAAAGAAGCGCATGGAGATCAGACGCCCCAGCAGTAATCTTCGACGGCCTTGGTGACGTTCTCGTCCTCTTCGGTAAGGCGCATGAGCTCGAGGCGGATGGCGTCGATCATGGCGCGCCAGCTTGCCTCGATGACGTTGTCGGAAACGCCGACGGTGGCCCAGCTCCGGCGATGGTCGCTCCACTCGATCAGCACGCGGACCTTGGCGGCGGTGCCTTTGCGGGGTTCCAGCACGCGCACCTTGTAGTCGGTGAGGCGCACATTGGCGATGCCAGGGTAGAGGGCCGAGAGGCATTTCCGGAGGCACAGGTCGAGCGCGTTGACCGGGCCGTGCCCGGCGGCGGTGGCGGAGTGGACGCCGTCCTGGACCTTGACGACGACGGTGGCGGAGGTTGTGGACTCGAGGTTGTCCTCCATCTTGGTGGCGACCTCGAAGTTGAGGAGATCGAAAAAGGTGACGCCGGGGCGCAGGGCTTCGCGGACCAGCAGCTCGAAAGTGCCTTCGGCGGCCTCCAGCTCGTAGCCCAGATACTCCATGTGCTTGATGCGCTCCAGCAGCTCGCGGCGGGCGTCCTCGCCGAGCCGGTCGGCGATGCCGTGCTGCTTGAGTTTGTAGAGGATGTTGCCGCGGCCGGAGAGGTCGCTGAGTAGAACGCGCTGGCGGTTGCCGACCGCGGCGGGAGCGATGTGCTCGTAAGTGGCGGCATCGCGGAGCACGGCGCTCACATGCACGCCGCCCTTGTGCGCGAAGGCGCTGTGGCCGACGTAGGGGTCGTCGCCGGGGAGCGGCAGGTTGGCGAGTTCGGCCACGTAGCGGGCGACCGAGGTGAGGCTGGCCAGCTTCTCGGGAGGAAGCACGGAATGGCCGAGCTTCAACTCGAGGTTGGCGATCACCGGGCAGAGGTTGGCGTTGCCGCAGCGCTCGCCATAGCCGTTGATGCAGCCCTGAACGTGGGTGACGCCCTGCTCGACGGCGGCGATGGTCGAGGCCACGGCGGTTCCGGAGTCGTTGTGGGCGTGGATGCCGAGCACGCCGTCGAAGCGCTTGCGGACTTCGGCGACGATCTCGGCCAGGCGGGTGGTCAGGACGCCGCCATTGGTGTCGCAGAGGCACAGGATATCGGCGCCGGCGGTCTGGGCGGCCTCGAGCGCGCGGAGGGCGAAGGCGGCGTTGCCGTTATAGCCGTCGAAGAAGTGCTCGGCGTCGAAGATGACCTCCTTGCCGTGCTCCTTGAGGTAGTGGACGGTCTCGGAGATCAGCTTGAGGTTCTCCTCCTCGGTGATGTTGAGGGCGCGGCGGGTGTGGAGGTCCCAGGTCTTCCCGAAGATCGAGATGACGGGGGTGCCGGCCTCGACCAGGGCTTTGACGTTGGGGTCGCGGTCGATGCGGTTCTTGGCAAAGCGGGTGGAGCCGAAGGCGGTGAGCCGGGCGTGCTTGAGCTGGAGATCCCGGGCGCGGGCGAAGAACTCCTTATCGCGCGGGTTCGAGCCGGGCCAGCCGCCCTCGATGTAGTCGATACCCAGCTCGTCGAGCCTGAGGGCAATGGCGAGCTTGTCGTCGACGGTGAACGAGACGGCCTCGCCTTGAGTGCCGTCTCGCAGGGTGGTGTCGAGGGTGGAGATCTTCATCTTGACGCTGCGCCGGCGGCGTCGTCTACGGGTACGCCGGCCTCCTTCTTCTTCTTGAGAAACGTCATCATTTCGCGCAGACCGCGGCCCACGACTTCGACGCGCTGGTTGCGGGCGGCTTCGCGCATGGCCAGGAAATTCTTGCGGCCGGAGCGGTTCTCCTCGATCCACTCCTTGGCGAATTGTCCGGACTGGATCTCGGCGAGGATCTGCTTCATGGTCTCGCGGACGCGCAGGTCGATGACCCGGGGCCCGCGGGTGTAGTCGCCGTACTCGGCGGTGTCGGAGACCGAGAAGCGCATGTAGGCGAGGCCGCCCTCCTGGATCAGGTCGACGATGAGCTTGAGCTCGTGGAGGCACTCGAAGTAGGCGATTTCGGGGGCGTACCCGGCGTTGACGAGGGTCTCGAAACCGGCGCGGATCAGCTCGGAGGCGCCGCCGCACAAGACCGCCTGCTCGCCAAACAGATCGCTCTCGGTCTCCTCCCGGAAGGTGGTCTCGATGACGCCCGCCTTGAGGCAGCCGAGCGCGAGGGCGTAGGCCAGAGCGCGCTGGAGGGCCTGGCCGGAGGCGTCCTGGTGGATGGCGACCAGGGCGGGGACGCCGACTCCCTCGGTGAACAACTCGCGCACCCGGTGGCCGGGGGCCTTGGGAGCGATCATCGAGACGTCGACGTTTTTCGGCGGAACGATCTGGCCGAAGTGAATGTTGAAGCCGTGGGCGAACATGAGGGTCTTGCCCGCGGTCAAGTGCGGGGCGATGCCCTCGTTGTAGACGGCCTGTTGATGGTGGTCGGCCACCAGGACCATGATGACATCGGCGCGCGCGGAAGCCTCGGCGGCAGTCATGATCGGGACGCCGGCGGCTTGGGCTTTCTCCCAATTGCCGCTGCCGGGCAGTTCGGCGGCGACCACGTCGATGCCCGAGTCGCGCAGGTTAAGCGCGTGGGCGTGGCCCTGACTGCCGTAACCGATAATCGCGACGGTGCGGCCTTTCAGATCGTTCAGAGTTGCGTCTTGTTCATAGTAGCGTTTAGCCATTGGATTACTCCGTTGTAATTGTGTCCTGGGTTCTGAGCGCTTCGCCCCGCGTGGGGATGGGAGGAGAGAGGCGCAGTTTCTTGGATTCGAGCGAGACGGCGATCAGTCCCGAGCGGGTGACTTCGATCTCGCCGTAGGCCCGCATGACATCGATGAACTCGTCCAGCTTCTCCGGGTCGCCGCTGGCCTCGATGGCGAAGCCCTCGACGGAGGAGTCGACCACGCGGGCGCCGAAGATCTCCGCCTCCTTGAGGATGGCGGTGCGGGTCTCCTTCTGGGCGCGCACGCGCAGCAGCAGCATCTCGCGCATGACGGCGGGGCTTTCGGTGAGGTCGCTGGCCTGAAGGACGTTGATCAGCTTGTTCATCTGCTTGACGACCTGCGCGCGCAGGTTGGGATCGACGTCCACCACGATGGTCATGCGGGAGAGCGTGGGATCCAGCGTGCGGGCGACCGTCAGACTCTCGATGTTATAACCGCGGGCGCCGATCACGCCGGTGATGCGCATCAGGGCGCCGGGTTTGTTCTCGACTAACAGCGAAATGACTTGTAGCATCTTGTCACCTTTCCGTGGGCAACTTACTTCGGCACCGGGACGGGCTGCGGCGGACCCAGAACCATTTCGTGAATGGCGGCGCCGGCCGGAACCATCGGGTAAACGTTCTCGCATTGCGAGACCCGGACGTTGAGCACGAACGGTCCGGGCTCGCGGACCGCCTCCTCGAGGGCGGGCCGGACCTCCTCCGGCCGTTCGATGGCGCGGCCCTTGATGCCGTAAGCGGCGGCCAGCTTCTCGACATCCGGGAAAGCTTCCAACTCCACCGCACAGGTGCGGTTGTTATAGAAAAGCTCCTGCCACTGGCGCACCATTCCGAGATAGCCGTTGTTGGAGATGACGATCTTGATGGGAAGGCCGTGGCCGGAAATGGTGGAAAGCTCGGGGATCGACATCTGGAAGCCGCCATCGCCGACGACGGCGAAAACGAGCTTGTCGGGATGGGCGAACTGCGCGCCCATGGCGGCAGGCAGGCCGAAGCCCATCGAGCCGAGGCCGCCGGAGGTGAGCCAGAGGCGAGGCTCTTCGAAGCGGATGAACTGGGCGGCCCACATCTGGTGCTGGCCCACGTCGGAGGCGACGATGGCGCGGCCTTGGGAGATGCGGTCGATCTCCATCATCAGGTGCTGGGGCTTGATCTCGTGGGCGGAAAGGGCGGGCTCGAGCGGGTGCTCTTCCTTCCAGGCGCGGATCTGGCGCCACCAGTCGGTGCGCTTGGCGGAGTTGGCGGCGCGCATCTGGGGCTCGAGTTCGGCAAGGACTTTGACGGTCCTGCGGAGCACGCGCTTGGCGTCGCCCACGATGGGCAGATCGGGGACGCGGTTCTTGCCAATCTCGGCGGGGTCGATATCCAGATGGATGACCTTGGCGTGAGGGGCGAATGCGGCGAGCCGGCCGGTGACGCGGTCATCGAAACGGACGCCGAGAGCGATGAGCAGGTCGCAATGGGTCATGCCCATGTTGGAGGCGTAACTGCCGTGCATTCCCGGCATGCTCACGAAATTGGGATGGCTGCCCGGGAGAGCGCCCAAGCCCATCAGCGTGCAGACGGTGGGGATGTCCACCAGCTCGACGAGCTCGCGGAGTTCCTGAGAGGCGCCCGAGGAGATGATGCCGCCACCGGCGTAGATGAGAGGCCGTTCGGCGTCCCAGATCATCTGGGCGGCGCGGCGAATCTGGCCGGTGTGGCCCTCGGTGTAGACCTTGTAGCCCGGCAGGTGAATCGCGGAGACCGGCGAGTAGTGCGCCTGGCCCTGGAAGACGTCTTTCGCGATGTCGACCAGGACCGGGCCAGGGCGGCCCGTGGCGGCGATGTAGAAAGCCTCGTGAATGACCCGCGGCAGATCGCCGATGGCCTTGACCAGGTAGTTGTGCTTGGTGCAGGAGCGCGAGATGCCGAAGGTGTCGGCCTCCTGGAAGGCGTCGCTGCCGATCAGTTTGCTATGGACCTGGCCGGTGATGGCGACCACCGGGATGGAGTCCATCATGGCGTTGACCAGGCCGGTGGTCAGGTTGGTGGCGCCGGGGCCGGAGGTGGCGCAGCAGACGCCCACGCGGCCGGTCGAGATGGCGTAGCCGGAGGCGGCGAACGCCGCGTTCTCTTCGTGGCGTACAAGGACGTGGCGGATGGGATGGTCGTAGACCGCATCATAGAGCGGGAGCGTGACGCCTCCGGGGTATCCGAAGAAACAATCGACGCCCTCGCGGACCAGGCATTCCAGCAACATTCTTGCACCGCTCATCAGGTTTGGCATTCGTTCTCCTTAGTTCAGGCTACTCCCATAACAAAAAAGGCCACCGGCCGGATTGAAGTTCCCCGCCAGTGGCCTCGGATTCCTAACAGGCCGTATCAGGCGGGGTCCGGTACAGCGACCCCGTTGCTAATGACGATGATGATTGCCGGAAGAACAGCCCGTGAGGACACACCCAGGAGAAGCGCACCGAACGGCCGATCGAACTGGAGAGTTCGTCGCATCTCCTTTGGGACAAGAGTAGCGTACTGGCGGAAGAAATGCAACCCGGCGCCCGCTACTTCAGCGCGATGGTGCGGCCGGCCGCGCTGGAGACGCTGCCGACGGTGAGGGTGAGGGGCACGGCGTCGCCCACCGGCGCGTTCTGGGGAACTCTCACGTTGACTTGCAGCACGCCGGCGAAGATCAGCCCTTTGAACAGGACCTCGCCCGGCGCGCCGCCGAACGTCACGGACAGGTCGGCCGCCGGCGCCGGCCACTTGTCTGGCACGGGCAGCTTGCCGTCGACGCCCTCGGGCGTGGTGGCGCCCTCTCCCGTCGCGAACAACGCCACAAATGAGCCGCGCGCGGCGGGGTTCGACGCCGAGTTGAAGCTCGCATCCGCATTCACCACGACCGCTTGGGGCCGGCCGCCGTATGCGAAGACGCCCGGCGCCGACGCTGCCACTGGGAGGTCACCTCGTTCGAGCTGCGGCCTTGCACCTCGACCCGCACGCGCGTGGTGGCGCCCCGCTTGTACGGCACGATTGCGGTCACCTGCGTCGCCACGGCGTGGACGATCGGCGCCTGGACGTCGTCGAAGAACACCTTGGCGTCGCCCACCGACCTGGCGAGATAGCCAGAAAGCTGGTAACTGGCCAGCGCAATCTGCGTGGGACCCAAATCGCTTCCGAAAATCGTCACCATCTCTCCGGGCGCAACCGCTCCGCCCGCGAAGTTGGCTGCGTTCACCACACCCGCGGCCGTTATCGCAGGGGTGGGACCGGGCGCAGGCCACTTCACGACCTCCAGCCCGCGCAGCAGGACTTCATCCTGGAGCGCGGCGATGCCGCGCCGCGTTCGAGTCGCCGGAATGGTCGGGTGAATGCCCACACCGTGGTGCTGGGAGCCGTACTGCTTCAGAGTCTTCACACCCGTGAAGGTGACCCGGAAACCGGCCGGCAGATCGTTATAGTTGATCGTCCCATTCGTGCCGGCGGTGGCTGCGCCCACGATTTCCGCGAGCTTGTAGGCCTCGACGGCCGCCATCACGGTTTCCGAGCCGCTATATGCGCGGCCGTCGGTCAGAAAGACGCGCCGGGCCGTGAGATAGGGTTCGAGCGGGTCGAAAGAGCCGCGCTCCGTAGTGAACGCGAGGTCCACGCGGTCCGGCTTCAATGGGCTGGGCACAATAAACTGCTCGCTGAGCAGCGGCGTGCGGGTGAGGTGTTGCAAGTACACCGCCGTGAGGGGATACCCGCGGAGGTCGAAGACGATTCCCTTGGCCGCCTGGAGGCTGGGCAACGCGGCAGCCCAGTCCGCATCGGTAAGTTTCACCAGATCCACATACAGGATTCCGGGCTCGAGCTCCTGTACGGTGCCCGGGCGCGGCTCGCTCCAGTCGCTATAGAACCCACAGTTCAACTCTACGGTGCGAGTGGTTCCGGGGCTCGACCAGGGCTCAACCTCCAGTTGCATTGTGCGGCCGTTGCATTGGGCCATGATCGGCAAGGCGCTCCAGAGCACCCACTGCGGCGTCGCGCCGGAGACCAGCTCCTCGGTTTCGGCCTTGACCTGCTCGACCGTCCGGCCGTCTATGCGCAGGACGCGGTCGCCTATCCCGAGGCCGGCTGCGTCGGCCATCACCCGTGTGAGCACCAGTTGTCCCTCCACCCAATCCCAGACCAACGGCAGGTTGTAGACCGCCGGGCCGGCGCCCGATTGCCACCAGACATAGCCGTGGCCGTCCTTCTGCGCGGCGACCAGGCGCTCGAAGGTGCGCTGGTAATCGGCGGCGGAGGAATCGGTGGCCGCGCTGGCCAGCGCCGTGGCCAGCGCGGCGGGCCAGTCCGTCGAGACCACGTCGAAGTAAGGATAGAAGTTCTGGACCACGCTCCACGCCAGGATGACACCGCCCAGACGGGTGGCGCGGTCCTCGATCACCCACCGGAATACGTCCGAGGAGGCCGGGGAAGATGCGTGGGGCAGCGTCCCCTGCGCGTCCGCATAGAGGCTAAGAGGAACCCACGCCGAGAGGCCGCGGCCGATTTCGGCCTGGTAGGGCTGGGCGGGATCCAGGAAGCCCGCGGGCGCCTGCGCACCGGCTACCGGCGCCGAAACCCGTTCGCTGTGGAAGGTCCACGGGGTGGAGCGCAGGCCCACACCATAGTGGTTCCATCGAATCATCTGCAGGCCGGGCGCGGACGGGGGACGCAGGTCCGAAGGCAGTTCGGGCGGGCGCCCCGTGGGAAAGATACGAATCGTCGGCGCAATGGGCTCGAACAAGGACCGCAGCGTAGCGGCCAGATCTTCCGCGGTCGCCGCGCCCTCCACGACGCGGACGCCCAGGATGGCAAACGCGTCCCAATCGGTCTGGGCGGCGCGATCGCTGGGGTGGAAATGGCGGACCGCGCCGAGCAGCCTGGCAAACGCGGTCAGGTTGGCCAGACCGGTCTCTGTCAGCGCGCGAGGGGCTTCGGGAGGATCCGACCGGATGACGTTGAAGCTGGCGTCGTCCACCCAGACCTTGCCGGAACCCGCGACCAGAAACCCGAAGCTGATGCTGGCGCTATCCTCAGCGGCCCGACTGTCGAGTTGACAGTAGGACCACTCGCTGGTGGTGATGGGCTGATTCTGCATGGTGTCGATAAACGACAAGCTCCCGTCCGGCCTGTCGCCGCGAATCCACAGCCAAGCCTTGGTACCGGCGCCTTCGACGCGGATGGCCGCGCGCAAGCGGATCGCCTTCGAAAGGTAAGGGGCCGCCGCGACGAACTGAGTGAGGGCGCCGAACCAGTCCGGGGATACGGAGGCCGGAGTGGTCAGCAGGACGCAACGCTGGCCTTGCCTTCAATTCTGGTCTACAACGACCGCCTGGGGCGCGGCGCCGCTATACGACCAAGCGAGCCAACCAGGAGGTGCGGCGCCCACCGCACCCGATTCGAAGTCGAGGTTCGAGGGACCG
Source organism: Bryobacteraceae bacterium (assembly GCA_050008465.1). Taxonomy (GTDB): domain Bacteria; phylum Acidobacteriota; class Terriglobia; order Bryobacterales; family Bryobacteraceae; genus Fen-330. The sequence continues at coordinate 20,034 of JBEKMO010000076.1, forward strand.
GTCTGGGCCAGCAACCCCGCCGGCAGGAGCACAGCGAGCATCAGCCATCGCATGGTGCGTCTCCGCTCGGTAAGCGCAAAAATCGCCGTGCGAGGGTCAACCGACCCCCGATCGCTGGACGTCTTCGAAATCCAGATTAACCGGATCGCGCGGCACGTTCAAGGCGGGAGCTCGTGCCGTGTACTAGCCCTGGGGCGAGGGGCAACCGGGGACGGCCTGGGCAGTCCCTCGGTTCCGGAAACTCGCTAGGTGCTGTTGGCCAGCGCCAGGAGGTCGGCCTGCGTGCCCTGGAAGCGGTCCATGTCCACTTTGCCGGTGATGCCGGCCACGGCGCCGGAGCCGGTGTACTGCCAGATGGTCCAGGTGTTCCAGATGGGGGGAAGCGCGGGTTCGGGCGCCATGGTGTAGTGAGCCACCCATAGCGGGTAGACTGCGAGCGCGCTGGCGTCGCCGAGTTTTTGCTGGACGAATCCGCGGCGCGTGTAGACGATGGGCCTCCTCCCCAGCCCCTGTTCGACGAGCTGAAGCCACTGGAGTGCGAGCGGAACGCGCTGTGCGAGCGGTACGCCATCCCATTCGTCCGTGGTGGCTGAGGTCTCCTCGATGTCGAGCATGGGCGGCAGATCGCCGGGCGCCAGCGCGCCCACGGCCGCGATGAACTTGGCGGCCTGCGCATCGACGGGCTTTGCGGGATGGAAGAAGTGATAGGCTCCCCTGGGGAGGCCGGCTGCCTTCATCCCCGCCCAGTTGGCCGCGAACTTCTTGTCGGAGACCCCGGCGCTTTCGGTGGCCTTGGCATACGCGAACGCGATGCCGGCGGCGGCGACCGCCTTCCAGGAGATCACGCCGTTGTAGTGGGAAACATCGACGCCGAGCAGGTTGCCGCCGGCGAGCAGGCTGTTCGTTTGTGTGGTTCCGCTCATGATTTCGTCCCCAGACACTCATATTATAGGGTGCAGTATCGTGTAGATGTGCTGGTATTCTGTAACCTTTTCCGGTCTACTCAGTTTTCCCAAGTGAGGCGTGTCCCGGATGCAGTCGGCGACAGACGATGAGCTGATGCTGGAGGTGCGCAGCGGCGATGTGCGGAAGCTGGGCGTGTTGTTTGAGCGATACCAGACGCCGCTGTGCAACTATCACCTGCGCATGAGCGGCGACCGGGCGGCGAGCGAGGACCTGGTGCAGGAGGTGTTCTTCCGGATCCTGCGCTTCCGGCACACGTTTCAGGCGGGCACTTCGTTCGTGACCTGGATGTACCGGATCGCCCGCAACGTGAGCATCGATCAGTTCCGGAAGAGCGGGCGCGAGGTGGGCCTGGAGCCGGACGCCGAGCCCCCCGCGAAGCAGCCGTCGGCGGCCGAGAGCCTGTCGGCCAAGCAAGAGGCCGCTCTAGTGCGGCGAGCGCTGGCGAAGCTGCCTCAGGAGAAGCGCGAACTGCTGGTTCTGAGCCGTTATCAGGGCCTGAAGTACGAGCAGATCGCCGAGATGCTGGGCTGCCAGACGGGCGCCGTAAAGACGCGCGTGTTCCGCGCGCTAGGCGAGCTCCGGCAGATGTACTTCGAGGTTAGGAAAGAATCGTTATGAACTGCGAAGAGGCACGAGAGCGGCTCCCGGACTTCCTGGCCGGGAGCGTCGAGGGAACGGAGCGGGCGGCCATCGAGGCGCACCTCGGTGGCTGCGCCGAGTGCAACGCGGCGGTGGAGATGTGGGCCAGGCTCGGAGCGCTGCCAGAGGAGCAGCCGAGCCCGGCGCTGCGGGCGCGGTTCGACGCGATGGTAGCGGCTTACGGCAAGGGCGCGCGGCAAGCCGGCTGGCTGGAATCGTGGTGGCCGTATCGTCCGGCCTACCAGTTCGGGATCGCGGTGGTGTGCCTGATCGCCGGAGCGGCGGCGGGGAACCTGCTCACGGGGAGCCGGGAACTGGCGCAGTTGCGCGCGGAGGTGCGAACCACGCGCCAGTTGGTGGCCGTGTCGCTGCTGCAGCAGCAGTCGGCCAGCGAACGGCTGCGGGGCGTGGGTTGGAGTTACCGCCTGGCGCAACCGGAGCCGCAGGTGCTGGCGGCGCTGATCGAGACCGTCCGATACGACACCAGCGTGGATGTGCGGCTGGCCGCCGTGGATGCACTGCGGCGCTATGCCGTTGAGCCGCGGGTACGGTCCGGGCTGCTCGAGGCGCTGGGCGGCACGCAATCGCCGCTGGTGCAGATCGCGTTGATCGATCTGATGGTGGAAACGCGGGATCGCGAGTCCATCGGGGCGCTGAAGCGGCTCAAGGCGGACCAGGCGGTCAACGAAGCGGTGCGCGAGCGGGCCGATTGGGGCCTGCAACATTTCTAGGGGACCGCTCCCTTACGGTCGCGGTTCGGAACGAGGGCGGGAATAAAAGAGGAGGGGTATGTTCAAAGGCATCCGAAGTGTGTGCTGGCTGGCGCCGGTGGTGCTGTTCGCCGCCGTAGAGGAGAAGCAGACGATCCAAAAGACCTTCCCCGCCGCGAAGCGGATTGAGGTCGAGAACGTGAACGGCTCGATTCGCGTGGCGGGTTACGACGGCCGCGAAGTGCAACTGACGGTACACGAGACGCTCAGCGGCGATTCCAAGGAGAAGCTGGAGCAGGCGCGCAGGGAGGTCAAGCTGGACATCTCGACGCCCCAGGAGGGCACGCTGCGGTTGTACGTGGACGGGCCGTTCCGGTCGAAGTGCCGCGACGGCTCGGTCAACTTCCACGAGGACGACGCCGGCTATACGTTCCGGCACGAATTCGAGATCAAGGCGCCGCGCGATGTCGCGGTCTACCTCCGCAACATCAACGGCGGGGCCATCAAGGTGGAAAACGTAGCGGGCGACTACGATGTCAAGAACATCAACGGCGGAGTGGAGATGATCGAGGTGGCAGGCTCGGGCCGCGCTTACTCGCTCAACGGCGGGCTGAAGGTGCTGTTCCGCAGCAACCCGCGGGCGCAATCCTACTTCGGGTCGCTGAACGGCCCGGTGGACCTGTTCTTCCAGCCGGACCTGGCGGCCGACCTGCGCATGAAGACGTTCAACGGGAACATTTACAGCGATTTCCCGGTCACGCCGCTGGCGGCCCACGGCATGACGGCGGAGCGGCGCGACGGCAAGCAGGTGTATCGCGCCGACCGCTTCACCGGCGGGCGGGTGGGCAACGGCGGGCCGGAGATCAAGCTGGACGGTTTCAACGGAGACATCCGAATTCTCAAACGACAATAGGAGCAATCGATGAAACGAATCTTGTGGTGTTTGCCTGTGCTGGCGCTCTCGGTGGGGGCGGTGGCGGCGGATCGCGTGACGGCGGCATTCAGCGACCCGTCGCGGCCGGGCCTGCTCAAAGTCAACCTGATTAACGGCAGCATACGCGTCAAAGGCTATAGCGGCAAGGAAGTGGTGGTCGAGGCGCGCACGCGCGGCCACGACTCGGAGCACGCGGCGCCGGACGGGATGCGGCGGATTCCCATGACCTCGAGCGGACTCGAGTTGAAGGAGGAAAACAACGTCATGAGCGTGGGCGTCGGCGTCCCCGGCCGCGCTGTAGATCTGGACATCCAGACGCCGGTGAACACCTCGCTTAAGCTGAAAACCATCAACAACGGCGAAATCAAGGTCGAAGGGGTGCAGGGGGAGATCGAGGCCAACGACATCAACGGCGCGGTTACGCTCACTAGCATCTCCGGCTCGGCGGTGGCGCACGCGCTGAACGGGCGGGTCACGGTCACGTTCGCGCAGGTGGATCCGCAGAAGGCGATGTCCTTCAGCTCGCTGAACGGAGACATCGATGTCACGTTCCCAGCCACGATCAAAGCGAACGTCAAGCTGAAGTCGGATCACGGCGATGTGTTCAGCGATTTCGACATTGCGACGCGGGCAGGCGGCGGGCCGGTGGTCGAGGATTCGCGCTCGGAGAAGGGGAAGTACCGTGTGCGCATCGACCGGGCGGTCCACGGCACGATCAATGGCGGAGGGCCGGAAATCCAGTTCAGCAACTTCAACGGGTCGATCTACATACGGAAGGGGAAGTAGGCCGCTGGGACCGCTCCCTCGCGGTCGCGGCTCGGTGCTGGGTGGCATGTCAACGGGCGGGTGCGTCGGCGCGCGGCGATTTTCGTATCATAACAGTGATGGCCACCACACTGGAGCCGCCCGTGGCGCTTGCCAAGCTTGGCGAGCTGGAGACGGCGCTGGCCTCGGCCATTCGCGGGAAAGCCGAAATCCTGCGGTTCTCGCTGGTGTGCCTGCTGGCCAAGGGGCACCTGCTGATCGAGGACGTGCCGGGCGTCGGGAAGACCACGCTGGCGCACGCGCTGGCGCGCTCGGTGGACTGCCAGTTCCACCGGCTGCAATTCACGTCGGACATGCTTCCGAGCGACGTGCTGGGAGTGACCATCTACAACGCGCACACCCAGGCGTTCGAGTTCAAGCCCGGCC
>JBEKMO010000077.1:0-24035 GCA_050008465.1 Bryobacteraceae bacterium
ACCGGGATCAGCGAGTTGCGCTCTTCCCTGGAAGGGGCGGGAAGGCGCACCGCCAGTTCGTCGTTCAGCGTCCGCACGAACTCCTCCACCTGGCGCTCGATCGCGGCCATCTTCTCCCGCATGTTGAGGATGATCTCCACTCCCGCCAGGTTCACCCCGAAATCCCGCGTCAGTTTGAGGATCACCTCCAGGCGCTGCAAGTCATCCTGCGTGTACAGCCGCGTGTTCCCTTCGCTGCGCGACGGCTTGAGCAGCCCTTCCCGCTCGTACAGCCGCAGCGTCTGCGGGTGGATCTGGTACTGCTCCGCCACCGCGGAAATCATGTACGCCGCTTTGGATCGTCCCTTCGCCATCGCTTACACCTGGCTCCAGATCTGCTCGCGCGGGTCCTCGGGATTGAGCTGCGCCAGCTCGCGCAGAATCTCCTTGGTGCGCTCGTCCCGCACCTTGGGCGGCTGCACCTCCACCTCGACAATCTGGTCGCCGCGCGTGTTCTTGCGGGAGTTGAACACCCCCCGCTCGCGCATGCGGAACTTCTGCCCGCTGTGCGTGCCCGGCGGGACTTTGAGCAGCGTCCGCCCGTCGATGGTCGGCACCTCGATCTTCGCGCCCAGCCCCGCCTCGGTCACCGTCACCGGCACGCGGATCTCGATGTCGTCGCCCTCGCGATGGAAGAACGGATGCGTTTCCGCGCGCACCGTGATGTACAGGTCCCCCGACGGCGCTCCCAGCGTTCCGGCATTCCCCTTGCCCCCAACCCGCAAACGGGTGCCCGTCTGCACCCCCGCCGGGATCCGCGCCTCCACCGATTCCGCGCTCGAAATCCGCCCCTCCCCGTGACAGCTCGCACAGGTGTTCCGCAGCCTCCCGCTCCCGTTGCAGCGCGGGCAGGTGAGGTTGAACCGCATCGCGCCCGCCATCTGCGTCACACTGCCGGAGCCGTTGCACTGCGGGCAGCTCGCCGACTTGCCGCCCGAGGATCCCGAACCGCCGCAGGCCGCGCAGGACTCCTGCCGGCTGATGTTCAAGCTCACCTGCGTGCCACGGATCGCCTGCCAGAAATCGATGCTCAGCCCGTACTCCAGGTCGGAGCCCCGCTCGGGCGCGGCCTGCGGCTCTTGGCCCGCCCCACGATGGAAGAACTGGCTGAATAGGTCGCGGAAGCCCCCGCCTGCCTCTTCTTTGCCTGCCTGCGAAAAGACATCCGAAAAATCGAATCCGCCAAAGCCCATCCCCGCGCCCGGTGCGCCGCCCCCGGCCTGCGGCCCGTGTTCCGAATAGAAGCCGTACTGGTCGTACATCTGCTTCTTCTTCGGTTCGCTCAGGACGTCGTAGGCCTCCTGAACGCGTTTGAAGCGCTCTTCGGCCGCCTTGTCGCCCGGGTTGAGGTCGGGATGGTGCTTGCGCGCCAGGCGGCGGTACGCCTTCCGGATTTCATCGGGACTCGCGGTGCGGGACACCCCCAGCGTCGCGTAATAGTCCTGGCTCGTGGCTGGCATAGATCGTAGGGGGCGGGTTCCTGACCCGCCCCCGCCCCTGGAAGCTTACTTCTTCTCCTTGTCGTCGACGTCGACAAATTCGGCGTCCACCACATTCTCTTTGGGCTTCTCTTGCTGCTGCGGCCCGGCGCCGCCCTCCCCCTGCTCACCGCCCGGCGCCTGCTGCCCGGCCGTGCTGCGGTACATCGCTTCCGCCAGCCGGTGGCTGGCCGATTCCAGTTTCTCCCGGGCCGAGTTGATTTGCTGCGCGCCGCCCTGCTTCATCGCTTCTTTGGTCTCCGCCAGCGCCGCTTCAACGCTCTTGGCGTCGGCGTCGCTGATCTTCGCGCGGTGTTCCTTGAGCATCTTCTCGACGTTGTAAACCATCGCGTCGGCGCGGTTGCGCGCGTCGATCTCCTCCCGCCGCCGCCGGTCGTCGGCCGAGTGCGAATCCGCGTCCCGAGCCATCTTCTCCACCTCCTCCTTGCTCAAGCCGGAGGAGGACGTGATGGTGATCTTCTGCTCGTTGCTGGTCGCCCGGTCCTTGGCGGTCACATTCAGGATGCCGTTGGCGTCGAGGTCGAAGGTCACCTCGATCTGCGGGACCCCCCGCGGCGCCGGCGGGATGTTGCCCAACTGGAACACCCCCAGCAGACGATTGTCGCCGGCCATGGCGCGCTCGCCCTGGTAGACCTTGATCTCCACTGAGCTCTGGTTCTCCGCCGCGGTCGAGAAGACCTCGCTCTTGCGCGTCGGGATGGTGGTGTTCCGCTCGATCAGCTTGGTGAACACCCCGCCCAGCGTCTCGATGCCCAGCGATAGCGGCGTCACGTCCAGCAGCAGCACGTCCTTCACCTCGCCGCCCAGCACCCCGCCCTGCACCGCCGCGCCGATCGCCACCACCTCGTCCGGGTTCACTCCCTTGTGCGGCTCCTTGCCGAAGAACTCCCGCACCATCTCCTGCACCCGCGGGATGCGCGTCGAACCGCCCACCAGCACCACCTCGTTGATCTGCGACGGCGTCACGTTGGCGTCCGCCATCGCCCGCTTGCAGGGCTCCAGCGTGCGGTTCAGGATGTCCTGTATCATCTGCACCAAGCGCGTCCGCCCGAGCTTGATCACCAGGTGCTTGGGGCCGCTTTCGTTGGCGCTGAGGAACGGCAGGTTGATCTCGGTCTCCAGCAGCGTCGAGAGCTCGATCTTCGCCTTCTCGGCGGCCTCCTTCAGCCGCTGCAACGCCATCAGGTCCCTCGACAGGTCGATCCCGTTCTCCTTCTTGAACTCGGCGATGATCCATTCGATGATCCGCTGGTCGATGTTGTCCCCGCCCAAGTGGGTGTCGCCGTTGGTCGACTTCACCTCCACCACGCCCTCGCCGACTTCCAGGATCGAGATGTCGAACGTGCCGCCGCCGAAATCGTACACCGCGATGGTCTCGTTCTTCTTCTTGTCCAGCCCGTAGGCCAGCGCCGCCGCCGTCGGCTCGTTGATGATCCGCATCACCTCCAGCCCCGCGATCTTGCCCGCGTCCTTGGTGGCCTGCCGCTGCGCGTCGTTGAAGTACGCCGGTACCGTGATGACCGCTTGCGTGATCTTCTGCCCAAGATACGCCTCGGCGGCCTCCTTCAGCTTGGTCAGGATCATCGCCGAAATCTCCGGCGGTGAGTGCTTCTTGCCCGAGATCTCCACCCGCGCGTCGTTGTTGTCGCCGCTGACCACCTTGTACGGCACCAGCTTCATCTCCTCGGTGACCTCGGCGAACCGGCGCCCCATGAAGCGCTTGATCGAGAAAACCGTGTTTTCCGGATTGGTGACCGCCTGGCGCCGGGCTACCTGGCCCACCAGCCGCTCCCCACTCTTGGTGAAACCCACCACCGAAGGCGTCGTGCGCGCACCTTCCTGGTTGGGAATGACAACCGATTGGCCACCCTCCATCACGGCCACCACCGAGAATGTCGTTCCCAGGTCAATGCCAATAATCTTGCTCATGTCCCTCCAAGCCTCCTAAAATAGTGCCAGATGACCTCCAACCTGCGAATGGGCAGGGTTGCCGCCCTCCTTAGCACAATTCTATTATCAAACTTTAGTCCTGTATTGTCAACTTGCCTTGCGGTTCAATCCCCCCCGCCAGAACTCCTCGTCGCCGCAGCCGCTGATCTTGCCCCGCTACAGGAACCGCTGACCCGGGCTTTCGAGCGCTCCTCCGGAATACGGCTCCGCTTCGTCCTGGGATCCAGTGGCATGCTCAGCCGTCAGATCGAGCAGGGCGCGCCCTACGACGTGTTCCTGTCCGCGAACGAGAACTATGTCGCGGAACTCGCACGCGCCGGGCGGTTGGCGCCGGATTCCGTGCGGACCTACGCCTCTGGCCGGATCGCGCTCTGGTCCAAGGACGGTCGCATCCAACGTCTTGAGGATCTTCGCAGTCCGCGAGTCCTCCACTTCGCCATCCCTAACCCGGTGCATGCGCCATATGGCGCCGCTGCCAAAGAAGCGCTTGTGAATCAAGGGCTTTGGATAGAACTGCAATCCCGTCTCGTGTTCGGCGAGAACGTTCGCCAGGCTTTTCAGTACGCCCGAAGCGGCAACGCTGAGGCGGTGATCACGGCCTGGTCCCTGGTCTTTAGCCAGGGAGGCATCCTGTTGCCGGAGAATCTGCATTCGCCTATCCGGCATTCTTGTGGGATCGTGGCCTCGACCCGCCAGGCCGCGGCAGCCCGCCGGTTCCTCGATTTCCTCACCGGGCCGGAGGGCCAGAGCATCCTCCAGGCTGGTGGGTTGTTCCCTCCCAGCGCCGCGCGCGCTGTGCCCAGGCAGCAGATGTAACTTCTGTGGCGCATGTCGAATCCTCCCCGGGATCACTGCATCTAACCCGTGCAGAAGCGGCTGGGCAAGCTTCCTGGGCATCGAGTAGCAGGGTCTCAATCTGTTTTCTCCCAAGCCGCCTTGCGAAAATTCCCCGAGGAGGAGCTTCAATGCAAAGCAGGTCTCTGATCACGCTCGCCGCTGTTGTGGCGCTGGCGTCGGCAACGGGCTACGCGCAGTCGAACAGCATGCGGGTTTCCGTTCCATTCGAGTTCACGGTTGGCCGGACCGTTCTCCCGGCCGGCGATTACACCGTGCAAAGCAACTCTCTCCCCCGCGTAGTGAGTCTCCAGACCACCAATCGCGACTCCGCAGCCTTCGTCATCGCGATCCAGGCGGGCCGTGACAAGGCGCAGGAGCAGCCGACTCTGGTGTTCAACCGTTACGGAAGCAACTACTTCCTGGCGAGCATCTGGTGGGCGGCTTCGACGGACGGGCTGGAGTTTCCAAAGACCAAGACCGAGATCGAAGTTGCGAAAACCGCGGGCCTCCGCCGGCCTGAGCAAGTAACCCTGATGGCTTCCCGCTGACCGGAGAGCCTGCTGAAAAATGGTGGCTGGCTCCTGTCCCAAGCTGGCAGGAACTGCGGGTCAACCTTCTACGGCTATCGAGCGCGTGGACAGCGGTGCCTGCCACCGTTTTTCGGCAACCCCCGGAGTTGTCAACCGTCACATTGAGGCGGGCGGTTTCGCCCGCCTCCGCTCGCAAATCCCCATAACACAATTGTAAGGTCTTGTAATTTCCTCGCCGCCTCCGTTGCTCCGCGCGCGAACTGTACGTCTTAGCTAGTGTAGGATGGCTGATCCGGTTACTGGGCCTCGCGTTCCACAGCGGAGCGAGGGCGCCGGGCGCAGCCGATCCTGCACAATCAACAAGGAGGGGTTTCCATGAGATTCAGATGGTTGGTTACTTTCGGTCTGCTGGCCACGCTCGCAGTGGCGTCTGGTTACGCGCAGACCGGGTCGACGATGCGGGTTAACGTTCCATTCGAGTTCGCGGTCAACAACACTGTGTTGCCAGCCGGCGAGTATGAGATCCACGACTGCGGGCTCGAGGTCCTCAGCCTTATGGCCATGCGGAGCGACGACAGCCGCCATGTGGTTCTCTTCACCGGGAACGCGGCGTCGCGGAACAGTGCGCCGGATCAATCCAGCCTGGTGTTCCACCGTTACGGGAGCAACTACTTCCTGGCGGACATCTGGTGGGCAGGGGTCACTTCCGGGTTGGAATTGCCGAAATCCAAGACCGAGAAGGAACTTGCCAAGACGGCCAGCGCACGGCGGCCCGAACAAGTCCTGCTGATGGCCTCCCGCTGACCAGCGTCTTCAACCGCGTGAGGCGGGCGGTTTCGCCCGCCTCACCATCTCTGCCCCTACGCTTTCGGGTGCGCCTTGTCGTATACCACCATGAGATCGGTGAGCGAAACCTGCGTGTACTTCTGGGTGGTGGATAGCCGGGCGTGGCCCAGCAGTTCCTGGATGGCCCGCAGATCGGCCCCGTCGCTGAGCAGGTGCGTCGCAAATGCGTGCCGGAAACTGTGCGGGTGGAGCGACGGATCGCCTCCCACCAGAGTCGCGTAGAGTTTGACTATCCCTCGGGCCCCACGATCCGTGAGCCGCCGCCCCCGGTGGTTCAGGAACACGGCGGTCTCCTGCGGTTCACTCGCGCGCTCCGCCAGATAGCGTTCCAGCGCCGCGGCGGCTTTCGAGCCGAACGGCACCTGCCGCTCCTTTTTCCCCTTGCCGCGGACCAGCAGCCATCGCTCGGCCAGGTCCACATCGGCCAGGTTCAGCCCAGCCAGTTCGCTGATGCGGATGCCGCAGCCGTAGAGCAGCTCGAAGATAGCCACGTCGCGCGCGGGATGCGGCCGCTCCAGTTTCCCCGCCGCAATCTGGTCCAGCAGCGAGTTGGCCTGCTCCGCCGTCATCACCCGCGGCAGCGTCTTGGGCGCCTTGGGCGTGCGGATGAGGCGCGCCAGGTTGACCTCCGCCAAACCCTGCCGGATCAGGAAGCGGAACAAGGAGCGCACCGCGGCGACCTTTCGCCGCATCGACACGGCCTTCAGCTTGTGGCGGTAGAGATCTCCCAGCCACTCGCGCAGCGCCAGCGTATCCAGCGCCCCGATCCCCGGCGCCTCTCCCCCCGGCGGCGATAAGTACTCGACGAACTGCCGCAGGTCGCTCGCATATGCGCGCACCGTGTGCGCCGAGACATTCTCGCGCTTCAGTTCATCGAGAAACAGGCCGACTTGCCGCTCCAGCTCGCTCACAGGCTCAACTGGTGCCCGGGGTGGGACTTGAACCCACACGGGGGTTGCCCCCCAAAGGATTTTAAGTCCTTTGCGTCTGCCGGTTTCGCCACCCGGGCCTCTCATTCATTATAGGTTTTGTCCGCAACCGAGGGACTGCCTCGGCCGCCGGTACGATAGGGCTCCAGCCCTGTCCCGGTTGCCCCCACAGGTTTACGCTCACAGGTTTCCGCCGGAGCGTGCGTGCGTACGCGCCCTCAGCGCTTGTCCTGCGCGCGGCGCACCAGTTCGTTGAGGTACTCCTCGAGATTGCTGTAGCCATCGCCGTCACGGTCGGCCGAGGCGTCCGATGCATCGCGCGGGTCGAGGCCGTGCGCCTTCTCCCAGGCGTCCGGAATGCCATCGCCATCCTGGTCCCGCGGCGGGCGGCCGGAGCGGTACACCGGCCATCCACCCACCTGCCGCGGCGAGTCGATGATGGATCCGGTGCCCTTCCTCGCCTCCGAGACGATCCGCGCATCCACCGCATCGCGGGTGGGAAGCGCAGCCCCCGCCCAACCCAGCACCGCCTCGAACACCGCTTTGGCCGGCAGAGTCGTTACTTCGGGCGCCGCGAATGGCTGCTCGAAAAGCGTCACCAGTCTGCGGCCCTTCCACTCCATACGGTCGAACATCCTGGTGTTGTCCGCGCTCAGCTCGGCATTCCCCTCGACGATGTTCCCGGCGATGTAGTATTTCGCGTCCGCCTGGTCGGTCAGCACAATCGGGCCGCGCCGGCGGTTGCTGCTCGGCCCCGGCCGGATGTAGTTCGAGACGTAGTTCACGCTGAGGACATCGCCGGTCATGCCGCTGCACATGGCGCCGTAGTCGTAGACCACGTTGTTCCGGAAGTCGAAGCTGGGATACGGAGGCCGGCCGTAGTTGTCCCCCAGCCGCGGGTTGCGCGCGCTGTTGTGCGCCCAAAGGTTGTGGTGCAGGGAGACGCCGCCCGCCGCCCGCACCAGCGAGCCGTAGCCGTGCTCGCCTTTGTGGTGCACGCTGTGGTTCAGAGCCTCGCTGATGATGCACCACTGCACCGTCACGTCCGAGATTCCCCCACTGGGCGACAGCGCTTCGTCCACCGACCAGCTCGCCGAGCAATGGTCCAGCACTACGTTCCGGCTGTTGCCGGCGACCGAGATCGCGTCCACCTCTTTGCCCGAGTTCTCGCCCGGGCGGCTGCGCAGGAAGCGCACCACCACATCGTGCGTCCGGATCTCGAGGGTGTACCCGCGCAGGCAGATGCCATCTCCGGGTGCGCTCTGCCCCGCGATGGTGATGTATGGCTCGGCAATCTCCAGGGGCGACCGCAAGTCGATGATTCCCCCAACGCGGAAGATGACGATCCGCGGGCCCTTCGAGCCGCAGCCTGCCCGGAGACTCCCCGGACCGGCATCGTTCAGGTTCGTCACGAAGACCGCGTTGCCACCGCGCCCACCGGCCGTCCTAGCCCCGAAACCCTCGGCCCCCGGAAAGGCAGGGATGTCGCCACCAGCGCAAAGAAGGGTGCATGCGGCTAAGGACGGCAACAACCAGCGGACTGTCATACAGCGAGGCTGGAGCGGGAGACGGGATTCGAACCCGCGACATCAACCTTGGCAAGGTTGCACTCTACCAGCTGAGTTACTCCCGCTTGAGCCTTCATTGTCCCTCGGCCGGTTTACCAGTGTCAAATGAAGGCGCGTGCGGTCCATTACGTTCAGGACTACGGGAAACCAGCCATGCCGGTACCGCCCCATCACACTCCGCGGTGTGCGCCTGAAAAAAAGTGGGGGGCTAGTACCCAGGACTCACAAGTCGGGCCAAAAATGATTTGGGACTGTTTGCCGCAAACCATTGATTCTGAAGGTGCTATCGCACAGTAAACTTTTTGCTTCGAGCCGATTGATCTGTGCTAGACTGGCCTACCAGCAGAGCATGTGAGACCCAAAGTGAAGATGCTCCTGGTTGGCTCTCACCAGCAGTTTAATCCGGAAATGAAAAGGTAGCCTGTCTAATTTTCCACAGGCTGTGGAAAATTTGTGGATAAAGAGCGCTTTGGCGCCCCTTGAATCTCGAACTATGAACGTATGGGAACTGATTAAGAAGCGGGTTGCCCCCAAGCTCAGCAGTGAGAGTTTCCAGAACTGGTTCGCTCAGACCACCCTGCGTGAGTTCGAGTATGACACCGTATGGGTCTCGGTTCCGAATGAAGCTGCCAGGAACTACATTGAGCAGGAGTACTCGGAGCTGATCCAGTCCATCATTCGGGAGTTGTCACTGCCGGTTCGCCATGTTGTCTATGAGACGGCAGTGGGACCGGGCCGTGACACGGCACTGTCGCAGGTCGCACCCACGATTGCACCCGAGGCGCTTTTTGAGGCGCCTACCACGCACCTGAATCCGAGGTTCACATTTGAGAACTTCGTAGTCGGATCGTGCAATCAGTTCGCCCACGCCGCTGCGCAGGCGGTTGCTACCAAGCCTTCCCAGCGCTACAACCCGCTGTTCATCTACGGTGGTGTTGGCATGGGCAAGACTCACCTGATGCATGCCATCGGCCGTTCCCTCCTGGACAACTATGCCAGCATGCGCATTGTCTACACATCCAGCGAGCGGTTCATGAACGAGATGATCACCAGCATCCGTTTGCAGCGGATGCCGCTGTTCCACCGGCACTACCGCTCTGCCGATGTTCTTCTGGTTGACGACATTCAAGTGCTTGGCAGGAAGGAAGGCACTCAGGACGAGTTCTTCTACACTTTTAACGAGCTGTACGAGCATCAGAAGCAGATTGTGATCTCCAGCGATTCGCCGCCCAAGGAGATCCCTGGGCTTCTGGACCGTCTTCGCTCACGCTTTGAATGGGGTCTGATGGTAGACATCCAGCCCCCCGACCTGGAGACGAAGATGGCGATTCTGGACAGGAAAGCGGAGTTGGAAGGTATCAAGCTGCCTGAAGATGTCCGCGTGTTCATTGCGACGAAGACGAAGTCGAATGTACGTGAGCTCGAGGGTGCATTGGTGAGGTTGATTGCGTACTCCTCCGTAACCGGGACGCCCGTCAACCTGGCTATGGCGCAGCATGTGCTTAAGCACATTGTTCACAGCACTGAGCGGAGGGTGACCATCGATACGATCATTCGGGCTGTGGCCACGAAGTGTAGCCTTCAACCGACTCAACTGAAGCAGAAGACCAACCGCCGCGAGATCGCGCGACCTCGTCAGATTGCCATGTACCTGGCCAAGGAGCTGACACAGGCTTCATTGCCAGAGATTGGTCGGGCCTTCGGCGGCAAGCATCATACCACGGTGCTGCACTCTATCCATCGCATTGAGGACTTGCGCCAGTCCGACCCGGATTTGAACAGGCTTATCCAGAGTATAAGTGACTCATTAAATTGAGGATAGGTAGATTTCCACAACCAGGCACAGAAACCTCCTGTGCAGACTCGTGGATGATTCTCTACAGCCGGAACCCTCCACTGGAACGCACGTACTTCTTGACAACCTTCCAAGCAGGGAAGCCTCCGACTTTTGTATAATTTAGAGGGAAACCGACATTTCCACAGCCCCTACGACTACGGTTCGTGTTTTTGCTATTTTAGAGAACGGTTCATAGAGATTCTTGACCGGGAGTGGAGCCTATGGAATTTACCGTTAGCAAGGTTGATCTGGTACGGGAACTGAGTCTGTCTCAAGGGGTTGTCGAGAAGAAGACTACCATCCCGATCCTGTCGAATGTGCTTATAGAGGCCAGTGGTGAGCGTGTCCAACTGACTGCTACGGATCTGGAGCTGGGGATACGTTGTTCGTGCCCGGCAACTGTCTCTAGGGAGGGTGCTGGGACTGTGCCAGTCCGGCGCTTGCTGGACTACACACGCTTGCTCCCTGATGTGGACATTAGTGTGAAGCTTCTGGACAACCACTGGATCAGTTTGCAGTGTGGTCGCTCGCGAACCAGGATTGCTGGTATCTCTCGTGAGAGCTTCCCTGAGCTGCCAGAAATGCCACCGGTTCTGGCGGAGATCCCCATCATGACTCTTGGATCAATGATCGGCAAGACAATCTTTGCCATCTCATCCGAGGAGTCCCGGTTTACCCTGAATGGAGCACTACTATTCCTGAGGAACCAGGGCATGCTAATGGTCTCGACTGACGGACATCGGCTGGCATACGTCGAGAGCTCTTCTGAAATCCCCGGGGTGACATCTCCCTACCGTGCACTACTGCCGAAGAAGGCGATGGGTGAGATCCTTAAGCTGGCGCAGGAAGCACGGGCAGATGCCGTGGTGAAGTTCTCTGGAGATGAGAACCACCTATTCTTCCAAATCGGGGACAGGCTCCTGTTGAGCCGGAAACTGACAGGGACCTTCCCGGATTATGAACGGGTGCTGCCGAAAGACCATCGGCACTCGGTGACCTTGAGCAAGGAAGAAGTGAGAGCCACAATTGAGCGTGTTGCGCAGTTTGCAGATGAGCGGTCCCGCGCCATCCGTCTCCAGTTCGCGTCAGGTGAGGTCAAGGTGTTCTCCTCCATATCGGAAACCGGGGAGAGCGAAGAGAGCATTCCAGCCGACTACGACGACACCACGGTAGAGATTGGATTCAACGCTCAATACTTGCTCGAGTTCTTGCGGGCAGTCCCCGAAGAGCAGGTGACCTTCTCTTTCAAAGACCCACACAGTGCGGCGGAAGTTCGGCCTGTCACGGCGCCGGATGGCTACCAGTACCGATACGTCGTGATGCCCATGAGGATTTAGGGTCAGGCTTGCGCCGCCTGCTGATTCCCGCGTGTATCAGGCTGCGGCGCGGAGTGTAAGGCTACTGTCGTGTCTCTGAAGTGCCTTGACCGCTTGCTTGCGCGTACGGCTCACTAACCGAGCCACGACCGCAAGGGAGCGGTGTAGGCGAGTTGGCTGATTGAAGTCTTATGGCAACGAAGGATTCTGAGCTACCAGGCGATGGCGTCTACGATTCGACCAGTATCAAGGTGCTCGAGGGCCTGGAAGCGGTGCGTCTGCGCCCGGCGATGTACATTGGCTCGACCGGGGAAACCGGGCTGCACCACCTGGTCTATGAAGTTGTCGATAACTCCGTCGATGAGGCCCTGGCCGGCTACTGCACCGAGATCTCCGTTACCATCCGCAGCGACAACTCCGTTACTGTTATCGACGATGGCCGCGGGATCCCGGTGGACATGCACCACGAGGAAGGCGTCTCGGCCGCCGAAGTAGTGATGACCAAACTCCACGCGGGCGGGAAGTTCGACACCAAGAGCTACAAGGTGTCGGGCGGCCTCCACGGCGTGGGCGTGAGTTGCGTGAACGCGCTCTCCGAGCGGCTTGAGCTCGAGATCTGGCGTGACGGTTTTACCTGGGAGCAGGAGTACGAGCGCGGTATCCCCAAAGCCCCGCTCAAGCGCACCGGCAAGGCCGGCAAGAAACAAGGCACCAAGGTCACTTTCAAGCCCGACGTCACCATTCTCGATGTCACCGAGTTCAGCTTCGATACTCTCTCCCAACGGCTGCGCGAGCTGGCGTTCCTGAACAAGGGCCTGCGCATCACTCTGACCGACGAGCGCGTTGACCCGCCCAAGGCCCACGAGTTCTTCTACAGCGGCGGCATCGCCGAGTTCATCAGACACCTGAATCGCGGCAAGACAGTGCTGCACGACAAGCCCATCTATATGGAAGGCGTGCGCGAGCTCCCCAACGGCGGGCAACTCACCCTGGAAGTCGCCTTCCAGTACAACGACGGCTACAGCGAGTCCATTTTCAGCTTCGCCAACAACATCAACACAGTCGATGGCGGCGCGCACCTGACCGGCTTCCGCAGCGCGCTCACGCGCACCATCAACGCCTACGGCCAGCAGGCCGGCCTGTTCAAGGATGTCAAGGAAAACCTGACCGGCGACGACGTCCGCGAGGGCCTCACCGCCGTGGTCAGCGTCAAGCTCCCTCAACCCCAGTTCGAGGGGCAGACCAAGGGCAAGCTCAACAGCGACATCGGCGGCCTCGTCGTGCAGTTCGTCAATGAGAAGCTGAGCGAGTATTTCGACAAGAACCCCACCGTCGGGCGCCGCATCGTCTCCAAAGCGATCGACGCCTCGCGGGCGCGGGAAGCGGCGCGCAAGGCCCGCGACCTCACCCGCCGCAAGGGCGCGCTCGATTCCGGAGGCCTGCCCGGCAAGCTGGCCGATTGCCAGGAGAAGGATCCCCAGCGCTGTGAGTTGTTCCTGGTCGAGGGCGAGTCCGCCGGCGGCACCGCCAAGATGGGTCGCGACCGCCGCTACCAGGCTATCCTCCCGCTCAAGGGCAAGATCCTCAACGTCGAGAAGGCCCGCACCGACAAGATGCTCGGCCACGAGGAAATCCGCGCCATGATCACCGCGCTCGGCACGGGCATCCGCGAGGATTTCGACATTGCCAAGCTGCGCTACGGCAAGGTCATCATCATGACCGACGCCGACGTCGATGGCTCGCACATCCGCACCCTCCTGCTGACCTTCTTCTACCGCCAGATGCAGGACCTCATCATGCGCGGCAACGTCTTCGTGGCTCAGCCGCCGCTCTACAGCATCAAGAAGGGCAGGAGCGAGAAGTACATCAAGGACGAGAAGGAGTTCCTGCGCGAGATCCTGCGCCGGGCCACCGAGAACCTGGTGGTCCAGCCGGCGCCCAACGGCTCGCCCGAGCCGGTGCTCCTCCAGGGCGGCGAGCTGCGCGTCTTCCTCAACCAGCTCGACGAGTTCCAGCACCACTTCCACCGCGTCGAGCGCAAAGTGCGCGATGCGCGCGTCGTCGAGATCCTCTGCACCGCGCCCAAGATCGACTCCAAGGCCGACTTCGCCGACGAGCAGAACTTGCAGCCCGTTCTCGAGGGGCTGCGGGCGCTCCAGCTCCAGCCCGAGCTCAAGCGCGATGAAGAGCACTCCGCCTGGATGGTGAGTTACCGCGACTCCAGCGGCGCCGAGCGCCTGATCGGCGTCGAGCTGGCCTCGCTGCCCGAGTACCGGCGCCTGCGCAACATCTCCAAACAGATCGCGCGCCTCAACCGGCCGCCCTTCGTGGTCATCAAGGACAGCTCCCGCCAGACCCAGGCCGACTGGCGCGCCCTGCTGGAATACGTGAAGACCGAGGGCATGCGCGACGCCTCGGTGAAGCGCTACAAAGGCCTCGGCGAGATGAACGCCGGCCAGTTGTGGGAAACCACCATGAACGCCGAGACCCGCACCCTCCTTCAAATCCGCTCGGAAGACGCGGTGGAGGCCAACGACATCTTCACCACGCTAATGGGCGAAGACGTCGAGAACCGCCGCAAATTCATCGAGGAAAACGCCCTCGACGTCCG
The DNA here is from genome assembly GCA_050008465.1 of Bryobacteraceae bacterium. Taxonomy (GTDB): domain Bacteria; phylum Acidobacteriota; class Terriglobia; order Bryobacterales; family Bryobacteraceae; genus Fen-330. Next base: position 13,963 of record JBEKMO010000077.1, read on the forward strand.
CAACCTCGACCTCTGATCGCCCGCCGCCTCCTCAACCCGGCGGTTCCAGCGCCACACTCGCAAGCACTCTCCGCACCATCTCCGCCTGGGCCGGCACGTCCCGGAACGGGTGTTCCTGATACAGCTCCGCGCAGAGGCGCTCGCGGGCCGTCCGCAGTTCCGCCAGGCGATTCGGGACCACCTCGCGAACCTTCTGCCGGTAGCCCGCGGCGAATTGCAGCTTGGCGAGGTTCAGGTAGCCGCGCTCGAGGAAGCCGCGGGTCTTGCGCGGGCAGTGGCAGGAATTCTTCTCGTCGATCAACCCGCACTTCCCGTTCATGAAACTGTACAGGTCTTGCCGGGACCGCGACAGGATCTGCCGGAAATTGGCGGGTGTTACGCCCATCACCTCGGCGCCCACCTTGTCCGTGACTCCGAAGACCTCGCCCAGCGTGAACGCCGCGCGCTGGCGACCGTCCAGGCACAACAGCATCGCCGTCATGCAGCCGATCTTGGCTTCCTCAACCAGCAGCTCCACCGGCGCCGACACCGTGCGGGGATCCGGCAGATCCAAATCGGGAGTCTCGTCCAGATCGCGAGCGAAGTAGTCGTAGGTGTAGGGCGCGTCGGCAACCACCCACTTCTTCCTTTTCAGATTCAGAATGTGGTTCACCGCGATGCGGTACAGCCATGTGCGGAACTTGCTCTGGCGCCGGAAGCTCCCCAGGCCTGTGATCATCTTGATGAGGATGTCCTGCGTGGCATCCTCAGCCGCATCCGTCCACAACAACATGCGAACGGCTATGTTGTAGACCCAGGCCTGATGCCGGACCACCAGATCTTCGAGCGCCTGGCGATTGCCGCCCTGCGCGCTCGCGACCAGTTCCTCGTCCGCGAGCTCGGCCCCACCATCCACGAACGGATTGTACATTAGGATCTCTGCTCGTCTCGCAGCACGCTCGCCGGCGCCACCCGCATGGCCCGCCACGCGGGCACGATCGAAGCCCCCAGCGCGACCGCGAACAGCAACGCTGCCACACCGAGGTACGTCGCCCCGTCGCCGGCGTCCAGACCGGAATCGATCGCCTGCAACAGCGGCGTCACCCCATACGCCGCCGGCAATCCCACCAACACTCCCACCGCTCCGAGCGTCAGACCCGCGCGCAGCATCATCCGGAACACTTGCTCGCGCGTCGCTCCCAACGCCAGCCGGATTCCGATCTCCCGCATCCGCTGCGCCGCCGCGTACGCCATCACCCCATACGTTCCCACCGCGGCCAGGATCAAAGCCACCGCCGCCAGCATGCCCAGCACGTTCGCCGTCGCGCGTCCGCCGGAGTTCCGCGTATACAGCCACGCTTCGACCGATTGCAGGCGAAACAGAGGCTGGTCCCGATCCACCTGCCAGACGGCCGACCGGAGCGCACCCGCCACCGACTGCAAACCACTTCGCCCGCGCGCCAGCAGGATCATACTACGCGGCCCGGTTTGGGCGTGTGGCCGGTAAAACTCCGGTCGCGGAGGCTCCGCCAGGTTCTCGTGCCGCACGTCGCGCCCGAGCCCTACCACCGCGATCCATCCGTCCGTGCCGTCGCCCACCTGCAGCCGTTTGCCCACGGGGTCCGGATCCTTTGGCCAGAAACGCCGGGCGAAAGTCTCGTTGACGATCACCACCTGTTGCGTTCCGGCGCGGTCTGCATCCAGAAAATCGCGGCCCCCCAATAGCGGAATGCGCATCGCGCGGAAATACCCCGGGCTCACCACCATCTCGCCCGCAAACCTGTCCGGGTCCGACTCCGTTTCGCCCTCCACGCGCACGCGATTGTAAAGGCTGTTCCCGGCCAGCGGAGCCGTCTGAACCAGCCCGGCCGAGTCGACCACGCCGTCCCGCCGCAGGTTCTCTAGAACCTTCGCGAAGAAGTCGACGACCTGCGTCCGCCCGGCATATCGCGCCGTGGGCAGCATGATCTGCGCCGCCATCAGGTTGCTCCTGTCGAATCCGGGATTCTCGTTCGTCTGCCGCAGCGCGCTGCGGATCATCAGACTACTCGCGGCGACCAGCACCAGCGCGAGCGCCATCTCCGCCGCCACCAGTCCCTTCAGCAGCCTCTGCCGGCCGCTCGTCGATCCTCGACTGGTGGACTGGAGGTTCAGTGCCAGGTGGTCTCGCGTCAGCAACCACGCCGGAAGCACGCCGCAGACCACGCCGGTCACCACCGACAGCGCGAGCCCGAAAGCCAGCGCGCTCCAATCCAGGCCAGCCACCTGGAACAACGCCATGTCGGGCGGGGCGATGCGCTTCAGGAGCGGCACCGTCCAGATGGCGGACACCACGCCCACCACGCCGGCGATCACCGACAGCAGCAGGTTCTCGATGAGTTGCAGCCGGATCAGCGAGCCCCGGCTGGCGCCCAGTGAGGCGCGGACGGCGAACTCGCGGCGCCGTTGCGTACCACGCGCCAGCAACAGGCTCGCGACATTGGCGCAGGCGACGAGCAGAACGAATCCGACGCCTCCGAACATCGAAAACGCAGCCGCGCGAGCGCCCCGGTTGATCACGCGAGCGGTCAACGGACGCACGTCGCCGCGCCAGTGCAACGAGGTCGCTGGATCCTCCTTCTCCACGCGCGCGGAGATCGCGCGAACCTCGGCGTTCGCGGCCCCAACCGAGACGCCCGCCTTGAGACGCGCCACGGTGCTCAGCCTGCGCTGGTCCCGCGCACGCTGTCCCGGCTCGAGCGAAAGCGGGATCCAGATGTCGACGGGCTGGAACAGATAGTGGAACCTCCCCGGCATCACTCCGACAATCGAGTAATTGCGGCCGTCGAGACGGACCTCGCGGCCCAGCACCGACCGGTCTCCGGAGAACAGCCCTTGCCAGAGGGCATGCGAAATCACCGCCGCGCGCGATTCCGTCTCCGGCCCTTCGCTCGCCGCAAACACACGCCCGACCGCCGGCCTCACTCCCAGAATGGGAAAGAACTCCGGACTCACCTGCATCGCGGGAACGTGCTGCGGCTCCCCCTCCCCGCTCAACGCGACAGGTTGCGAGCGATACACCGCGATCGAGGCGATCGCTGATGCGCCGCTCCAATCGCGGGCGTCTTCTAAACTCGCGCCCGCCTGCGAGATACCCCGTTGCGGACTGGTCTGCGTAATAAAGACAAGTTGGCCCGGATTCGGATAGGGTAGCGGCGGCCACAGCATCAGGCCGACCACCGAGAAGATGGCGACGTTGGCCCCAAGGCCGAGTGCGAGTGCCAGGGCGGCGACCGCGGTCCAGCCCTTGTTCTTGGCCAGCGCCCGTGCCGCGAAACGGATCTCCTGTGCGAGGATCATCGCTTTTTGAATGTACGATCCGCGCGCCTCCGAAGTTCCGCCCCTTGTCGTCGTGCGATCTGTCACACTGGGCGTGTGGGCGTGTCTTAACAAACATGACTGAAGAACAGACTGGTGAAACCAAGCCCACCGCCGAGCCGCTCGCCGACAAACAGCAGCAGTTCCGGCAAGCCTGGCTCCAATGCCTGATGGACAATCTGAAAGCGTCGCTTCCCGAGGCGGCCTTCAGCCAGGTCATGGAAGCCTGCGGCCGCGGCTGCGCCCGGCGGAACGCCGCGCCATTGATCGCCCAGGCCAACGGGAACCTCGATACGCTGCTGAGCAGCTTCGGAGCCGCGATCGGGGCCGGCAACGTGAGCCGGGAGGGCAATCAATACCACCTGCGCTACCCGCAGTGCTACTGCCCCATCGTTGCGGCTGGCCCCGCGCGCCTGCCCGACGCCTGGTGCGAGTGCGGCCGCGGGTTTGTCCTCGAGGCCTTCAGCGCGGTTGCCGGGAAGCCCGTAACCGTCGAGCTGACTCAATCGATCAAGCGCGGCGACCCGCAATGCCATTTCGTGGTCTGGGTGTAGTGACGCCCGGCGGGGCAGGATACGCAGCCTCGAAGCGCAGCCGTCACCCGGTTGTTGCCTCGCGCAATACCCGCAGTGCATTCTGAAACGAGTGCGCCGGAGCAGCGTCTGGCGCACCTTCGGTGAACTTCGCGCCCCCTTCCGCGCCGGCCCACTGCTGCGTTTTACCGCGTCCCCAGCACCGAACCGCGACCGTTAGGGAGCGGCCCCTCCCCCGCACCCCGATTCAGAGCATGGAATCCTAAATGCTATAATATCCGGCGGTATTTGTGTACCCATAGCCGCCGGGCCCGCTCGGCGGAAGGAGAAGACATGGGCGCCGCTCTTCCAGTCGTTGATTCGTCCTGTCCTACCTCGCTAGGGGATCTGTTCCAGTCGGTCGAAGGGCGCAAGGTGCTCACCTGCATTCAGTGCGGCGTCTGCGCCGGCACCTGCCCCTACGGCGATGTCATGGATTACCCGCCCCGCCGCATCATCGCCATGCTGCGCGCCGGAATGATCGATAAGGTGTTCTCGAGCGAGAGCCTGCTGGCCTGCGTGGCCTGCTACGCCTGCATGGCCAAGTGCCCGCGGGGCATCCGGCTCACCGAGGTGCTGCTGCCGCTCATCAAGGAACAGACCCTCCTGCGCCTGCCCGAATTGCCGGCGGAGCTGCAAAAAGCCCTCCAGAACACGCTCCGCTACGGCAACCCTATGGGCGAGTCCTCCCGCAAGCGCGCCGCCTGGGTGAAGACCGCGGGCGTGCCCATCCGAATCCTGGGCGAGGACCCGCGGCCCGCCGACGTGCTCTGGTTCGTCGAGTGTTACGCCTCCTACTACCCGCGCGGGCAGGATGCCAGCCGCGCCACGGCCAAGCTCTTCCATGCGCTGGGCGCCGACTTCGCCATTCTCGGCAACGAGGAGAAGTGCGCCGGCGAGTGCGGCCGCCTGACCTGGGAGCCCGGCCTCTACGAGACCCTGATGGACTACAACATGGCGGTCTTCCAGAAGTACCAGTTCCGGGAAGTCGTCACCTCCTGCCCGCACGCGCACAACGCCTTCAAGAACCGCTATCCCTTGCTGGGCTTCAACTGGGATCTGGACGTCACCATGCGCTACTTCGCGCGCCGGCTCGACCAGTTGAAGCCGCGCCTCACGCGCAAGCTCGGCTACACCGTCACCTATCACGACTCCTGCTGCCTGGGCCGCCAGAACGAATTCTACGAGGAGCCGCGCACCCTGCTGCGCGCCCTGCCCGGCGTCAAGCTGGTCGAGATGACGCACAACCGCATCAACGCGCTCTGCTGCGGCGGTGGCGGCGGTGGAATGTGGCTGGACACTTACTACAAGAGCAAGGGTTACGAACGCCTCTCCGAGCGCCGCGCCAAGGAAGCCATCGCCACCGGCGCCGACGTTCTGGCCGTTTCCTGCCCCTACGAAGTCTCCCGTTTCGAGGACGCCCTCAAGGTTCTGGGGCACGACAAGAAAATGATCGTTAGAGATGTAGTGGAACTGCTGGCTGAAGCCATGGAGGTTTAGCACATGAACATTCTGGTGCTCCTGCGAATGGTTCCGGACGTGGTCGAAGAGCTCGAAATCGCTCCCGGCGGAAATGCGCTCGACCTGGACGCGCTCCGGATGATCCTCAGCGAATCCGACGACCACGCGCTCGAGCAGGCTCTGCTCCTTAAGGAACGCCATGGAGGCAAGGTGACCGTGCTCGCGCCGGACGCCCCCGAGGTCGACGATGCGCTCTACACCGCGCTGGCCAAGGGCGCCGACCGCGCCATCAAGATCACGGATATCGACGAAGCCCTCTCCGCGCGCAGCCTCTGCTACGCGTGCAGCCAGGTGCTCTCCTCCCTACCCGGGCTGATGCCGGCGGACCTGATCCTCACCGGCGCCCAGGCCTTCACCGATCTGGACGCCGTGATTGCCCCGCTGCTGGCGTACCAACTCGGTCTGCCTCACGTGGGCATCGTTTCTCAGGTGGCGGTGGACGCCGCCGCTGGCTCCGTCACCGTGCTCCGCGAGTATGCGGGTGGGGTGCGCGCCGAGATCGAGGTCTCGCTTCCCGCGGTGCTGGGCATTCAATCCGCGGAGAAGCCGCCGCGCTACGTGCCCGTCGCCAAGGTGCGCGCGGCGATGAAGTCTCAGAAAATCGAGACCGCCGGCGTGCCCGTCATGGCCGATGGCGGCATGGCCCTGATCCAGGTGGCGGGCATGGTCAAACCCGAGGCGGCGGGCCACGCGGAAATGCTCGAAGGCTCGCCCGAAGAAGTGGCGGGCAGGATCTGCGAGATCCTGGCCGCCCGCGGATTGCTCCAGGAGGTGCGGTGATGGAAGGCGGTATTTGGGTTCTGGCGGAACAATGGAGAGGCCGGCTCTGCGACGTCACTTACGAACTGCTGGCGCTGGGGCGCGAGCTGGCCGACGGGCTGGGCGTGCCGCTCCAGGCGGTCCTTCTGGGGGATGGCGTCAAGGAGTTGGCCGCCAGTCTCGGCCGCGCCGACGCGGTCCTCTATGCCAACCACCCCGCGCTCAAAGACCCGTTGCCCGAGCCGTATGCCGAGGCGCTGGCTCAACTGGCCGCGGAACGCAAGCCGCGGGCCGTGCTGGTGCCGCTCACCAACGTGAGTGCCGGAGTAGGCAGCTTGCTCGGTGAGCGCTTGCAGGCGTCGGCCGTCAATTTCTGCAAGGACGTGCGCCTCAAGGATGGCCGGATGGAAGCGCTGTGCGTGCTCTACGGCGGGAAGATCGAAGCCGCAATCGCGCCCGCGGGGGAACCCGTGATCTTCGGGATCCTGTCCGGCTCGAGACCCGCCGAGAAGGGCCGCGGCGCCGGCGCGCCCGCCGTCGAAGAGGTTGCAGTCGATCTGTCGCCGAGCCAGGTTCGCTTCAAGCGCTACGTCGAGCCCGAGGCCGGCGACGTCGACCTCACCCAGCAGGACACACTCGTCGGGGTGGGCCGCGGCATCCAGTCCCAGGACAATCTCGAGCTCGCCGAGAGCCTCGCCCAGGCCTTGGGCGGCGCGGTCTGCGGATCGCGCCCCGTGGTCGACCAGGGCTGGCTGCCGCTCTCGCGTCAGGTCGGCAAGTCCGGGCTAACTGTCAAGCCGAAAGTCTACCTGGCGGCCGGCGTCTCCGGCGCTCCCGAGCACATCGAGGGAATGCGGGAGGCGAGCCTCATCATCGCCGTCAACAGCGATCCCGGCGCGCCCATCTTCAACGTCGCGCACTTTGGATTCGTCGGCGACGTGCTGGACCTTTTGCCCGCCCTCACCGAGGCCATCCAGGCCAGAAAGGCTTGAGGCGAGATGCCCGATCCTCTCACGCACAGCCTGCTGGCGGGCGGCGCTCTGCTGTGGGCGATGACGCTCATCTCCTTAGGCCTGTTCTGCTGGAAGGTTGCCGCTTACGGGCGTGTGCTGCAGCGCGCCCGCCTCGAGCCGCGCTGGGATCACCTTCCCCAACGCCTGCGCCTGTTCGCCACCAACGTGCTCGGCCAGAAACGCATGTTCGAAGAGCCCGCCATCGGCGCCGCGCACTTTCTGATCTTCTGGTCCTTCGTCTTTTACGCCGGCAGCTTCTGGTGGAATCTCGGCCGGGCGCTGCTGCCCATGCTGCCGGTCCCCTTCGCCGACGAAGTCGCCTGGATGGCTCTGGCGCTGGAAGTGACCGGCGTTCTCGGCCTCGCCGCGCTGGCGGTTGCCGCCGTGCGGCGGTACGTGTTTGCCCCTCCCCGCCTCGAGAAATCTCGTGATGCAACGATCATTCTCCTGCTGATCACCTTGGTGCTCCTGTCCTCCTTGGCCGGGGGGGGCTTCGCGTACCTCGCCAACCCGCGGTCCTGGCGGCCCGTTGGCGCCTTCCTGGCGGGCATCTTTTCCGCCGCCGGCGTCACGCAGGTGCAAGCTGGCTCGCTCTACCTTTGGATGATGTGGCTCCACCTGGCCACCGTCCTCGGATTCCTGGCCTACCTGCCCTACTCCAAGCACCTGCACCTGCTCGCCTCGCCCTTCGGCGTATTCTTCGGCGCTTTGCAGCCGGGCCTCGCGCCTGCCTCCTCGGAGGGCGCCTGGAAACTCGAGGAATTCACCTGGCGCCAGTTGTTCAGTGGTCTGGCCTGCGCCGAGTGCGGGCGCTGCGACCGCGCCTGCCCCGCCTTCGAGAGCGGCACGCCGCTCTCCCCCAAGACCCTGATGCACGACATCAAGATGTTGGTGCGCTCGAACGGCGCGGATTTCGCCGTCACCCGCGAACAGGTCTGGGCCTGCGTGACCTGCGCGGCTTGCATGACCCGCTGCCCGGTCTTCAACGAGCACATTCCGCTGCTCATCGAGATGCGCCGCCACCTGGTCGCGCAGGGCGAAGTGGATCCGCGCCTCCAGACCGCGCTCATGAACCTGACCCGCTACGGCAACTCCTTCGGCCAGTCGGCCCGCAACCGCGCCAAGTGGACGCAAGGTCTGGGATTCAAGCTCAAGGACGCCCGCAAGGAGCCCGTTGAATACCTGTGGCTGGTCGGCGACTACGCTTCTTTCGATCCGCGTGTCCAAGCCGTCTCCGCCGCCGCTGGACGGGTCTTCGAGCGGGCCGGCCTCAACTTCGGCATCCTCTACGAGGCCGAGCAGAACTCCGGTAACGACGCCCGCCGCGCCGGCGAGGAGGGCCTCTTCGAAACGCTGCGCGACAAGAACCTGGCCGCACTCGCCAAGGCCAAATTCGAGCGCATCGTCACCGGCGATCCGCACACCTACCACGCGCTGAAGAACGAATACGGGCGCGCCAACGGCGTGGTGCACTCGACCGAGCTGGTGGACGAGCTGATCGCCTCCGGAAAGCTCCCGGCTCTCACGAAGCTCGACGCCACCGTGGCCTACCACGACCCCTGCTATCTCGGTCGTTACAACGGCGTCTATGCCGCACCAAGGCGCGTGCTCGACTCGGTCGCCTCCACGGTCGTCGAAATGCCACGCAACCGCGCCAACGCTTACTGCTGCGGCGCCGGCGGCGGCCGCATCTGGATGGAAGACGCCCCCACCGGCAAAGAGCGCCCCGCGGAGGGCCGCGTCCGCGAGGCCGCCGGCCTTCCCGGTGTCGGCATTCTTGCAGTCGCTTGCCCGAAGGACCTGGTGATGTTCGAGGACGCCTTGAAAACCACCGGCCTCGAGGGCCAGCTCGCGGTCAAAGACATCATGCAACTGGTAGAGGAAGGAAGCCGCTCCCATGCCACATCCGCTCCCTGATCCCGACGTGCGCATCGGCGTTTACATCTGCCACTGCGGAACCAACATCGCCGGCGTTATCGATGTACGAAGCCTGTCCGAGTTCGCCGTCACGCTGCCCGGCGTCGCCCTGGCGCGCGACTACAAGTACATGTGCTCCGACCCCGGCCAGAAACTCATTGTCGACGACATTCGCGAGCACGGCCTCAACCGCATCGTGGTGGCCGCCTGTTCCCCGCAGCTTCACGAGAAGACCTTCCGCGGCGCCACCGCCGAGGGCGGCCTCAACCCCTACCAGTTCCAGATGGTGAACATCCGCGAACACGATTCCTGGGTGCACATCGACAAGCCCGCCGCTACGGACAAGGCGCGCGACCTGATCCGCGCCGCCGTCCGCCGCGTCAAGCGCCACGTGCCGCTCGAGCGCCGCCAGGTCCCCATCCAGCCCGATGTGCTGATTGTCGGCGGCGGCATTGCCGGCATCCATGCCGCGCTGACGCTGGCCAACGCTGGCAAGCACGTCTACCTGGTCGAGCGGGAACCGACCATCGGCGGCCACATGGCCCAGTTCGACAAGACCTTCCCAACCCTCGATTGCGCCGCCTGCATCCTGACGCCCAAGATGACCGCCGTCCGCGCGCACCCCAACATCACCCTGTGGACGCTCTCGGAAGTCGCCGAGGTCGCCGGCTACATCGGCAACTACACCGTCAAAGTGCGGCGCAAGCCGCGCTACATCATCGAAGAAATGTGTATCGGCTGCCTGGAGTGCGTCGAGGCCTGCGTCTACAAGCAGCCCAAGTTCCCTGACGAATTCAATCTCGGCCTGAGCAAGCGCAAGCCCGTCTATCTTGCTTTCCCGCAGGCGGTGCCGCAAAAGGTGCTGATCGATCCCGAGACCTGCATCGAGTTCAAGAGCGGCAAGTGCAAGAAGACCTGCATCGAGGCCTGCGGCGATCGCAACGCCATCGATCTC
>JBEKMO010000078.1:0-23783 GCA_050008465.1 Bryobacteraceae bacterium
TCCTTGTTGAGCGCCTCGAAGGCTTTCTCGAGCGACAACGCGCAATCGTGCACCACCTGGCAGAGCTCGATCACGGTCGGCGGGATGGGCTCCAGACGGTAGGCGACCATCCGGTAGGCGGCGTCTTCGATGCCGTCGAGCACATCGTCCAGCCGGGAAGAAAGAGAATGGATATCTTCGGGATCCAGCGGCGTGATGAAGGTCTGGTTGAGCCTGGTAAAGATGTCGTGAATGATCTCGTCGCCCTCGTGCTCGAGCTGCTGGATTCGCACGGCCGTCCGCGCGAGGTGGGAATTGCCGTCCTTCACGGCTTCCAGCAGCAGCCGGGACGCCTCGGAAATCAGGCGGACCTGGCTTACGAACGACGCAAAGAACTTTTCCTGGCGCGGTAAAAGTCTCATAGCTCCTTATGGCGCAGTTTATGGCCCAACCATCAGGTGGAAGACCCCTATCTTCGCACTGGCAGGCAGGCAGGTCAACCGGGTTCGGTGTTGCCCTTCCCGTCCAGGTCCAGGAAGCGGGTATCGAGCAGCCGGCCCGGCTCCAGGTTGCCCATGGCAGCCAGCATGTTCTCTTTCAGATATGGGTATTGCTGTTCCAGGCTGGCGAACAGGCTGCGCAGCGTTGTGCGGACGGTACTAGTACGCTGCGAACAGCCGCAGGGCACCAGCGGCGCGCCTAGGGATTCGGCGAACCGGCGGGTGAGGTCCTCGGGCACCAACAACAGCGGCCGGATCAGGCGGAACTCCTTGTCTCGGGAGTGAGTAACCGGCGGCAGCGCGCTCAGCTTCCCAGTGAACAGCGCGTTGCGCAAGAGGGCCTCGCAGAAATCGTCGGCCGTGTGGCCGAACGCGATCACGTTGGAGCCTAGTCCCCGCACGACCTCGTAGACCGCGCGGCGGCGGTAGCGGCTGCACAGATCGCAGCCGTGCTCCGGCTGCTCTTCGATCAGGCGCAGCGACGGGGTGTCGCGGAAGCAGGTCCAGGCCACCCCCTTTTTCTTGAGGTATTCCCCCAGCGGCTCAAGGGGTCTCAGGAACTTGCCCTGCTCGACGGTGAAGGCGCACACGGAGAACTCCACGGGGGCGCGCTTCTCGAGCAGCAGCAGGGCTTCCAGCAGGGTAAGCGAGTCCTTGCCCCCGGAAAGAGCGACGGCCACCCGGTCCCCGTCGCGGATCATCTTGAAACGGCCGATCGCCTCGCCGACCTTCCGAAGCAGGGCCTTCTCAAGATCCACGTCTTATTATAGGAAACGTGGTCTCTCCAGCGCGCGCCGTGGCTTTCCGAATCCTGTGCCTGGTCGAAGAGGGCGGGTACGCCTCGGAGCTTCTGGCCGCGCGCATGGGCGGCCTCGATTCCCGAGACGCGGGGCTGGCCGAGGAAATCGTCCTCGGTTCGCTGCGCCTCCAGGGGCAGTTGGACTTCCTGATCGGGCGTTTCTCGGGCCGGGAGGCCGCCCGCCTGGACGCCGAGGTCCGCATCGCGTTGCGGATGGGCATCTACCAGATGCGCTACCTCGAGCGCGTGCCGCCCCACGCCGCGGTGAGCGAAAGCGCCGAGCTGGTGAAACAGGCGCGGAAGCGCTCGGCGGTTGGGTTTGTGAACGCGGTCCTGCGGAAGGTCGGCCGGGAGCCTGTTGCCTGGCCCGACCGCGCCACCGAGCTCTCCCATCCCGCCTGGATGCTGGAGCGGTGGGAGCGTCAGTACGGGGAGGAGATGGCCGCCAGGATCGCCCGGGCCAACCTGGTGGCGACGGAGACGTATGTGCGGGGACCGCTCCCTAACGGTCGCGGCTCGGAAGGCGAGCTCGAAGCGACCGATGTGCCAGGGTGCTACCGCCTTCTCGACGGCGATGCGCGGGGGCTGCGGATTCAGGACATCGGGTCGCAGTCCGTCGTGCCGCTACTGGAGCTGGAGCCCGGGCAGACCTTCCTGGACGTCGCGGCGGCGCCGGGAAACAAGACGGCACAGGCCCTGGAGGCGGGCGTGCGCGCGGTCGCCTGCGACCGCCACTTCAAGCGGCTGACGCCAATGCGGGCGCTGGGCTGCGACCTGGTGGTCCTCGACGGCGCCCAGCCGCTGCCGTTCCGCGCCCGGTTCGACCGAATCCTCGTCGACGCGCCGTGCTCGGGCTCTGGCACGCTGGCTCGCAACCCCGAGATCAAGTGGCGGCTCCGGCCATCCGACCTCGCCGACCTGCGGACCAAGCAGGCGAGCCTCCTGAGAAACGCGCTGGAACGGCTGGCGCCCGGCGGACGTCTGGTGTATTCGACCTGCTCGCTGGAGCGGGAGGAAAACGAAGGTGTCGTGGAACAGGCGCCGGCGCGGGTGCTGCGCCTGTGGCGGCGCCTGCCCGGCAGGGATGCCGGAGATGGCTTTTTCGCTGCTGTGCTAACATCGGATTAACCGCTAAATGGTTCAAATCGTTCCGTCTATCCTGTCTGCCGATTTTGCCCGCCTGGGGGAGGAGATCCAGCGAGTCGAGCGGGCCGGGGCCACTATGCTGCACGTGGATGTCATGGATGGCCACTTCGTGCCGAACCTCACGGTAGGCCCTCCGGTGGTGGAATCGATTCGCAGAATCACTAAGCTGACCCTGGACGTCCACTTGATGATCTCCGACCCCGACAAGTACGCCCCGATTTTCATCGAGGCGGGCGCCGATCAGATCTCGGTCCACCAGGAGGCCTGCCCCCACTTGGACGCCACCCTGCGCGCCATTCAGGGGAGTGGGGTGCCCGCGGGAGTGGTGATCAATCCGGCCACGCCGGTGGCACTGCTCGAGGACGTGCTGGGGCTGGCGGACTATGTGCTGGTGATGAGCGTGAATCCCGGGTTCGGCGGGCAGGAGTTCATCCCACAGTCCCTGGACAAGGTGAGGGCGCTCGACCGGCGCCGCAAGGAACTGGGGCTGCACTACGCCATCGAGATCGACGGCGGGGTGAACCTGGACAACATCGGCGAGATCGTGCGGGCGGGGTGCGACTGGCTGGTGAGCGGGGCCTCGATCTTCCATAGCGCTGATCCCGGGGCCACGCTGGCGCAGATGCGCGCGATCGTCCGGGAGGCGGTTACGGTGCGTGCGTAGGGCGGACGGAACCGCCCGCCTCGAAGACTGTGGGAGAATATGTAGACGTTGCTTGGTGCGGCAACATAAATCGTAAGGTGTGACATGAAGCTTCATCGAAACTTGTTTGCATATGGCGTGGTGGTGGTGCTGGTGGCCGGACTGTCGACTTCCTGCGCTTACCGCCGCAGGAAGTACGAGAACCCGATCACCAAGAGCACCGAGCAACCCGACAAGGGGCTGTTCGACAAGGCGATCAAGGATCTCGAGCACGGCCGGTACGAGATCGCCCGGCTCACCCTCAACACGCTCATGAATACGTACGATCAGAGCGAGTACCTGGCCAAAGCCAAGCTGGCCATCGCCGACAGTTGGTATCGGGAGGGCGGTTCGCACGGCCTGGCCCAGGCCGAGGCGGAGTACAAGGACTTCATCCTGTTCTATCCCCAGATGGAGGAAGCGGCGGAGGCGCAGGAGAAGGTCTGCAACATCCACAGGAAGCAAATGGAGAAGGCGGACCGCGACAACACGCACGCGGTGCGCGCCGAGGAAGAGTGCCGCCAGGTGCTGACACAGTTCCCCAACAGCAAGTTCGCGCCACAGGTACAGCAGCTTTTGCGCGACATTCAGGAAGTGCTGGCGGAAAGCGAGTTCCGCGTAGGCGCTTTCTACTACACCAAGGGCGTTTACTACTCCTCCGCCAGCCGGCTGCAAGCTCTCACGGATCACTTCCCGCTATACAGCCGCGCGGACGAGGCGCTCTGGAAGCTCGGGGAATCCTACACCAAAATGGGGCCCAAGATGCGCGACAGGGCGGCCTCGGCCTACTCCAAGCTGGTCCGGGAGTACCCGCTCAGTTCGTGGGTGGCGGACGCCAAGCGGCGGCTCAAGGAGATGGAGCGGCCCATCCCCGAGCCCGACCCGGTGGCGCTGGCCCGCCAGCAGTACGAGATAGCGAACCGCAGCAAGTCCGGACTCATGAGCCATTTCTGGGGGGTCTTCCGGAAAGGCCCGGACATGAGCCAGGCGGCCAAGTCGGGGGAGCCCGCGATGGAGAGTCTGCGGCCTGCCGTTCCGGTGACGGTGCCGGTAGCCGCGCCGGGCGGAACTGGGAGCTCCGACGTCACCGTCACGCCTGTCACCGGATCGTCCGCGCTGGATACGCAGCCCGATGCCCGCCCCGCGCAGCAGCTCAAACCGGGAGCGCAGGACCCGACGCAGCCGGATTCCTCGGCCGCCCAGCAGCCCGACAGCACGAATACCAAGAAAAAGAAGAAATGAGCCGGATCCTGCTGGCCGACGACAGCCCGCACGCCCAGCGCATGGGGGAGCGGATTCTGCGCGAGGAGGGGTTTGAGGTCGTCACCGTCACCGATGGCGAGACCGCGCTGATTCGCCTGCCGGACGTGGATCCCGACGTGGTGATGGCCGACGTGTTCCTGCCGCAGAAGTCCGGCTACGAGATCTGCCAGCACGTAAGAAGCGACGCGAGATACCGGCACACGCGCGTGGTGCTGCTGGCGGGGCTGCTGGAACCGGTGGACGAGGCCGAAGCCGCGCGGGTGAAAGCCGACGGGATTCTGAAGAAACCCTTCGAGGCGTCCGTGGTGCTGGCCACCCTCCGGCCGTTGATAGAAGCGGCCAGGCTGGCACGCGAGGTGCTCTTAGAGCGGGCTGTTCCCGCGGGGGAGGAACCACCACCCACAGCGCCGGCCGAGCCCATGGCGCCAGCGCCCAAGGCGGCCCCGGAGACAGCGCCGGCATTCGCCGCGGTGGAGATCGACCAGGAGCGGGTTCGCGCCGCGGTGACCATTGCGCTCGACCAGGCGATGCCAGTCATGATCGAGGAACTGACCGAGCGCGTCCTAGCGGCCTTGAAGCGCTGACCTTCTTGCATCGCACGGGCTCTGCCCGGTGTTATCCTGGGCTTGTCGCATGCCGGATAACAGCTTCGATATCGCCTCCAAGATCGACCTCAACGAGGTGAATAACGCCATCCACCAGGCGCTCAAAGAGGTGCAGACGCGCTATGACCTGAAGAACTCGAAATCCGAGATCGTGCTGGATCAGAAGGACAAGAAAATCCTGCTGGCCAGCCAGGACGAGTTCAAGCTGCGCGCCGTCACCGAAATCCTGGAGCTCAAGCTGGTCAAGCGCGGCGTGCCGCTCAAGGGCCTCTCCTACGGCCCGGTGATTCCCGCCGCGGGCTCGTCGGTGCGCCAGGAAATCACCATCCAGCAGGGGATTCCCATCGAGAAGGCGCGCGAGATCGTCAAGCGGATCAAGGAGAGCAAGATCAAGGTGCAGGCGTCAATCCAGGGCGATCTGGTGCGGGTGAGCGGGAAGAGCCGGGACCTATTGCAGGAGGTGATTCACCTGCTGCGGCAGCAGGACTTCGGAATCGACGTGCAGTTCACGAATTATCGCACGTTCTGAAGGGTGGAAAGCAGGTCCAGCACTCAAGCGGTTTCCCTGCTGGGGCAGCCAGGCGGCGCCGAACGCACTACTGGCAACTGGTGGCGTGCCGCAGCTCTCGCTCCACGCGGCGCGTGGCCCGCTCGCTGATCAGGTCCGCCACCCGGCTCAACAATCCGGGCAGATCCTCGGGTTCGATCAGCATGGTGCCGGCAGCGCTGCGGGAGCTGCCGCGGGTCCTGGAGTTGTGGTACGTCGTGATGAGTGCGGTGGCCGGTTTGTAGTCCATCATCCGGGCGTGCGCCAGGACCTTCAGGCCGGCCTCGGGGGACTCCATGCGGAGGTCGCTTAGTACCAGCTCGTATTCCTGATCGTCCAGCTTCTCCACTGCCTCCGCTGCGGAGGCCGCGGCATCCACCCGGTACCCCCCCGCCTCCAAAACCGTCTGCAAGGTCAGGCGGGAGGTCAGATCGTCATCGACAAGCAAAACACGTGCCAGATCCAGGCCGCGACTCCGTGAAACCTGGCGGGACTTCACCATCTGGGGCTGGTTTCCTTTCCTCAAATTCAAGTCTAACCTAGGCCCCGAAAAAAAGCACGGTATTTCGTTCGTGGTATTTACTACTAGTGTAAAACTATTACTATCGGAATTCGACTACACCCGCACGCTGATCGACAGGCCGTCCCGCAAGGGCACGATGCTGCTACAGAAGTCACTTGAATTGAATAGCTTAGCGTTGAACTCGATGATCGCACGCGCAGCCTTGTCGCGGGGGTCGATGACCTCCCCGCGCCGGAGCACGTTGTCGGCTAGAAGCAGTCCGCCGGGTTTCAGGCGCCGAGCGACGGCATCCAGCACGGCGGGATAGCCTTCTTTTTCGACGTCGTTGAAGATCAAGTCGAACTCCCCGGGCACGCTGGCCAGGGCCGCGAGGGCATCTCCGACATGAATACGGATGCGAGATGCAACACCCGCCCGCTCGAAGTACCCGCGCGCCTCCTCGGCGTTGCGGGGGCTGAAATCCGAGTAATGGACCTCGGCCTCTGGTCCGGCGGCTCGGGCCAGCCAGATGGTGGAATAACCGATGGCGGACCCCAGCTCGAAGATGCGCCGGGCTCCGGAGATGCGGACTAACTGCGCCAGGAGGTTGGCGACCGCCGGGCCGACGATGGGAATGCCGCGCCGCTCAGCCTCCCGCTCCATCTCCGCCAGCAGGGGGTCGCGCGGCGGCAGCAGTCTATTAATGTAGCGCTCGATATCGGGATTCACGATCATGATGATTCAGACGATGCCCAGGCGCTCGAAGATGCGGTCGACGTTCCGCAGTTGGCGTTCCAGCGAGAAGCTGCCGGCGATCTGTTCGGGCGTGAGCGCGGCGCGGATCTCGGGATCGGCCTCGATGTCGGCGCGGAAGTCCGAACCCTCCTCCCAAGCCCGCATGGCGTGGCCCTGGACAACGCGGTAGGCCTGCTCGCGGAGCATGCCGGCGGTCGCCAGGTCGAGCATGAGCTGGCCGGAGTAAATCAGGCCCCGGGTGAGCTCCAGGTTGCGGAGCATGCGCTCGGGATAGACGCGCATGTCGCGGACCAGGCGGCTAGTGCGGGCCAGCAGGTAATCGGTGAGGATGGTGGAGTCGGGCAGGATCACGCGCTCGACCGAGGACTGGGAGATGTCGCGCTCGTGCCACAGGGCGATGTTCTCGAAGGCCGCCTGCGTGTTGGCGCGCACCACCCGCGCCAGGCCGCAGATTTGCTCGCAAGTGATTGGGTTGCGCTTGTGGGGCATGGTGGAGCTGCCCTTCTGGCCGGCCGAAAACGGCTCCTCGGCCTCGCGCACTTCGGTGCGCTGGAGATGCCGGATTTCAAGCGCAATCTTCTCGAGCAGGGCCGTAACCAGCGCCAGCGCGGCGATGTAGGCGGCGTGGCGGTCGCGGGAGATGACTTGCGAGGTGATGGGTGCGGCTGCGAGGCCCAGCTTGGCGCAGGCGCGCTCCTCGGCCTCCGGGCCGATGTGCGCAAACGTGCCCACAGCGCCGTTGAGCTTGCCCACGGCCATGTCGGCGGCGGCGGCCGAGAGACGTTCGATGTTGCGGCCCGCCTCGTCCCACCACAGGGCCAGCTTGAGGCCGAAGGTGATCGGCTCGGCGTGCACCCCGTGAGTGCGCCCGACCTGGACCGTGTGGCGGAACTCCCGCGCCCGGTCCTTCAGCACGGCGCGCAGTTCCTCGAGACCGGCCAGCAGGAGGCGCGAGGCCTGCGCGACTTGCAGCGCCTGGGCGGTATCCACGACGTCATTCGAAGTCAGGCCGTAGTGCAGCCAGCGGGAGGCGTCGGCATGGCCGGCCTCCGCGAGCCGCTCGGCCACGGCCGTGGTAAACGCGATCACGTCGTGCTTGACTTCCCGCTCGATCTCCAGGATGCGCGCGACATCGAAGCTGGCGTGCTCCCTCAATTCGCGCACGGCCTCGGCGGGGACTTCCCCCAACTCGGCCAGAGCCTCGGAGGCGGCCAGCTCCACCTCGAGCCAGGCGCGGTATTTGTTCTCGTCGCTCCAGATGCGGCCCATTTCAGGCCGGGTATATCTCGGGATCATAATCAGTACTCGAAGACCTCCGTGGGCTCGCGCTGTTCGGCGATCACCAGCTTGGTAAACAGGCTGCGACCGGCTAGCGCCTGTTGGGCGCCCAGCCGCACGATCTCAGGGTGATTGTTGTGCTCGCTGAGGTGGCCCAGCACTAGCGTGGTGGTGGTTGGGTCGAGCTCGGTGCGGAGGAACTCGCAGACCACGTCGTTGGAAAGGTGGCCGTTGCGGCTCATGATGCGCTGCTTGACCGGCCACGGGTAGGGGCCGACCTTCAGCATCTCCAAGTCGTGGTTGGATTCCAGCACCAGCAGGTCGGACCCACGGAGGTGAAACTTGATCGAGTCCGGGATGTAGCCGAGGTCGGTCACCAGGCCGATTTTCACGCCTTCGGCGCGGAAACAGAAGCCGATCGGATCGACGGCGTCGTGGGGGATGGTAAAGGTGTCGATCTCGATGTCGCCGACCACAATGCGGCTGCCGGCCTGAAAGGTCTCAAGCTTGGGATCATAGCCGTTCCAGCACACGCTCGGCGCGGTGAGCTCGGTGAGGTAGACGGGAACCTCGAGGTTCCGGGCCAGCACCGGCAGGCCCGCGACATGGTCGCTGTGCTCGTGCGAGACGAGGATGGCGCTGATCTGGTCGGGCTGCTCGCCGATCGAGGCCAGCCGGGCGCAGATCTCCCGCCGGCTCAATCCCGCATCCACCAGCAGCCGCGTCCGCCCGGTGGAGATGAGGGTGCTGTTGCCCGAACTCCCGCTGGCCAGCACACAAACCTTGACTATGGCGCCCTCCCCGGAATTCCCGTTGTAGCACATCGGGGCCGGCGGTTGGCCCTGGCATTGACGTTGCCAAATCTGACAGAGGTCGAGTACGTGACCCCCGAAGCATTGTGTGATGTAAGAATGGCGCGCCCGGAACCGGCGCCGCAAGGAAACACACGGTGTATCACGGTGAAAGAAGCGTGCGATCCGGGCCAGCGGAGCGTCCTGCTCCAACACGAACCACGCGCCGCGAGATAGAATGGTCGTTCCATGAAAGTGCGAGTGTACGTCTCTTTCAAACCCACGGTCCTTGATCCGCAAGGACAGACGATTCGTTCCGCCCTGGCCGGATTGGGCTATGCGAGTGTCGCCAGCGTTCGCCAGGGGAAGTTCTTCGAGATCGTGCTTGCCCCGGGCACCCCGCGCGAGCGCGCCGAGCGGGAGATGGAGCAGATCGCACGCGACGTGCTGGCCAACCCGGTGATCGAAGAGTACCGGGTGGAGTTCCTGGAGTAGCGTTGCCCGGCTCCGCCGCGCTGGTCTACAATCAAGATTCCGCCCCTCGGGCGCGTAGCTCAGTTGGTTAGAGCGCCTGCTTCACACGCAGGAGGTCACAGGTTCGAGTCCTGTCGCGCCCACCATTCCCCGGCAGGTGCGTTCTCGCGTACCATAGTCTGACGTCAGGAGAATTGTCATGAGAAACGTGCTGGTCATCGCGCTGCTCCAGGTCTTCCTGCTTTTCGGGCAGGAGGCGGGGCAGAAGAGCACCATCGGATTCGAGAAATACTCGCCCGCGGAGGACGAGAGGATTCTCAAGCTGTACGACGGATTGCGCCTCGCCGACGTCGCCGACGGGCTGGACATCGTGGGGCTCCAGGACGTGGGGCTGATGAACCCCGAGATCCGGCCGCTGTGGCGCGACACGGAGAGCTTCGAGCACCGTTTCGTGGGCATCGCGGTGACGGCACGCTACGTGCCCACCAACAAACGCGCGGGCAAGATGACCCCCGAGGAGTTCAAGAAGTGGGAGTCGGCCTGGTACAACGAACTGTCGCCGGAGCCGTTCGTGGAACTGTTGCGGCCGGGCTCGGCGCTGGTAATCGATGGCGGCGAGGACGGCGACACGGGCACCATCGGCTCGAACAACATCCTGGCCTGGAAGCTGCGGGGGGCGCGCGGCGTGGTGACCAGCGGCGGCGCGCGGGACACCGACGAGATCATCAAGGAAACGGTGCCGCTCTACTACCGGCGGCCGGCGCGCGGCATTCGCCCGGGGCGGAACGAGCTGGAATCGGTGAACCGGCCGGTGATGTGCGGCGGCGTGCTGGTGCGCCCCGGCGACGTGGTGGTGGCGGACGGCGACGGCGTGGTGGTGGTGCCGCGCGAATACGCCGAGGCGGCGGCCAAGGCGGCCCGTCAGATCCTGGAATCCGACAAAACGGGACGCCGCAAGCTCTACGAGAAACTCGGCATGAAGCCGGACAAGACGGTTCAGTAGGCGCCGGTCAGCTCGAACACATACGTTCCCGAGCCCGCCTCGAAGACAACCGCGTCGGCGGTTTGGCGCGCGGCGGTGAGGCCGGACGCGCCGGGCTGGTAGGCATTGTCCTTCCAGACCACGCGGCCGGACTCCCTCACCACAACCGGATCGAGGTGGTTCTGCGGCATGTGGATTTCGGCCTCGCTGCCCACCGGAATCACGACTTCGAGACGGAAGGAATCCGGCGTGCGCCGCCAGGAGGAGACCACCGAGCCGCGCAGGGTTTCGAGCGAGCCGGAAGCCCACTGCAAGTCGCGGGCGGGCTGGGGCTGGATGCGGATGCGCTCGTAGCCGGGGCGCTCGGGATCGAGATTGATTCCGGCCAGCGCGGAATAGAACCACGCACCCACGCTGCCGAACATCGGGTGGTTGTGCGAGTTCATCGACGGCCCGGTCTTCTCCTGCCACAACTCCCACAACGTGGTCGCGCCGCGTTCAATCATGTAGCCCCAGCTCGGGTAGGTGGTCTGGGTGGCCAACTCGTAAGCCAGGTCGGAGCGGCCAGTGCGCGTCAGCAGTTCCATGACGTACTTGGCGCCGATAATGCCGGTGGTCAGGTGCGTATTCTTGCCGTAAACGATGTCGTTAGTGAGGCGAAACAGGGCTGCGCTGCGCTTCTCCTCCTCCTGCGCCAGGCCCAGGTAGAGCGGAAGGACCTGCGCGGTTTGCGTGCCGTTGCCGTAGGCATGGAGTTCGGAGCGCCAGAACTTCTTATCGAAGGCTTCCCGGATCTGGCCGGCTAGTTTGCGATAGCTCTCGGCGTCGGCGGTCTTGCCGAGCAACTCGGCCATGCGCGAGGTCAGGTGCGCGCTGTAGTAGTAGTAAAACGTCGAGACCAGGTCGCCGGGCGTCGGCTCCACCGGGACCCAGTCGCCGTAGTAGCTGTAGCTCAAAATGCCGTCCTGGCTGCGGCTGCGCTGATACTCGGTCCAGGCCTTCACGCCCTCGTAGTGCTGCTCGAGGATGCGGCGGTCGCCCTGGTACTGGTAGAGGTACCACACGATCAGCGGGTAGGCGGCGCCCCAGGCCGGGTCGGCAGGACGCCGGCCGTACTTGTGCGGCACGGTGTCGGTGAGCGTGCCGTCGGGGCCCTGGATGTCGTGTATGTCGCGCAGGAAGTTGGTGTAGAAAGCCGCCATGTCGAAGTTCAGCATGGCGGTCTCGGCGTAGAGGTGGGCGTCGGCCATCCAGCCCATGCGCTCATTGCGCTGGTTGCAGTCGGTGGGAACGCTTTCCAGGTTGCTGGTGACGCCCCAGAGGATGTTGTGTTGGATCTGGTTGAGAATGGCCTTGGAACTGGCGAATCCGCCGGCGGGCTTCACACCCGAGTGCACCACCTTGCCGCGGATGGTGTCGAGCTTTGGGGCGCCCGGGAAGCCGCTCAGCTCGACGTAGCGGAACCCGTGATAGGTGAAGCGCGGCTGATAGACCTCTTCCGCGCCGTCGCCCCGCAGGGTGTAAATGTCGGTGGCCTTGGCACGGCCCAGGTTCTCGACGTTCAGCGTGCCGTCGTCGTAGAGCAGCTCGGCGTGGCGCAGCTTGACCTGCGCGCCTCGCGGGCCGCGGACGCGCAACTCGACCCAGCCGCTGAAGTTCTGGCCCATGTCATAGACGTAAGTGCCGGGGCGGGGGCTGGTCATCTTGAGCGGAACGACGGTGTCGACGACGCGGATGGGCGGCATCATCTGCGCCGAGAGGACGCCCTTCGGCGCCTCCACCAGGGAAGCGGGTTTCCAGGCGGCCTCGTCGAAGCCGGGGCGATCCCAGCCGGGGGTTTCGAGGCGCGCGTCGTAGGTTTCGCCGTTGTAGATGCTGTCGGAAACGATGGGGCCCTGTGCGGTTTTCCAGGCCGCGTCGGACACGATCTCGACACGCTGGCCGCCCTCGCACTCGATCACGAGCTGAAGGAGCGCGGCGCGCGAGTCGTACCAACCCTGGCCAAGAATGATGCCCACGGCGTTAGCGCCCGATTGGAGATGGCGCGTCACGTCGTGGACCACGTAGAGCACGCGTTTGTCGTAGGTAGTCCAACCCGGGTCGAGGACGTGATCGCCGACCTTTCTCCCGTTCACGCGCAGTTCGTAGTACCCGAGCCCCGCGATGTAGGCGCGGGCGCGCACCGGCCGGCCGGGCAGCGTGAACTCCTTGCGGAGCTGGTTCGCGCCGCCGATGAATTTGCCCTTCCACTCCGAGGCCGAGAACAGGCCGGTATCGAACTTGGCGGTAGCGCTGTAAGGACTCTCCCTGCCGTCGCGGTCCCAGTAACGGACCTTCCAGTAATAGGTCCGGCCGCTCTGGAGCGGCTTGCCCGCGTACGCGATGTGCGTGGATTGAGAGGAGGCGAGCCTCCCGCTGTCCCAAACAGCAACATCGAAGCCCGGCGTGGTCGAAATCACGACCTGATAGAAGGACTGCTTCTGCCCGCGTTCAGTGTGGTTCAGCGCCCAGGAGAAACGCGGCTGGGGAACATCGACGACGGGTTCCGCCAGGTACTCGACCCGCAGCCCCGAGGGCGCGAGGGGGCCGCTGGCTTGGGCCAGAAGCAAGGAAACCGGGATCGCCAGAAGGGCCGGCCACTTGAGCAGCATTGAGGAAACCTCCCCAGGCTAATTGTATAAGAACGAAGCGGAGGTCAGGCGCGGGCCGGTGGTGTCTGACAGCTGCGTTGAGCGGAATACCAATCGCTTGCGTGCCCAGGCGACCCGCTGTACTGTTGAGAGATGACGAGATCCAATACGGAGCTTTAGGCGAGAGGACGCAGGGATGAGCAAGACGATCGATCAAGGCAAAGAAGAAATCACGAGGCTGTGCCGGTACTTCGCTACCAACCGGCAGGCGTTTCTCGCCCCAGGCGTCAAGGAAGCCCACGTCCGCCAATCGCTGATAGATCCCCTCTTTGAGTCGCTAGGCTGGGACGTGCGCAATACATCGAGGAATGCACCCCAGTACCGGGAGGTCATTCCCGAGGACAGCCTTGATGTGGAAGGCCACCAGAAGGCCCCAGATTACGCGTTTCGCGTCGGCTCCTCGCCGAAATTTTACGCCGAAGCCAAGAAGTGCGACGCCAACATCAATTCCGACCCCGCCCCGGCCTACCAGCTCCGCCGCTACGGATGGAGCGCCAGGGTCGCGCTGTCCGTTCTGACCAACTTCGAGGAGCTTGCGGTTTACGATTGCACCTTTCGGCCCCGCCCAAGCGATAAGGCGAGCCATGCTCGAATCCAATACCTCCGTTTTGAAGAGTACCCTGACCGTTGGCCCGATCTCTGGGACGTGTTTTCGCGCGAAGCCGTTTGGTCAGGCGCGTTTGACCAATACGCCGCGTCAAAACGGAAGCGCGGCACGTCCGAAGTGGACGTGGAATTCCTAAAGGAGATGGAGGGCTGGCGGCTCGCTCTCGCCGGGAACATCGCTGTTCGGAACAAGAGCCTCTCTTTGGATGACCTGAACGCGGCCGTGCAACTCACGATTGACCGTGTTGTATTCCTTCGCATGGCGGAAGACCGGGGGCTGGAACCCTACGAGCAATTATTGACGCTTTGCGAACGCCCCAACGTTTACTCCCGCTTCATTCACGACCTCTCCCGGCAAGCCGACCAAAAATACAATTCCGGGCTGTTCCATTTCCAGAAGGAGAGCGGCGTATCCGAGGAGCCTGACCGGATCACCCCGAAGTTGGAGGTGGACGACAAGATCTTCAAGCTGATCCTGCAAAGCCTCTACTTCGCTCACGGTTCCCCCTATCAGTTCGGCGTGATACCCGTCGAAATTCTTGGAACCGTTTATGAACGCTTCTTGGGCAAGGTGATTCGGCTTACGACCGGACACCAGGCAAAGCTCGAGGAGAAACCCGATGTACGCAAAGCCGGAGGCGTCTACTACACCCCGGTCTACATCGTTGAGTACATCGTCAGGCAAACTGTCGATCCACAGATCGAAGGACGAAGCCCAACCCAGCTGGCTGGTTCCAAGGACAAGCCCCCACTCCGCGTTCTCGACATGGCTTGCGGAAGCGGCTCGTTTCTGCTGGGCGCATACCATCGGCTTCTGGACTACAGCTTGAACTGGTACACGGCACACAGGCCGGAAAACTTCAAGAACGCCGTTTATAAGGACACCCAGAACGGTCACTGGCGGCTGACCATCGACGAAAAGAAACGAATCCTCACGACACATATCTTCGGCGTGGACATCGACCCCCAGGCCGTTGAAGTGACTAAACTTTCTTTGCTGCTAAAGGTACTTGAAGGTGAAACCGACCAAAGCCTCTCCTTGAGCCTGCTTGCGTTCGGCGACCGTGCCTTGCCTAATCTGGCAGACAACATCAAGTGCGGCAATTCTTTGATCGGCCCGGACTATTTCACCGGCAAGCTGATCGCTGATCCTGAGGAAATGAAACGCGTTAATGCGTTTGACTGGAACCGCGGTTTTGCCGACGCGGTGAAGTGTGGCGGATTCGATTGCGTCATCGGAAACCCACCTTGGGGAGCGAACATTGACGACATCACTTCGTACATCACACTTCGGTATCCAGATAGCACGCAGAGTTATCGGGATAGTTTCAAGCTTTTCATCGACAAAGCAACCCAACTTGCCAAGCCCGAGGGCTTCGTCGGTTTCATTGTGCCAAGCGCCTTCATGTTCCAACCCCGCTACATCGACGTGCGTCGGCTACTGAAGCGCTTCCACATTTGCAAGCTTTGGAACGTTGGCGACAGGGTTTTCACCGCCAAGGTCGTGGCCCCATCCTGCGTTTTCATTGTTCATAAGAAGCCTCCGAGGAAAAGTGCAAAGGTCGCAGTGCTTGACACTTCTCACCTGACAGACAACATCGAGCGCGAGAAAATCGCTTCAGGCGCGAAGTACCGAATGCTATCGCAATCCGTGTACGGGAAAACAACCGAGGAGGCGTTCGTTACCTTCTACCGAGAACTTGGCCCCAGGGAGTCCAAGCTTTCTGACGTGCTCGACTGCAAGGACTGCGGGATTAAGTATCAGCGAGTTGGGTGCGGAATGGAACAGAAGGGCAAGTCCGATCTTGCTTCGCGGCTCTACTATGAAGGTTCAAAACAATCGAGCGGTGACCATCATTGCTTGATAGGTGCGGATCTTAGCATTTCTTGCTGGTACGTCGACTACACTGCAGAGCATTATTTCCGGGAACGTTATGAAAGACTTCTCCGCAAAGACGAAATCGTTTACTTCAACAAGGAGGTTTTTGACCTTCCAGAAAAAATAGTGTGGAGACAAACGAGCGACCGAGTCCGAGCCGCTATCATTGGGCCTCATTGGTTTGCCAATACCCTGCAGGCCGGTGTTCTTCTGAATCATGATTATGACCTGCGGTATATCCTTGGTTTATTGAACTCCACATTCTTGAACTTCATTTATGTCGAAACTGTCAAGGAGGCGGGGAGAGTTTTCCCACAGGTGAAGCTGGCGAAGGTTCGCTCTTTACCTTTCCGAAGAGTTGACTTCAGCGACCCGGCGGACAAGCGGCTCCATGACCGCATGGTAACGCTAGTCGATTCGATGATCGCATTTAACAAGCAGCGTGCCGCCGCGAAGTCTGTTGCGCAGGGGGCCATTGTACAGCGCCAGATTGACGCGATGGATGCAGAGATTAACCGGCTGGTGTATGACCTGTATGGGCTGACGGCTGAGGAAATCGCGCTGGTGGAACGCGCGAGGGGATGAGTAAACGAATGGCCATTGAAGACCCAGGCCTGCGGAACCGGCCTGATTACCCAGCAAGGCGCATTTCGAACGCTGTCCCGTTTTCGCGTCAACGCAGCTTTCAGGCACTACCCGCGGGCCAGCAGCGCCAGCAGGTTCCAGGTGACGAGGGCGGCGAAGAAAACATTGGCGAGGTTGAGCAGGCGCGTTCTCGAGGTACGCCAGCAGTAGACGGCCATGGCGATGGCGAACAGCTTGAGCGAAAGCAGCCCGATCAGGGGCGAAGGGGAAACGGCGAACGCGAGCCGCACCACGGGGTTGGCCTCCTTCGCGCCGCCGGACAGGAAGACCAGCGTGGTCAAGATGTCCAGCAACTGCAAGTAGGAGAACTGGATCAGCAGGCTCACTCGACCAACAGTAGGGCCAATGCGGGGGCTGGTGAATAGCCTGATCGTTCCAGTACCCGCGGAAACAGCGCTAGTACCGCAGCGGCTCCGGCTGTCAAACCAGATCGAAGCTCTGACCGCGGTTGGGGATGACGACGTCCAGGCTGTAGCGGTCCTGGATGGCCTTGGAGAGCGCGGTGGCTTGCACCGGCTCGCCGTGCACGAGGAAGACCCGGCGCAGCGATTTGGCGAACGGCTTCATCCAGTCGAGCAGTTCGCGCTGGTCGGCGTGGCCGCTGAGCTCGTTGATGGTCTCGACCTCGGCGCGCAGGCGCATCGGCTCGCCGAAGATGGAGACCTCGGGGAGCTTGTCGACCAGCTTCCGGCCTAGCGTGTTCTCGGCCTGGAATCCGGTGATGAGGATGGTGTTGCGCGGGTCTTCGATGTTGTTCCTGAGGTGGTGGAGGATGCGTCCGGCTTCGCACATCCCCGAGGCGGAAATGATAATGAACGGCCCGCGGAGATCGTTGAGGGCTTTCGATTCGCCCACGTCGCGGATGTAACGCAGGCGCTTGAAGCCGAACGGATCCTCGCCCAGCTTGAGGAACTGGTTGGCTTCCGCGTTGTAGAGCTCGACGTGCTTGCGGAAGACCTCGGTGATTTCCACCGCGAGCGGGCTGTCGACAAAGATGGGGATGTTAGGAATCCGCTGCTGATCGAACAATTCGTGGAGCAGGAGGACAAGCTGCTGCGTGCGGCCAACCGCGAAGGCGGGCACGATGATTTTGCCGCCGCGCGCGCAGGTGCGGTTGACCACGTTAAGCAGCTTGTCGGCCACTACGCCGGGGTCCTTGTGCAGACGGCCGCCGTAGGTGCTCTCCATGATCAGGTAGTCGACCGGGGGGAGCGCGTCGGGATCGCGGGTGATAGGCAGGCCGACGCGGCCGACGTCGCCGGAGAAGGCCAGGCGGATTTCTTTGCCGCCCGTGCGATTGGTGAGGACGACGGCCGAGGAACCGAGGATATGGCCCGCGTCGTAGGGCTGGTAGGAAAGCCCGGGCGCCAACTCCTGCTCGGCGGCCACCGGAACCGGGCGGAACAGCGGAAGGGTGGCCTCCGCGTCCTCGGCGCTGTAGAGCGGCGGAACGGCGCCGTCGGTGGCGCTCGGATCGAGCGCTTTGCGTCGGTGGAAGCGCTTGGTGACGAATGCGGCGTCCTTCTCCTGGATGTGCGCGGAGTCGCGCAGCATGGGCGCGCATAGGTCCGCGGTAGCGGGCGTGGCGTAGATCGGGCCCGCGAAGCCGTTCTTCACCAAGGTGGGGAGGTTGCCGCTGTGATCGATGTGCGCGTGCGAGAGGACGACGGCGTCGATGTGATCGGGCCGGAACGGAAAATTGCTGTTGCGCTCCCGCGCCTCTTTGCGGTGGCCCTGGAACAGCCCGCAATCCAGCAGGCAGCGAGTCCCGTTGACGCGCAGTTCGTGCATGGAGCCGGTGACGGTCTGAACCGCGCCCCAGAAGGTGAGCTTCATAAGATATCAGTGTACAAGGGGCATGTGGCCTGTGGCTTGTGGCCTGTTGATCCCACAGCGGCGCAACCGGGACAAGGCAGAGCCTTATCCTACTGGTCGGGGAATGAGAAGACCGGGTCGATGTCGACAGGGATGTCGTCGATCGAGCGCAGGGCCTGGTCGAGTTCGGGCGGGACCCCGCGGTACTGGCTGAACCAGCGCTGGGCTCGCGCGGCGTCTCCGGCAGCTTCGATCTCGAGCAGTTCTTTGGCGAGCGCGGCAACAGCCGCGGGCATGCGCGAATAGTCTACGCCGTAGCGCCCGGCTTCGTAGACGATCGCCTTCCGGCCGCGCAGGTAGTTGAACTGCATGATCTCGGAAACGCCGTGGGCTTCGGCGGTTCCGAAGCGCAAGGTGCGCAGCAGCCCAGCCACGTAGGAAGCGTAACCCTCACGCAGGTTGTCGGCGGCCAGCGCGCCGCGGTCCGCGAGCCACTTCAGGGCGAACATGCCGACGGCGTCCGCCTTGGCCTCCTCGAGGCCCGAGTAGAGCGGCCCGACGGCCGCGCGGATGTCTACACGCCGGCCGTTCCGCCGCGCGTAGGCGGGGCCGAGTCCGTGGGCGATCTCGTGCATCACGGTGCCGGCCAGGTAGCCCTCGGCGCTCGCGCGCGAAGCATCTTCGGGCGGCATCAGGCGGCGGGCGATCGGCAGAATGATGAGGTTCACCCTGGCGTCGAGGAAATTCTTGAAGAAGATTTTCTTCGAGCCTTTCAGCTCGTGGATTTTGGGGTCGTTGGGCAGGTTGTCGGCGACCGCTTGGTATCCGTGGCGCAAGTCTCCGGCGCGGAACGGAGAATCGACCACCTCCATGGGGCTGGCGTGGCCGCGCTTGGAGGGGCGGTCCTCGGCCGCGAGCGGCAGCGCATCCTGAATGTCCGGGATGTATCTCTCCCAGGCGGCGAGCCTGCGGCTCTCGGCTTCGTTGCGGATCAGGATCGCCGCCCCGTAGGAGGTCTTCACACCAAGGAGATCGTCCAGGTAGACCTCGTAAGGCGCAAAGATGAGGTCTACTTTGGGGTCCTTCAGATCCAGCCAAGCCAGGTCGCTGGCGTAGTAGTCGTCATTGAGCAGGGCATCCGCGCGGAGGCGGAGGAAGCTCGCGAACTGCGCGTCGGGACTGAGCGCGGCAGCTTCGCGGAGGGCCTTTGCCGCGCCCTCGAGGAACTCGCGGTACTCCTCGTGATAGGGGATACCGGCCAGTTCCCCGCCCCGGCGGCGCACCACGGTGTAGGGGCTGTAGACCTCGTCCTTCTTCCCGGGATGCTCTTTGACATAGCGCTCGATCTCGGTGGCTGTGAGGTCTCTGGGATAGAAGCCTCGTCCCAGCGGCGCCGGTTCGGAGCCGATGAAGGGGCGGTTGGCGTCGAGCAGATCGAACCGGCCGCCGTGGATCATCAATAGACGCCGGACGGCCGGCTGGGTTGCGGACCGGTACAGCTTCAATCCCTCCGGGTCGCTCTGGCGCCAGAAGATGTCGTCCAGGAACCGGCAGGCCTCGACCAGTTTGTCGACCATCTGCCGCTCGCGGGCGGTCAGAACCGCCGAGTGGAACGGCATCTCGACGGGGCGCCAACGGGACAGGCGCTGGTCGAGACCGGCGGGCGCAGCGAGAAGAAAGGCCAAGGCGATGAGGGGCTTCACCCTTCGATTATCGCAACGCTTTCCGGAAGCTGTCGCGCGGAGGCTTGCTGCACACGGACCTGATCTTCCGTTATCCTTTTGGTTCGTGAGCAGCCGGTTGAAGATGGTGGTTGCCGCCGTGGTCGAGCGCGACGGGCGGATTCTGGTGTGCCAGCGCAAGGCAGGAGCGCGCCATGAGCTGAAGTGGGAGTTTCCGGGTGGCAAAGTGGAGGCCGGGGAGACGCCGCGCCAAGCGCTCCAGAGGGAACTCGAGGAGGAACTCGGCATCCAGGCCGATATCGGCGCCGAGATCGTGCGCTACGAGTACCGCTACCACGCGCGCGCTCCGATCCTGCTCATCTTCTTCCGCGTCACGGAGTATTCGGGAGAGCCGAAGAACCTCGATTTCACCGCGATCCGATGGGAAGCGCGCGAGCGGCTGCCGCACTACGACTTCCTGGACGGCGACGTGGATTTCGTGCGCCGCCTGGCCCGCGGCGAGCTCGAATGAGAGTGGCGACGGCTGTTACGGCAGAGAAGCGCCGACCGGCGGCGCGGTGACCAGCGCATCGATCGCCTCGAACAGTTCCTCCGGGCGGACGGGTTTTGAAACGTAGCTGTCCATGCCTGCCGCCAGGCACCTTTCCCGGTCGCCCTTCATGGCGTGCGCCGTGATCGCAATGATCGGCTGGTGGGCCCCGGCGTCATTCTCCCTCTGCCGGATGATGGTAGCGGCCTCGAAGCCATCCATCTCCGGCATCTGCACGTCCATCAACACCACGTCGAAGGCCTGCTTGTCCAGGGCTGCCAAAGCCTCCAGGCCGTTGCTGGCCAACACGGTAGTGTGACCCTGCTTTTCTAACAACCGGACGATCAGAATCTGGTTCACGCGATTGTCCTCAGCCACAAGGATGCGCAAACCTCGTCGTCTCTCCCGCACCGAATCGCCGGTAGTCGGCACGGGAATATCGACCAGCCTTGCTGGCTCGACTACGTTGGCGGTTGGGGCGACCTCGGCCACGCCGAGCCGAGCGGTGAAATGAAACGTGCTGCCCTGGCCGGCTTCGCTCTCCACCCAGATGCGGCCGCCCATCATTTCGACCAGGTGAGCGGAAATCGTCAATCCAAGGCCCGTACCTCCGTACCTCCGCGTGGTTGAGGTGTCCGCCTGCGAAAAAGGGCGGAACACGAGTTCCTGCTTTTCCTTCGGGATCCCGATGCCGGTGTCACGAACCGAGAAGTGCAGCGTAACGCTGTCCTGGTCCGGAGGGTCGGAGGCGACCTCCAGCGCCACCTGGCCCCGCTCCGTGAACTTGAGCGCGTTGCCCAGCAGATTGGTGAGGACTTGCCGCAGCCGGAATGCGTCGCCTCGAACCCGCGCGGGAACTTCCGGTCGAACCCGACAGACCAGTTCCAGTCCTTTCCGTTGAGCGGGTATCGCGAACGTCTTGGTGGTCGTCTCCAGGTTGTCGCGGAGGTCGAACTCGATACAGTCCAGCTCGAGTTTTCGGGCTTCGATCTTCGAGAAATCCAGGATGTCGTTGACGACCGTCAGCAGGGAATGCGCCGACGAATCGACCATTTCGAGGTGCTCGCGCTGTTCGGCGGTCAGTTCCGTACCCAAGACCAGCTCGGTCATCCCCAGGATGCCGTTCATGGGAGTTCGGATTTCGTGGCTCATGTTGGCCAGGAACTCGCTCTTGGCGCGGCTGGCGGCCTCGGCCGCTTCTTTTGACTGCCGGAGCTGCTCCGCAATCCGTTTCTGCTCGGTGATGTCGCGGCCCCAGCCCACCACTCCAATGATCCGGCCCGACCCGTCGTCGAAGGGCACTTTGGTGGTCAGGTTCCACCTCGGTTCGCCCGCGGGGCCCTGGCAGGGCTCCTCCCGGTTGAACAAGGGTTGACCGGATTGGATGATGCGCTGCTCGTCGAGGTAGTACTGCGTCGCCAGTTCCTTGGGGTAGAAATCGAAGTCGGTTTTCCCCAGGAGGTCCTTCGCGCTGGTCCCACCCATCAATTCCACGACCCCCTTGTTGGCGAGGAGAAACCGGCTCTCGCTGTCTTTCACGTAGACGTAGTCCGGCACACCCTCCATTAATGCGCGGAGCAGGTTGCGCTCCTGCTTCAGCGCTTCCTCGGCCCGCGCGCGGTCGGTGGTGTCCCGGAATGCCCAGACCCGCCCGGCGCATTTTCCGGCTACACGCAGCGGCTCCGAATGCCGCTCGAAGACCCTTCCGTCCTTGAACTGCAAAACGTCATCGCTATTTGCTTCGGGAGTTGCGTACAGCTCCCGCACCCGGGCGAGGAACGCGTCCGAGTCTTTCAACTGATTGAGGACGCATCCGAGCGCCTGGTTGTCTTCCTGGGAAGCGAGAACGGGGTCGGGAATGCGCCACATCTCGGCGAACCTTCGGCTGAATGCGACGACCTTTCCGGAATGATCCACCATCAGAATGCCGTCCGTCGTGGACACGAGTGCGGCGCTTACGACTCCACTCAGCTTGTCCACTTCCCGCCTCAGGAACGCGACCCATGCCAGTGCGGCGAAGAACAGGATCAGGGCCGCTGCCAGACCCAGAACCACCAGCCCGCTCGCCCCGCCCGCGGCAATAGCGATGAAGGTGGCCAAGCGCACGAGGGCCAGACCGCAGAACCCTGACATGACAATCAACTTATCGGTTCCGCTGGCCAATAGTCTTAACGAGTTGCGCGGGGTTCGCTAGGCTTCGGCGGCAGCCGCACGCGGGGTGAAGCGGAGTTGGCCGCGCGCGGCGTCCAGGTCCACCTCGACCGTCTGGCCGTCGCGGAGGTCCCCTTTGAGCAACAGGCGGGCCAGGGGCGTTTCAATCTCCTTCTGGATGGCGCGCTTCAGAGGGCGCGCGCCGTAGCTGGGGTCGTAGCCCGTGCGCACCAGGAATGTACGGGCGGCGTCGGTGAGCTCGATGCGCAGGTATCGCTCGGCCAAGCGCGCTCGCAGACGGTCGAGCTGAATCTCGACGATCTGGCCGAGCTGGGCTTCCGAAAGCGAGTGGAAGATAACGATCTCGTCGACGCGGTTCAAGAACTCCGGGCGGAAGTGGCGCCGCAAATCCTCCAGCATGGCCTCTCTGCTCCGCTCGCGGCGCTGGTTTCCCAGGTTCGAGGTCATGATGACTAGCGTGTTCTTGAAATCCACCGTGCGGCCCTGGCCGTCGGTGAGCCGGCCGTCGTCCAGGATTTGCAGCAGCACGTTGAAGACGTCGTGGTGCGCCTTCTCAATCTCGTCGAATAGGATCACCGAATAGGGCCGGCGCCGCACGGCCTCGGTGAGCTGCCCGCCCTCCTCGAATCCGACATACCCGGGAGGCGCGCCGATCAGCCGTGCTACGGTGTGCTTCTCCTGGTACTCGGACATGTCGATGCGGATCATGGCGCGCTCATCGTCGAACAGGGACTCGGCCAGGGCGCGCGCCAGCTCGGTCTTGCCGACGCCGGTGGGCCCCAGGAAAATGAAGCTGCCGATGGGCCGGTTGGGGTCCTTCAGGCCGCTGCGCGCGCGCAGGACCGCTTCGGAAACCGCCGAGACCGCTTCGTCCTGGCCGACCACGCGCTTGTGGAGCTCGTCGGCCAGGTGCAGCAGCTTGCCGATCTCGCCTTCCAGCAGCCTGGAGACCGGGACCCCGGTCCAGCGGCTCACCACGTGGGCGATGTCCTCCTCGTCCACCTCTTCCTTGATGAGCCGGGAGGCGCCATCCTGTTTGGCCAGCGCGTCCTGCTCGGCCTTTAGCTGCCGCTCGAGCTGGATGAGCTTGCCGTACTTCAACTCGGCCGCGCGGTTGAGGTCGTACTGCCGCTCGGCCTGCTCGATCTCGAGACGCGTCTGCTCGATCTGCTCGCGCAAGGTGCGCAGCCGCGCCACGGCTTGCTTCTCGTTCTGCCAGCGCGCCTGGAGCGCGTCGGCCTCGCCGTGCAGCTCGGCCAGCTCCTTTTCGATCTTGGCGAGACGTTCCTTGGAAGCCGTGTCGGTCTCCTTTTTGAGGGCTTCGCGCTCGATCTCGAGCTGCATGATGCGCCGCAGGCGCTCGTCGAGCTCGGTGGGGCGGGAGTCCATCTCGGTGCGCAGGCGCGCCGCGGCTTCGTCGACCAGGTCGATGGCCTTGTCCGGCAGGAAGCGGTCGCTGAT
>JBEKMO010000079.1:0-23446 GCA_050008465.1 Bryobacteraceae bacterium
CGTGCTGCTGCTCGCGTCGGACCACATCTACAAGATGAACTACCACGAGATGATCGCCTGGCACCGGCAGCACCAGGCCGACGTCACGCTGGCGACCATCCAGGTCTCCCCCGAGGAGGCCGGCCGTTTCGGAATCGTCGAGATCGACGCGGAGCACCGCGTGGTGGGGTTCGAGGAGAAGCCGGAACACGGGCGCCCGGTGCGCTCGGTCTTCAATCCCGCAATGGTCAGCGCCTCCATGGGCGTGTACCTGTTCAACACCGAAGTGATGCTGCGCGCGCTGAAGGAGGATGCCGAGGATCCGAACTCGAGCCACGATTTCGGCCGGGAGGTGATCCCGAGAGAGATTCGCCAGGCGCGTGTGGTGGCCTACGATTTTACCGACCTCAACGACAAGAGCGTGAAATACTGGCGCGATGTCGGCACGCTCGAGGCGTACTACGACGCCAATATGGACCTGGTCTCGGTGACCCCCGAGTTCAACCTCTACGATCAGCGCTGGCCGATCCGCACCCACCTGCTCCAGCAGCCCCCCGCCAAGTTCGTCTTTGCGCAGGAAGGCCGGCGCATGGGGGTGGCCATCGATTCCATCGTTTCGGGCGGCTGCATCGTCTCGGGCGGGCGCGTGGTGCGCTCGGTACTCTCGCCGGGCGTGCGGATCAACAGCTACTGCGAGGTGGAAAGCTCGATTCTGATGCACGAGGCCGAAGTCGGCCGCTACAGCCGCATCCGGCGGGCCATCATCGGGTCCGGGGTCAAGATCCCCGAGTCCAGCGTAATCGGTTATGATCTTCAAGAGGACCGTGGCAAGGGCTACACGGTGACCGACTCGGGAATCGTGGTCATCTGTAACCAGCAGGAAACCTACACCCGGCAGGAACCCTACGCCAACAGGCAGGCCGTGTAGGCCTTCTTCGCAATCTTAGTCTTCAAGGAGCAATTGAAACATGACGAGTATTCAAAGAGTGGTTGGACGGGAAATTCTCGACTCGCGCGGGAATCCGACCGTGGAGGCCGATGTCTGGCTGGCCGACGGGAGCATGGGACGGGCGGCGGTACCATCCGGCGCCTCCACCGGAGAGCATGAGGCCGTGGAGCTGCGCGATGGAGACAAGTCGCGCTACCTCGGCAGGGGCACGCAGAAAGCAGTGAGGAACATCAACGACGAGATCGCGGTGGCCGTGAAGGGCCTGAACGCCGTCAGCCAGGCCGAAATCGACCAGGTAATGATCTCGCTGGACGGCACGCCGAACAAGGGCCGGCTGGGCGCCAACGCGATCCTGGCGGTGTCGATGGCCACGGCGCGCGCGGCCGCGGCAGCGTGCAAGCTGCCGCTCTACCGCTACCTGGGCGGCGTGGGCGCCTGCGTGCTCCCCGTTCCGGGAATGAACATCCTGAACGGCGGCGCGCACGCCGACAATTCGGTGGATCCGCAGGAGTTCATGATCGCTCCCTACGGCGCGCTCACGTTCTCCGAAGCCCTGCGCATGGGCGCCGAGGTCTTCCACAACCTGAAGGCCGTGCTAAAGAAGAGCGGCTATTCGACCGCCGTCGGCGACGAAGGCGGCTTCGCGCCCAACCTCAAGTCTAACGTCGAGGCCCTGGAAGTCATCCTGGAGGCCATCGCCAAGGCGGGCTACCGGCCCGGCGAGCAGATCGGCATCTGCCTCGACCCGGCCGCGAGCGAGTTCTACGACGCCGAAAAGGCCAAGTACGTCTTCAAGAAGTCCGACAAGAGCGAGCGAACCAGCGAGCAGATGGTGGAGTTCTGGGCGGACTGGGTTCGCCAGTACCCCATCGTCTCCATCGAGGACGGCATGGCCGAGGACGACTGGGTTGGCTGGAAGCTCATGACCGAGAAGCTGGGCCAGAAGATCCAGCTTGTCGGCGACGACGTGTTCGTCACCAACACCGAGCGCCTGGCCCGCGGAATCGAGCAGGGGGTCGCCAATTCGATTCTCATCAAGCTCAACCAGATTGGCAGCGTGACCGAGACGCTGGCCGCGATGCGCATGGCCGCCGAGGCGGGCTACACCGCGGTGGTCTCGCACCGCTCGGGCGAAACCGAGGACGCGTTCATCGCCGACCTGGTGGTGGCCACCAACGCCGGGCAGATCAAGACCGGCTCGGCCAGCCGCACCGATCGCGTCGCCAAGTACAACCAGTTGCTGCGCATCGAGGAGGAGCTCGGGCCGGCCGCCCAGTTCGCCGGCAGGAAGGCGTTCAGGCAATAAGCTCGCAGCCCGTAGCCCGTAACTCGTAGAAGGAAGGCGAGTGGACCGGCGGGTGGTGGGCCGCGAGTTGAAAGGGAATCCCATGTACAAGGTCGTACTGGTTCGTCACGGCGAGAGCGATTGGAACAAGCAGAACCGGTTCACCGGGTGGACCGACGTGGATCTTTCGGAGAAGGGCATCGCGGAAGCCAAGGAAGGCGGCCAGGTCCTCCAGGCCCAGGGCTATACCTTCGATATCGCCTTCACTTCCGTGCTGAAGCGGGCCATTCGAACTCTCTGGATTGTCCTGGACGAAATGGACCTGATGTGGATCCCGGTCCAGAATTCCTGGCGGCTGAACGAGCGGCACTACGGCGCCCTGCAAGGACTCAACAAGTCGGAGACGGCCGCCAAGTTCGGCGAGGACCAGGTCAAGATCTGGCGGCGGAGCTATGACATTCCGCCTCCGCCGCTGGAGAAGGACGATCCCCGCTATCCCGGCCACGAGGCGCGTTACGCGGACTTGACCGAGGATGAGCTTCCGCTCACCGAATGCCTCAAGGACACCGTGGCGCGGTTCCTGCCGTACTGGTATGAGGTCATCGCGCCTACCATCCGCACGGGGAAGAAGGTCATCGTCGCCGCGCACGGCAACAGCTTGCGGGCGCTGGTGAAGTACCTCGACAAGATCTCCGACCAGGAGATTGTCGGCCTCAATATTCCCACCGGCATGCCGCTGGTGTACGAGCTCGACGAGAACCTCGAACCGCTCAAGAGCTACTACCTCGGCGACCCGGAGAAGGTGAGAGCGGCGATGGAAGCCGTTGCCGCGCAGGGCAAGAAGAAGTAACCGCCCTCCGCGGCGCCGGGCCCTGTGACGGGATTGTAGACTGGGTTGTATGGAGCGACGGGATTTCCTCAGAACTGCCATCGCGGCGACCGGGCTTGGGGCGGCCAAGCGGCCTCTGGCGAAACGGCGTTACCGCGACGATGTGCAACTGTCGATCATCGGCTTCGGCGGGATCGTGGTGGTCGGCCTCGAGCAGAAGGATGCCGACCGCATGGTGGCCGAATCGTTCGACCGCGGCGTGAACTACTTCGACGTCGCGCCGTCATACTGGGACGGCGAGGCAGAAATCAAGCTCGGCAATGCTCTGCGTCCGTACCGCCAGAAGGTGTTCCTGGCCTGCAAAACTATGCACCGGGACGCCGAGGGTGCGCGGGTGGAATTCGAGCGTTCGCTGGAGCGCCTCCACACCGACCATTTCGATCTGTATCAGTTCCATGCGGTCACGACCATGAAGGACGTGGAGCAGATCCTCGGCCCGGGCGGCGCCGCGGAGACGTTCGTCAAGGCGCGGCAACAGGGCAAAGTGCGCTACCTGGGCTGCTCGGCCCATTCCGAGGAAGCGGCGCTGGCCATGCTGGACCGATTCCCGCTGGACTCGATTCTGTTCCCCATCAATTTCGTGAGCTTCGCCCAGGCGAATTTCGGGCCGCGAGTCATCGCGCGGGCCAAAGAGAAAGGCGCGGCGCGGCTGGCGTTGAAAGCGCTCGCTCACACGCCCTTGCCGCACGGAACCGATCAGACCAAGACCGGGCATCCCAAAGCCTGGTACCAGCCGATCGAGGATCGCGAGCTGGCGAGCAAGGCCTTGCGTTTCACTCTTTCTGAGGACATCACCGCCGCGATCCCTCCGGGCGATGAGAAGATCTACCAGATGGCGCTCGAGCTGGCCGCCGAATTCCAGCCGCTCACCAGGCAAGAGCGCGAGGACCTGCTGGCCGGCGCGAAAGAGACCAAGCCCCTGTTTCGGATCGCATAGAATGCGCAAACTAATCCCCCTGGCCGCGCTGCTGGTTCCCCTTCTGGCGGCTCAGGACCAGCCCCAATTGATCTGGGAAGGGCAGGTGGACGGCATCAGCGTGCTGCACGTGCGCGGGAACCGCGTGCAGGCGGAAGCGCGGGAAGGCCTGCCGGTCGAGCGGCAGCGTTTCCACTTCAACCAGCCTCTGCCCGAGAGCCGGCAGGAGGTCCGTCTGGAGGTGGTCGAGGGACGCGGGCGCGTCCACATCCTCGAACAGCCGCGCCTCGACAACAACTACACGCTCTCGGTGAGCATCGAAGACCGGCAGCCCGGCAGCTCGTGGTACTCGCTGGCGTTCTACTGGGAGCCGGCGCCGCAGATGGCGCCTCCGCGCGGCCGCCGCGAATCGATCACCTGGAGCGGGCGCGTGGACGGAGAGGCGATCGTGAGCTGCCACGGCAGCGTTTGTGAGGCCGAGGCGCGGCGCGGCGACCAGGTCACCAGCGGCCGCTTCCGCTTCTCGAAACCGCTGCCCAGCCGCGAGGTGACCGTGACCCTGGAGAAGACCAGCGGGCGCGGAGAGGTCCGCCTGCTCGAGCAGCCGCGCGAATCCAACGGGTACCGCGCGCGCGTGTCGATCCGCGACCCGCAGGGAGGCTCGAGCGACTATGGGTTCGCCCTTAACTGGTCGCCGCATGATCGCAAGGACGCCGGGACTGAGTTCGCGTGGCGGGGAGTGCTCTGGTCGGGCCGCGTGGATGGCCGCATCCGGGTGGTTATCGGGGGCCGCGCCGCGATGAGCCAGGTGATCCGCGGCGCGCCGATCGTGGGAGAACGGGCGGAATTTGCCCGCGGCCTGCCTGCCCTCGATAATCCAAATGTCGTCGTCAAGCTGCTGCGCGGCCGCGGCCGCGTCGAGATTGTGGAGTACCCCTCCCGCGGCAACCACTACCAATTGGTCTTCGAGATCGACGGCGCGGGCGGCGCGGACGACTACGAAATCGAGGTGCGCTGGTAGGGCGCCCAGACCGCTCCCCTGCGGTTGCGGCTCGGCGACGCGGTGTATGATGCCTGTATGCGCAACATAGGCTTGCCAGAGTTGCTGTTCGTCGCCTTCGGCATTTTGACCGTGGTTCTTATGCTCGGCTTCATCGTCGCGGTGAATGTCCTGCGTGGTCGTGGACACCCTTGGGTCGGGGGCCGCCGGCTTTGTACCTCGTGCGGTCGGGCGCTCGTGCAGCCGCGGGAGGCCCGGTTCTGCGCCTTCTGCGGGAAGCAGATCCCGTAGGCGCGGTCCAACGCCGCGCGCTATTCTGGGGGTAGAACTCCCGAACATGATCAAGGCCAAAATGTCCTTCGCGGAGGACCTCAACCCTCAGGAGACCGCCGAATGGTTGCAGGCGTTGGACCAGGTGGTCGAGGAATCCGGTCCGGACCGCGCCTCGTTCCTGCTGGACCAGCTTGCGAACCGGGCGCGGGTGTCCGGGGCGGCGCCATCCTATTACGTCAACACGCCTTACGTGAACACGATCCCGGTCGACGAGCAGGTGTCCTATCCGGGCGATCGCGCCCTCGAGCGAAGGCTGAAGAGCCTGATCCGCTGGAACGCTTTGGCGATGGTGGTGCGGGCCAACAAGTACGACCACGGGATCGGCGGCCACATCTCGACCTACGCGTCGCTGGCCACCCTGGTCGAGGTGGGCTTCCACCACTTTTTCCGCGCCGCCTACGGCGATCAGCCGGGAGACCTGGTTTACTTCCAGGGGCACGCTTCTCCGGGCTTCTACGCACGGGCGTACCTGGAGGGCCGGCTCACCGAGAAACACCTGGAGAACTTCCGTCACGAGTTGCGCGAGCACCCGGGCTTGTCCTCGTACCCGCACCCCTGGCTGATGCCGCAGTTCTGGCAGTTCCCGACGGTCTCGATGGGACTGGGCCCCATCAACGCCATCTACCAGGCGCGCTTCATGCGCTATCTGGAGAAACGCGGGCTGCTTCAGCCGGCGCCGCGCAAGATCTGGGCTTTCGTGGGCGACGGCGAGACGGACGAGCCGGAGTCGACGGGCGCGCTGCGCATCGCCGCCAACGAGAAACTGGACAACCTGATCTTCGTGGTCAACTGCAACCTTCAGCGGCTGGACGGCCCGGTGCGCGGCAACGGCAAGGTGATCCAGGAACTGGAGGCGGTGTTTGCCGGGTCGGGCTGGAACGTGATCAAGGTGATCTGGGGGAGCGACTGGGACCCGCTGCTGGAGCGCGACAAGACCGGCCTGCTGGTGCAGCGCATGAACGAGTGCCTGGACGGCGACTACCAGACCTACGCGGCCCGCGACGGCGCTTACATCCGCAAGGATTTCTTCGGAAAACACCCCGAACTGCTTGAGCTGGTGGCGGATCTGAGCGACGAACAATTGCTCAAGCTGCGCCGGGGCGGTCACGACCCCGAGAAGGTCTACAACGCCTACCAGCGGGCCTGCGACCACACCGGCTCGCCTACCGTCATCCTGGCCAAGACCATCAAGGGCTACGGATTGGGCGAGGCGGGCGAGGGCCGCAACGTCACTCACCAGCAGAAGAAACTGAACGAACAGGAAATGGAGCACTTCTGCCGGCGCTTCGAAATCCCCATCACCGAGGAGCGCATCCATACCATCTCCTTCTACCGTCCGCCCGAGGACAGCCCGGAGATCCTCTATCTCCAGGAGCGCCGGAGGGAGTTGGGCGGATACCTCCCCCAGCGAAGCCCGCGCCCGATCAGCGTCGAGGCGCCGCCGCTCGACTATTTCGCCGAAACGCTCACCGGCTCGCAGGGCCGCGAAGTATCGACCACGATGGCGTTCGTCCGCGTGCTCACGCTGCTGCTGCGCCATCCCAAGTTAGGCAGGCAGGTGGTCCCCATCATCCCCGACGAGGCCCGCACGTTCGGAATGGAATCGCTGTTTCGGCAGATCGGCATCTACGCCAGCCAGGGACAGCTCTACCATCCGGTCGACCAGGAGATGTTTCTGTACTACAAGGAGTCGGAAAGCGGCCAAATCCTGGAGGAGGGCATCACCGAGGCCGGCTCGATGGCTTCGTTCACCGCGGCGGGGACGGCGTACGCCAACTACGGCCTGCCCATGATCCCGTTCTTCATCTACTACTCGATGTTCGGATTGCAGCGCATGGGCGACCTCATCTGGGCGTTCGCCGATTCGCGCGGGAAGGGCTTCCTGGTGGGCGCCACCGCCGGAAGGACCACGCTAGCGGGCGAAGGGCTGCAGCACCAGGACGGTCACAGCCACCTGCTGATGAGCGTCCTGCCGACCTGCGCGGCCTACGACCCGGCCTACGCCTACGAAATCGGCGTGATCGTCCAGGACGGCTTGCGGCGGATGTACCAGGAGCACGAGGACCTGTTCTACTACCTGACGATCGGCAACGAGAACTACGCGCAACCCCCCATGCCGGAGGGCGCGCGGGAGGGCATCCTGAGAGGCCTGTACCGCTACAAGGCGGCGGAGAGCGGCGCGGCGGTGGGGCAACTGTTCGGCAGCGGCCCGATCCTCAACGAGGCGCTGAAGGCGCAGCAGATGCTCGCGGAACGCTACCAGGTCGCCGCGGACGTCTGGAGCGTCACCAGCTACAACGAGCTGCGCCGGGACGCACTGGCGGTCGAGCGCTGGAACCGTCTCCACCCGGCCGAGCCCGAGCGGCGGCCCTATCTCGTGGAATGCCTGGAGGGGGCCGAGGGACCGATCATCGCCGCCAGCGACTACATGAAGGCGGTGGCCGACCAGATTGCCCCATGGCTTCCGGGCAGGCTGGTTTCGCTCGGCACCGACGGGTTCGGCCGCAGCGAGAACCGGGAGCATCTGCGGAAGTTCTTCGAGGTGAACGCGGAGGCTATCGTAGCCGCGACGCTCTCGCGCCTGTCCCGGGGCGGGAAGTTCAGCTCCGAGCAGGCGCGCACGGCCCTCGCGGAGCTAGGAATCGACCCTGAGTCCGGCAACCCGGCAAAGGGGTAGCCGCAATGCGCGCCGGACCCTTTGGTCCGGCCTCCGCCCGCAGTCTGGGAGGGCCGACGTAGACGTCGGCCCGCGGACCAGAGGTCCGCCCCACGAAGACAAAGTGAACAGTATTGGGGTTAGCGCTGGCCGGTAGCGTCTGCGAGTGAGCGGGGGAGGGAAGCCGGCATCCGCCAGAGTCTTATTCCTGAGCCGGCATCTGCTGTTCCGATTCGTGCCAGGCGCTGATCTTCAGGCGGCGGCACACCCAGCAGAGTTGTTCCGAGGTATTCGAGGCGCACTCGGCGCCGCACACCGTGCACTTGGAGGAGCGCGGCAACTTGTCGGGGTGCGCGGCCCGCTTCGCTTTGTCGAGGATCTCGCTCGAAATTACCGGGTCCGAAGCCGGGCTCCTTTTCCTGCGCATGGAGGACTCTTTTCCCACTAAACCACA
Organism: Bryobacteraceae bacterium; assembly: GCA_050008465.1. GTDB lineage: Bacteria > Acidobacteriota > Terriglobia > Bryobacterales > Bryobacteraceae > Fen-330. Next base: position 8,462 of record JBEKMO010000079.1, read on the forward strand.
CCTGCGGACCCAGCGCAAGCCGTTCCGCGGGAGTTGTAGCGGCAGTCAGGGTTTCAGCGCCGCCCGCGTGTTCGCTCCGGCGCTGACGGGGCCTACGCCGCAACCTCGTGCCGCAGAACGCAGGCGGCCTCCAGCGAGGAAGCGCAACGCGAGCACTTCTGGCCCGGCTTCACCATGATCCGCCTCCCGAAAGTGACGACCTGTGCCTCGACGGTATGCGTACAGATCGGGCAATAGACCCAACCCTTGGTTTGTCTTGGGGTGGGGAGATTCATCACGCGATTCATCGTCAGTTCCCCCTCGTCACTGTAGATGGACGCTGCGATGCACGCAAAGGTTCTGTGAGGCACCTGTAAAAATTTGTAAGGCGCAGTCCCCCCTCGTCGTACAATGAGTGGTTTGCCATGGGCGTCGCATTTCTGTTTCCGGGACAGGGTTCGCAGTTCGCCGGCATGGGTGAGAGCCTGGCCCGGGCGTTCCCTTCCGCCCACGCTGTCTTCGAAGAAGCCGACCAGGCACTGGGGTTCGAGCTTTCACGCCTGTGCTTCGAGGGCCCGGAAGAGGCCTTGAGACTCACGGAAAACACCCAGCCCGCCATCCTCACCGTTTCGGTCGCGGCGTGTAGGGTTCTGCGGGACAATGGCCTTGAGCCGGACTACGTCGCCGGGCACAGCCTGGGCGAGTATTCGGCTCTGGTGGCCGCCGGCAGCCTGCGGTTCGCCGATGCCGTGGTGCTGGTGCGGAAGCGCGGGCGCTATATGCAGGAAGCCGTGCCGGCGGGCCGGGGCGCGATGGCCGCCCTGCTGAAGTTGCCCGAAGGCAGGCTGGAGGCGGTGCTGGCAGAGGCCGCCCAGGGCGAGGTCGTGGCGGCTGCCAACCTCAACTCGCCCGACCAGGTGGTGATTGCCGGCGACGCCAAGGCCGTCGAGCGCGCCATGGAACTAGCCAAGGCGGCCGGCGCGCGCCGGGCCGTGCTGCTGCCCGTCAGCGCACCGTTCCATTGCCCGCTGATGCGGCCCGCTCAGGAGCGTCTGGCCGTGGATCTGAACCAGGCGCCCTTCGCCGACTTGCGCTGTCCGCTGGTCAACAACGCGCACGCCAGCGAGATCCGCTCGGGCGGCGAAGCGCGCCGGGGCTTGATCGACCAGGTCACTAGTCCCGTGCGCTGGGTCGAGTCCATCCGGCTGCTGGCCGCGCGCGGCTGCGAGCGGTTCGTCGAAGTTGGCCCTGGCTCGGTGCTTACGGGGTTGCTGCGAGGCATCCAGCCGTCGCTCGCAGGGCTGAAATTCGGAGAAGCCGAAGAACTCGAGAGGCTCCGTGCGGCGATCTCATAGGGGCCGTTCACCAACCGGAGCGATCGGCTAGAATGGACTTCTCATCATGCGACTCCAAAAGCTCATTTACGCGCTGACTGCTTTGCTGGTTCTGACGGGCTGCCACAAGTCCCCTCCCGCCAATGTGGCCGCCACGGTCAACAACCGACCGATCACCCACGGCGACATCGACCGCATCTACCTGGCGCAGTTCTCCTCCTCCGGCGAACGTGCGAGCGACGACGTGGTGGCGATTCAGAAGATGGAAGTGCTCCGCACGCTAATCGAGAACGAGATCATGCTCCAGCGCGCCGAGAAACTTGGGCTTCTGGCCACCGACTCCGAGGTGGAGACCAAGTTCAACGAGCTCAAGGCGCCTTACACCCAGGAGGAGTTCCAGCGGCAGCTCGAGACGCGCAAGATGACCGCCAGCGATCTCAAGACTCAAATGCGGCGCGAGCTCAGCATCCAGAAGCTGGTCAATCGCGAGATCATTTCCAAAATCGCTATCACCGACAAAGAGATCACCGATTTCTTCAACTCGAACAAGGCCAGCTTCAACCGCGCGGAGCCTACCATTCACCTGGCGCAGATCCTGGTCACCTCGGCGCCGGACCCGAACGCACGCAACCTGAAAAACGACAAGGCGGTGAATGACGATCAGGCCCGGAAGAAGATCCAGATGATCGAAGCGCGGCTGCGCCAGGGTGACGAGTTCTCCATGCTGGCGGAGAACTACTCCGAGGACCCCGAGTCGACGCCCAACGGCGGCGACCTGGGCTTCCTGCCGATGTCGGCGTTCGACAAGTCCAGCCCCGAAGTCCGCAAGCTGCTCATGGCCATGCAGCCCGGCCAAGTCTCTCCCATCATTCCCAGCCAGGGCGCTTACCGCATCCTGAAGGTGATCTCCAAGGAGCCTGCCGGCCAGCGCGACCTGAACGATCCGCGCGTGCAGCAGATCATCCGCGATGGGCTGCGCGGCCGGAAGGAGCAGCTCCTGCGGAACGCCTACTACGAAGTGGCTCGCGACGAAGCCAAGATCGTCAACTACTTCGCCGAGAGCGTGATCGAGGGCAAGGGAAAGACGCAGTAGTTCCCGCCGCCGGCGGCCGGGTTCGCGCTACGCGTACTCTGCTTCAGCCACTTGGGCCAGCTTGTGCGCGAGGGCTTCGGAGGTGATCGGCTTCTGGAGGGCCGCGACGCCGGGACCGAGAATCCCGCAAGACATGATCTCGTCATCGGTGTAGCCTGACATGTAAATGACGCGCATCTCGGGTTTCAGGCACGAGGCCCGCTCGGCCAACTCGCGGCCACTCATGTCCTCGATCAACACGCCTGCCAACATGATGTGGATGGGACCGGTATGCCGCGCGCAGAGTTCGAGCGCCTCGGCGCCATTCTCCGCGTCCAGAACCGTGTAGCCCAGCCGCTGCAACATCTCGCGAACCAGTCGGCGGTCTTCCGGCCGTTCGTCGACCAGGAGCGCGGCCCGGCTTTCCGATGAGGTGTCCGAAGGGAGGCGCAAGGAAGTGGGAGCCGAGCTTTGCTGGCGCGACGCCAGCTCATCGGCTAGTTGCGACACCAGCGGAGCCGTCTCCAGAATCTCCTCGGGACTCTCGCCATCCAACTGGTTGAATCCGTGCGCCACTCGCCCCGCAAGGCGCTCAAGCTTTTCCATAGCTGCCCTGCCGTAATCTGCCCGTAAAGAGTGCCTGCAAGATATTCCCCACCCGGATCTTTACTGGCTAGTGTAATCGAAGGGTGGCGCCCTGGGAGGGAAACTCAGCGGGGTGGCGTCGTGCTCTTATAGGGGGGGCGCGCCTGGTACTGTCTACTGGAGGGCGTCCAAGTTGCTGAAAGTTCGCAGTCTTCGCTACGATGGAACGAGCCCGGTCGGGCGGGACGGATTCCGGGAAGATTAACAATGCTTCGCTTTGAGACGGCGGGAGAATCGCACGGTGAATGCCTTGTGGCGACACTCACCGGGCTCCCGGCCGGAGTGCCGGTGTCGATTGAAAGCGTAGATCGCGAACTGTGGCGGCGCCAGCAGGGCTACGGCCGCGGCGGTCGCATGAAGATCGAAACCGATCGCGCCGAGGTCGTCTCCGGCGTCCGCCACGGGCACACGATCGGCTCGCCGATTGCCGTCCTCATTCGGAACCGCGACTGGGGGAACTGGGCAGAGGCGCTGCCGGTGGAGGCATTCGAGGGCTCGGAGGAGAAGAAGCGGGCCGTCACGCGCCCGCGCCCGGGCCACGCGGATCTCGCCGGCGCGCTCAAGTACGACCTCCCCGACGCGCGTTACATCCTGGAGCGCGCCAGCGCGCGGGAGACCGCCGCGCGCGTGGCCGTGGGGGCGCTCGCGAAGGCGTTTCTCTCGCAGTTCGATATCGGTGTGTTGAGCCACGTCGTCGCGGTGGGCCCGGTCCGGCTCGAGCGGCCCGTCGCTTGGGACGAACTCGTTGTGCTGAGCAGCAAAGAGGCTGGCCTCCTCCTGGGGTGCGTGGATGCCGAGGTGGAAGAGAAGATGAAGGCGGTTGTGGACGAGGCTTACCGCACCGCCGACACGGTGGGTGGCGTGTTCGAAGTGGTCGCGCACAACGTGCCGCCCGGCTTGGGCTCGCACATCTGCTGGGACACGCGGCTGGACGGGCGCCTGGCACAGGCGATCGTCTCCATTCAGGCCGTGAAGGGCGTCGAAATCGGCAGGGCGGCGCAGGCGGCGTCCGAATTCGGATCGCGCGTGCAGGATACCATCCACTATGACGGCGAGCGCCGGCGATTCACACGTGGCTCGAATCGCGCGGGAGGCCTGGAAGGCGGCATCACCAATGGCGAGGACCTCGTCGTCCGCGGGCTCCTGAAGCCGATCTCGACGCTGCGGCGGCCATTGGAATCCGTCGATCTGGTTACCCGCCAGCCGGCCCTGGCTGCCTACGAGCGCAGCGATGTTTGCGTCGTACCGGCCGCTGGCGTCATCGGCGAAGCGATGGTTGCCTTCGTGCTCGCCCAGGCGTTCCTCGAGAAATTCGGCGGCGACTCGCTGGGCGAAACACGGCGGAATTTCAAAGCCTATCTGGACCGGCTTAGAGAATTCTGATGATCTACCCGATCGTGAAATACGGAAACCCCGTGCTGGAGACCCCGGCCGAAACCGTGACCGAGTTCGACACGCCGGAGCTCCACAAGCTGCTGGAGGATATGTTCGAATCCATGCACGCCGTCAAGGGCGTCGGTCTGGCGGCTCCGCAGATCGGCATCCCGCGCCGGATTGCCGTCATCGATCCCTCCGCCGGCGAGGACCCTCAAAAGCGGCTGGTGCTCATCAACCCGGAAATCGTTCGAGTGGAGGGCGCGCAGACCGAAGAGGAAGGATGCCTGAGCATTCCGGGTTTTCGGGAACCGGTGAAGCGCGCGAAGCGGGTCACGATCCGCGCTCGGGACGCCAAGGGAGAGACCTTCGAGAGGACGGGTGAGGATCTGCTGGCCCGTGCTTTCCTGCACGAGACCGATCACCTCAACGGCAGGCTCTACATCAATCACATCAGCGTGCTCAAACGCGATCTCATCCGGCGCAAGATCCGCAAGCGCATGAAGGCTGGCGATTGGAAGTAGCGGCGTGCGGCTGATCTTCCTGGGCACCCCTGAATTCGCCGTTCCCACGCTCGAGGGCATCGTCGCGGCCGGGCACGAGATCGCCGCCGTGCTGACGCAACCCGACCGCCCGAAGGGACGCGGCCACGAACTCGCCGCCCCGCCAGCGAAGGAAGCCGCGCTGCGGCTCGGGCTGGCCGTCCACCAGCCCGAGCGCGTCCGCCAGCCCGAAGTGACCGGCTTTCTGAAAGAGTTGCGGCCGCAGGCGATGGTGGTGGTCGGTTACGGCAAGATCCTCCCGCAGCCGATCATCGACATCCCTCCGCACGGCATCATCAACGTACATGCTTCGCTGCTGCCGAAGTACCGCGGCGCGGCTCCCATCCAATGGGCCATCGCGAACGGCGAAACGCGCACTGGCGTGACCACCATGCGGATCGACGCGGGGCTCGACACGGGCGACATCCTGCTTCAGGCCGAGACAGCGATCGGGCCCGAGGAGACCGCCATGGAATTGAGCGGGCGCCTGGCACGCATGGGCGCCGAGCTGCTCGTCGAGACCCTGGCGCGCTTGGCGCACGGAACCCTGGTGGGTGTTCCGCAGGATTCCACGCGCGCGTCGTTCGCCCCGGTCCTGCGAAAGGAGGACGGCCGGATCGACTGGACCAGGACCTCGGCGGAGGTCTATAATCGCTTTCGCGGTTTCTTGCCGTGGCCGGGATCGACCACGCGCTTTCGCGGACGTCAGTTGCAGGTCTGGAGAGCGCGGGTTGGGGGCGAGGTCGCGGGCCTGCCAGGCTCGCTTCATGGGGCCAAGGGGCGCCTGTTTGCCTCCTGCGGCGGCGGCACGTCGCTCGAGCTCGTCGAGGTTCAGGTTGAAGGGAAGAGGCGCATGTCCGCGGCGGATTTCCTGAACGGCTATCAAGTAGGCGAGAATGAAGTGCTGGAGATAAGCAGGTGAAACTCCCGGTTGGCTATCGTTACGCTTCCACCTACGCGGGCATTCGGAGAGAGAAGAAGGACGATCTGGCCCTGATCCTCTCGGAGACGCCGGCCTCGGCGGCCGCGATGTTCACGCGGAACCGCGTTCAGGCCGCGCCGGTGCTGCTGGCGCGGGAGCACCTCCGGGCGTCGCGGGGGGTGGCCCGCGCGATCCTGGTGAATGCCGGCAACGCCAACTGTGCGACCCGCTCCGGCGGCCGGGCCGCGCTGGCCTCCTGCCGCGCGGTGGCAAGGCTCCTGAAGACGCCGGTCGCCGAGGTGCTGCCCGCTTCCACCGGTGTGATCGGCGTCGAACTGGACTCCAAGCTCATCGTCGATGCCCTGCCGCGCCTGTTCGACCGCTTGTCCGAGAGCGGCTTCGCCGACGCGGCGCGCGCCATCCTTACCACCGACCAGGTGCCGAAAATGGCCTTTGGCGAGGTGCCGCTGCGCACCGGAGTCGTGCACATCGCCGGCATGTCCAAAGGCAGCGGCATGATCCATCCGCGGATGGCCACCACGCTCGCTTTTGTAATGACCGACGCCGCCATTGCGCCGCGGTTGTTGCGGCCCATGCTTGCGGCCGCCTGCGAGCGCAGCTACCACCGGCTCTCGATCGACGGCGACACCTCCACTAACGACACACTGATTCTTTTGGCCAACGGCGCTTCCGGCATCCAGCCCAATGCCAAGGAGCGTCTCGTATTCCAGGAAGTGCTCTCCTGGGTGATGGAAGACCTGGCGGAGAAGATTGCCCGCGACGGCGAGGGTGCGCGGAAGCTGGTCACCATTCACGTCCTTGGCGCTAGAGACGACGGGGCCGCAACTGAGATTGCGCGCGCAATCGCCAACTCGCCTCTGGTGAAGACCGCCATCGCCGGCTCGGACCCCAACTGGGGGCGCATCCTCTCGGCCGCCGGAAATTGCGGCGTGGAGTTCGACCCCGGCGCGGTGGATATTTTCATGCAGCATGTGCGCGTCTGCCACCGCGGCGTCGCCGATGGGTTCTCCGAGCGCGAGCTGAAACAGAAGCTGGATGCGCGGGAATGCCTGATCCGCTTCGTGATTCTGGGGGACGGAAAGGGTGAGACGCGCTTCTGGTCCTGCGACCTCACGGAGAACTACGTTCACATCAACGCCAGCTACCGAACCTAGCGGCCCGTCCCGCGCAACTGCCGACCGCTTGCTGGCGCGCGCGGCTCGGTAGGCGCCCGCAAGTACGGGACATCGCAGCCGAGCCGCGACCGCAAGGGAGCGGACAGGACACCAGCGGATTTGGCTACGATGCCGCGCTGGTGCGTCCCAGCAGCTCGTTCATCAGCTCCCGCAGGTTGCCCGGCGTGATGAAGTGGAACTGGATCTCGAGACCGGTGTGCTTCCGCAGTTCGCGACGCATCTGGTCGGTGGGTAGTTCCGGGCCGGCGACATAGAGCCTCCCCGCGCGTACCTTGAACGGAAGCACTTTCCACCTGCGCGCTTCCGCGGCGGGCAGGGCGCGCGCAATCCACAATGGCACCTGCCACCCTTCGAGACGCAGGAAGGGAATCATGTGCTGCAAGCTGAGCGCCTCGTAGAGGTCCTGCTCGCCGAGAAGTCCGAGCGCGATCAGATGTTCGCCAGTGCGCACATCCGGCGGCTTGGAAGCCAGGGCGGCCTGGAGATCCTGCTCGCCGATGTAGCTCGACCCCACCAGGATCTCGCCCAATCGGCGCTGGTGATTGTTCAGGGCGGCCCGGGACGGGTAGCTGTGTTCGGTCTTAACCCATCCCAGCGGTCGCCCACTCGCCCGAGCGGCGGTATAACGGCCCAGCGCCGAAACCGTGGCCAGGAAATTGATCGAGTTCGCGGAGAAGATGCGCAGTGGCACGGTCAGAGCGTTACGCCAGCCGTAGAGCCGCGCCACGCAGCCCGAACGCACTGCGACGCGTTCCAGCCCAAGAAGCAGCGTCGTCCAGAGAAGGAAAGCGGCGGCCGGATGCGCTGCGGCTCTCGCGAGGCCCCACTGGCCGCCGGTGTGCCGGCTCCACAGCCAGGTCGCGAGGCCATAGACCAGCACGGCGTTGGCGAGCAGCGTGACGAGGTTTCCAATGAGACCTTTGCGGTCCCGCCAGAGCCAGTACGCCTGGCGCCAGCCCCCTCTCCAGCCGTGCCGCTCCCAGGCTTGCAGTGCAATGCCCGTCACCCACCGCGTCCGCTGCTTCAAAGACTGCTGAATGACCTCCGGGAAGTACTCGCGCGTTGCTACCGGCTCGCCAGCGACCATCCGGATGGGCACGAATCGCTGCGGGCAGCCCAGGCGGTGAAGCCGGAATCCGGCATCGTAGTCTTCGGTCAGCGACCCGGGGTCGAAGACGCGGTTGCTCTCTCGTTCGGCCAGTCTCTCCAACGCCCAGCGCGCATAACCCGTGCCGACTCCGTTGGAAGGGATGAAACCGCCCAGGAGCTGCCGCGCCGGGATGTCCTTGCTCTGGTACTCGGCAAACTCGTCGCAGTAGACTCCGTGCGTGAACTTGCGCAGCGGCGTGGGCAGGGGGAGCACGGGAATCTGCACCATCCCGAAAGACCCGGTGTAGTAGTTGATCCAGCGCAACTCCTCCGGATGGATCAGGTCTTCGGCATCGTGCAGCACGACGACCTCGAACCGGACTCCGTTCCGCTCCTCGTGGATCAGCAACCGCTGGTAGATCCAGTTCAGGCAGTCGGCCTTTGAGGTCGGGCCGTCGTGGGGGCAGAGTCCCAGGTGAACGTTGGGGAACCGCGCCTCGGCCTCACGGACTGCGTCTGCCGTAAGCTCGTCATTGGGATAAGCGCCAATGAAGAAGTCGTAGTTTGAGTAGCGGATGGACGCCAGATTGTTCTCGAGCATCCGGCCGATGACCCGGTGCTCCCTCCACAGCGGGACGAACACCGCGACGCGCTTTTCCGGCGTCCTTCCCAATTCGGCATCGCTTGGCGGCGCGATTCGGGGAGCGCCCAGGAACCGGCAGCGGCACCAGTTCCACGCGATGACCAGGTCCAGGAAGAGATCGTCCAGCCCGCTGATGAGGATCCACACGGCCAGCGGGACCAACAGCGACGCGACACAATGATCCACGAGAGCCACGGACAACACACCGGGGGGAGCCCCCCCATAAGCGTCAACTAAGACCTGTTTTCGACGTTCTTCGTGGCGCACGCACTCCTGCGTGCTGCCTCGACACTCGTGTCGAGGTCGACACCGTGCGTCGAGAAGAGTCTCGACGCGGCACGCACGAGTGCGTGCGCCACCAATTAACGCTTATGGGGGGGGAGCCCCTAAAGTGTGTTAGTGGTCTGGGGCCGGGAAAAATCGCTGAAAGCTGGCCGGAATCTTACCTACTGATGTTCCAAGGACTGGAGCAACTGCATCATCCGCGGCGCCGCCTCGCGGTCTCCGCCGAAGCGTAAGTCGTTGTAGGCCGCTGTGAACCGCGCTACCAGCGTGGCCGTCTCGGAGGCCGGCAACAGACGCGCGAACTCCGCGGGGGTGACCCAAGCGGGCTTCTGGAACCCTCGCCGCTTGAGCAGAACCAGCATGCGCGCGTACAGAAGAGTGGCATCGGAGGCCAGCGCCGCTCCGCGCTGCACCTGGCGCACCCGGGCCAGCGTTTTCCACCACGTGCGCAGGTGTGGGAAGTACCGCCAGGCCATCCATGCGAGCAGCGCGGCGATTAGCGTGGCCACCCCATACTGCCTGGCCCAAGCGGCCGCGGCGGTCTTCCAGTGCGCTACGGTGGCCCGCACCCGGTCCAGCCATCTCGACCCGAGCGTGCGGCTGGAATCCTCCATCTGCGCGGCCAGGATCAGTTGCCGGTCGAGGTTGTAGTTGAGCACCCACTCCTGCCAGAAGGTGTCGGCGGCATCCAGGTAGAACCCCAGCCGGCTCCAGAGCGAGTCCGCGGCCGGGTTAGGATCGGGTGGAGTGGGATCGAAGGTGGTCCAGCCGCGGCCAGGCAGCCACGCCTCCACCCAACTGTGCGCATCCGAGGCGCGGATGACCAGCCATCCGCTCACCGGGTTGTAGACCCCCCTTTGAAACCCGTTTGCCACGCGCGCGGGGATGTTCACCACGCGTAGCATCACGGCCATCGCCGAGGCGAAGTACTCGCAATGGCCCTTGCGGCGCTCGAACAGAAAATGGGCCAGCGGGTCGGGCGCCCGGAGGGAAAGCGGTTCGGTCGAATAGCCGTAGTGCGTGCGCAGGTAGGACTCAATCGCCCGGGCGCGTTGCTCATCGCTTTGCAGATCCTGGGTCACCTGGCGGGCGAGCTCGATGATCCGGCGATCCACCGGCGGCAGCAGCAGGTGGAGCAGGCGCTCCTCCTCGGAAAGCCGGCGAGCCTCCAGCAGCGGCGCGCTTTCCTCCAGCGCGCTGTAGACGCCGTAGTGCAGCCCCTCGGGGGTTCCACTGCCCAGCCGGTAGCTGTCCGTCGACGTCCGGATCACACGGGCCGAATTGATCCGCAGCAGAACCGGACTCCCGGCAAAGAACAGTGCGTCCGAGGTCATAGAGCTGAGCTGCACCTCGTAGCGGATGCCGGCCGCCCGCGAGCGCTCGCGCAGCTTCAGCAGACCATCGGTCACCGTGAGCGGTTGGCCCACCTCGGAGGGGTTGTACCAGCGCCGCCCGTCAAACTGGGCCAGCGCCACGCCGCGCCATTTTAGGCCGGTTGGGCGCTCGGCGTCGAAGAACCGGACGTGCATCACCGGGGTTCGCCACTTCCGGATCTGGCCGATTTCCCCAAGCATCATTTCGTTGGCGAACCCCGGGACGCGGTACCGCTGCGGCGCCAGGTGGCGGAAAGCGGCCTGGGCCGTGCGCGGCAGCAGGAAGAACAGGCCTCCAGTCAGAGCCAGGATGCCGAGCGCGACCGAGAGAGTCAGCGCCGCCAGCCTCCAGTGGAAACTCTTCAGCCCGCCGCGAGCGAGATTGCGGGGTTTGCGGATCGACCGGCGGATCTCGGAACTGGCGAACGCGGCCAGGCCGAACACCAGGAAAAGCGCCAGAAACAGGAAGAAACTCAGGTTGGTCGACAGCACCGAGGCGAACAGCAGCTCCAGAAACGCGATCCCCGCCACCAGCGCGTAGTCCCGCGTTGCCCGCGCGGTCAGGATCTTGAGCACCGCCAGGAAAAGTACCAGGTGAACCGTGGCGGGCATGAATTCCCTGGACACGTACAGGTAGTCGACAGGATAGAAGCCGATACAGGCAACTGCGAGCGCGTTGACCGCGCGAACGGAGAGCTGGACGCGGAGGACGCCGGTAACCAGCAGCGCCCGCAACACCAGCCCGACGGCAACGGCGATGGCGGTGGGTGCGTCCAGGAAGGCCGAACCCAGCACCGCGAGGTAGCCACTGGCCACCAACCCGACCAGCGAAAGCTCGAAGAAGCGGTCCACCGAGACCGCCGGGCCGGCGGGGGAGCGAGCCATCATTTTGATTCTACCAATCGTGGGTAGCGCACCGTGTCGCTCGCATCGCGTCTCTGGTATTGTATGTGCTATGCCCGACACCGCTTTTCAACGCTTCTGGCGGCGCTTGCAGGAGACCGGCCTCAACGCCTATGAGGCGCGCTCCTATCTGGTGCTGGTGGGCCACCCCCGGTTCAAGGCGCTGGAGTTGGCCACCCGGGCCCATGTGCCGCGGCAGAAGATTTACGAGGTGCTGGACAGCCTGACGGAGAAGGGCTTCGCGCAAGTCGTGCAGGAGAAGACCAAGCTCTTCTCGGCGGTGGAGCCGGGCCTGGCGATTCCGGCGTACCTCTCGCGCAAACGCAAGCTGATCGAGCAGCAACTAGCCGAGCAGTGCCGCTCCGCCTCGGCTCTGATCGACGACCTCAGCAACGCGTATTCGGAAGGGCAGGGCGGGCGCGGCACGCTGGACTTCCTGCGCATCGTCAACGATCCCGCGCAGACCGCTACGCAGTACCGCCGTATGTTGGCCGAGGTCCAGTCCGAATACCTGGAGTTCTCCCGCCCGCCCTACGCCGTGGACCCACTCGATGAGCAGCTCGTGAAGCAGGCGCGGGCGCGAGGGGCGCGCTGCCGCCTGCTGCTCCAGGCCGGCTCGCTCGACGAGGCGCACCGCCAGCGCCTCGAGGAGTACGAGCATGCCGGGGTGGAGGTGCGCCTAGCCGACTCCCTGCCTTTGAAACTCGCGCTGTTCGACTGCCGGGTGGGGCTGATCGCTCTGCTCGACCCGGTGATCACCTGCCCGACCTGGACCTCCGTCCTGTTCGACCACGCGGGCCTGGGCGAGGCCATGAAGGGCCTTTTCGAGGACCGCTGGCGCCGGGCCCAAACCTGGGACAGTACACTCAATCACCGAGTTGACAGCGTTTGATGGAGCTGGGTTCGTTGAGGTACTCTGAAATGCCAAAAAAACGATGAGGTTCACAGTCCTGTGACGGCTCGCTACTGGGTTCTGCTGCTATGGGCATGTTTCGTCCTGCGCGGGACCTTTTACGCCTGTGCCATTCCGCTGTGGGAAGGCTTCGACGAGTACGCCCATTACGCCCGCATCGAGTTCCTGGCCACCGAGGGCCGCGAGCCTTCCCGTACCACGCCCGTTCCCCAAGATGTCGCCGAGAGTCTCACCCGAGTGCCTGCCAAGAACGGTGGCATGACTTACGACGAGTACTGGAAGCTGCCGCCTGAAGCGCGACACAAGAGCTTCCCGCCCAACAGCGGGATAATCTACGAGTTCCAGCAACCGCCTCTGTTCTACTGGCTCTCCGCCGGGTTGTACCGCATCACGGGGGATATCTCCCTGACCTCCCGCGTTATCGTGATGCGCATCTTTTGCGTCTTGCTGGCGTCCTTGTGCCTCCCCTTTGGATTTCTGATTGCCCTACGTGTTCTCGGCAGCTCGACTCTCGCGCTGGGGGCCACGGCTCTGATCGCCTCCATGCCGGTCCTGACGTTCACCGCCACACACGTGGCAAACGAAGGACTGGCCATCGGCCTGGGCACGGTGTTGGTATGGTCGGTGCTCGAGCGCAAGCGCGCGGCACTCCTGTTTTCTCTTGGCGCAGCGCTACTGACCAAAGCCTATTTCCTCGCGTTTCTGGCGCCTATTGTCTTACTGTTGTTCTATCGGGACGCACGAAGATTGATGACGATCGCGCTCGCGGGAGCAGCGGCGATCGCCGGCTGGTGGTATTGGCAGACCTGGGCCACCACCGGATCTCCGACGGGGAACGTCATCCTGGTACATCCGGGTCTGGCCGAGATGGCGAGGACGCTGCTTCGGTTTCCGGCTCTAAAAGCCGCCGATTTCGCCTGGATCACTTTCCTGTGGACCGGGAACTGGAGCCTTATCGTGGTCCGCGGATGGATGTATTGGGCGATGGCTGCGTTGTGCGTTGTCGCCTTGGCCGGGGTCGTCTGTCTCGTAGGGAAAAGAAACGCCGGCGTTGCGCTCCTAAGCGCATTCGTGTTCTCGTTCGCGCTGGCGATCGCATACTTCGCGGTCGGTTCTCAGGTTGTTTATGGTCACGCCGGCGCCTTTGGCTGGTACGCCTGCTGTCTGGTTGCTCCGATTTCAGTCCTGCTGTTCGCGGGCCTGCGCACGGCCATGCCACGATTCAAGGCCGCAGCCGGCCCGATTCTGGTGATCGCTCTCGGTGCGTTGGAGCTCTTCGGCACGCACATTTATTTGTGGCCCTATTACACCGGCTTCATCTCCCATTTGCCGAACGGGGGACTTCCCGCGTTCCGTCTGGCCCAACTAGGCCACGGCGGATTTCAGGCTATATTCCAACGGTTGACGCTGTACAAGCCGGCGTGGATGGCGCCGCCGGTGTTGATCGCCGCGTGGGCGATGTTTCTGATCGCGACGGTGGCGCTGGCGGTTCTGTCGATTTACTTCGCGCGTCCCGCCCGGACCCGGCCAGTTCGGGCAGAATAGAGGGAGTGATTACGGCCGAGGGAGTGGACATCGTAGTTCCCATCCTCAACGAGGCGGGATGCGTGGACGAACTGGTCGACCGCCTGACGCTCGCCTGTCCCCGGGCTTCCTTGATCTTCGTCGACAACGGCTCTACGGATGGCACCCTGGACCGCCTGCGCGCGCGGGGGGTGGAAACCATCCGTCACGACCGCAACGAAGGCTATGGCAAGAGTCTTCGGGACGGCATCGCGCACGGGAAGGGCTTCGCCGTCGTGACGATCGACGCCGACCTCGAATACCCTCCGGAATCAATCCCCGCGCTGCTGGACGCGCTCCAAATCAGTCCCGTGGTCTACGGCTCCCGGTTCTGTGGCGGGCGGCGGCCGGCGATGGGCGCTGTCCGGAGGTTCGGCAACCGGTTCCTCACCGGCATTTTCAACATCGTGTGCCGCCAGCGCCTGACGGACCTCTATACCGGGATCAAGGCCTTCCGCCGCAACCAGGTGGACGGCTACCGGTTCCAGGAGAGCGGCTTCACGTTCGTCGTTGAGTTCGCGGCGCATGTTTCCCGATCTTGCCGAATCGCCGAGGTTCCGGTCGAGTATCAAGCCCGGTTCCAGGGTCGTTCCAAAATGCGTCATGTCGTCGAAGCGCTCCGGGGGATAGCGGCTGTGGTCCGGTACGGCATTCGCCGGCGCCCTCCGGTCGAAGGGCTCAACTGATGGCCGGCCTGGTGGGAGTGATTCCGGCCGCTGGCCGCGGCACGCGCGCCTATCCCTACACCCGCTTCATCCCCAAAGCGATGCTCGATGTGTGTGGCCGGCCGGTGCTCCATTACACGCTCACCATCATGCGCGACCAGCTCGGCATTCGCGATTGTGCGATCGTCCTGGGCCAGCACGGCGACAGCATCCGGCGCTTTTTTGGAGACGGAGATGCCTACTCCGTGCGCATCTGTTACGTTCAGAACGACCGCGTGGATCTCGGACTCGCCCATTCGGTGCTGCTGGCCCGCGAGCACGTTCCGGGGCCGCATTTCGTGGTCATGCTCTCCGACGAGCTGTACTGGAACTCAAACCACGCCGAGTTGTTGTCATGCGCCTACGGGGACCATGCCGCTACAATCGTCACGCGCGCCAATTCCACCAACAAGGAGATCCGCAAGAATTTCAGCGTCGAGCTGCGGGA